>JAIBEL010000029.1 GCA_019459285.1 Rhizobium sp. | reverse complement strand
CCCCCCCCCCCCCCCCCCACCCCGCGGCCGAAACCGCCCGGCAGGTACGTTTCGGCCCGTTCAGCGTCAACCTCGACGCCCGGACGCTCAGTCGGGACGATACCGAGATCCCGCTGACCAGCGGCGAATACGAATTGCTGGAAATCTTCGTCACCCATGCCAATCGGGCGCTGTCGCGCGACTGGCTGATGGATCAATTGCGCGGTTTCGAGCGCGACCCGTTCGACCGCAGTATCGACGTGCGGGTGAATCGCCTGCGCAAGAAGATCGAGGACGATCCGGCTAACCCAGCCTATATTCGTACCCAGCGCGGGCAGGGCTACCTGTTCGTGCCGCAGGGCAAGGGGTGATTCCATTTCCAAGCCGGCTATCCCTTTGTCGGCCGTGCCTCGCCGTACTGTTTATCCTGTCTTCGGCCTGCCTTCGCGATCTTTCCGGTTTGGAAATGGAATAGATCGGCCATGAAATCCATGACCCGCTCGTTGTTCGCCCGCACCGCGTTGACGCTGGCGTTGGCCTTCGTCGTGTTTCAGGCCGCCGCATTCTGGGTGGTGTACCGCACCCTGATCGTGCCGGTGGCGGAACGCTCGGCCGACGATCTGGCCGGCCTGATCGTGTTGTCCGCGCAGACCTGGGTGGAACTACCGCCGCAGACGCGCGCGGCGTTCGAACGCGAACTGGCGCGCCGCCACGGGCTGCGCCTGACCACAATTAACATCGGCGCGACGGCGGACGCGCCGCATTTTGCCTTCCGCACCCAGATCGAGGCTGCGCTGAGCCGGCGCGTAGGCGACGACGTGGTCTTGCGCGGCGTACCCGGAACCGAGGCGGCCTGGCTGGATATTCCAGTGGGTGGCCATGATCTGAATGCCGGCTTCTTCCCGCGCCGTTACGCAGTCAAGCCGCCACTGGCAGCCATCGCGGTCGTCGCCCTGGGCACGTTTCTCAGTCTGCTGACCGCCTTGTTCCTGGTGCGTCGCATTACCGTGCCGCTGGCGCGGGCAGCGCGGGCGGCCAGCCAGGTCGGGGCGGGTGAATTGCCCGAGCCCCTGCCTGAAACCGGGCCTGCCGAACTCGCCGAACTCGCCCGTCGTTTCAACACCATGGCGGGCGAGGTGCGTGCCCTGCTGGATAACCGCACCACTCTTCTGGCAGGCATTTCGCATGACCTGCGTACGCCCATGACGCGGCTGCAGCTCAACCTGGAAATGTTGCGCGATACCCCCAGCCAGGCACGTATCGACCGCGCAGTGACCGATCTGGCCGACATGAACAAGCTGATTGCGGGGTATCTGGAACTGGCGCGTACCACCCAGGCGGAAAACCGGGTGCGTTTCGACCTCGCCGGCCTGCTGGACGAGACCGCGGCCGATGCGAACCTGGCGTGGTCGGGCGCGGCACCGTGCATGATCGAGGCCAGCCGTCTGGCCGTGCGGCAAATCGTGTCGAATCTGATCCAGAACGCGCAGCGTTACGGCGCCACGCCGGTCGAACTGGTGCTGGAATGCACCGGGAATTTGGCGCGCGTGGTCGTGCGCGATGCCGGCACCGGCATTCCGGACGATCAGCTGGAGAAAGTGTTCAGGCCGTTCTATCGGCTGGAAACGTCGCGCTCGCAGGCAACCGGAGGAACGGGCCTCGGGCTGGCGATCGTGCGGCAACTGGCGGAAACGAACGGTTTGAAGGTGGTGTTGCGCAATCGCCCGCAAGGCGGGCTGGAGGCGATACTGGAAATCCGCCGTTAGGCGGTTACGCGCACTGCGCGGTCGTGCGCCGCAGCACCCGGAATTCGACGAACAGCAGCGTCAGGCTGAACATCGACATGCGACAGGTGCTGCCGCTGAAGAATCCCAACGGCGAGCGGGACAGATTGATGCTCACGCTGGTGGCTCGACTGACTTGCATCAGACGGCAGGCTGACGGGCAAACAGGGAGAACTGCACGAACAGCAGCGACAGGCTGGTGAGGCTCATGCGTTCGGTCTGGCCGTGGAACCACGCAAAGGGCGAGGCGCTGAGTTCGAGGACCAGTTGGTTTTTGCCGAATTGCAGTTTCATGATGTGCTCCTTGGTTGGCTTGCTTGCCTGAATACTTGCAATGCCTGTGCCATCTGGACGGCAGAGTCCATGGCGGAAAAAATATAGATAAAACAAGTGGATGCGTGGGCCCTGTTTGGGACGTGGGTTCAAGCCATGGCGTGAATTGACGGAAACCCGTCATCCCGTGTCGAAGCGTTAAACAGTCGACACGTCGCCCGGGTGAATCGGGGCGGCAAGGTAGAATCCGGCTTTCGGTTTGGGCGGGGCGTTTCGGCGCACCGCATCGTCTGCATGATCATCCTCAAGAATCTCAGCCTCAGGCGTAGCGCCAAGGTCCTGCTCGACAACGCGTCGGTGTCGATCAACCCCGGCGAAAAGGTCGGTCTGGTCGGCCGCAACGGCGCCGGCAAGTCCAGCCTGTTCGCGCTGCTGAACGGCACCTTGCACGAAGACCGCGGCGACTTTTCGATGCCGTCGCAGTGGCGCATGGCGCAGGTGGCGCAGGACATGCCGGAAACCAGCGAATCCGCGACCGACTTCGTCATCGCCGGCGATACCACCCTGGCGGCGGCGCACGCCGAGGTGACTGCCGCCGAGGCCAGCGACGACGGCGAGCGCATGGCGCACGCCTATATGGCGCTGCACGACGCCGGCGCCCACGACGCGCAGTCTCGCGCGCAGGCGCTGATCCTGGGACTGGGCTTCCAGGTGCGCGAGCTGAATCAGCCGGTCAACAGCTTTTCCGGCGGCTGGCGTATGAGATTGCAGTTGGCGCGCGCGCTGATGTGTCCGTCCGACCTGCTGCTGCTCGACGAACCCACCAACCACCTGGATCTCGATGCGCTGGTATGGCTGGAGGCCTGGCTGAAGAAATATCCCGGCACCATGCTGGTGATCAGCCACGACCGCGAGTTTCTCGATGCCGTGACCAACGTCACGATCCATATCGAAAACGGCCAGCTCACCCGTTACGGCGGCAACTACAGCACCTTCGAGGACATGCGCGCTGAGCAGATGGCGCTGCAGCAGGCGGCCTACGCCCGCCAGCAGGACAAGATCGCCCATCTGCAGGAGTTCATCAACCGTTTCAAGGCCAAGGCCAGCAAGGCCAAGCAGGCGCAAAGCCGGGTCAAGGCGCTGGATCGCATGGAAAAGCTGGCGCCCCTGTTGGCCACCGCGGATTTCACTTTCGAATTCAAGGAGCCGCTCAACCTGCCCAATCCCATGCTGACGATCGACGACGCCAGCTTCGGCTATCCGCCGCCGGCCGACGCGCCGCCCGGCACGCCGCCGACGGTGATCGTGCAGCATGTGAGCAAATCGGTCTTCGCCGGACAGCGCATCGGCATCCTCGGTGCCAACGGCCAGGGCAAGTCGACGCTGGTGAAGACTGTCGCGCGCGCACTGCCGGTGGTGGCGGGCGCAGTGACCGAGGGCAAGGGCCTCAACATCGGTTACTTCGCGCAGCAGGAACTCGACGTGCTGCGTCCCCTGGACACGCCGCTGGAGCACATGATCCGCCTCGCCCGCGACACCATCGCCAACGGCGGCGCCGGCCAGTTCAGCAGCCGCGAGCAGGACCTGCGCAACTTCCTCGGTACCTTCAACTTCAGCGGTGATATGGTCAAGCAGGCGGTCGGCACCATGAGCGGCGGCGAAAAGGCGCGGCTGGTGTTGTGCATGATCGTCTGGCAGCGCCCCAATCTGCTGCTGCTGGACGAACCGACCAACCACCTCGATCTGGCCACCCGCGAAGCGCTGGCGATGGCCTTGAACGAATTCGAGGGAACGGTGATGCTGGTCAGCCACGACCGCGCCCTCTTGCGCGCGGTGTGCGACGAGTTCTGGCTGGTCACGCGTGGTGGGGTCGAGCCGTTCGACGGCGACCTGGATGACTACCAGCGCTATCTGCTGGACGAGGGCAAGCGTCTGCGCGAAAGCCTGAAAGAGGCGGGCAAGGCAGCGGAACCGGCCAAGCCTGCCCCCGCGCCCGTGGTTGCCAAGCGCGCGGTGCCGAGCGGCAAGCTCAAACCGCTCAAGCAGTCACTGGAAAAACTCGACAAGAGCCTGGCCGCGTTGCACGCGGAAAAGGCTGCGCTCGAAGCGCGATTGGCCGGGACCTTGTCGGTCGAGGACATCACCAAGGCCGGCAATCAGCTCCAGCATGTCAACGAGGAACTGGCGCGCGAGGAGGAGAAGTGGCTGGAATTATCGGAACAGATCGAATCGCTGGAGGCAGCGGGCGCCTAGGGCGACGCGGCAAGTTCCGTTGAACTTGGGGTTTGTCGAGGTGTCACCTAAGGTATAGAAGTTACCAAGTCGGCTCACCTTAAGCAGGGGAGGCACTATGCCACCATACGATGCGGCTGCTGCACGTGCCCAGGGTGGCGGGTACCGGCGGCATACCTGGCCCGTCCGCCTCATGCACTGGATCAACGTGCTCGCCTTTATTGTGCTGCTGATGAGCGGGCTGCAGATCTTCAACGCGCATCCTGCGCTGTACTGGGGAAAATCCTCCTACAACGGCCGTCCGCCGATTCTGCAAATGGACGCCCACATGGATACCCGGGGGAATCCCGTTGGGGTCACCCGCATTTTCGGCCATGAGTTCAATACCACCGGTGTGCTGGGATTGTCAGCCGGTATGGACGGCCAGCCGACCGAACGCGGATTTCCTGCGTGGATCACTCTCCCCAGCCAGCAGTGGCTGGCGATGGCGCGGCGCTGGCATTTCTTTTTTGCCTGGGTGCTGGTCATCAATGGCTTTGCCTACTTCACCTATACGCTGGCCAGCCGCCATCTGTCGCGTGACCTCATGCCGACCCTGGCCGATTGGCGTTCGATCGGGCAATCCATCAAGGACCACCTGCGCCTGCGGCATGCGCAGGGCGAGGCCGCTCGGCGCTACAACGTCCTGCAAAAACTTGCGTATCTCGGCGTGATATTCGGGCTGTTCCCCCTGCTGATTCTGATGGGCTGGGCCATGTCACCGGGGCTGGACGCGCTTTTTCCGGCCTGGGTCGATGTGGTCGGCGGCCGTCAGTCAGCGCGCACAATTCACTTTATCGTGGCATGGACGCTAGTGGCGTTCGTTTTCATCCACGTGTTCGAGGTCATCGTCAGCGGCTTCTGGAACAACCTGCGTTCGATGATATCGGGCCGCTACAGGATTGCCGATGAAAAGTGCGCACATGAATAGCCGGGAGAGCAGCCGTCGGCACTTCCTGCAGCGTGCGCTGGCCGCCGGCGGCGCGCTGCTGTTGTCAGGGTGCGATCAGTTGTCGCGCAGCAGCTGGTTCACACGCATGCTGGACAGTGCAGAGAAACTGACGTTTGGCGCGCAACGCCTGTTGCTGCCGCGCAAGGCCATGGCGCAGGAATTCACCGCGGCCGACCTGTCCCCGGATTTCCGCAGCAATGGCACCAGCAACCCGGTTAACCCGCTTTACCAGGCCCTGGCAGCCAACCGGTTTGCCGATTACCGGCTGCAGATCGGTGGCTTGGTGGCGCAGCCGCGCACCTATTCGCTCGACGATTTGAAAGCCTTGCCCAGCCGGACCCAGATCACCCGCCACGATTGCGTGGAAGGCTGGAGCGCGATCGGAAAATGGAAAGGCGTGCCGTTGAGCCGGGTGCTGGAACAGGTCCAGCCGCAGCCGTCCGCACGCTACGTGGTGTTCTACTGCGCGGACCCGATGGACGACCTGGGAACGCGCTACTACGAGAGCATCGACATGGAGGACGCATGGCACGTGCAGACCCTGCTCGCCTATGAACTGAACGACCAGCCGTTGCCCATCAAGAATGGCGCACCGATCCGGATGCGCGTCGAGCGCCAGCTGGGCTACAAAATGGCCAAATACGTCATGCAGATCGAACTGGTCGAGCGGCTGGATCACATCGCGGGTGGCAAGGGCGGCTATTGGGAGGACCAGGGCTACGAGTGGTATGCGGGCATCTGATCCGCCTGGCGTGCAATAAGCCCTGATTTTCAGCGTTTCGCCTGGAAACGCCAGCCAAGCACGGTAAAATGCCGCTTTCCCGAAAAGCCGTTTATTCGCCGTGAAACCCACCTTTCAGGACATCATCCTCACTCTGCAACGCTACTGGGGCGAGCGCGGCTGCGCACTCCTGCAGCCCTATGACATGGAAGTCGGCGCCGGCACCTCGCATACTGCGACCTTCCTGCGTGCGCTCGGCCCCGAGCCGTGGAAGGCCGCCTACGTGCAGCCGAGTCGCCGCCCCAAGGACGGTCGCTACGGGGACAACCCCAACCGGCTGCAGCACTACTACCAGTTCCAGGTGGTGCTGAAGCCGGCGCCGGCGGACATTCTGGAGCTGTATCTCGGCTCGCTCGAAGCGCTGGGCTTCGACCTGAAGAAGAACGACGTCCGCTTCGTCGAGGACGACTGGGAAAACCCCACCCTCGGTGCATGGGGCCTGGGCTGGGAGGTGTGGCTGAACGGCATGGAAGTCACCCAGTTCACCTACTTCCAGCAGGTCGGTGGCATCGACTGCAAACCGATCACGGGCGAAATCACCTACGGCCTCGAGCGCCTCGCCATGTACCTGCAGGGCGTCGAAAGCGTATACGACCTCCTCTGGACCGAAGGCCTGACCTACCGCGACGTCTATCACCAGAACGAGGTCGAGCAGTCGACCTACAACTTCGAGCACAGCGATGTCGATTTCCTGCTCACCGCCTTTTCCGCATATGAGAGGAAGGCGCAGGAGCTGATGGTCGCGCAGCTCGCGCTGCCGGCCTACGAACAGGTGCTGAAAGCCGCGCACACCTTCAACCTGCTCGACGCGCGCGGCGCCATTTCGGTGACCGAGCGTGCCGCCTACATCGGCCGCATCCGCAATCTCGCGCGCGCGGTGGCGAAGAGCTACCTCGACAGCCGCGCGCGGCTCGGTTTTCCGATGGCGCCCAGGAATTGGGCGGACGAAGTGTTGGCGCATATTGAAAAGAAGGCGGCAGCATGAGCGCACAGAATTTGCTGGTTGAACTGTTTGTCGAGGAACTGCCGCCCAAGGCACTGAAAAAGCTGGGTGAGAGCTTCGCTGCCGCGCTGGCGGAAAGCTTGGCCGCGCAGGGATTGGCCGAGCCGAATGCGGCAGTCACCAGCTTTGCCTCGCCGCGGCGACTCGGCGTACAGGTTGCAGGTGTGCTGGCGTGTGCAGCCGACAAGCCGGTATCGACCAAGCTGATGCCTGTCAGTGTGGGGCTGGATGCCGGCGGCAATGCCACCCCCGCGTTATTGAAGCGCCTGGCTGTGCTGGGTGCAGACGCATCCGCGGTCGGCCAGTTGCGCCGCGCGCCGGATGGCAAGAATGAAGCACTCTTCCACGACAGCATCGCGCCCGGCACGACGTTAACGGAGGGTTTGCAACGTGCGCTCGAAGTGGCGCTGGAAAAATTGCCCATTCCCAAGGTAATGACCTATCCCGACCCGTCGGGCGAGGGCTGGGAAACCGTCCATTTTGTGCGTCCGGCACATGGCTTGATTGCGCTGCACGGCGCCGACATTGTCCCCGTCTCGGTGCTTGGCCTTGAAGCCGGTCGCATGACGCAGGGGCACCGTTTTGAAGCGCGCGTGGACCCGGTGGCGATCACCCATGCCGACTGCTATGCCCTGCAGATGGCGGACGAGGGCGCGGTGATCGCGAGCTTTGCCGAGCGCCGCGCCGAGATCGTCCGCCAGTTGCAGGCCGCTGCCGCGCCGCTGGGCCTGAAGCCGGTTGAGGACGATGCGCTACTGGACGAGGTCACCGCGCTGGTCGAACGCCCCAACGTGCTGGTAGGCAAGTTCGAGGGAGCCTTCCTCGAAGTGCCGCAGGAATGCCTGATTCTGACCATGAAGGCGAACCAGAAGTACTTTCCGCTGCTGGACGCGCAAGGCAAACTGACCAATCAGTTCCTCATCGTCTCCAACATTTCGCCGGCCGATGCCTCGGCCGTGATCGGCGGCAACGAGCGCGTGGTGCGCCCGCGTCTGGCCGATGCCAAGTTCTTCTTCGACCAGGATCGCAAGAAGACGCTGGAAAGCCGTGTGTCAGGACTGGCGAAGGTCGTGTATCACAACAAACTCGGTACCCAAGGCGAGCGGGTCGAGCGGGTGCGCGCGATTGCCTATGCCATCGCGCACGAACTGAGAAATCTGCAGGTGGCAGGCTTGGCTGACCGGGCCGCGTTGCTCGCCAAGGCCGACCTGCTGACCGATATGGTCGGTGAGTTCCCCGAACTGCAGGGCATCATGGGACGCTATTACGCTGAGCATGATGGCGAAGACGTGCTCGTGTCCGAAGCCATCGAGGATCATTACAAGCCACGCTTTGCCGGCGACGAACTTCCGCGCAGCGAAGTCGGTTTGTGTGTGGCACTGGCCGACAAGCTGGAGACGCTGGTCGGCTTGTTCAGCATCGGTGAAAAGCCCACGGGCGACAAGGATCCGTTTGCGTTGCGGCGCCACGCGCTGGGCATCATCCGGATGCTGATGGAGAAACATCTGCCATTGGATCTCGATCGTCTGCTGACGCTCGGCGCGAAACCTTTCGCAAATGTTGGTCCTGAGATTTTGCAGGCCCTGTTGCTGTTCATGACCGAGCGCCTTGCGGGGCTGCTGCGCGAACAAGGCTATCGGACCAACGAAGTCGATGCCGTGCTGGCGCTGAATCCCCCCCCTCGGTTGGCTGACATCCCGAAGAGATTGGGTGCCGTGCGTGCCTTTGCTGCGCTGCCCGAATCCGAAAGCCTTGCCGCTGCCAACAAGCGCGTCGGTAACATTCTCAAGAAAGCCGAAGGCGAAGTCGGCACGTTGGTTGATAACGAAAAATTTGTCGAAGCTGCTGAAACCCGGCTATTTATTGCTTTACATGACGTCCAGTTCAAAGCCGACGCCGCATTCGAGGCAGGTGATTACACGGCCTCACTGCAGGAGCTGGCCGCGCTGAAAGCCCCGGTCGATGCCTTCTTCGATCAAGTGATGGTCAACGTCGACGATCCCGCCCTCAAGGCCAACCGCCTGGCGCTGCTGAACCAGCTGCGCCAGACGATGAACCGGGTTGCGGACTTGTCGCGTCTGGCGGCGTAATATTTCACCCATGAAGCTCATCATCCTTGACCGCGACGGCGTCATCAATTTCGACTCCGACCAGTTCATCAAGTCTCCCGACGAATGGAAGCCCATTCCCGGCAGTCTGGAGGCGATCGCGCGGCTGACGCGCGAGGGCTGGCGCGTGGTGGTGGCGACCAATCAGTCGGGGCTGGCGCGCGGGCTGTTCGAGATGGCGACGCTGAACGCCATCCACGCCAAGATGCACAAGGCGGTGTCGCAGGCGGGCGGGCGCATCGAGGCGGTGTTCTACTGCCCGCATGCGGCCGACATGAACTGCGGCTGCCGCAAGCCCAAACCGGGGCTGTTCGACGAGATCGCGGCACGCTACGGGCATGACCTGCGGAAAGTTCCGGCGATAGGTGATTCGCTGCGCGATCTGCTGGCGGCCGCCAGCGTGGGGGCAAGCCCGTTGCTGGTGCGCACCGGGAAAGGCGAGCGGACCTTGGCGGCGGGTGGACTGCCCGAGAACACGCCGGTCTACGCCGACCTGGGCGAGGCGGTCGATCACCTGCTCAAGACTGCGGCATGAGCCTGATCCGGTCGGTGATTTTCGCGGTCCTGCAGACTGCGCTGACGATTTTCTTCAGTGTGGTGGCGTTCTTCAGCTTCCCTTTTTCGGCGCACGTGCGCTACCGCTTGATTACCGGCTACAACCATACCGTGATCTGGCTGGCAAGCTGGGTCGTGGGGATCCGCTATGTGGTGGAGGGGCGTGAGAACCTGCCCGCGCAACCCGCCGTCATCCTTGCCAAGCATCAGTCGGCCTGGGAGACCGTGGCGTTCCTGTGCCTGTTTCCGCCAGTCTCGCCGGTGATCAAGCAGGAACTGCTGAAGCTGCCGTTCTTCGGCTGGGCATTCCGCATGCTCTCGCCCATCGCCATCGACCGCAGCGCCGGGCGCGAAGCGCTGAAGCAGATCGTCAGCCAGGGCAGGGAGAAGCTCGCACAGGGATTCTGGGTGCTGGTGTTTCCCGAAGGCACGCGCGTCGCCCCCGGCGAAAAAGGCAAGTACGGCATCGGCGGCAGTTGGCTGGCGGCGGAAACCGGCGCGCCCATCGTGCCGGTGGCGCACAATGCCGGCGAAGTGTGGCCGAAGAATGCCTTCATCAAGCATCCCGGCACTGTGACCGTCCGTATCGGCCCGGCAATTCCTACCGAGGGCAAGAGCGCCGCAGAACTTACGCGCATGGTCGAAGCCTGGATCGAAACCGAAATGGGGAGGCTGCCTCCTGCTGCCACACGCCAATAGCGGCGTCTTGCAGATCGGCGATGCCGCCGTTCCCTATCTGTTGCGACGCTCGCGCCGTCGCCGCACGCTGGGCTTGACGGTTACCGCGCACGAGGTGCGCATCCATGCCCCGAGCTGGACCCCGCGTGCCGAAATCGAAACCTATGTGCTGCAGCAGCACGACTGGCTGCATAGGACCTGGGCGCGCATGCATGCACATGTGCGGCAAGCAGAAGCGATGCCTGCGAACGAACTGCGCTATCTGGGACGCCGGTTGAGGCTCGATATCCGGTCCTCGCTGTTTCACGAGGTACGCCGGCACGGCAACACCCTGCGGGTATATGCGCCGCTGGACGCGGATGCCAATGAACTGGTGCGCGACTGGCTGCTTGCCCGTGCCGAACGTTTGCTGGCCTGGCGGCTTGCGCGCATCGCACGCAGACTGGGGCGCGGGCCCAGCCGCTTTGCACTGTCCGACGCACAGACGCAATGGGGCAGCTGCACCCGGCGCGGCCATATTCGTCTCAACTGGCGGCTGGTGCAGGCGCCGCTTGCGCTCATCGACTACGTCGCCGCGCACGAGCTGGCCCATCTCGTCCATCTCGATCATTCGCCGCGTTTCTGGGCGGTGGTTGCCGAACTGTGTCCCGATGCATTGGCAAGGCGCGCCGAGTTGCGCACAATGGGTAACTCCCTGTTTCTTGTATAACACCAGCCAGGTGTAACCATAATGCGAATCCTTCATACCATGTTGCGAGTGGGCGATCTCGACCGCTCGATCGATTTCTACACGAACGTCCTCGGCATGAAACTGTTGCGCCGCAAGGATTACCCGGGCGGCAAGTTCACCCTGGCCTTCGTCGGCTACGACAGCGAGGACAGGTCAGCCGTGCTTGAACTGACCTACAACTGGGGCGTCGACACGTACGAGGTAGGCAGCGGCTACGGCCATATAGCCATCGAGGTCGACGACGCATACGCCGCATGCGACGCAGCCGCCGAGAAGGGCGGCAAGATCCTGCGCCCGGCCGGTCCGATGTCGCACGGCACGACAGTCATTGCCTTCATCGAGGACCCGGACGGCTACCCGATCGAGTTCATCCAAAAAGGGACGGCGGGATGGAGCAAGGAGTAAGTGGTAAGTGGTGAGTGGTGAGCGGTGAGAGGCACATGCTACTCACCACTCACGGTCCGTCAATCGCCTTGGTGATCAACGGGACCAGGGACTCGGGTAGCCTGATCTGGCCGGACAAGGCAAAGGCCTGGGCATCTTTTGACATCTTGCCCCAGGTCCGCCGGATGATCACCAGCCATTTCGCCTCGTCGTAATCGGGCTTGCTCAGGGCGAAGCCCAGCATGTAATGCTCGATGAAGACGAGGTTGGCGACGTCCTCCAGCAATTGCGTATCGGGGTTGACCTTGATGCCGCGCTTGCCCACCGCCTTCTTTACGCGTTCGATCATGGCGTCGTCATAGCCAGCCTGACGCATCAGTTCGCCGGCCGTGTCGGCGTGAAACGTGTAAAGCCCCGTCCGCCACGCATGGTAGCCCTCCTTGGTCATCGGGTAGCGGCTGCGCGGCACCGTCCAGCGCCGGATGTGCTGGGCGCGTACCGCCAGCTGCGCCGCCTCTGATGCATCCGGCGCATAGCGGCCGATCATCTCCGACATGCGGTGGCCGTAGAGCAGTTCCTTGGGCTGGCCTTCGTCCAGGTTGGGGTCTTCCGCATTGGCCATGTCGAACAGGGCCAGGGTCTGATTGAAGTGTGCAGGGTGGCCGATCATGAGTGCTTCCGGGCGGGGTGCGGATTCAATTGGCGACCACGGGGAGAATCCATAATTCGACGCGGCGGTTCAACTGGCGGCCGGTTTCTGTGGCGTTATCCGCGCGCGGCTCCGTTTCGCCTTTGCCGTAGGACTCCAGGCGCAGCGGATTGACGTTCTGGCTGGCGAAGTAATCCAGCACCGACTGCGCGCGCCGTTCGGACAAGGCCTGATTGTAGGCGTGCGTGCCCACGCTGTCGGTATGGCCGACCACGGTTACCGTGGTCTTGCCGTATTGATTCAGGACATGGGCGATCTTGTTCAGCGTCGGGAGATAGCCCGGTTTCAGGACGGTGGAGTTGGTATCGAAGCCGGTGTTGGACGTCATGCTGACCAGCAAGGCGTTGTCTCCCGGGCGTTTCTCCACGCTGATGTCGCCGCGCTGGATTTCCGGCTGCAACTGCTTTTGCAGATCCTTGGCCTGCTGGTCCATGTAGTAGCCGACGCCGGTGCCCGTGAGGCCGCCGCCGACCGCGCCGATCAACGCGCCCTTGCCGCGGTTCCTGTGGTTGATGATCGCGCCGAGCGCGGCGCCGCTGACCGTGCCGATGATCGCCCCCGTCTGGGTCTTGTTCAGATCGCGCGGTTCGCCCAGGTCGTTGGTTGCACAGGCTGAAAGCAGAAGGGTGGCCAGCAGGGGAACGGCGATGAATGGTTTGTGCATGGAAGATTTTTTCAGTCGGGTTGAAATGGAGGAAGACTAAGTCAGGTTCTCGTTAGGGGCCCGCGGGGCACGCTGGTTCCGGTGGCAATGGCCATCAGGAGGAACTCGCAGGCCTGCTGGAGGTCGCACCATGCGTCGCCTGCTTGCTCAACCGTGCCCGCACGATGCAACTCCAAGGATAGCCAATATGACCGATCTTTTCTCGCCCGCCCGCTTCGGCGCCATCAACCTCGCCAACCGTGTGGTGATGTCGTCGCTGACGCGCAATCGGGCCGGCGCCGGCAATGTGCCGACGCCGCTTGCCGCCGAATATTACCGGCAACGCGCGTCTGCCGGCCTGATTCTGACCGAGGCGACGCCGATTTGTGCAGAGGGCCACGGCTACCCGCGCACGCCCGGCATCCATACGCCCGAACAGATCGCGGGCTGGCAACAGGTAACGGATGCGGTGCATGATGCCGGTGGAAAAATTGCGCTGCAGCTGTGGCATGTGGGGCGGATTTCGCATCCCGACCTGCAGCCCGACGGCATCCTGCCGGTCGCGCCATCGGCGATCCGCCCGGCGGGTCAGGTGTTCACCGGGGAGGGCATGAAGGATTTCGTCACGCCGCGCGCGCTCCGCACCGAGGAACTCCCCGCACTGGTCGCCGCCTACGCCCGGGCTGCGCGCAATGCGATGGATGCGGGGTTCGACGGTGTGGAGGTGCATGCCGGTAACGGCTACCTGCTGGACCAGTTCCTGCGGTCGTCGACCAACCAGCGCACCGATGCCTATGGCGGCAGCAAGGAAAACCGTGCGCGCCTGCTGCTGGAGGTGATGGACGCGACATGCAGTGAGATCGGCAGCGAGCGCGTCGGCGTGCGGCTGTCGCCGGTGACGCCATTCAACGACCTCAGTGACGACAATCCGCAGGAGACCTTCGACTATGTCGTCGCCCAGCTGAATCCGCTGCGGCTGGCTTTCCTGGACGTGCTGCAGGGAACCGGTGGCGCGCCAAGGGAACAGTGGCTCCCATTCGATTACGACAGGCTGCGCGCGCTGTATGAGGGCAACCTGATCCGCAACAATGGCTATGACTTTGCGACCGCGCAGGCTGCGCTGAGCTCAGGTGCAGCCGATGCGATTGCATTCGGCCGGCTGCTGCTGGCCAATCCGGACCTGGTCGAGCGCTTCCGTCGCGGTGCGCCGCTCAACCCGCCTGACTACGCAACGTTCTATACCGGCGAAGCGAAAGGCTACACCGACTATCCCTTCCTGCAGGACTGAGCGCCGGACGCTATTCAGTTTGCTTGCATGGGTTCGGGGCGGTGGATGGCGTAGCCCTGCGCATAATCGACGCCGATCTCGCGCAGGCGCTGCAGGGTGGCATCGGTCTCGACGAATTCGGCAACGATCTTCAGGCCGAGCACGCTGCCGACACGGGTGATGGCCTCGACCATGGCGAGGTCGGCAGCGTCGTCGACGATATTCCGCACCAGCGCCCCGTCGATCTTGAGGGAGTCCACGGGCAGATTCTTCAGATAGCTGAACGACGACATGCCGCTGCCGAAGTCGTCCAGCGCAAACCGGCAGCCGAACTGCCTGAGGTGCTGCATCACCTCGCGAACGCGCCCGAAATTGGCCACTGCCACGGTCTCGGTGATTTCGAAGCACAATGCCGGGGTGGCCATGCGGGTGCGGCGCAGGGCATCTTCCAGGAAGAGGAGAAACTTGTCGTCGTTGAGGCTGGCGCCGGACAGATTGATGGCATATCTCATTTCCGCGCGGCGCGCCGAGTCCGCCAGCACGGGGCTGCGCGGGTTGTCCCGCAGCAGGTGCTGAATGACCCAGCGGTCGATCGCGGGCATCAGGCCGTAGCGTTCGGCCGCCGGGAAAAACACGCCCGGTGCGACGACCCTACCCTCCTCGTCGATCAGGCGAAGCAGCATTTCGACGTGGCCGCTGTGTGGGTCGATCCCGCCTTTGAGATCGAGAATCCGCTGCTGCCACATCTGGAAGCGGTTTTCTTCCAGCGCCTTCTGCAGGCGTGTCACCCATTGCATTTCCTGGCGCTTGCCCTTGCAGGTTTCGCCGCCGAAATACAGCTGTACGCGATTCCGCCCTTGGTCCTTGGCGACATAGCAGGCCGCGTCGGCTGCACTCAGCACGTCTTCCACGGAGATAGTGTCGCCGTCGATCGCGCACACGCCGGCGCTCGCGGTGATCTCGAAACCGCGTCCGTCCCACGCGAAGCGATAGTGGGACACGGCGTCGCACAGCGACTCCGCCAGCCGCATCGCCTCTTCAATACCGCAATCGTGCAACAGCAAGCCGAACTCATCGCCTCCCAGGCGCGCGATCACATCGCGTGGGTTCACCAGCCGTTTCAGGCGTAGCCCCAGCTGGCGCAATAATTCATCGCCGGCCAGGTGGCCGCAGGTATCGTTGACCACTTTGAATTGGTCGAGATCGACATAGATCAGGGCATGCGGACCGCGCTTGGCTGGCAGCGCATCGACCAGTGTGCGCAGGCGTTGCTGGAATTCGCGCCGGTTGGCCAGCCCGGTCAGATCGTCATGGCTGGCATGATGGCGCAGCGCAGTTTGCAGCACCATGCGGTCGGTGATGTCGCGCAGGATGCCGATTACCAGTTCGCCTGCTTCCAGGCCCACGCGATTCATGCTGATTTCGACCCAGCGTGGCTCGCCGCGCGGTGGCCGGATCTCCGCCTCGAAACGTGCAGGCTGGCCGTGCAGGGCGGCACTGAAATGTTCGCGGAACTCGGCCTCGGTCTCGGCCACGCCGAACAGGTCGGTAATCGGCAGCCGTTCGCCATGTGCGGTCAATTCGGCTTCGTCGACCCCGAGCCACGTGGCCAGGAGGGGGTTGGCCACGTGAAATTTCATCTCGTCGCACACGACGAATATGCCGTCACTGGCGCTGTCGATATAGGCGCGCAGCAGTTCCCGCTCGATATCAGGTTCCAGGTACGGGCTGCAGGCCGTCGCCGGCTTTGGCGGGACGTTATTCATGAAAAACTCGGGTAGGGCGCTGCAGTTTTAACGGCTACCGGAGACAACTCTTGAGCGGGCTCAGGCCGTCCTTTCCCCAAGAAAGACAAAGGGTTATGGCGTGCTGCCTCGGCTGGCCAGACGCTGGGTGATGGCTTCGTAATCGGCCACGGCCAGCGCTTCCGCGCGCAATCCCGAGTCGATGCCGAGCGCGCCGAAATCGTCGGGTGTCATCAGGCTGCCAAGCGTATTCCTGAGCGTCTTGCGACGTTGCGAGAACGCGGCGGCGACGACACGCGAAAACAGCGCCTCGTCGAGCGGGACGATTTCAGCGGGGGTCTTGGGGATCAGGCGGACCACGGCGGAGTCGACCTTGGGCGGCGGGTCGAAGGCGGTGGGTGGAACGTCGAGCAGCCATTCGAGGTGGAAACGGCGCTGCAGCATGATCGACAGCCGTCCGAAGTCGGAGGTGGACGGCGCAGCGACCATGCGTTCGACGACTTCCTTCTGCAGCATGAAGGTCATGTCGCGGATGTGCGCGGCGAAATCCATCAGGTGGAACAGCAGCGGCGTGGAAATGTTGTACGGCAGGTTGCCGACGATGCGCAGGTCGTGGCCCAGTTGCGCGAAATCGAACTTCAGCGCATCGCAACTGTGCACGGTGAGGCGGTCGGCCGGCCATCGTCTTTGCAGGCGCGCGACGATGTCGCGGTCGAGTTCGACGGCATGCAGGTGCGGCAGGCGTTCGAGCAGCGGCTGGGTGAGCGCGCCGAGGCCGGGGCCGATCTCGACGGCGATGTCGGTCGTCTGCGGATGAATGGCGTTGACGATGGCGTGGATGATGCCGTCGTCGATGAGGAAGTTCTGGCCGAAGCGCTTGCGGGGGGTGTGCATGGCGGTGAATGGTGAACGGTAAGCGGTGAGTGGTGAGTGAACTGGGGATGTCCGCTCACGGCTTACCGTTCACTGTTCACCATCTCCAGCGCCATGTCGATTGCGGCGAGCAGGCTGCCTGCTTCCGCCCGCCCGCTGCCGGCGAGGTCGAGCGCGGTGCCGTGGTCGACCGAGGTGCGGATGAACGGCAGGCCGAGCGTCACATTCACGCCGGCGCCAAAACTGGCGTACTTGAGCACCGGCAGACCCTGGTCGTGATACATCGCCAGCACGGCGTCGCAGGGCTCGTGGCGAATGCGCGAGAAGAGCGTGTCGGCAGGTTGCGGGCCGACGAGGTCCAGGCCTTCGCTGCGCAGGCGGTCGAGCACGGGTTCGATGATGTCGATTTCCTCACGGCCCAGATGACCGGATTCGCCGGCGTGGGGATTGAGGCCGGCGACGGCGATGCGCGGCCGGGCGATGCCGAACCTGCTTTGCAGGTCGGCATGCAGGATGCGGATCACTTCGACGAGCAGGTCGGGCGTGATGGCGTCGGCGACAGCGCGCAAGGGCAGGTGGGTGGTGGCGAGTGCGACGCGCAGGCCGCCGCCGGCGAGCATCATGACGACCCGGTGCGTGCCGCTGTGGTCGGCCAGGTACTCGGTGTGGCCGGTGAAGGCGAAACCGGCATCGTTGATGATGCCCTTGTGCACCGGCGCCGTGACGACGGCGTGATATGACCCGTCCAGGCAGCCTGCGAGGGCGGCGTCGAGCAGGGCCAGCACATGGGCGCTGTTGCGGATGTCGAGCGTGCCTGCCGTAACGGGGGCGGCGACAGGGAGGTGGCGCACGTGCAGCCAGCCAGGCTGGTGCACCGGCGCAGTGTCGCCGCAACTGAAGTCGACCGCGATGCCGAGCCGGGCCGCGCGGGCCCGCAGCACCTCGACGTCGCCGAGGACCGACAGCCGGCACGGCAGGGCGTGTTGCGACAGGGCGATGCACAGGTCGGGCCCGATTCCCGCGGGTTCGCCTGCCGTCAGGGCGAGGTGGGGTAAATCCACGGCTTCGCGCAATCCGGGGCGGTCAGTCGATCGGGCGGATTTCGACATAGGCCGCGTCGCGGATCTGGCGCACCCAGTCCTGGAAGGCCTCATCGCCCTTGCGTTCGCGGATGGCCTGGCGTGCCAGCAGCTTCTGGCGTTCCTGCGTGACGTCCTGGTTGCGTCGTTCAAGGACCTGGATCAGGTGCCAGCCGAAAGGGGTCTGAATGGGGTCGCTGATCTGGCCGGGCTTCAGCGCATTCATGGCTTTCTCGAATTCGGGGACGGTGTCGCCCGGATTGATCCAGCCGAGGTCGCCGCCTTTGGAGGCACTGGCGTCTTCGGATTGCAGACGTGCCATGTCCTCGAATTTCGCACCGTTCTCGATGCGTTCCTTGAGTTGCAGCAGACGGTTGCGGGCGTCGGCTTCCGAGGTGAGTTCGTTGGTCTTGATGAGGATGTGGCGCGCGTGCGTCTGCGTTACGGTGAGCGTGGCATCGAGACCGCGCTTGTCGATGAGCTTGAGGATATGGAAACCGTTGCTGCTCCGCAGGATCGGACTGATCTGGCCCGGCTGCATCGATTTCAGCGCATCGGCGAACAGGGTCGGAATCTTGCCGCTGGCGCGCCAGCCGAATTCGCCGCCCTGCAGCGCGTTGGAAGCGTCGGAATAACTGGCCGACAACTGGGCGAAATCGGCACCTTTGGCGAGCTGGGCGACGATGTCCTCGGCACGCGCGTGGCGTGCCTGGATCTGCTCGGGCGAGGCGTTTTCCGGCACGGTGACCAGAATGTGGGCGAAGTTGTATTCCGTTTCCACGCCTTGCTGGGCCTGCGTCTGCAGATAGCCTTCGATTTCGGCGTCGCTGACGGAGATGCGGTTGTCGACGTCGCGTTCGCGCGCGCGGGCAATCAGGAGCTCGTTGCGGATGGTGTTGCGCATGCTGTCGAGGCTCTGGCCGTCCTTCTCAAGCGCGGCCTGCAACCCAGCCATGTCGAGCTTGTTCTGGGCGGCGATGCGCTGCAGGGCATGCTCGACCTGCGTCGGGTCGACCCGAATGCCGGTGGCGCGGGCGTGCTGCTGCAGCGCAAGCTCGGTCACCATGCGTTCGAGCAGCTGTTTTTCCAGCACATCGCGCGGCGGCAGCGGGGTGTTCTGCCGCGACAGATTGCGCACGACCTCGTCGTAGCGCCGGGCGAGTTCCTGGCGCGTGATGACCTCGTCGTTGACGACGGCGACGATGTGGTCGAGCTCCTGCACGGCTGCGTGTGCCGGCGACAGGACCGACATGGCGATCAGCAGCGCCAGGACCCAGTGCGGGCGGCGCCATTCAGGGCGTTTGAATAATTTCATTGCTAGGCCTGTATCCGGGAACACTATGTTTCAAAACGTCGAGCGGATTGGAGCCGATGCGGCCCATTCCGTTCAACTCCAGCTGGAAGAACAACGCATCGGTGGACTGGTTTTCCTTGGTTGCCAGTCGTTGCAGCACCGCGCGCAGCGCCCAGCATCCGCCATTGTATTCAAACCCGGCCAGGCCTTCGACCAGCTTGTTGTCCTTGAAGGAATAGTTGTAGCGGAACATGCCGTACCAGCGCTGGGCGAGCGGCCACTGCGCGGACAGGTCGACCTGTTCCGTGGTCTGATCGATGAAGCGGTAACCCAGGTTCAACACGCGGCCGGGGCTGGGCCGATAGGACGCGCCGAGGTTCTGGCGGATGGTGGTCCCGTTCTGGGCATCGAACTGCCACGCGGTGTCGATGCGCCAGTCGCGCGTGATTTGTCCACTGACGGCGGCAAGCAGGTCGGTGGTATTGCTGGTACGGGGTGAGACGCCGGGCAAGGTGACCTGCTGCGTGCCGAAATAATAGCGCTGGCCAAGAGTGACCTGCAGCCGCTCCAGCCCACTGGTCGCCTCGGTGAACCGGCTGGTGACGGCAACCGTCAGTTGGTTGGCGTCGTTGACGCGGTCGCCGCCGATGAACTGGTTCTCGGTGAACATCTGCGCGTAGCTGAAATCCAGCAGCGCGGTATCGAATACCGGAATATTCGATTGGTCGCGATAGGGCGCGTAGACGTAGTAGGCGCGTGGTTCCAGTGTCTGTGTGTAATCCTGGCTGGCAAAGTGGAACGGACGCTCGAAGGTCACGCCGCTGTCGAGGCTGAAGATGGGCAGGCTGCGGCTGATGTGTTGCACCGGTGCGCGATCGTCCAGCGCATAGTAGGTGCTGTGCCAGCCGATCTGCGGCGTGAGAAAGCCGAACGAGTTGGTGAGCGGCAGGCGTAGCGTCGGATAGGCCAGCACCCGCGTGCCTTCGACCTGGGTGGGATGGGCGAAATGGGTGGCTTCGCTGTCCATCTTGAATTCCAGCCCGTTCTCGAACGTTTTCGAGATGCCCAGGCGCGCCTGCGGCAGCCGTGCGTAAGGTTCGAGGATGGGCGTGGCGGAGGTAGAGTCCTGCAGAGTCTGGTAGCTTTGCGCGCGAATGTCCGCACTCCAGTTGGCGTGCTGGGTGCTCACCCAGAATTCGCGGTTGAGTTGGGTGAGCGATGTGACGGCCAGCAGATTGGACAGGTCGCGGAAATAATCGTTGTCGGACACGCGGTTGAACAGCATGCCGGCCTCGGTCGTGTCGTTCAGGCGGTAGATGTTGTTCAGCGCGGCGCTCCAGCGCGAACGGCCTGCGACGTTGTCGTTGGGCAGGTACTCCAGGCGGTTCACGCCATGGACGTCGTTCAGCAGATAGCGGAATTCGCCGCCCAGCTGCACACCGCGCTTGGACAGCAGGCGCGGATACAGCGTGGCGTCATAGTTGGGTGCGAGGTTGAGGTAGTAGGGCACCAGGAAGTCGACGCCGCTGCGCTGGGTGGTACCGAAGGTGGGGGCCAGCACGCCGCTCTTGCGCACGTCGTTGAGCGGGAAATCCATCCAGGGCGTATACAGGATCGGCACGCCGAGGAAATGGAGCGAGGCGTTGCGTGCCGTTCCCACATTGCGGCTCTTGTCGATATCGAGGTCGTCCACCTCGAGAAACCAGTCGTCGTTGTCCACCGGGCAGGTCGTGTAGGTGGCCTCCTGCAGCTTGTAGTGTTCCTTGTCAACGAAGTCGATGTGGCTGGCGTCGCCTCGGCCATTCTGCGCGACCAAATGGTAGACCGGCTGCGTGAGTTCGCCGCTATAGTCGTCCAGGTCGAGTTTGAGCGCATCGCCATCCACCAGCAGCGCGGGCTGTTCCAGACGAACCCGGCCGCGTGCCTCCACCCGATTCTGCGTGGTGTCGTAGCGTAACCAGTCGGCGAAGAAATTCAGCCCGGCCTGGCGGGCTGCCACCTTGCCGCTGGCCTCGATGACACCGGGGGCGGTCGATTCGATCTTGTCCGCAGTGAGGAACAGCGGCCCTTCCTTGCCCGCCGCCGTCGAGCCTTTCAGTTCGACATCCTTTTTCAGCACGAGCCCGTCCGCCACCGCAGAACCGGCAGTCAGCAACAGGACAACGAGCGTAAAGCCGGGCAAGGTGGACAAGCGATGTAAAATCCGGGCCAGGGTTATCAGAAACAGCGTTATTCGGAGCAGTGTGGCAGTGGAACGTTTGCAAGCTTTACAGGACTGGGCCGCCCGACAACTGGGAGGCGAGTCGCTGGACATCGCCCCGGCGTCGGCGGACGCCAGCTTTCGCCGCTATTTTCGCGTCACTGCCAAAGGCCGCGATTATATCGTGATGGACGCCCCGCCGGCGCACGAGGATTGTCGGCCGTTCATTGCCGTCGCCCGTCTGTTTGCCGATGCCGGCGTAAATGTACCGCAGGTATTGGCACAGGACCTCGACCGGGGCTTTCTGCTGCTGACCGATCTGGGCAATACCACTTATCTGTCGGCGCTCGGCGAAGCCGCATCCAATCAAGACGTGGCACGCGAACTGTATCTGGCGTCGAACGCCGCGCTGATCCACATCCAGCAGGCGAGCCGTCCCGGCGTGCTGCCGGACTACGATCGCGCGCTGCTGACCCGCGAACTGATGCTGTTTCCCGAGTGGTACGTGGAGAAGCATTTGGGCGTCGCCATGAAGGACGAGCAGAAAGCCATCCTCGAGGCCGTGTTCGGGCGCATCCTCGTCAACAACCTGGCGCAGCCGCAGGTCTACGTGCATCGCGACTGGCATTCGCGCAACCTGATGGTGAGCGAGCCCAATCCCGGCATCCTCGACTTCCAGGATGCGGTCTACGGCCCCATCACCTACGACCTCGCCTCGATCTACCGCGATGCCTACATCCAGTGGGATGAAGAGCACCAGATCGACTGGGTGATCCGCTACTGGGAAAAGGCGCGTGCCGCGCGCCTGCCCGTGCGCGAGGACTTCGGCGAATTCTGGCGCGATTTCGAGTGGATGGGCGCGCAGCGCCACATCAAGGTGCTGGGTATTTTTGCGCGGCTGTATCACCGTGATGGCAAGGATGGGTATCTCAAGGACATGCCGCTGGTGATGGCGTATTTGCGCAAGGTGTGCGAGCGGTATGACGAGTTGAAGCCGCTGCTGTTTTTGCTGGATGGGCTGCAGGACAGGCAGCCGCAGGTGGGGTATACGTTTTGAATCCGGCCACGGTGATGATCCTGGCGGCCGGGCGCGGCGAGCGCATGCGCCCGCTCACCGACCACACCCCCAAGCCGCTGCTGTCGGTGGGCGGCAAGATGCTCATCGTCTGGCACATCGAGCGCCTGCGTGCGGCCGATTTTACCCATATCGTCATCAACCATGCCCATCTTGGCCAGCAGATCGAGGATGCGCTGGGGAACGGTGCCGCGTTCGGCGTGTCGATCGAGTATTCGCGTGAAGTCAGCGCGCTGGAAACCGCGGGCGGGATCGCCACCGCGCTTCCCTTGATCGATAGCGAGGTGTTTCCCGTGGTCAATGGCGACATTTACTGCGAATTCGATTTCAGCCGGCTTGCCGACCCGCTGGCGCGGCTCGCCGCCGGCCGCGACCAGGCCCATCTGGTGCTGGTCGACAATCCGCCGCATCACCCGAAAGGCGACTTCGTGCTGGATGCTGGCCGCGTGGTCGGCTCACCCCTCACCCCTCACCCCTCACCACTTACCTTCTCCGGCATCGGCGTCTACCATCGTGCGTTGTTCGCCCACACGATGGCGGGCGAGAAGGCGCCGCTGGCACCGCTGCTGCGGCTGGCGATCGATGCCGGGCGGGCGAGTGGCGAGCATTATTCCGGGCAGTGGGTCGACGTCGGTACGCCGGCCCGCCTGGCGGCCCTGGACGAGGAACTGAGACAACACCATGCAGCCTGATTCCGCAATTTACCGTGCCCGCCGCGAACGGGCCCTGGAACAGCTAGGCGACGGCGTGATGGTCATCGCGACCGCGCCGGAGGTCGCGCGCAACCGCGACACCCACTATCCCTACCGGCACGACAGCTACTTCTACTGGCTGACCGGTTTCAACGAGCCGGAGGCGGTAGTGGTGCTGGTGGGTGGCGCTGAGCCGCGCCACATCCTGTTCTGCCGCGAGAAGAACGAGGAACGGGAGATATGGGACGGTTTCCGTTATGGGCCCGCGGCGGCCCGCGAAGTCTTCGCCTTCGACGACACCTTTGCGTATGACACGCTGGATGCAGAACTGCCCAGGCTGCTGGAGAACCAGCCGACGCTCGCCTACCTCATCGGCCGCGACATGGCCTGGGACACGCAGGTGATGGGTTGGCTCAACGCCGTGCGCAGCAAGGCGCGCAGCGGTGTGCATGCGCCCAACCGCATGGTCGACGCACGCATCTGGCTGGACGAGATGCGCCTCGTCAAGGATGGCCACGAACTGGCCCTGATGCGCCGCGCCGCCGAGATCTCCACCGGCGCGCATCGCGCCGCCATGCGCGCGACCCGGCCGGGCGGCCACGAGTACGAGATCGAGGCCGAGCTGCTGTCCGCCTTTCGCCGCGGCGGCGCCGAGGCGCCGGCCTACACCTCCATCGTCGCCAGCGGCGCCAATGCCTGCGTGCTGCATTACGTCTTCAACAACAGGCCACTGCGCGACGGCGACCTGCTGCTGATCGACGCGGCGGCCGAGTTCGGCAGCTATGCGGCCGACATCACCCGCACCTTCCCGGTGAACGGCCGCTTCTCGGCGGCGCAGAAGGATGCCTACGAGCTGGTTCTGGCTGCGCAGGCGGCGGCGATCGATGCGGTGCGCCCCGGCAACCACTGGAACAGCCCGCACGAGGCGGCGGTGAGGGTGCTGACGCAGGGCATGGTTGACCTCGGCCTGCTCCGGGGCGAGGTCGACGGCCTGATCGAGTCGGGCGCCTACAGCCGTTTCTACATGCACCGTACCGGCCACTGGTTGGGCATGGACGTGCACGACGCCGGCGAATACAAGCTGCAGGGCGAATGGCGACCGCTGGTGGCGGGCATGACGCTGACGGTCGAGCCCGGCCTCTATATTCGTCCGGCGGACGACGTGCCCGAGGCGTTCTGGAACATCGGCATCCGCATCGAGGACGACGTGGTCGTGACCGGGTCGGGTTGCGAGGTGCTGACCACGCCGCCGAAAACGGTCGCGGAGATCGAGGCATGGATGAACCCGTGAGCCGTGTCCTGATCGTTGGCGCCGGTCCAGTCGGCGCAGTGTGTGCGCTGGCGCTGCGGCAGCAGGGCATCGCCGCACGCGTGCTCGAGGCGCAGCCGGCCGACGCGCGCGCCGATACGCGGACGCTGGCGTTGTCGCACGGTTCGCGCCTGATTCTCGAACGTCTCGGCGTGTGGAACCGGTTGCACGACGTCACGCCCATCACCCGCATCCATGTTTCCCAGCGCGGTGCGTTCGGCGTGGCGCGGCTTGCGGCAGAAGAAATCGGCGTGCCGGCATTGGGCTACGTGCTGCCCTACGCCGAACTCACCGCCGCCTTGAAACGGATGCTGGGCGATGCGGGTGTCGCGGTCGACTATGGTGTGGCGGTGGACCGTATCGAGTCCGGCGCCGAGGTCGCGACCCTGCATGCCGCAGATGGACGTACGCTGGCGGCACCGCTGGTGGTGGTGGCCGACGGCGGGCGCGGTGACAAGGCGCCGCCGCCCAGGTTCGAACGCGACTACGATCAGATGGCCGTGGTGTGCGACGTCGAGACCGAACTGCCGCACGCCAACCAGGCTTTCGAGCGATTTACACCCCAAGGACCGGCGGCCCTGCTGCCGAAGGACGATCGGTACGCATTGGTATGGACCGCGCGCAGCGACGAGGCCCAGCGCATCGCCGCCCTTGCGGACGCGGAATTTCTCGCTGCCTTGCAGCGCCACTTCGGCGGTCGTCAGGGGCTGTTCCTCCAGGCCGGCCCGCGCAAGACCTTTCCGCTCAGGCTGGCATATACCGGCAGCGAAGCGGCCGGGCGCGTCGTGCGCATCGGTAATGCTGCGCAGACACTGCACCCGGTGGCAGGCCAGGGTTTCAACATCGGCCTGCGCGATGCCTGGGAACTGGCAAACCTGTGCGGCGACACGGCCGAGGCAGAGATAGGCAGCACGACCATGCTGGCGGCCTATGCCCGCGGGCGTCGAGCCGACGTGATGGGCGGCCTCGGTTTTACCGATTTCCTGGTGCGGGTGTTCTCCAACGATGTCGCGCCGCTGCGCCATGCGCGCGGCCTGGGGCTGCTGGCGCTGGAAGCCTTGCCGCCGCTCAAAACCTTCGTCGCGCGGCGCATGATGTTCGGTGCGCGCGGATGAGCGGCGACCGCTATCAGGTCGTCATCGTCGGCGCCGGGCTGGTGGGTACGGCGGCCGCCCTGGCGCTCGGGCGACAGGGCGTGCGGGTTGCGCTGGTCGAGCGCCAGCCGCCCCAGGTCCCGACCGACATCTGGGACACGCGCATCTACGCCATCAGTCCGGCCCCGCAGCGCTTTCTCGAACGCATCGGCGCCTGGCAGCGGCTGGACGCCGATCGTATCCAGCCGGTGTATCGCATGGACGTGACGGGTGACGCCCACGGCACGATCCGTCTCGATGCCTACGAGTCGGGCGTGTCGCATCTGGCGACCATACTCGAAAGTGGACGGTTGCAGCATGCCTTGTGGCAGGCGATCGAGGCCGACGGCAATGTGGCGCTCCACTGCCCCGCAGCGATCGAATCCCTTGTCGGGAACAGCGCCGTCACCCACCTGGCACTGGCCGACGGCACGATGCTGGAGGCCGACCTCGTCGTCGGCGCCGACGGCGCCGCTTCGCGTATCCGTGAATGGGCGGGCCTGACTTCGACGTTGACGCCCTATGGCCAGAGCGGGGTGGTCGCCAATTTCGAATGCGAGCGTCCGCACCGCGGCACTGCGTTCCAGTGGTTTTTCGACAGCGATATCCTGGCCTGGCTGCCACTGGGAGGGAACCGTATGTCGATGGTCTGGTCAACCCGGACAGCCCATGCGGACGAACTGCTTGCCCTGGACGGTGCGGCCCTGGCCGATAAGGTGCGTGCGGCGGGCCACGATCGGCTGGGCGACCTGCGTCTGCTCACGCCCGCTGCAGCATTCCCGTTGCGGCTGATCCGGGTGGATGCCATCGTTGCGCCCGGCGTGGCGCTGATCGGCGACGCGGCCCATGGCGTGCACCCGCTGGCGGGGCAGGGCGTCAATCTGGGCTTCGGCGATGCCGAAATCCTGGTCGACGTGCTGGCCCGGCGCCCAGCCCGTTCTTATTGCGGTGACGTCCGTGTGTTACAACGCTATGCCCGCGAGCGTGCCGAACCGGTGCGACGGATGCAGGCGCTCACCCATGGCCTGCATCATCTGTTTGCCGACGCGCGCGCCGGCTGGCTGCGCAATGCCGGGATGCGGATCGTGGATCATCTGCCGCCGATGAAGGCAGCCCTGGTTCGCGAGGCGATGTCCTAGGTTTTTATGATGTTTTTTTGGAGTCTCGAATGAAATCCACCTCCCTGGCGCTGGCCGCAACCCTGCTGTTCGCTGCGACCGCGCAGGCCAATGAAGCGGTCATCCGCAAGGCGCTGACGCAGCAGTTTCCGGGCGCCACCATCAGCTCGGTCCAGAAGACGCCCTACAGCGGCCTGTTCGAGGTCTATCTCGACGGTCAGCTGGTTTATGTGGATGCAAAGGCGCAATATGTGTTCGCCGGTGACGTGATCGACCTGAAGAACCGCGCCAACCTGACCCAGGCGCGTTTGAACCAGTTGCAGGCCGTGAAATGGGACAGCTTTCCGTTCGGCAATGCGCTGAAAACCGTCAAAGGGAACGGCGCGCGCAAACTGGTCCTGTTTTCCGACGTCGATTGCCCCTATTGCCGCAAGTTCGAGGCCGAGCTCGCCAAGGTCGACAACATCACGGTGTATACCTTCCTTTATCCGATCGAGGGCCTGCATCCCCAGGCCACCCAGACCTCGAAACAGATCTGGTGCGCGCCCGACCGCAACAAGGCATGGGAAAACTACATCACGAGCGGAGCGGTGCCCAAGAATGACGGCAAGTGCAGCAACCCGGTGGAGGAGACCATCGCGCTGGGCAACAAGCTGAAAGTGTCCGGTACGCCGACCCTGTTCTTTGCCAACGGCCAACGCGTGCCCGGCATGGTGCCGGCTGCGCAGCTCGAAAAACTGCTCGCCGCCAACGCCAAGTGAGGATGGCGGGATGAGTTCGAGTTTCTGGGACGCGCGGTATGCCACCGACGACTATATCTTCGGCACCGCACCCAACCGCTTTCTCGAAAGCCAGATTGCGTACATCAAGCCCGGGATGCAGGCCTTGTCCGTCGCGGACGGCGAAGGCCGCAACGGCGTGTGGCTGGCCGAGCAGGGCGCCAGGGTGCATGCGGTCGACGTGTCGCCGGTGGCGCTTGAAAAGGCCCGCAAGCTGGCCGCCGTCCGCGGCGTGGCGCTGGACTTCGAGCAGGCCGACATTCTCGGCTGGAATTGGCCGGAAGCGGCCTACGATCTGGTGGCGGCCATCTTCATCCAGTTCGCGCCGCCTCCCGAGCGCGATCATGTCATCGCCGGCATCCGCCGCTGCCTGAAGCCGAGCGGGCTGCTGATTCTGCAGGGCTACACGCCGAAGCAGATCGAATTCGGCACCGGCGGCCCGCCCAGCGCGGTCAACATGTATACCGCCGATTTGCTGCGCGACTGGTTCGGCGACTGGGACATCCTGCATCTGGCCGAGCATGAATCCGTCATCCGCGAGGGCTGCCATCATCACGGCATGTCGGCCCTGATCGACCTGGTGGCGCGGAAGCCAGGCAGCTGAGTCTCAGCCCTGCTGAGGGGTTAGTGCACGTCGGTCACGACCACGCGGCCTGCGCGGCGCTCCAGGTCTATCGCCAGAGTTGAACCGGCCGGCTTGTCCAGAATATAGGTTGTCGGTGTATCGATGAAGCGCGCGTGATACGACGTGCTGCCGCTTGCGACGACGTTTCCGGCTGCATCCTTGCACCACACGACCAAGGCCCCGACCTTGTCGAACTGCACGGTGTAAGGGCCTGTGCATTCGCTGGATTCCGCGGGCGTGTGGCGGATGCTGTAGCGTGCTTCGTTCAGCCGGTTCATGCGGTTCACGCCGGATTCGATGTCATAGGCCAGCCGGGTCGCGGCGTCGGTGAAGCAGCCTGTCAGAAAAAGCACGGCGGCCAGCAGGCCCACCCCGCGCACAAGGCGCCGGTTCATGCGGCCTGCCCTGTCCGTATCACGACTGTTCCGCCTGGGCCAGTTCTCGCAAGCCGTCGAGCGCTTGCTTCAGGGTGGCGCTGTCGCTCTCGCTGTCGCGCGGGAACACCATATAGGCGGGCAGCTTGAACTGCGGGCTGTCCGGCACATGCCATAGCAGGCCGTCGTCAATATAGTGGCGCACCAGGCGTCGCGGGAAATACCCGCTGCCGCCATAGGTCAGGAGCTGTTGCACGCCCAGCCAGCCGATGTTGGCGACCAGCGTGGGCGGCGGCGCATCGGGATAGTGGTCGCTGAACTGGGCATGGAATTCCGGGCCCCAGTCGATGTGGATGTAGCCTTCGTCCGGCCAGCCGCGCGCAAGGTCGTTGGTCACCAGCAGCAGGGTTTCGTCGAACAGCGGTTCCACTACCAGCCCGGGGCGTGAGGTCGGCGTATACATCACACCGATGTCCACCGTCCCTTCGATCAGGCTTTGCATGATGTCGGATTCGAAACCGATTTCGAGACGCAACGAGACGTCCGGCGCGGCTTTGCGCATCCAGTCCACCCAGTGCGGCAGGAAGCCTTCCCACAGCGCGATGCGCCCCGACAGGGTCAGCACGTCGCGAAACCCCTGCGGCAGGCCGACGTCGTGCAGGGCCTGCTCCAGCGTGCGGACCAAGTGCTTGGCGTGGCGCAGAAAGCGTTTTCCAGAAGGCGTCAGTTCGGCACCGTTGCGCCCACGGTGGAAGAGGCGTGCGCCCAGTGCGGTTTCCAGCGTATGAATACGCGCGCTGACGGTTGATTGCGTGACGTGGAGACGGCTCGCCGCAGCGACGAAGTTGCCAGTGGCGGCCACGGCCAGGAAAGTACGAGCGAGTTCGGTGTCCATATTTCAAGTATCGGTTTTGCCGATATTAAACACCAAAATTTATCGTTGGATGGATATATAAGAGTTCTCTAAACTGGGCTCGTCTCAAGAACAAGGAGCCTGCCATGAACCGCCGAGCCGAACTGGCCAGTCTGATACCCGAGCGCGACAACGAGGGCTATTTGCTCGATTCCGCCAACTGGAGCCGGGCCGTTGCTCAATTGTTGGCGGCCGAAGACGGCCTGGCGCTGACGCCCGCCCATTGGCAGGTGATCGATTTCATCCGTGCCTGGTACGGCGACACCGAAAGCGTGCCGGAGGCGCGCCGGGTGATCCAGTACCTGGCCGAAGGCGGACGGGATAAGCGTGTCGCCAAGCAGGCCCTGTACGACCTGTTTCCGCATGGCTATGGCCAGCAGGCATGCCGCGTCGCAGGCATGCGCAAGCCGCTGAAACTGATGCTCGATGTGTGAGCAGGAGACCCCGAACGATGAAAGCTGACTACACGTTCTCGGAGCGCGCCGCTCGGAAATGGGCCGGCCTCGTACAGGGCTGGAACGCGCTGAAGATCGGTTATACGGTTTCGGAACGCGAGCATTGGATATCGGGTGTGGGCGGACTGTTCGGTATTCTGTTGGTATGGTGGGTCAGCAGTCTCCTGGTGGGCAGTCACGTTGCCGTATTGGTCGCAAGCTCGATGGGATCCTCAGCTGTACTGCTGTTCGCCGCCCCGCACGGCGGTATGTCGCAGCCCTGGTCGGTGTTTGGCGGCCATCTGGTGTCGGCGCTGGCTGGCGTCGCCAGCCAGCAGTGGCTGGGCCACGAACCCATGCTGGCCGCGTCGATGGCTGTCGGATTGGCCATTGCCTTGATGTATCCCCTGCGCTGTCTCCATCCGCCCGGGGGGGCCACCGCCATCACGGCCGTCGTGGGGGGCGGGTCCGTCCATGCGCTGGGGTACGGATTCGTCGTGATGCCCATCATGATCAATACGGTGATCATCCTGCTCGCAGCCGCGGCCTACAATTTCCCGTTTTCCTGGCGGCGTTATCCGCAGGCGTGGTGGCGCATGGCGGTGGTGTCCGAACCTACGGCGGACGCTGCCGACACAGACGAAAAATGCATGATCCCGCACAGCGATCTGGTTTACGCATTGAGCCAGATCGATACCTTCATCGACGTCAGTGAAGAGGATCTGCAGAAAATTTATGCCCTAGCGCTGGGACATCACCAGCATGCTGCCGAAACGGCAGGGCTGACGCCCGAGCCGGCCGCCGAAGCGGCCAGGTAGCGCGCAGGGCCAGATCCCGCGTCTAGCGGCCGAGGTCTTCCAGCAGGCTCGACAGATCGTCGGCGTGTTCCTCCTCCATCGCCAGGATGTCTTCCAGCATGCGGCGTGTGGTGACGTCCTTGTCGCCCAGGTAGCGGATCATCTCGCCGTAGCTCTCGATCGCGATGCGTTCGGCCACCAGGTCCTCCTTGATCATGTCGACGAGCGAGTCGCCTTCGACGTATTCGGCATGCGAGCGCATCGCCAGTCCTTCCGGATCGAAATTGGGCTCGCCTTTCAATTGGACGATGCGTGCGGCGATCAGGTCCGCATGACCTTGTTCCTCGGTGGCATGCTGCAGGAATTCCTGTGCCACCGCGTCGGCATTGATGCCGCTGGCCATGAAGAAATGCCGCTTGTAGCGCAGGATGCACACCAGTTCGGTGGCCAGTGCCTCGTTCAGCAGCTTGACGACCGTGGTGCGATCGGCCCGGTAGCCGTCGGTGACGGCGCCGTTCTCGATGTGCTTGCGGGCGCGGGCGCGCAAGGTCTTGATGTCGGTGAGGAAGGGGTGTTGGGGTGTCGATTCAGCTTTGGCTTTTGCCATGGTCGCCTCCTTGAAAATGGATTGAAAAATTATCCCAGTGCGGTATCCACCACCAGCATCACCGCACATCCTGCCATCAGGCCGGCGACCTTCAGGGCCATGGCGACGGCCAGTCCCTTGGGGATGTCCTGGATGGCGATGGCACTGGTGAGCGGGAGGCCGACGCGCAGGCACAGGGGTTCGATGGCGTACTGGCCAAGGTCCAGGTCGAGTGCGAGGTCGCGGTCTGTTCAGGTTGCGCAAGATCCATGGGCCAGTCCGGTTAACCGATGCCGAGCGGCACGTCCTCGCCGTATTGCGCAGCAATCCGCTCGGCTGCCACTTCGCGCCGCCAGTTCCAGTAAATGCTGTACAAACTTAATGCCATGATCGCTCTCCTCGATGTGTCAGCATAGAAGCTGTGCCAGAGACTGCTTGGTTTGTCCCGACAACGATGGTCGGGCATTCATTTGACCGCACCCCATCCTATTCTGGAAACGCAAAAAAACTATATTCTTGATAGGTGACATCAATGGCCTGTGACGGCAGGCCGAGTCCTGGAATGGGCGAACCACCAGAAACGATGCGGATAGTCCCGCTTCGGATCCTCGATCGGCAGCCGTTGCCACCCGCTTGCTTCGAAAAATGCGACGGCATCGGCCTGGGCTTTGGCCAGTACGCCATCGAACCCCTGTGCTTGCGCGGCGGTCTCCACCGCTTCGAGCAGCCGTGCGCCGACGCCACGGCGTTGATAGGCAGGATCGACGTAGAGCCCGTGCAATAGCAGTGCGTGCTGCCCGGTCCGAAGATCGCGCGGATGGGCCGTATCCCAGGCGGCGACGCCGATGACAACGCGATCGGCATTCTCCGCCACCACGAGGTGCAGATGGTCCAGGTCGTGCGGGTGATAGCGGTAGCTCGGCAGGCTCAGTCGCTTGACCCGTTCGGGCAGCCGCCAGGTCATGATCGCGCGCTCGATGACGCCATTGAGCGCGGCAAGATCGTCCGCATGCGCCAGCCGGAGCCTGGCCGTGGTTGCGGGTGCACGCATGAATACGGCAGGCCGTGTCATGTCATCTCCAGGCCGACGCCCTCGATGCCGGCGCCCAGCATGGCCAAGGCCGTGAATAGATCGTTTTGCCAGTTCTTCAGCATGGTTGTGTCCTCCATCTGTCTACATGTATTTGATGCGGCTGTGCAGCGTCCCGATGTCCGTCGCGGCATCGCGCAGCGTGGCACCATCGCTGGCCGTGCCCGCGATCACGGCCTTGCCCGAGACCGGGATGACGGTGTCGATCTGGAAGCGGCCGGCGCCGCCGCGCAGGAAACACGCTTCATCGAAATACAGGCGATCGCCTTCCGTCCCGACGGTATCGGATTCGAGTGTGTCGAAACCGATCAGTTTGACGATGTCGTCGCGGTCACGGATATCGATGGCTTTGACGGACCGGTTTTCCGGGTTGATCAGGATGGCTTTCATTTTTGGGCCTCTTCAAAATCCCAGATTCAATTCGCGTGCCCGCCCCGCGTGGGGCGGGCGTCCTGCTTGCGGGCCTTGCCGGGTTGGCGACCAGGCAACCGCGTTCTTCCAGCACATCAGCCGAGATCGAAGCGATCCAGATTCATCACCTTGGTCCAGGCCGCCACGAAGTCGCGGACGAACTTCTCCTGCGCGTCCGAACTTCCATAGGCTTCAGCCAATGCCCGCAGCTGGGAATTCGAGCCGAACACCAGATCGACACGGGTGCCGGTCCATTTCTTTTCGCCGGTCTTGCGATCGCGCCCTTCGAACGTGTCCTCGGCCTCCGAGACCGCCTTCCATTCCGTGCCCATGTCGAGCAGGTTGACGAAGAAGTCGTTGGTGAGCGTCCCTGGCCGCGTGGTGAAGACGCCATGCGGGGATTGTCCGACGTTGGCATTCAGGGCGCGCATGCCGCCCACCAGCACCGTCATTTCGGGCGCCGAGAGCGTCAGCAACTGCGCCTTGTCGAGCAGCAGCGACTCGGCCGAGACGGTGAATCTGGCCTTCTGGTAGTTGCGGAAGCCATCCGCGATCGGCTCGAGCACAGCGAAGGCTTCGACGTCGGTCTGTTCCTGCGCGGCGTCCGTGCGGCCCGGCGTGAACGGTACCGTCACCGTGTGCCCCGCATTCCTGGCGGCCTGTTCAATGCCGGCGCAACCTGCCAACACGATCAGATCCGCCATCGAGACCTTTTTGCCACCGCTCTGGAACGCACGCTGGATCCCTTCGAGCTTTCCAAGCACTTTTGCCAGCTGCGCCGGCTGGTTGGCTTCCCAGTCCTTCTGCGGCGCGAGGCGAATGCGCGCGCCATTCGCGCCGCCGCGCTTGTCCGAACCACGGAACGTCGACGCCGAGGCCCAGGCGGTCGAGACCAGTTCAGGGACAGACAGCCCGGACGCCAGCACCTGGGCCTTGAGCACGGTGGCGTCCTGGTCATCGATCAGGGGATGGTCGACAGCTGGAACGGGGTCTTGCCAGAGCAGCTCTTCGTTGGGCACCTCGGGGCCGAGATAGCGCGAACGCGGGCCCATGTCGCGGTGAGTCAGCTTGAACCAGGCGCGCGCGAAGGCGTCGGCGAAGGCTTCCGGGTCCTTGTGAAAGCGCCGTGCGATCGGCTCGTAGACCGGATCCATGCGCATCGCCATGTCGGCGGCGGTCATGATGATCGGCACTTTCTTCGACGCGTCGGCAGCGGCCGGCGCCATGTTGCTGTCGGTCGCCTGTTTCGGCGTCCATTGGTGTGCGCCTGCCGGGCTCTTGGTCAGTTCCCACTCGTTGCCGAACAGCATGTCGAGATAGCTCATGTCCCATTGGGTCGGGGTCGGCGTCCACGAGCCTTCCAGTCCGCTGCCGATCTGGTCGCCGCCTTTTCCGCTGCGGTAAGCACTCTTCCAGCCCAGTCCCTGCTCGGCGAGTCCGGCAGCCTCGGGTTCGGGCCCGACCAGCGCCGCATCGCCGGCGCCATGGCATTTGCCGAAGGTGTGGCCACCGCAGGTGAGGGCGACCGTTTCTTCGTCGTTCATCGCCATGCGCGCGAAGGTCTCACGCACGTCGCGGCCGGACGCAACCGGATCCGGGTTGCCGCCCGGGCCTTCCGGGTTGACGTAGATCAGCCCCATCTGCACGGCCGCGAGGGGATTCTCCAGATCTCGCTCGCCGGAATAGCGCGCCTTGTCATCCAGCCATTTTTCTTCATTGCCCCAGTAGACGTCGATCTCTGGTGTCCAGATGTCCTCGCGCCCGCCGGCGAAACCGAAGGTCTTGAATCCCATCGATTCCATGGCGACGTTGCCCGTGAGGATGATGAGATCAGCCCAGGAAATCTTCCTGCCGTATTTCTGCTTGATCGGCCAAAGCAGCCTGCGTGCCTTGTCGAGGTTGACGTTGTCGGGCCAGCTGTTGAGGGGGGCGAAACGCTGGTTGCCGTGGCCTGCACCGCCGCGGCCATCACCTGTGCGGTAGGTGCCTGCGCTATGCCAGGCCATGCGGATGAAAAAAGGGCCGTAATGGCCATAATCCGCAGGCCACCAGTCCTGCGAGTCGGTCATCAGGGCATGGAGGTCCTTCTTCACTGCGGTCAGGTCGAGGCTCTTGAATGCCTCGGCGTAGTTGAATTCCTCGCCCATGGGATTGGATTGGGGGGAATGCTGGTGCAGGATTTCAAGGGGTAACTGGTTTGGCCACCAGTCCCGGTTCGACGGGCCGCTCCCGGCTTTGTGATGAAACGGACATTTGTTCTCGGACATGGCCTTCTCCTATCGATATTCGGCTCCACTGCGGAGTGTCTGCATTTAAAGCCACGAATGGATATTTGTCTTATGAATAGTTTGAAATTATTCCATTGATAAAAGCGAACGTCATGGCAGGGCCCACGTCGTTGGTTTGAGAGGACTTCTATCGCTGATTCCGAGAGGGGGTGGATGGGTCCGTGCTTCATCCGGCCCTGCATACGTTTTGTACGCCCGTTCATGCCGAGGGCCGGCCCGTCGGCAACAGTTCCGGGCGTCCGCTGGATATATCGCGTTGTGATATATTCGGGACGTTCGAATTGTTGGGCTGCTCCAGCCTGGCAGGCCTGCGGTGACATGCGGACAACCGAGTTCGTGCCGGGTTTGACGCAGGACTTCATCCATGCGAATCAATCGACGTCTTCAGGACAGATGCCAATGAAATCCAGGAAAATCATGTGATGTATGCCAAGCGGGATTATTCAGTCGACCGCCGGCTCGTGATGGTGTCCGGCGTTGCCTTGTTGATAGGCGTTGCCAGTACGTTTGCGGCCGCTGCACTGCTCGCGTTGATCCACTTCTTTACCAATCTGTTTTTTTACCAGCGCCTATCGTGGGCCGACATCTCGCCGGCGCAGCATACGCTGGGAATGGGCGTCATTCTGGTGCCGGCGATAGGGGGGCTGCTGGTGGGATTCATGGCGCGTTACGGCAGCGAAAAGATCCGGGGCCATGGCATTCCCGAAGCCATGGAGACCATCCTGTTCGGCAAGAGCCAGATGTCGGCGAGAGTGGCGGTACTCAAACCGCTTTCGTCGGGCATCGTCATCGGCAGCGGTGGTCCGTTCGGCGCCGAAGGCCCTATCATCATGACAGGCGGCTCGTTGGGCTCGCTGGTTGCGCAGTACCTGCATCTTACTGCTGCCGAGCGTAAAACCTTGCTGGTCGCGGGCGCATGCGCCGGAATGACGGCAATCTTCGCCACGCCTGTCGCGGCGCTGCTTCTGGCCGTCGAGTTGTTGCTGTTCGAGCTGCGCCCACGCAGCTTGTTGCCCGTGGCGCTTGCCTGTGCCGTGGCCGGCTTTCTGCGTAACTTCGTGTTCGAGCCGGGTCCGCTTTTCCCCTTGCATACTGACCCGGTTTCCACGATTGCGTTTGCCTCATGCGTTGCCGCGGGTTTGTTGTGCGGCGTATTGGCTGCGCTGTTGACGTTGGCGCTCTACAGGATCGAGGACGGTTTCCACAAGCTTCCGCTGCACTGGATGTGGTGGCCAGCTATCGGAGGTCTGATTGTAGGGGTCGGAGGCTATCTCGAACCTCGTGCATTGGGCATGGGCTACGACGTCATAGGCGACCTGCTCAATGGCCATCTGCTTGTCGCAGCCGCGATCGCGCTGCTGACGGTGAAGGCGATCATCTGGGTCGTTGCACTCGGTTCGGGGACTTCGGGAGGCGTGCTCGCGCCATTGCTGATGCTGGGAGCCGGCCTGGGCACCTTGTTGGCCCCCTATCTGCCGGGTGGTTCTCCCAGCCTGTGGGCGCTCGTGTGCATGGCGGGTGTGCTGGGCAGCACGCTTGGCGCGCCGCTCACCGCGATTGTTTTCGCCTTCGGTCTGACGCACGACAGCGAGGCATTGCTGCCCTTGATGCTGACGACTGCCGTGGCCTATGGCCTGACCACGCTGACGATGAAGCGCTCCATCATGACCGAGAAGATCGCGCGTCGTGGCCTGCACATCTTCCGCGAATATGGTGTCGATCCGCTGGAGCGCCAGCACGTGAGCGATCTGATGAACCCCGACGTCATAGCGCTCGACGGTGCGATGAAAGTGGCGGATGCCTGGTCGCGTTATTGCGGCGATCATGACCCGCATCGGACCTATCCCGTGATCGGCGAAGGGCGTGTACTGGGAATGCTCGATTATCCGACGCTGCGCAAACATGCATGCTCACCGGCCCGCTGCATGGATGTGCTCATTCCGTTGCAGCCCGAACACGTGCTTCTGCCGGGGGCGACCGCACGCACAGCCGCAGGGCGCATGGCCCAGCTCGAAACGGGATGCCTGCCTGTGGTAAAGGATCTGGCCAGCATGCATCTCATCGGTACCTTGTCGCTGCGCGACCTGCTCGGGCCTAACCGCCGCCTGATCGAAGAGGAAACCTTGCGCGAGAAAATGCGCTGAACGGTCGCGGCTGGATGGCGCATTGGGGATCGGCGTTTTTGCGGGTAAGGCACAACGGGATTTGGAGGCTTCATGCGTGGTCGCTTCCGTTGTCTAATACGGCTTTCGGGATAGCCGACTGAAACGCAAAACCTCCATGACCCTTCAAGAGCTGAAATACCTGGTGGCCCTGGCCGATCACGGGCACTTCGGCCGCGCCGCCGAAGCCTGCTTCATTACCCAGTCGACGTTGTCGACGCAGATCAAGAAGCTGGAGGATTTCCTCGGTGTGACCTTGTTCGACCGCAGTCTGAAGCGTGTCACGCCTACCCCTATCGGCCGGGAGATTCTTGCGGCTGCGCGCAATATCGTCGAAGAATCCGAACGTATCCGCGAACTCGCCAAGCACGCGCAGGATCCGATGTCGCGCACGCTTCATCTGGGTGTCATTCCTACCTTGGGACCGTATTACCTGCCGCACGCGCTGACCCTGGTTCACAGGAAGCATCCGGGGCTGCGCCTCTTGCTGCGCGAGGAGATGACACCGCAGATCCTGGAGCATCTGGTTGACGGCAGGCTGGATGCGGGTCTGCTGGCGCTGCCTGTGACCGACGACAGCCTGCGTGTCGAGCCGCTGTTCTACGAACCGTTTTTCGCCGCGCTGCCTGCTGGCCACGCGCTCGCCAAGCAGGATGTACTGAAGGTGTCGGACATCATGAAGGAGAAGCTGCTGTTGCTCGACGAGGGCCATTGCCTGCGTGACCAGGCGCTCGACGTCTGCGGCACCGGCTCGCGCGGGCGCGAGGAGGTGCGCGCGACCAGCCTGGAAACCCTGCGCCAGATGGTGGCCATGGGGCTGGGATTGACGCTGCTGCCGGCGTTGTCGGTGGATGCTGCGCCGCGTGTCAATAAAAAGGCGGTCGAAATACGTCCGTTCAAGAAACCCGCGCCCGGCCGCACCATCGGCCTGGTGTGGCGCAAGCGTGCGCCGTTTCCCGAGACATTCGAACGCCTCGCTGCGACGCTGAAAGCGACTTTACCCACTGAAGTGGAGCCTGTCTGAGCATGTCCGATCTCAACGACCCGCGCGTCTTTTTCGCCGCCGAACGCACGCTGATGGCGTGGAACCGCACTGGCCTGACCCTGATGGCCTTCGGCTTCGTGCTCGAACGCTTCGGTCTGTTTCTGCATGTGCTGCGTCAGACCGGCCATGTGGGACGGGACCTGTCGTTCTGGATCGGCATTGCCTTCATCTGTTTGGCGTTGGTCGTGATCGGTTTTTCCATCGTGCAGTTCAGACGCGTGCTGCGCACCCTGAAGCCGATCGAAATTCCCGAGCGCTATTGCACCTGGGGCGGGATCGCGATGAACCTGTCGGTCGTGCTGCTCGGTTTCGCGCTGCTGGCGTACCTGTTTTCCGAACTGTAGGTTCTGCCGTTACCTCAGGCCACGGCCACGCTTTTCACCTGGGCCACCACCGGTGTGCCAGGCTGAAGTCCCAGCAGCAGTGCCGATTTCCGGGTGATACGCGCGAGCAGTACTGTGTCGTCCAGCGCCAGCCGCACCAATACCTGTCCGGGCGCATCGTCGGCCAGCTCGATGACCCGGGCCGGCAGCAGGTTCAGGATGCTGGTCTGCTGCGGCATGGACAGCGTCAGGCTGACGTCGCGTGCAGCGACGCGCACCCTGAGCGGCGCGCCGGGCGAACCGTGCAGGCCAGGCAATTCCAGCACGACGGGACCGCGGGCGACGTGGGTGAGCTGGAGCGCCCGGTCGTGCGCGATCACGGTGGCCTCGACGAGGGTGGCGGCGATGTCGCGGTGCGCCAAGGGTAGATCGAGCCGGGTCAGGCCTTCCGTCAGAGGCCCCTGGTAGACGAGGTGGCCGGCCTCGATCAGCAGCAGGTGGTCGGCCAGGCGCGTGACTTCGTCGAGCGCGTGACTGACGTAGAGCAGGGGCAGTTCGAGTGCGTGATGCAGCCGTTCCAGGTACGGCAGGATGTCGGCGCGTGCGCCTGTGTCGAGCGCGGCCATCGGTTCGTCCATCAGCAACAGTCGGGGGCACGACAGCAGCGCGCGGCCGATCGCCACGCGCTGGCGCTGGCCGCCCGACAGTTGATGCGGCCGCAACGCGATCAGTGGCGCCAGTTCCAGCCAGTCGACCACTTCATCCCACTGGATGGTGCGTTCCGCGGGCGGCACGCGCTTCCAGCCGTATTCCAGGTTGGCGCGTACCGACAGGTGCGGAAACAGGCTGGCCTCCTGGAAGACATAGCCGAGCGCGCGGCGGTGGGTGGGAACGAAGACCGACTCGTCCTGCCAGACCTCGCCGTCGACGACGAGGCGTCCTGGCGCACGCGCGAGCCCGGCGATCAGCCGTAGCAGCGTCGTCTTGCCCGAACCGGACTGGCCGAACAGGGCGGTGACACCGTGCGACGGCACGCTGAAATCCGCATCGAGCGAAAACTCGCCGAGCGTGGCGCGGAACCGTCCTTCGATCCGGCTCATGTCGGGGTCCGCTGCCACTGTCCGCTGTAGCGGCCCAGCATCAGCAGCACGAGGAAGGAAAACGCGACCAGTCCGGCCGACAGCAGGTGCGCGTCGGCGTATTCGAGCGCCTCCACATGGTCGTAGATCGCCACCGACAGGACTCGCGTCTGGCCCGGAATATTGCCGCCCAGCATCAGTACCACGCCGAACTCGCCCACGGTGTGGGCGAAGGCGAGCACGGCGGCGGTGATGAAGCCGGGCCGGGCGAGCGGAATGGCGATGCTGGCGAAACGATCCCATGGCGAGGCGCGCAAGGTGGCGGCCACTTCGAGCGGGCGCGTGCCGATGGCGGCAAACGCATTGGCGATCGGCTGTACCGCGAAGGGCAGCGAAAACACCACCGAGCCGACCACCAGCCCGGCAAACGTGAAAGGCAGGGTCGACAAACCGAGTTGCTGCATCCAGTGTCCGACCGCGCCGTGCGGCCCCAACATCACCAGCAGATAAAACCCCAGCACGGTTGGCGGCAACACCAGCGGCAGCGCCACCAGCGCGGTGACGGCCGCGCGCAGGCGCGCGTGGGTGTGGGTCAGCCACCACGCCAGCGGCGTGGCGATCAGCATCAGCAGCGCGGTCGTGATCGCAGCCAGCTTCAGCGTCAGCAGGATGGCCGACGTATCGGCCCCGGTCAGGGACATGGATTACAGGTCGTAGCCATAGCTGCGGATGATAGCCTGCGCGCCCGGCGTTCCCAGGAAATCAAGCAGCGCGCGCGCAGCCGCATTGCCGGCGCCGTGCTTCAGCAGGGCGGCATCCTGGCGGATAGGCGAATACAACTGGCTGGGTACGAGCCACATCGAGCCCTGGGTCAGCTTGCCGTCCTGCATGATCTGGGACAGGGCGACGAAGCCGAGGTCGGCATTGCCGCTGGCGGCAAACTGATAGGTTTGGCCGATGTTCTCGCCTACCACGAATTTGCTCGCGACCGCATCGAGGAGTCCGAGCTTGGTCAGGGTTTCCTTGGCGGCCGCACCATAAGGCGCCAGCTTCGGGTTGGCGACGGCAAGCTTGCCGAAACGGTTCTGCTTCAGCACGGCATCGGTGCCGTCGATCAGATTGGCGTTGGCGCTCCACAGGGCAAGCTTGCCGATGGCGTAGTTGCGGGTGGCGACGGCATCGCCTTCGCGTTGCAGCCGGGCCGGCGTGTCGTCGTCGGCGGCCAGCAACACGTCGAACGGGGCGCCGTTCTTGATTTGTGCGTAGAACTTGCCGGTCGAACCGGACGACAGGGTGAGCGTGTGGCCGGTTGCCTCTTCGAACCGTGCGGCCAGCACCTTCATCGGCGCGGCGAAGTTGGCGGCAACGGCGATATGCGCCGTGTCAGCTGCGGCGGGCAGGCTGGCGGATGCGGACAGCACAAGGATGGATGCCAGTTGCTTGAATACGCGTGTCATGAAGGTCCCCTGGGTAAGCTGCACGTTTCGATATATCCAGTATGTCATATCGAATAGGGAGAGAACAAGCGATGCACCTCCGGGCAGGTTATCGCAACGCGCGCAGCGCCTGTCGCGTGGCTTCGTCTGCAGTCGCGTCGCGGAGGCGCGATTCGAACGAGGCCGCGAACGTCCGCGACGCCTGCCCTGCGGCGATCAGGGCAAGCGCTTGTCGCAGGTCTTCGATCAGGTGCCAGTCGGCGTCCGTGATGCCCGAGGCGTCGTGGCCGTTCGCAGTTCGTGCCCAGCCGTCCAGGTCGCCATCGAAGCGTCGATAGATATTGAGTTTGTCGAGTGTCAGCATGGGCGTGCGCCGACTTAGTTGTCCGTCCGCAGATGCCGGGCGAGTTTGGCCATGTCCGCCTCGGTGGCCTTGCGGGCGCGGGTTTCCAGATGGCGGTACAGGGCGATCACTTCATCGGCCAGCGGCGTGAGCTGCGCTCCCCCTCCGTGCGCGCCGCCCTTGCTGGCTTCGACGAGCGGATGGGCGAAACAGCGGTTCATCGTGTCAACCAGATGCCAGGCGCGTTTGTAGCTCATGCCCATGGTGCGGCCGGCCGCGGCGATGGAACCGGTTTCGCGGATGGCTTCGAGCAGCTCGACTTTGCCGGGTCCGAGCGCGATGTCGTCGCCGAGGATGAGACGAAAGGTGAGGCGGGGTGTCATGGTGCGATGATAGCCGGGCGGATGCCAGGCAGTCGGGCAAAGCTGTCGCGTTTCACGGTTTCGATGAAGTCGGCGACGTAAGCGCGCGCCGTATCGGCCTCGCGCACCGCGACGTGCAGTTCGGCCCACAGGCCGTGCTTGCCGATGCGGCGTGCGGCGATGTAGCCGCGTTCGAGATAGGGCGCGACCGCCCACGCCGGCAATGCGGCGAGTCCGCGGCGGCTGGCGACGAGCTGCAGGATGGCCACCGTCAATTGCGCTTCGCGCCGCGCCGGTTTGATTCCGGCCGGCGCGAGCACGCGGCGGATCAGGTCGAGGCGGTCTTCCGGCACCGGATAGGTGATCAGGGTGTGGCCGGCAAAGTCGGCCGGCAGCAGCCATTTCTTCGCGGCGAGCGGATGATCCGGCGGCAGCAGCGCCAGCATCTCGAAGCCGAATAGCGGCGCATACGCGACGCCTGCGCGCGGCACGGTTTCCGACGTGATGACGAGATCGGCGCGCCCGTCCAGCAGCAGGCCCACGGGGTCGGCCTGGAAACCGCCCAGCAGGTCAAGTTCCACCCCGGGCCAGACGTCGCGGTAGCTATCCATGGCGGGCATCAGCCAGTCGTAACAGGTGTGGCACTCCACAGCGATGCGCAATTCGCCGGCGTCGCCGTCTTTCAGCTTGGCCAGGTCGCGCAGCGCCGCATCCACCTGCGGCAGTGCCGCATGCGCCAGCGTCAACAGCCGGCGCCCGGCGGCGGTGAGGCCAAGCGGACGCGTGGCGCGTTCGATCAGTGGCAGTCCCAGCGCGTCTTCCAGCGCCTTCAGCTGATGCGACACCGCCGACTGCGTAAGGTGCAGGCGTTCGGCCGCGGCAGTCAGCCCGCCTGCTTCCGTTACGGCCTGCAGCAGCCGCAGGTGGCGCAGCTCGATATGAGTAACATTCATATAAACAATGAAAAATATTCGTTTGTTTCATGTTATTCGCATCGGCATCATGGTGTCCATCATTTCTTGGGAGCATGCACATGGCACGGACACACGTATTGGGCGTTCCGCGGATCGGTCCGAATCGCGAACTGAAATTTGCGCAGGAAGCCTGCTGGCGCGGCGAAATCGACGAAGCCGCGTTGAAGGCCGTGGCCAGTGGCATCCGCCAGGCCAACTGGCGGCGTCAGCATGCGGCCGGGCTGGATTTCGTGACGGTGGGCGACTTTGCGTTCTACGACCAGATGCTGAACCATGTCGCGCTGCTCGGATGCGCGCCGGAACGCTTCGGCTTTGGCGGGCGGATCGCGCTATCGGAATATTTCCAGCTGGCGCGCGGTAATGCCGCGTGCCATGCGATGGAGATGACCAAATGGTTCGATACCAACTATCACTATCTGGTCCCCGAGTTCAAACCGGACACGCATTTCGCGCTCGATCCCGGATGGCTATTCGACGAGGTGACCGAGGCGCAGACGGCCGGGTTCGCCGCCAAGCCGGTGCTGATCGGCCCGTTGACCTTCCTGTGGCTGGGCAAGGAAAAGACGGCGGGCTTCAATCGACTCGACCTGCTCGACCGGCTGCTGCCGGTCTACGCGCAGATTCTGGCGCGCCTGAAGGCGCAAGGGGTCGAATGGGTGCAGATCGACGAGCCTGCCCTCGCGCTCGACCTGCCTGCCGAGTGGCGGTCGGCTTTCGAACGCGCCTATCACGCCCTCAACGGCGCGGGCGTCAAGCTCCTGCTCGCCAGCTATTTCGGGCCGCTGCGCGAGAACCTGCTGGTGGCGCTGAAGTTGCCGGTGGCCGGCGTGCATGTGGATTGCGTGCGCGGCGGCGACGAGCTTGCCCAGGTGATCGACTGGCTACCTGCCACCAAGGTGCTGTCGGTCGGCGTGATCGATGGCCGTAATATCTGGAAGACCGATCTGAACGCCGTGTTCGATCGCTTCGAGGGCCTGCATGCGCGCCTAGCCGACCGGCTGTGGTTGGCGCCTTCGTGTTCACTGTTGCATGTGCCGGCGAGCCTGGCGGGCGAAACTGCAATGGATGCGGAGCTCCGCAACTGGCTGGCATTCGCCGACGACAAGATCGCGGCCTTGTCCACGCTCAAAACCGCGTTCAACCAGGGGCGTCAGGCGGCGGCTGCGGAACTGTCCGCCAATGCCCAGGCGCTGGCCTCCCGCCGGGCTTCATCGCGCGTGCACGACGCGGCGGTCGCTGCGCGGCTGGCCGCCCTGACTTCCATTCACGACGTGCGCAACAGCCCGTTCGTGGTTCGCCAGCCCGTGCAGCGTGCACGTTTCAAGCTGCCGGATTTCCCCACCACGACCATCGGCTCGTTTCCGCAGACGCCGGAGATCCGTCATGCGCGTGCCCGCTTCAAGGCGGGTGCGCTCGGGGAGGCCGATTACATCGCTGCCATGCAGGACGAGATCGGGCACGCCATCGAGAAACAGGAAGCGTTGGGGCTCGACGTCCTGGTGCACGGCGAAGCCGAACGCAACGACATGGTCGAATATTTCGGCGAGCAGCTGGCCGGCTTTGCGTTCTCGCAGAACGGCTGGGTGCAGTCCTACGGCAGCCGCTGCGTCAAGCCGCCGATCATTTATGGCGACGTGTCGCGCCCACGGCCGATGACAGTGGCCTGGGCGCGCCATGCGCAGTCGCTGACCGTGAAGCCGGTGAAGGGTATGCTGACCGGCCCGGTGACGATGCTGCAATGGTCGTTCGTGCGCGACGACCAGCCGCGCGCAACCACCGCCCTGCAGATCGCGCTGGCGATCCGCGACGAAGTGGCCGACCTCGAAACGGCCGGCATCGGCATCATCCAGATCGACGAACCGGCCTACCGGGAAGGCCTGCCATTGAGGAAAGCCGATTGGGCCGCATATCTCGAGTGGGCGAGCCGGGCATTCCGCATCAGCGCGTCGGGGGTGAGCGATGCGACGCAAATCCACACCCACATGTGCTATTCGGAGTTCAACGACATCCTGCCCGCGATTGCGGCCATGGATGCCGACGTCATCACCATCGAGACCAGCCGCTCGGACATGGAGCTGCTGCGCGGTTTCGGCGAGTTCAGCTACCCGAACGAAATCGGCCCCGGCGTGTATGACATCCACAGCCCGCGCATTCCCGATGTGGCGGACATGACGCGCCTGCTGGAAAAGGCGGCCCAGGTGATCGCGCCCGACAAGCTTTGGGTCAATCCCGACTGCGGACTGAAAACGCGCGGCTGGGCGGAAACCGAAACGGCGCTCGCCAACATGGTGGCGGCGGCCCGCACCATGCGGGAATCGGTGCAGTCCACAATCCAATAACCAGTGCAGTGGTTTGTCTGCGCAAAAGAAAGCCCTGCCGGCTTGCACCGGCAGGGCGCCTGATCCCGTCAAGCTGCTGACGGCGAGTTGAAGGTCGGCTCAGCGCCGGCTCATTCAATCCCGGTCGTGATCGCGGTCGCGACCATGATGGTCGTCGTCGTGGTCATACTTCGCCTGCGGGCACGGCGTGCTGATCATGATGGTGCGATCGACGCCGCTGTCGGGATGCTGCACGTTGACGTAAGCGACATTCGGCTTGAACTTGTCGAAGTACAGGCCGGTGCTTTCCGCGCCCTTGGTCGACAGGCTGGCCCACTTGCCGATGGCTTCGGCGACACCATCGTCGTTCTCGTCCTTGGCAAACCAGATGTCTTCGATGCCGCCCGGCTGGTCTTCGACGATGTAGATGTTGCCGTCGGCGTCGATCGCCAGGTTGTCGGGGTTGGTGAAGGCGCTGCCGGCCGGCTGCTTGGTGGCCATGTCCAGCGTGTCGCGGCTGGCAAACAGCTTGACCGTGTTGCTGCGCAGGTCGATCGAGAACACCTTGTGGTTGGTGGTGGTTGCCACATACAGCTGCTGCTTGCCGTTTTTCAGCGTCTTGATTTCCAGATCTTCCGGGCGGTCGAAGTTGGTGCCCAGGAACGCCGGCAGGTTCGGGGTGGCGCGGCCGTCGATCGCGGCCAGGCCGTTGGGGTCGGTGACGACCACGGCACCGGGCAGGGCGACGCCGTTGTTGTCGGTCAGCGGAACCCAGGTGGCGGCACCGGTGGCTTCCTTGACCGTGCCGTCGCCCACGCGCAGCACGAAGGTCTGGCCGGCGGCAAAGAAGTCGTCGCCGTTGTCGGCCTGCGGGTTGGCCGAGGTGAACTTGAAGATGTGGCTATTGTCGCGCTCGTCGATGAAGTACAGGTTGTTCTTCTGGTCGAACGCCAGGCCTTCGTGCGACACGCGCGGCAGGATGTCGCGGTGCTTGATCACGATGTCGGCGGGTGCGGCCAGCGGATTGACCACTTCGAACAGGCGGCCGTACTTGCTGGTCGGGCCGGCCGGATCGCTCCACGATTCTTCGGCGGTCAGGAAAGTGCCCCACGGGGTCCAGCGGGAGGCGTCGAAGGACACGTGGCTGTCCAGCGCGGGTGCGGCGGAGGGGCTGTGCCAGATAGTTTCGGTCTGCATGGTGCGTAGATCGGTGCGCTGGATGCCGGCCTGGCCGGTTTCGAACACGGTGAACAGGAAACGGCCGGCTTCGGGGCCGTTCTCGTTCACGGTGTGCATGTCGTAGTTGCCGCTGTCGAAGCGGTGGGCCTGGGCGGGGTCGCGGGCCACGATGGTCATCTGGCTGAAATGCGGCGAGGCCAGCTTGTAGGGGGCCGACTCGGGCAGCGTGCCGGCGCCGACGTCGCCGGTCATGGGCATGAAGCGGTCGAAGGATGCGCCGCCAGCGAAGGCCGATGAACCGGCCAGAACCAGGCCGATGGCGAGCGAGAGTTTCTTGAGTGTCATATGGAGTTCCCTTGATCGTAAATGGAGTTTGTACTGATGACTGGTACGGATCGACTACGGAAGCAGGCTGATGAGGGCACCGTATGCCGGATGTCGATCGAATCAGTACGCGAGGCATCCTAACGAGGCGATATGTCATGCGTATTGCATCCTCGCCATGCTGCAGGAAAAATCCGGATTCCCTGCCGGGCGCAGAGCGGAACTCGGTGATGCGCCCCCTGTCGTCTGATGGACTCGTTTAGAATCCCCTCACCTTGAACACCATCCTGCATCGCTTCCTGCTATGCGCGTCGCTGGCGCTGTGTCCACTGTGGACGCGGGCGGCAGCGTTCGACCTGCCCGAGCGTCCCGGCACCTTCTGGTTGCAGCCGGATGGCTTGGCCGTTCCGGCTGCGACGCCAACGGGCGTCGTGCGCTTTGCCAGCCTGGCCGCCCTGACCGACCATGCGCTACGCGAACGGGCGGAGACGCGTGCGGCCTGGCTCGGCATCCAGGCCGAGGCGGCGCGGCTGGATGCCGCCAGCGCAGCCAACTGGCCGACGCTCACGGGGCAATTGAATTTCACCCAGAGCCGTGCGCTGTCCAGTTCGGGCGCGACCGTCCCCACGCTCAATCGCTACGGCCCCAGCCTCAGCCTGGCCTATGTGCTGGTCGACTTCGGCGCGCGCGCCGCCAGCATCGATGCCCAGCGCTATCAACTCATTGCCAGTCTGCTGACCGGCAACCGCACCCTGCAGGATACCGTCGCCGAAGTGGAGGCTGCTTATTTTGCCTTGCTGGCCGCGCGTGCGCAGGTCACCGCCCAGATCCAGCAGGAAACCGCCCTGCGCGCCAGCCTCGACGCGGTCGACGCCAGGCTGCGGGGCGGGCTGGCGTCGCGTGCCGACCAGCTGCGTGCACGGGCTGCGCTGGTCGAGGCCGAACTGGCACGCCAGGCGGCGGAGCGTGACCGGGCCAAGGCGGAAGCCGCGTTGAAACAGGCCGCGGGCATCGCCCAGACGCAAACACTGGAACTGGATTGGCAGGCCGTGCCGCCGGACCCCCTGGCGACCACCACCTTGCTGGCCGATCTGCTGCAGGAGGCCCAGCGCAATCGCCCCGACCTGCAAGCCCTGCAGGCTGCCGCGACCAGCGCGCGCTTCGAGGCCGAGCGTGCACGCGCGGCTCGCTGGCCGAGCCTGTCGCTGGCAGCCAACACCGGGCGCACGCTGTTTCTGGACAGCGATCGCTCGCCGTCGACGACCTACAGCGTCGGCGTGAATGTGACGATGCCGCTGTTCGACGGCGGGCGACTGGCCGCGCAGGCGCGCGCCGCCGCGCGCGATGCCGAGCGCCTGCAGGCCGATGCGGAGGCGCAGCGCAGCCAGGTTGCGCTGGCGGTGGCCGATGCCTATTACGATGTCCGCCAGGCTCAAGTCCAGCGTGAAGGCGTGGGGGCGCAGTTCGACAGTGCCAGCGAATCGGCCCAGGCGGCCGAAGCGCGCTACAAGACCGGCGTCGGCAGCCTGCTCGAATGGCTGACCGCCCAAGCCGATCTGGCGCGCGCGCGCCAGGCGCAGGCGCAGGCCGATAGCGATTGGCTGGCGGCATTTTCCCGTTTGAATCATGCCTTGGGCCGCCTGCCCGCCACCTCTCCTGCGAGCCCGCCATGAAAATGCGCATTCTGTTGGTTGTCGTCATACTCGGATTGATGGCCGGGGTGGCCTATCGCATCCAGCATTCAGCATCCGGCGACAAGAAGGGCGGCGGAGATCGTGCGCTCAGCGTCAGGACGGTCCCGGTGGCGGTGCGCGACTTTCCGCGGGTGATCGACCTGCCCGGCACGCTGGAGGCGGCGCAGCAGGTCGCCATCGTCGCCCAGACCGGCGGCACGGTGTTGCGCCAGCATGTGCAGGAAGGCGACGCCGTGCGAGCGGGGCAGGTCCTTTTCAGCCTGGATAGCCGCCCCGCGCAGGCACGCATCGCGCAAAGCCAGGCGACGCTGGCCGGCGCCCGCGCCGAAACGGTCGATGCCGTCCAGAAACTCGACCGCCTCAGTCCACTGATGAAATCGGGCTATATCAGCCGCCAGGAATTTGCCGACGCGCAATTGGCACTGGAATCCGCGCGTGCGCGCGCAGGCACCGCGCGCGCCGAGCTGGAGGCGGCGCAGCTGGATGTGGCATATGGACAGATTCGCGCGCCGATCGACGGGCGCGTCGGGCGTATTGCCGTACGCCCCGGCACGCTGGTGCAGGCGGGCGGGACGCCGCTCACGACGATCCTGGCGCCCGGCACGCTCGATGTGCGGGCCAGCGTGTCGCAGCAGGACTGGCCCGAGCTTGCGGCTGCACGTGCGCATGGCAAGGTGACGGCCGAGGTGTTCCGGGATACGGATCGCACTGTCCGGGCGCAGGGCGAGCTCGTGTTCGTCGATTCGCAGATCGATGCCACCACGGGCGCGGTCCCGATCAAGGTGCGGCTGGCCGGGGCGCCGAGCGCGCTGCTGTCGGGACAAGGCGTGCGGCTGCGCCTGCTGCTGGGCGTTGAACCGAACGTCAAGGTGGTGCCGGAGGCCGCGCTGCAGCACGCGCAGGTCGGCTCGTATGTGTATGTGGTGCGTGGCGGCAAGGCCGTCGTGCAGACGGTAAACGTGACGCGCAGTCTCGACGGCGAGGAAGTGGTCGAAGGCGAATTGCGCGCCGGCGAGCCGGTGTTGATCGAGATTCCGCAACGCCTCAAGGCGGGCAGCAAGGTCAAGCTCGAAGGCACGCATCGATGAATCTGTCGCGGCTCTTCATCGAGCGCCCGGTCGCCACGCTGATGCTGGTGCTGGCGATGGCGCTGTTCGGCGCGATCGCCTACAAGCAGCTGCCAGTGAACGATCTGCCGCAGGTGGATTTTCCGACCTTGCGCATCAGTGCTTCCTTGCCCGGTGCCAACCCCGAGACCATGGCCAACACCGTGGCGACGCCGCTGGAACGGCAATTGGCGACCGTGGCGGGGATCGAGTCGATGAGCTCGCAATCGGGCCAGGGCTCGACCAGCATCACGCTGCAGTTCGAACTCGGGCGCGACATCGATGCCGCTGCGCAGGACGTGCAGACCGCGATCGCGCAGGCGGCGCGCAACCTGCCGCAGGGCATGGACCCGCCTCAATTAAGGAAGATCAACCCGGCCGATTCGCCCATCATGTATCTGGCGCTGTCGGCCGAACGCCTACCCTTGACCGAGCTCGACGCCATCGCCGATTCGCGCGTGGCGCAAAAGCTGTCCGGCCTGTCCGGCGTGGCGCAGGTGTTGGTGTTCGGTTCGCAGAAATATGCGCTGCGCCTCTACCTCGACCCTGCCAAGCTGCAGCAGCGCGGGCTGACTTTTGCCGACGTGATCCAGGCGGTACAGAATGCCAATGCCAACCTGCCGTCCGGAACGCTCGACGGCGCCAGCCGCGCTTATACGGTGAAGGCGCCGGTGGCGCTGGCCAATGCGGCGGACTTCGGCGACATCATCGTTGCCTATCACGATGGCACCGCGCTGCGGGTGAAAGACCTCGGCCGGGCCGAGGATGGCGTCGAGGATGACAAACGCAAGACTTGGTACAACGGTACCCGCGCCATCGTGCTGGCGGTACAGCGCCAGCCGGGTGCGAACACGGTCGCGGTCGCCGACCGCATTCGCGCGATGCTGCCGCAGATCGAGGCCGAACTGCCCGATGGCGTTCGCCTGCAGGTGCATTTCGACCGTTCGCGCTTCGTCAAGGATTCGCTGCACGAGGTGAACTTCACGCTGCTGCTCGCGTTGGGTCTGGTGATCCTCGTCATCTTTGCCTTCCTGCACAATGTCCGTGCCACGCTGATCGCCGCATTGGTGCTGCCCAGTTCGCTGCTGGGCACCTTCGCCTTCATGCACCTGCTGGGCTACAGCCTCAACAACCTGAGCCTGATGGCGATCACGCTGGCGATCGGTTTCGTGGTCGACGACGCGGTCGTGGTCATCGAGAACATCGCGCGTCACATGGAAATGGGCAAATCGCGCATGCAGGCTGCGCTCGACGGCGCGCAGGAGATCGGCTTCACCGTGCTGTCGATGACCATCTCGCTTGCTGCCGTCTTCCTGCCCATTCTCTTCATGGGCGGCATGATCGGGCGGCTGTTTCAGGAATTCGCGGTGAGCATCGGCGTCGCCGTGCTGCTCTCCGGTGTGGTGGCGCTGACGCTCACACCGATGTTGTGCGCGCGCGGGCTGGTCAACGAGCCGCTCAACAATCGCCTGTCGCGCCTGTTCGATACGGGTTTCAATCGCTTCCGCGATTTTTATGGCGACACCCTGCGTGCGTCGATGCGCCACCGGGGGGGCATGCTGCTGTTCTCGGGGATCGTGCTGGCCGCGATGCTGTGGCTGGCCGGTCACGTCAAGCAGGGATTCATTCCGCGCGTCGACTCCGGAATGATTTTCGCCAGCGTGCAGTATCCGGAAGGCATTCCGTTCGACGAGCTGGCCAAGCGCCAGCAGACGCTCGCCGCACTCGTGCAGAAGCACCCGGCCGTCGAAGGCCTGATGTCGAGTGCTGGCCAGGGCGGCGGCGGCGTGACCGGCGGCAACATCGGGCGGCTGGTGATACGGCTGACGCCGCGCGGGACGCGCAAGAGCGCAGATGAGGTGATCGACGAACTGCGTGCGATCACCCGCAAGGTCAGCGGCGTCAATGTCACTTTGCAGAACCCGGCTTCGATCAACGTCGGCGCGCTGGCCTCCAGCAGCGATTACCAGCTGACGCTCATCTCGGGCGATTTCGAGGCGCTGAAGACAGCGTCGGTCGAGGTCGAGAAGCGGCTGGAAGCGCTGCCCCAGATCGAGGACGTCGACAGCAATCTCGAACTGCGCAATCCCGAATTGCGCGTTACGCTCGATCCGCTGGAAGCCGCCCGGCTCGGCATCACCTCCCAGCAGGTCCAGCAAACGCTGTACGACGCATTGGGCGGGCGCCGCATCAGCGAGATCTACGGCACGAGCGACCAGTACGTGGTGAGCGTCAAGACGCTGCCCGAAGCCCAGCTGGATCCGGCAGTCATCGGCCAGCTGCCCCTGAAAACGGCAGCGGGCGGCATTACGCGGCTGGATGCCGTGGCACGGGTCGATCCGGGCGTGGGTCCGATCGCGGTCTACCACTACGGTCAGCAGCCGGCCGTCACGCTGTCCTTCAATCTCGCGCCGGGCGTCTCGCTCGATGCCGCGCTGGCCGCGGCATACGATGCCGCCAGCGAAGTCGTGCCGCCCGAGGTGGAGCTGGAATTCACCGGCGCGGCGCAGAAGTTCCAGGAATCGACGGTCCAGCTGCCTTTGCTGCTGCTGTTCACCGTCGTGATCATCTACATGGTGCTGGCAGTCCTGTACGAGCATCTCGGCCATCCGTTGACCATCCTCACCGCGCTGCCGCTGGCCGGGTTCGGTGCGCTGCTGGTGCTGCTGCTGGCCAACGACGAACTCAATATCTTCAGCTTCGTCGGCATCATCCTGCTGGTGGGACTGGTGAAGAAGAACGGCATCATGATGATCGACTTCGCCCTGGCCCGGCAGCGTGCGGGGATGAGCGCCGAGGATGCCATCGTCGAGGCCTGCCTGGTGCGTCTGCGGCCGATCATGATGACCACCTTCGCCGCCATCTTCGCCACCCTGCCGATTGCCATCGGCTTCGGAACCGGCGGCGAGGCGCGCCGCCCGCTCGGCATCGCCGTGGTCGGCGGCCTGTTCTTCTCGCAGTTCCTGACGCTCTACATCACTCCCACCTTCTACGTCAGCATGGCGCGGATGGAGGCGGCCCTGCGGCGCTGGCGCGCCCGTTTCGCCTGAGTGGCTCAGGTAGGTCGATCGATATCATCAATCGTTGTCATCCAAGCTTTCCGTTGGATCGATATATTTGTTTTCTCTAACATTGCTCCTGTCTTGATTGACATCATAAATCAACCGAACAGGAGCAAATCATGCAGAACACGACGTCCCCGACCATCCAGAACCTCGAAGCCGCCTTTGCCGGCGAGTCCATGGCCCACATCAAGTACCTGTGGTTCGCACGCCAGTGCCGCAAGGTGGGCGACGAAGCGACCGCGAAGGTGTTCGAAGACACCGCCGCGCAGGAAATGCTGCACGCCTTCGGCCATGCCGAGCTGCTGTTCGCCGACGAAACGATGACGCCGGCCAAGTGCCTGCAGTATGCGATCGACGGCGAGACTCACGAGTACACCGAGATGTATCCGAAATTCCGCCACGAGGCGATGATCGAGGGAAATACCGCTGCGGTGGCCGAGATGGACGAGCAGATCGCCGAATCGAAGGAGCACGCCGAGAGGTTCAAGGCGGTGCTGGACAAGGCCGCCAAGCGCTTCGCCGCGCTGGCCAAGGTGGAAGAGAAGCACGCGAAGTACTACCAGGCGCAAAAAGACGCGATTGCCGCCTGAACGAATTGTTGAAGACGACTTGATCGATTGAAAGGAAATATCATGAAAGCTTGGCAATGCATCGTTTGCGGTTACATCTATGACGAATCCAAAGGCGACCCGGAGCATGACATCGCCCCCGGCACCCGCTGGGAGGACGTGCCGGAAGGCTGGGAATGCCCCGACTGCGGCGTGGCCAAGGCGGATTTCGAGATGGTTGAAATCACGGCCGTCTGAGCGCCATTGAACGTATACGAGGCCGCGCCGATGCGGCCTCCATTCTCCAGGAGTTTTTTATGCATCCCATCGTCATCGTCGGCTCGGGTCTTGCCGGCTACACCTTGCTGAAGGAAATCCGCAAGCGCGACACGAGCACGCCAGTCACACTCGTCACGGCGGATGACGGCGCCTTCTATTCCAAGCCCAATCTGTCGAACGCCCTGGCAGCGGGCAGGTCTGCAGCGGCGCTGGCGGGTGCCAGTGCGGAGAAAATGGCGGCCGACCTGCAGGCAACGGTGCTCGCGCATACCCGCGTGACCGCGATTGATACGCAGAACCAACGCGTGCAAACCGGCAGTGGCGCGCTCGACTACGGCAAGCTGGTGCTCGCGCTGGGGGCCGACCCGATTCCGCACGGTCTCTCCGGCAACGGCGCGGTCGCGGTGCTGGCGGTGAATGATCTGGCCGATTACGCGGTCTTTCGCGATGCCCTCGACGGCAAAAAGCGCGTCACGGTGCTTGGCGGCGGCCTGATCGGCTGCGAGTTCGCCAACGATCTGGTGCACGCCGGTTTCACGGTCGACGTGGTCCACCTGGGCGCGTGGCCGCTGGAGCGGTTGTTGCCGGTCGAGGCCGGCCGGCGTCTGGCCGATAGCCTTGCCGCGCTGGGCGTGACGTGGCATTTCGGACGAACGGGAAGTAGCGTGGAGGCGGCCGCTGCAGGGTATCGGGTGACGCTGGACAACGGCGATACTGTCGCTGCGGATGTTGTGCTTTCCGCGATCGGCCTGCGGCCGCGTATCCAACTGGCGCAGGCGGCGGGCATTCCGGTCGGGCGCGGGATCCAGACCAGCCGCCTGCTGGAAACGGGTGCACGGAATGTGTATGCGTTGGGCGACTGTGCCGAGGTGGAAGGCCAGAACCTGCCCTATGTGCAGCCGCTGATGGTCCAGGCGCGCGCGCTGGCCGCCACGCTCACCGGCACGCCGACACCGGTGGTGTATCCGGCCATGCCGGTGATGGTGAAAACCCCGGCGCATCCGGTGGCCGTGCTGCCGCCCAAACTCAGCGCGGCAGGGGGCTGGAAAGTGGCGTGCGGCGATACCGGCGTCTGCGCACTGCATGTCGACGACCACGGTCGCCTGCAGGGCTTCGCGCTCACCGGCAGCGAAACCGGTCGCCGCAATACGCTGGTGAAGGAACTGGCTGCCTGAGTCTGGCGCGGGCGCTACGCGTCGTCATGAGCAAGCGGCGGTTGCAGCGCGTCGATCAAAGGGCAGCGTACTTTGCCCCGCATGCCGGCGCAGCGGCCGATGAGTTGCGTCAATACGCCCTCGATGCGTTGCAGGTCGGCCAGACGCGTGCGCACATCGGCGAGCTTGCGCTCGGCGATGGCGCGGGCATCCGAACACTGGGTGCCGTCATCCAATTGCAATAGCTGCGCGACCTCGTCCAGCGTAAACCCGATGCGCTGCGCCGCCTTGATGAACAGCATGCGCGCCACGTCCGCCTGGCCGTAGCGGCGGATGCCGCCCAGAGGCCTGTCCGGTTCCGCCAGCAGGCCGCGGCGTTGATAGAAGCGGATCGTCTCGACGTTGACCCCGGCTTCCTGTGCCAGCTTTGAAATAGTCAGACCTTGCATCTTGACTCCGTACGTAGGTACGGAACTTATGCTACGTCCATCGAAGCAATCGGCAAAGCCTCAATGGACGCGAAATACACTCTGGAGTCCACGCTGACCTGCCCGGTCTGCGGCCATGGCAAGACCGAGACCATGCCTACCGACGCCTGCCAGTGGTATTACGAGTGCGAAGGGTGTCACACAATACTGATGCCGCTACCGGGAGACTGCTGCGTCTTCTGTTCATACGGCACCGTGCCCTGTCCGCCTGTCCAGGCAGGGGCAGACTGTCGGGGATGAGGGGGCGGCGTCAGCAACGCGGGCAGGGCTCAACCGGGAGTTTGCGTGCGATCCAGCCCGGCCCGGCACTGCTCCCCAGCATGCCTTCCTTGATGGTGTAGACATGGTTGAAACCCGACTCGCGGAGCACTTTCTGGGCATTGGTGGCGCGACTGCCGGCGAGACCGATCAGGCCGATCGGCGCATTCCTGTCGCCGCCCAGTGCCGCGTCCACCTGCCGGACGAATCCGGCCTCACCCTGTGCGTTCGCCATGTTGATGCGCAGCGCGCCTTGGGCCACGCCGGTTTGCCGCCATTCGTCGGCGGTGCGCACATCGATCAGCGTGAGCGTGCCGGCCTGGACCTGGGCATAGGCATCGGGCGCGGACAGGGTGAGTCCATTGTCGCGGGAGCATGCACCGAGCGACAACAGCGCGAATGCGGCAAGCGCGGCAACCGACAGACGAGACACCGACATGTTCGCTCCCCAGCAAGACAGGACGGCGCATAGTGTAGCCGGGGCGACCGGTGTCCGATAGCCGCCGCATAGCCAGCGCGGGCGACATGCGCGAAAATATCGTATGGACATCTTCCGCATCTTCCACCTGCAATGCGCGCGCCGCCTGCCCGCCTTGCCGGAATCCCATCCCTGCTCGCGCCTGCACGGCCATTCGTTCAAGGTCGAACTGACCGTCAGCGGCGACATCGATCCCGTGCTGGGCTGGGTGCTCGACTTCGCCGACATCGAGACGGCCTGGCGCCCCATCCATGCCGCGCTCGACCATCGCTGCCTCAACGACATCGACGGCCTGGACAACCCGACCAGCGAAAATCTGGCCGTGTGGCTGTGGCGGCAACTCAAGCCGGCGCTGCCTGGCTTGAGCGCCGTCTCGGTCATGGAGGCTCACGACGCGGGGTGTATCTACCGCGGCTGACAGCTGCGCAACGCAGACCAGGCGCAACACGAAACCGGCCCCCTGACACATGGCATCAGGAGGCCGGCGTGGTTGCCGAGGATAGGCCGCTTCAAGCGGTACCCGGAGATCAGAGACCCATGCTGGAAAAATCCAGGTCGGCATGCGGCGTGTCGGCCACGTTCTCGTCGATCATCGCCCAGGTTTCTTCATCGACGATGTCTTCGGCAGGGTGATGGGCAAAGGCCGAAAACGAAGCGAGCAGGGAGGTGAGTACTGCAGCTTGAAGAATGCTTTTCATGATCTGATTCCTTTAAAGAATTGAAAGTGAAACATCACTCGGCAGCCGCGATCGTGTATCGAACTGTTCGCGTCGGCCGATGGAAAGCATCTTAGGCAGCGGGGGTGTCGGGCGTGTGTCCTGCCGGCATCAGTGTGTGGCAGTGTGTGTCAGTGGGCCTGGGGACAAAAAAAGGGCACACCAACCGTGTGCCCTTTGTCCTGCAACGAATCAACGATCAATGCGTGTGCTCGGTGCCGCTGCTTGTATGACCCGCTTCGGCGCTGGCCTCGTCGTGGCCGCCGGAATTGCCGTGGAAAATCTTGCCTTCCACCGACTTGCTGCCGCCTTCCGAGCTGTCATGGTGCGAACTGCCACCCTTGTGGGCACTGCTGCTGTGGCTGCCCCCCTTGTTGCCGCCGCCCATGTACTTCGGGCCCTTCTTGCCGTCCGAATGACCGCTATCGGAATGGCTGTCGGTGTGGCTGTCGGCTGCATACGTCACTACGCTGCCCGTTGTCAGGCCAGCTGCCAGCAACACCAGCGTCGCCCATTTACTGTAAGCATTCATGCTGAAAACTCCTGTTGCGTGTAATGCACCGGGCGGCGAACCGCCCGGTCAAGCGATCAACGAACGGCGTTGTCGTGAACGAACTCGATCACGGCCCGGTAGTCGTCCGCAGCGGTCGCGAAATCGTCCGCGCCGCCCGTTGGCGTCGGGTCAACCCAGTTGGTGTCGTTGAACACCGCGTCGTACAGGTTCACCGTTTCCACTTTATACGTCACGCCATCCGGCTGCAGAACCAGGATCTGTGCGGTCGCGTTCTTCCAGGTCGTGTAGCGATCGTAGTTGGTGGTGGAGAAGTTGTAGTACGTGGTGCTGTTGACCCCGAGGATGGAGTTCATGTAGACCACGGTATCCACGCTGATGCTGCCGTACTTGTCGGAAGCGGCCGCCAGCAAGGATGCGGGATTGAAGCCGGCCGGCAGCGTCACGCCCGGCAGCGAACCGGTGGTCATGTACTTGTCGTACAGCGCCAGGTTTTCCAGCGGCGAGTCGATGGTCACGCCATCCACCGCCAGACGGCCGGTCGAGTCCAGGGTCACGGCGCCCGCAGTCAGCTTGGATAGCGCTTCGGTCAGCGAATGATCCAGTACCTTGCTCGGTGCGCGGCCCACGCTCAGACGGCCCAGATCGACTTCAGCCGAATAGACCGGCACACCGTTGATCTCGGTCACCAGATCGCCGTCCGCATTGTAGGGAATCACCACCGGATTGCCGGAGGCGTCTTTCATCGGAACCAGGTTGCCGGAGGCATCGTAGACGTAGGCGACGACCTGCACCAAGCCGGCGGAGGTCAGGATGGGCGCACCGTTGGCGTCGCGCAGCAGGACGACCATGTCGCCATACAGGTCGCCTTTCTTGCTGCCTGCCCCGGCCGGCTTGCCGCCACCACCGGACTTGCCGCCCTTCACGCCCGCCCACACCGGGCGATCGCTGTCTTCCTCAGCGGCCGGAATGCGGAAAATCTTGTTGCTCGATGCGCCGCCCTTGCCCTGAGTGCCCTTCTGGCTGCCGGCCTTGCCTTTGTGGCCGCCACTCTTCTTGGAGGAACCGCCATCATCTGCAGCATGAGCGGCCGAAATCACGCCCAGATCCAGACTGGTCACCGAACTGACGGCCAGTGGAATGGCCAGCATCGCAAACATCGTGCCGCCAGCGAGGATCAGTTTTTTGAAATTGTATGTGGGGTATGTCATGTATCTCTCCATATTTGATGACTTCGACTTTTTGCCCCCGACCTCGCGACCGGGCCAAAATTACATTGATTACAATTGAAGACTAGCAGGTCCCTTTAAAACGGCCATTGATTTTTCGCAATGGCCGTCGATTAAATTTGCCTCGGATTCAGTAACTTAGAAGCGATAGCCGAGGCCCAGGCGGGCCAAGGTTTCCGTGTTGTCGAAGCGCATGATGTCTGCCGTCGGTTGCTGGGGGCTGACCGTCACCGGATCGTTGTAGCGGGTATAGCTGTAGTCCATGCGAACGAAGGTGTTGCGCGAGGCCGGAATCTCGGCGCCGAGGCCGACGCGTGTACCGTCGAAATTGTCGCTCTGGTTGACCGGCGTACCGGCGCCCCGGCTGTAGAACGTATTGAAGCGGGTCTGCACCTGGCCGATGCGGCCGTAGAGCAGGCTGCCGTTGGGCAGCACATAACCGATCCGTATGCTGCCGCCATAGCCCCCGCGTTTCTCCGAGGCAAAGTCGCGGCCGCCCGAGCCTGCGGTATCCCGTTCGTGTTCCCAGCCGAAATTGGCCGCCTCCGCCTCCAGTTCCAGACCGACATAGATCTGGCTGAAGGTATAGCCGTAGCCGGCGAAGAAGCCGCCGCTGAAGCCGGAGCGGGCGAAGTCGCCGGTGAAGTCATAGGGGCCGACCCCGCTATCGTACTGGGTGCCGGTCAGCCGGCTACCCAGGGTGCCGTGACCGAGGTTGGCACCCATATAGAGGCCGCGCAGTTCGGTGGCCGGGCGTGTGGCGACGAGGGGACGCTGACCGCCGAAACGCCAGCCGAGACCGAGACTGAAGACGGCGTCGCCGGTCTTGAAGGTTTCTGTCGTGGTCGCGCCGCCGCCGGAAGACTGATAGGGCACGTCATAGCTGCCATAGCGGGTGACGCTGTAATCGGTGCGCACGAACAGATTGCGCGAAGCCGGGATTTCAAGGCCCAGCCCGACGCGGTTGCCGGTCAGGGTTTGATCCCGGTCGTAGGCGCCCGAACTGAACTGGTTCTCGGTGTAGTAGGTATGGAAATCGGTCCGCACCTTGCCGAATTTGCCGTACAGCATGCCGCCGTCGAGCAGGTAGCCGGCGCGCAGGCTCAGGCCATAGTTGCTGTCCTTGTCCACCAATACGGTGGGGGCGTCGTTCTTGATCTTGCGGTGTTTCCAGTTGGCGTTGCTGTCGCCGCCGTCGAGTTCGACGCCGAGATACCAGTTGTCGGCGAGCTCGGTGCCCCAGCCGCCGAACAACGCGTAGCTGGCGCCAAAGTCGCCCATGCCGGCGGTGTCGCTGCCGCCGCCGCCGCGTGGACCCCAGGTTGCCGTGGTCAACCCGCCATGACCCATCTGGGCGCCCAGATAGAAGCCGGAATACACGCCTTGCGCACGCGGCGCTTCGGGGGCGCCTGCCTCGCGTTCTGGGATGATGGCGTAGTCGCGGTTGCGCGCCGGGGTGTAGCCGACGCTGACCAGCATCTGGTTGCGGCTGTATTGCGCAGCAATGTCGCTGGAGGCCCGGTCGATGATGCGCAGGTCGGCACCCAGATAGACGTTGGGCATCACGTAGTAGCGCAGGCCGGCGCCCGCGTCGACGATCTTGTCGACGCGGGCGAAGTCGTTGAAGTCGCTGTGGGTGTAGGCGGCGCGGCCGTTGACCGACAGCTTGCTGGTCAGGTGGCGTTCCACCTCGAAGCCGTAGGTCGTGTCGGTCGAACTGGAGGCATAGCTGGGACCGCTGAAGACGGTGGTTTCTTCGAGCGAGCGGTCGATGAAGAGGGTCGCGGTTGTCAGCGATGTCGGCTTCCAGACGGTCAGCAAGCCGAAATACGGCTTGGTGATGTCGGAGAATCCGGTGTAGTCGAAATTCTGACCCATCACGCCGGCGAAGGCTTCGCCCGTCAGGCGCTGGGGTTGCAGGGTGAATTTCACCCCGGCCGCGGCACGGTAACCGTCCGAGTCACGATTGAAGCTTTGGCCGGGGATCAGATTGTCGTAGCGGCGATTGTCGGTTGCCACCTGGCCAAAAAGCTCGTATCGGGGCGACAGCACATAGCCCAGGCGCACGCCCAGCGAGTTCAGGTTGTGGTCGCGGTAGTCGTTGTTGGTCGGCAGGCCGGAGGCGCCGTCAATCCCGTTCTTGTAGTCGTACTGGTCGTACGTGCCGCCGAGTCGCAGACGGAAGGCGCCGAACGAATGGGCGAGGCCGAGGTGCGCTTCCTCGTGGTCGTACAGAGTCGGTTTGATTTGCCCGATGTCGCTGCCCGGGGTGGAACGGTCTTCGTGATCGCGCGAGTGGCGGACGCCGCCAAACACGTTGGTCGTTGGGCTGAGGTCATAGCGGCCGTCGAAGCCGAGCCAGTAGTCGTTGACGTTTTCCGAGTTGTGGTTGCGGTAGCGGTCGAAGTCGCCGCCCGCATCGAAGTTCAGCGCGTGCCGCGTCCATTTGGATTTGAGCGCGATCGACGGCGACAGCGTGTAGACCACGTCATCGGTCACGTAGGTGCGCGGGGCGGTGTAGGGGCGCTCGGCGTAGATGTTGTCGTCGTAGGTGGCGGCCAGCGACACTTCCGGGAACACCAGGAACGATCCCCAGGGAATGCCGGGGAACTCGTCCGGCTGCGTCGGGAAGACCGACGTCATCGGGCGGGTCGCCAGCACGGTCGGGGCCGTGGCAACGGGTGCGCCGGTCTGGGCGCCGCTAGGGCTCTGGTTCTGGGTCTGGACTGGGGGCGTGGCCGGCGGTGCGCCCCACACGTTGAACGATGCGGCACCAAACAGGGTGGCCATGCATGCGGCCAGCGGCTTCAAAGCATATTTCATTCGTATTCTCCGGGCAGACCGCCTGCTGGCGCCTTCCCTTTCGTTATTGGGGTTTCAACGGGTCAGGCAAAACTGGATCCAATTCTAAGAGATTAATTTTCGCTACCTGATCAAATTGAGAATTGTCAATGCACCAAATGTATCAATTAGGCAACAGGCAATTCAGCCCTGCGCCAGTTGCGTCAATCCGTTGTAGTCGTAATCGATGCAGCCGCCTTTTTCGATATGGATCAGGCCGCGTCGCCTGAATTCGGCCATGATGCGACTGGCCGTTTCGGTCGTGATGCCGAGCAGGGCGCCCATGTCCTCGCGGCTCGGCATCAGCGTTTCCGGCAACGTGCCGGTGCAACCGAGCGTGATCAGGAGGCGCGCCATGCGGGCTTCCGCCGGGCCGGTGGAGAGTGCCACGATGAAATGATCGGCTTGGTCTATCGAGCGCTGCCAGCGCTGCTGCAGGGCCTGGTGCACGCTCGGGTTGGTCTTGTCGAGCTGGATGACGACCTCGCGCGGGATGCGGCAGACATCAGCATCCTGCAGGGCGATGGCGGTGTGGTGATAACGCTCGCCCACCAGGGTTTCCATGCCGGCCACGTCACCCGGCCGCAACAGCCGCACGATGCGCTGTCCGCCGTTGGGCAGGTCGACCTTGAGCTTGATGAGTCCGTGACGCAGGGTAAAGACACTGGGCGCTGCCGCCCCCTGCTCGTACAGCACTGCATGCTGGGGCACATGCAGATTGTCGATGGGCTGCAGGATCGTATCCAGCTCGTGCATGGACAGGCCCGAGAACAGGACGAAGTTGCGTACGTCACACACGGCGCATTTCGCGCGGCCGATCCATTCGGGGTTGGTGCAATTCGGCTTCATGGGATGGCGCCCTTGCCAAGGGGGGCGTCATCATGCGGTCGACTGTCTGGGACCATCAAATTCCATTCTTCGTTGTTTTGAACACGCTGAGCCATCGGGCGCTGTATGCCTTTGTTTGGGGTCATGCGGCCCGATGGGCGGGACGTATTTACCACACTATAGGCCAACTACTCTTGCGAAAAATCAATCCGCAGCCAGTACGCGGGCGTGGTGGTTAAGTGGCGTGCCGGTCGAAATGGATCTTGCATTAATCTAATAATCGTGCGAATGTTCGTTTCATGAACAAACGTCAAACCAAGGACCTGCTCTACGAACAGGTCGCCCGCATCGGCAAAGCCGTCTCCAGTCCCAAACGGCTGGAACTGCTGGAAATTCTGGCGCAGGGCGATAAGACCGTGGATGCCCTGGCAGCCGAAGCCAACATCGACATCAAGCTGGCGAGCGCGCACCTCAAGGTGCTGAAGGCGGCGCGCCTGGTCGAGGCGCAGCGCGATGGCCGCTTCATCGCCTATCGGCTGTCGGGCGAGGACGTCAGCGCCCTGTGGGTCAACCTGCGCACGGTGGCGGAAGAACATCTGGTCGAACTGAAAGTGGCCATGGACCAGATCTTCGCCGCGCCGGAAAAGCTCGATACCGAAACGCGGCGTTCGCTGATGGAGAAGGCGCGGCGTGGTGACGTGGTGGTGATCGACGTGCGTCCATCCGTCGAATTCGCCAGCGGCCATCTGCCGTTTGCGCGTTCGATGCCGCTGGAGGAAATCCGCCAGCGCATCAAGGAACTGCCGGCCGACAAGGACATCGTCGCTTACTGCCGCGGGCCATTCTGCATGATGTCCGCCGAGGCGGTGGCGCTGCTGAAGGAGCACGGCTACCGCGCGCAGAAGATCGCCGACGGCATCCCCGAATGGCAGGCGGCTGGCCTGCCGCTGGCCGAGTCCTGACGACTCACCACTCACCGCTCACCACTCACCACTCACCGCTCACCGCTCACCACTTCCCATCGAGGAGACTTCCATGTTCTTTCGTCAATTGCTGGCCAAGGACGCCACCCTGTCCTACTTTTTCGGCTGCGGTTCCTGCCATGTCGGTGTCGTCGTCGATCCCGTTCTGGGCGATGAGTTGTGGTTCCTCGAGGAAGCGGCGAAACAGGACGTGAAAATCACCCACGTCATCGACACGCATGTCCACGCCGACCACTTTTCCGGCGCGCGTGCCCTGGCCGAGAGAACCGGGGCAGCCTACTGCCTGCACGAGTCCAATAAGGGGCGCGTGAACTACCCGTTCGAGCCGCTGAAGGATGGCCAGCGTATCGACGTTGGCAACGTCTTTGTCGACGTGCTGCACACCCCCGGCCACACCCCGGATTCGATCTGCCTGCTGGTGACCGACAAGCGTCGTACCGAGACGCCATGGTTCGTCCTGACCGGCGACACCCTGTTCGTCGGCAGCGCCGGACGGCCCGATCTCGCTGGCAAGGAAATCGAGATGGCGGGACAGCTCTACGGCACGCTGCACCAGCGCCTGCTGACGCTGCCGGCCGAGGTCGAGCTGTATCCCGGCCATACCTCGGGCAGCGCCTGCGGCGCCGGCATGTCCGGCAAGCCGATGTCGACGATCGGCTTCGAGAAGCGCTGGAACCCCATGCTGGCGATGAGCCGGGACGCGTTCGTGACCGCATTGACCGAAGCCATTCCGCCGCGTCCTGCGGAAATGGATCGTATGGTCGCCTTCAACCTGGGCAACTGACCATGTTGCTGACCCAGGGTGTGGCGGAGTACCGCTACGGTATCCGCAATAATTTCGCCCAGTTCTCGCACCAGCTGGTGCAGGTGTTCCTCGTCGGCCTCACGATCGGCATGTTCCGCACCGTGGTGCCGGCGCTCGCCGAAACCGAGTTCGGTGTGGCCAAGGGCTCGTTCATGATGCTGATGGCCTTCGTCACCGCCTTCGGCTTCGTCAAGGGCACGCTCAACTTCGTCGCCGGCCGCCTGTCCGAGCGCATGGGGCGCAAGAAGGTGCTGTTCCTCGGCTGGCTGGCAGCGGTGCCGATGCCCTTCATGATCCTCTACGCGCCGAACTGGAACTGGATCGTCGCAGCGACGGTGCTCCTGGGCGTGAACCAGGGGCTCACCTGGTCGATGACGCAGACCTCCAAGCTCGATCTCACCACCGCCAACCAACGCGGCCTCACCATCGGCCTCAACGAGTTCTCCGGCTACTTCGGCGTCGCGGTCGCGGGTATCGTCACCGGCTATATGGCCACCGCCTTCGGGCCGCGCCAGGGCCTGATGCTGTTCGGCCTCACCGTCATCCTGCTGGCCGGGTTGCTGACGCTATTGTGGGTCAAGGACACGCTGCCGTGGGCGCAGGCCGAGGGGAAGAAGTACGCGGCCGGGCAGATGACCGGGCCGAAGCCGCGCTACCCCACCAACATCGCGGACAAGCCCAGCACCTGGGACGTGTTCACCCTGATGTCGTGGCGCGATGCGCGTATGGCGTCGATCAGCCAGGCCGGCCTGGTGGAGAAATTCGTCGATGCGCTGGTATGGGTGTTCTTCCCGGTCTACCTGCATCAGCGAGGGCTGTCCCTGCCCGGCATCGGCTGGGTGGTCGGTGTGTATGGCTTCGTCTGGGGCATGTCGCAGTTCTTCACTGGCCATCTGTCCGACCGCGTCGGCCGCAAGCAGCCCATCGTCTGGGGCATGTGGCTGTGCGGTACCGGCGTCGCCCTGGTACTGCTGGGCGATGGCGAGTTGTGGTGGTCGTTCGCCGCCGCGGTGATGGGCTTCGGCATGGCGCTCTTGTACCCCACGCTGTCCGCCGCCGTGTCCGACATCGCCCACCCCAACTGGCGCGGCTCGGCCATCGGCATTTACCGCTTCTGGCGCGACCTCGGCTACGGCATCGGCGCGCTGCTGCTGGGCGCGGTGGCCGCGCTGTTCGGCGGCATCGAGGCGGGATTCTGGTTCACCGCCGCCGCCATGTTCGTCTCGGGCCTCATCGTCCTGATGGCGTGCGAGGAAACCCACCCGCGGCTCAACCCGGCCGACGATTGATCGTCCTGACCAAGGAAATCCCATGAACAGAACCCTGGCCGCCCTGCTTGCCAGCCTCGCACTATTCGCAGCGCCCGTGCACGCCGAAGAAAACGCCGCCGTGGTCGATGCACTGTCCGGCTATATGGACTTCACCGAATACGGCAGCAGCCTGATCTGGCCGGAACAGATCCCGGCGGACGACTGGAAAAAGGTCTTCATCGTCGACGCGCGCGACGCCGCGCAGTACGCCAAGGAACACATCCCCGGTGCGGTCAACATCGAGTGGCGGCAGGCGGTGGCGCGCCGCGCCGAATTGCCGAAGGACCGCATGGTGGTGGTGTACTGCAACTCCGGTTCGCTGTCCGCGCAGGCGGTGTTCGCGCTGCGTCTGCTGGGTTACGACAACGTCAAGGTGCTGCAGGACGGCATCGAGGGCTGGAAGAAGAAGGGCGGATTCGAGGCCAATGCGCGCGCCAGCCAGCCGGCCGGGCATTGAGTCCGACCCGTGCCGTGCAGATCGATCTGACGTTCCAACTGGCGCTGCAGGGTAGCTTCCAGGATCTAGCCCTGTGGCTGCCCGTGCCGCAAGATACCTCGCATCAATGGCGGCTGGCGCTTGAATGCAATGGCAACCATGCCAAGCCTGCACTCCATCACGACCCGGCGCATGGCGCACCCATCCTGTTCGTACGCTGGCCGGGCGTCCGGAACGATCCTCGATTGACCGTCTCCGTCCGTATGGAGACACAGGAGGCGGTCTTCGACCTTGCGCAGGCCAGCATGGATGCCCCGTTGCCCGAGGACGCGCGGCGCTACCTGGCAGAGAGCGTGCATCTGCCTGTCGAGGGCGCAGTCCGCACCCGCGCCGAGGCGATCACGCAGGGCCGGGACACGCCCGCGGCCAAGCTGCGTGCTCTTTATGACTGGGTCCTGACCCATGCCCAGCGCCGCTTCGATGTCGCCTGGTGCGGGCTGGGCGATGTGCCGGCGATGCTGGCGGCCGGGGAATTCTGCGGCAAGTGCGTGGACATCAATTCGCTGCTGGTGGCTTTGTGCCGGGCAGCGGGCCTGCCGGCGCGCACGATGCTGGGCATCCGCGCCGCGCCGTCGCGTTTCGATTCCGCACTCGGGGCCTCCGGCGATGTCACCCAGGCGCTGCATACCCGGGCGGAGATCTATCTGGGGGGCCTCGGTTGGGTGCCGGCCGATCCCGCCGATGCCTTGAAGCTGGCCGACGCAGGTGTGCCCGAGACGTTGCGGCGTGAAGTTGATGCGTTTCTCCTGGGCGGCGCCGAGGCCAACTGGATCGCCTACAATCACGCCCGCGACTTCCGCCTCGAGCCGCCAGCGGCGGGCGGGCCGCTCAATCTCTTTACCGCGCCCTACGTCGAGGCTGCTGGCGTTCCGCTCGGCATCGAGGCGGGCGCGCAGGGGTACAGCATCGTCAGCCACCTGGCAGGAGCTTGAGCGTGGCCATGATTTTGCTTAATCAGTGTCATTGAAGGGTAACGATGGCCTTGCATATTCGTGTCATTTCCCAACATCCCCCGGGCGGGCGATGCGGCCTCTATGCCGGCTATGCCGAGGTACTGGCCGCCAGCCTGCATGCCCGGACGGAAGTCGTATTCAGCACCGAGCGAGACGCGCATGGTTCGGGTTTTCCTTCGCTGCTGGTGAACGGTATCCCCGCTCAGCCGGCGGACGGGGTCATCCTGATGCCGGCAGATCTGTACTCGGTACTGGCGGTGGCGGGGCTGGATGAAGCAAGCCTGGTTGGCTTGGCCGAGGCCCTGGAAGCGCCTCTGGAACGTATGCTGGAAGGGGCGTAGGCAGCCCCGGGCCCATGTCCCGGATTCTCTGCCGCAGCCAGCTTGGGCGGGATTCGGTCAGCTGACCCCCGCTCTCAAGGTGCGCCTTGTCGGACTCGCCAACTTCAGCCCCGTTGGATGGATGATCGGCCATCGATAGGTCCGGCGTTTACGGGGATAATTAACTATGAACCCCAAAAAGAAGTTGTTCGAGCAATTCGCCCGTGTCGCCAAATCGCTTGCAAGCCCGAATCGGCTGGAATTGCTGGAGGCGCTGGCGCAGGGCGAAAGGAGCGTGGATGCCCTGGCGCAGGCAACAGGCATGTCGGTTGCCAACACCTCGCACCACCTGCAGATACTGCGCGATTCCGGCCTGGCTGAATCACGCAGGGAGGGGCTGCAGGTCATTTACCGTCTGTCGGATGACCAGATTCCGACCCTGATGGGCTGTATCGGCAACATCGCGGAAAAACATCTGGCCGAGGTGGAACGCATTGTGCGTGAACACTTCGATACACGCGACGCGCTGACTCCCGTAGGGCGCGACGAGTTGATGGCCCGGGTCAAGGCAGGCGAGACCATGGTCATCGACGTGCGGCCTGCCACGGAATACCAGGCGGGCCACATCCCCGGCGCGATCAATATCCCGGTGGATGAGCTGCCGCAACACCTGGAAGCCCTGCCGCACGGGCAGGAAATCGTCGCCTATTGCCGCGGCCCCTTCTGCATGCTGGCCTTCGAGGCCGTGGCCCGGTTGCGTGAAGCGGGTTACCAGGCGCGCCGCCTTGAAGACGGCTTTCCCGAATGGAAGGCCGAAAGTCGGCCCGTCGATAGCGGGACGCGGGATTAGGCGTAGCGGGTTCAATCCGTCTCAAATATTGATTGACAGGCGTCTTTCCCTCGCCCAGTATTCAAGCGATCGTTTGAATACTTGAGCCGAGGTGGATATGGACGTCTTCGCAATTCTGGCTGGTCTCGGTACCGGCTTCGTCCTGGGCCTCCTGGGCAGCGGGGGATCCATCATCGCCCTGCCGGCACTGGTGTATCTGCTGCATGTGGAGCCCAAGTCAGCCATTGCCATGAGCTTGGGCGTGGTAGCGGTGACTGCCACGCTGGCGGCCATAAATCACGCCCGCCGCGGCAATGTGGACCTGAAGGTGGCGCTGGTTTTCGCATCCTTTGGCGCGTTCGGCACCTTCACGGGTACGCGCCTGGGCGTGGCGATTCCTGCAATCGTCCAGCTCAGCCTGTTTGCGCTGGTGATGTATGCCGCCGCCTGGCGCATGCAGCGAAAGCCGGCCATTTTGCCGGCCCCTGCAGCCGGATCCATGCTTTCGGCTGACGGGACGTTGGCCATGAATGGCTGCCGACATTATTTCTCTCCTTGCATGGCCTATATTGCCCTGGCCGGCATCTCGGTGGGGCTGCTCACCGGCGTGGTGGGGGTGGGTGGCGGCTTCCTCATCGTCCCGACTCTGGTACTGCTCTCCGGCATTCCCATCAAGCAGGCAGTGGCTACCTCGCTTGCCATAGTGGCCGCGAATTCCTCCGTGGGCTTCGCCGGCTATCTGGGCAGCGTGCCGATCTCATGGGAAATCATGGCCGGCTTTACCGCGGTAACCGTGCTGGGCAGCTTCGCTGGCGCGCGTTTTTCCAGCCGATTGTCGCAGGAGGGCCTGAAACGCAGCTTCGCCTGGTTCCTGGTGGTGGTTGCGACGTATATCCTGTTCAAGAATGTGATGGGAGGCTGATGTGACGTGGAACGTGCAGATGCGTCAAGCTGTTCGGCACCCCGTTCGGCAGCATATCCCCCGCCATGCTGCGCCTCTCGGTCGGGTTGGAAAATGCGGACGACTTGATCGCCGATCTCTATCAGGCACTTGCATGAGCGATCCTGTCCACCTTGACTGCAACGCCGCCACGTCGATCGATCTATGGGTCGACGGGGAGATGTCACTTTATCTGCGGTTGCACTATGGCAATCTTCCGTCCGACCCTGTTTACGGGCGCGCCGCCAAGACGGCGGTGCATCAGGCGCGCGTTGAGGGGGCGGCGCGGATTCATGTTCGCTGGTTGTCCAACTGACAGGCGACCGATGCCTTGATCCGTGCCTGGCAGTCACTGACGAAATGAATCCCGCCGACTACGACGCCTGGTACGCCACCCCGCGCGGGCGCTGGATCGGCGAAACCGAATACGCGCTGGTTTCGCGCCTGCTTGCGCCGCAGGCAGGGAACAGCCTGCTCGACGTCGGCTGCGGCACCGGCTGGTTCACGCGTCGCGCCGCAGCCGATGATCTCGTCGCCACGGGACTCGACCCCAATCCGGGTTGGCTGAATTACGCGCGCGCCCACAGCAGCCCGGCATTGAACTGGGTGGAAGGCGATGCGCGCGACCTGCCGTTCGGCGATGCCAGCTTCGACCACGTGCTGTCCATCGCCGCACTGTGCTTCGTCGACGACGAACGCCGGGCCGTGGCCGAGATCGTGCGGGTGGCGCGCCGCCGCTTTGCCATCGGCTGGCTCAACCGGTCCAGTCTTCTGTATCGGGAAAAAGGGCGCGACGGCGGCAGCGGCGCCTATCACGGTGCCCGCTGGCATACTCCAGGCGAAGTGCGTGCATTCTTCACTGGTCTGCCGGTCTCCAAGCTGACCTTGCACTCGGCCGTTTTCTTGCCTTCAGCTATGCGTCTGGCTCGCCGACTGGAACAGGGGATGTCAACCAAGCTGTTGTGGGGCGGACTGCTGCTGGCGACCGGCGAGAGGGCTTGATACCGAAACCGGGCCGACAGCATACCGCCCTGTATGGCCTGGCCAATGATGTGCTTGAGGACGCCGATCGAGGTGCGGCGTCCATAAATAAATGGCGCCGCACCGGGCTCCCGTGGCGGGTTACTGGATTGCCAGCTTCCTGGCTGAAGTAACGGCCTTCTTCGGCAAGGTCAGCTCCAGCACGCCATCGTTGTACTTGGCCTGGGCCTGGGCTTCGTCGACGTCGTGGGCCAGCGTGAAGCTACGCGACACCTTGCCGCTGTAACGCTCCGAACGCAGCACTTTCTCGCCTTCCTTCTCTTCTTTCTCCATCTTGGTTTCGGCGCTGATCGAAACCTGGTTGCCTTCGATGCTGACGTGGATGTCCTCCTTCTTCACGCCCGGAATGTCGGCATGCACGGTATAGGCCTTGTCGTTTTCCTTCACGTCCATCTTGATCTGCATCTGCGGCTGGCCTTCGAAGAGCGCGGGGCGCACGAAAAAGCCCTTGAACAGGTCGTCGATATCGCCGAAAGGATCGATGCGGGCGAGGTTCAATGGATCGTAACGCGAGAGGTTGGCCATGATGGTCTCCTTTGAAACAGGTTGTTTGACAACGGACGTTGGCCGCCATTGCGGCTACACATTCAATTTAGACCTATATCCCGCCAAATCAAGACCCGGGCATCTCCTTATGAGGGGGCCAGGCGAGTAAGGGGCGAAGGCAGATGTCTTCCGTGGCGCGGGCACGCCTGACGGACGGCGCGAAGCGGCGAGCAAGAAGGTGCGCCAGGAAGGGAGAGCCGGGAGGAAGCAGGGTGGCGCGCCTTCAGGGCGGGCTCAATGACCTTTGACGATGCAGTTCCGGCCGTGTTGTTTCGCCTGATAAAGCCGTCTGTCCACCGCTTCAATGAATGCGAGCGGGTCGTCCTGGTGCGAGGGGATGATCGTGCCGACCCCGAGGCTGACGGTGAGGATCTGGCTGACCGGGGATTGCGCGTGCGGAATCTGTTCCTTGAAGATCAGGCTGCGGCAGCGCTCGGCGATCTTCGCCGCCGACCCTTCGTCTGTTCCGGGCAGCACCAGCACGAATTCTTCCCCGCCGAAGCGGGCGAAGAGATCGCGTGCCCGGGTCGCAGCCGAATTCAGGGTCTGGGCGACCCGTTTCAGGCAGGCATCCCCTTCGATGTGGCCATAGCAGTCGTTGTACTGCTTGAAGTAATCGATATCGAGCATGATGACCGACAGCGGCTGGTTGTTGCGTCGTGCGTGGGCCCATTCCACTTCCAGGATGGAGTCGAACATGCGCCGGTTGGCAACGCCGGTTAAACCGTCCTTGAAAGACAGCGCCTCCAGTTCCTTCTGCAGGATGACCAGTTGTTCCTCGGTCTTTTTCCGCTCGCTGATGTCGAACATGAATCCGACCAGAGCGTCGACTTCGCCGGCGTCGTTGCGGACCACGTGTACCACGTCGCGGATCCAGACGTGATCGCCGTCCTGCGTCAGGGCGCGGTAGTCGGCTTCGTGGTCGGTTCCGGCCTTGGACTGCGCGACGCAGAAATTGACCACCCGCTCCCGGTCCTCGGGATGGATCCGGGTCGCCCAGTCTTCCACGGTCACCCAGCTTGCCGGCGACCAGCCGAGCAGGCTTTCGATCTGCGGCCCGATGTAGGCGAAACGCATGGTTTGCCAGTCGATCTTCCAGGGGATGGCCTTGGTCGATTCCAGCAGGGTCTTGTAGACCGCGCTGTCGATTTCAGTGTCTTTTGAACTGTCAGTCATTGGGGAGGCACCCGATCAGCAGGGGAATATGTTCGCGCCGTTCAGCATACTACGGCGTATCGAGGCGAGGAATTCCGCGCGCCCGGAGGGCGACCCTACACCTCAGAGTCGCGAAGCGCGAGCAAAAAGCTGCAACAACTGTTCCGGCTCGTCGTAGGCGATCCGTTTGCCGGCGCGCAGGTCGCGGCGCATCAGGCGGATCATGCGGTCCAGCACGCCTTCCGGGAAGCTTTCCGCTGCCTGGCCCGTGACTTCGGCCAGGCGCCCGGCGATCACCGCCGCATCGCTGACGACCGGGCAGATGCGATACTGGTAGGCGCCGCCGATGGCTTCCGGCGGCAGGTCCATGAAGCGCCCCGCCTGCTGGCGGAAGAAGCTCAAAGGCAGGCGGTAGGCGTTGTTGCCCAGTACCGGAAGGTCGTCGGGGACCGGCTCCTCCTCGTCCAGCACCTGAAGCCGCGTGGCCAGCTGCAGCAGCTGATCCAGGCGGTAGCTGGCCTGCATGTGGGGATTGCCCACGCGCACCAGATTGGCGATCAATTCACCCAGCGAGGCATGGCCGATGATCGCCGCCCGCTTGGGCAGCCCGCCCCAGGCGCCATCCGCGCCGTTGAGCAGCGCCTCGATCACGGACGCATTCTCGAAACCGCCGCCGGCATGCATGTGCACCAGCAGTTTCAGCGGCGGCGGCAGGAAGCTGCGGGCCACCGCGACGAACGCGCCCACCTGGAAAGGCAGGTAGGTGCCGCGGTCGTCCTCGATGCTGATGCCTTCGATGGCCTGTTCGGCCAGCAGGCTCAGGATCGAACAGGCCGTATCGGGATCTTCCGCGAAGGCATCGCAGCCGTCCACGATATTGATCAGGATGCGCGGCCTGCCGCCATCGTCGCCGCGGATGTTGGCGTTGAGCCACGCGATGCTGGCCGGCAGGCTGCGCCGCAGTGTCTCCAGGCCATACTGCCCGGCCATGCCCGCCTTGCTCAGATAGATTTCGTGCAGGGTGTTGGGCACGCCATAGGCCTGCAGCTTGCGCTGCGAAGGCGAGGGCGTGAAAGTGCCGTCGGCCGCCGCGATGCCGATGTCGGTGAACGCGAAGCAGCCGTTCATATCGAGCTGGTGGTCGCGTAGATACATCATGAAATCGTCGTCGACCTCCAGTTCATCCGGCATGGCGTAATCCAGCGTACCCAGCAGGATGTTGCGGAAGCCGAACTCGCGCAGCCTGGGGAGAATGGCCAGCTTGTCTGCGAGCGTCTGGCCTATGCGTGCGCCAACGGGGTTTTCCCGCAGGGACAGGTCGATCAGATACGGCTGCATGCTGCGGAGCCGGTCGATTTTTTCCTGTGCCCCGGCCAGAATGGCGTGGGCCTGGGTGAACGTATCGGGTGAGCGAGGCATGGTTATTCCGGACTAGTGAATGGGTTGAAACGAATAGTCGGGGCAATGCAAATGCGGCCGCCCCTATTGTGGAATGACTTTTGTCATTCGCGCTACCTGGCAGCGTGTCGGCGTTCACGGCCGTACAGGCTAGAATAGGGGCGTCTGAAAGCTGCTCCAGGGAGCGATCCGTGACTCGACAGGATATGCAGCGAGAAATTTTATGCAGCAACAATGGAGCCCCATGACCGATCCGGATCGGCTGCCCATCCCATGGCTGCGCTTGCATGAAGACGAATAGCCCCGTTTCCCTGAACAATGTTCTGGACCTGCTGCTCGACGCTATCTGCGTCGTGGATACGCAGGGGCACTTTGTGTTCGTCAGCGCCGCGTGCGAACGCATCTTCGGCTACACCCCCGAAGAGATGATCGGCAAGCCGATGATCGATTTTGTGTTTCATGAAGACCGGCCGCGGACGCTGCAGGCCGCGGCCGAGATCGTCGCCGGCCAACCCCAGCCCCATTTCGAGAACCGCTATGTACGCAAGGACGGCCAGATCGTCCATGTCATGTGGTCGGCCCGATGGTCCGAGACGGACCTGGTACGGGTCGCCGTGGCACGCGACGTGACCCAACGCAAACGCGCCGACTCCATGCAGGCGGCCCTGTATGCCATTTCCGAGGCCGCACACTGGGCGGAAGATCTCGTCACCCTGTTTCAGCAAATCCATCAGATCATCGGCGGCTTGCTGCCCGCCACCAATTTCTTCGTGTCGCTTTACGATGAAGACAGGGACGCGTTGAGCTTTCCGTATCTGGTCGACGAACACGACCCGTCGCACACGGAACCGGATGCGGCAGCACTGAGCGAGGAGATCATCCGGGGCGGGCAAATTTTGCTGCTGACGCCCGATGCCAAGGGAAATGCATTGAACTGGCTGGGCGTTCCGCTCAATGCGAAGAAGGGCGTCATCGGGGCCCTCATGGTGAAGAACTATCACGCCGAGGCCCGCTATACCGTGGAAGATGTCGAACTGCTGCAGTTCGTCGCCAACCAGGTTGCGCCCGTGATCGAGCGCAAGCAGATGGAAGCCTGGCTGCAGCACATCGCGCGTCACGACCCGCTGACCGGCCTGCCCAATCGCGAACTGTTCCATGATCGCCTGCAGGCCGCGCTGCGCTACGCAGAACGGCACCGTACCTCGCTTGCCCTGCTCTATCTCGATCTGGATAAATTCAAGCAGGTGAACGACGCCCTGGGGCATCAAGTCGGCGACCTGCTCCTGCAGGAAGTGGCCCATCGCCTCAAGCAGTGCGTACGTGAATCGGACACCATCGGCCGCGTCGGCGGCGACGAGTTCCTGGTGCTGCTCAATGACGTTTCGCCTCCGGAGTGCGCCCTGGTCGTCGCCGAAAAAATCCGGATAGCCCTCGAGCGGCCTTTCGATCTGGCCGGGCATCGGGTACATGTCCCGCCGAGCATCGGCATCGCGCTGTATCCCGAACATTCCGGCGATTACACGCAACTGATCCGTCATGCCGACCAGGCGATGTATGAAGCCAAGCGGAATGGCGGCAACCGCTTCCAGGTGTCAACCCTGCCCGGGGGCCAGAAGTAATCGGGGATTTCAGGCGACGGCGCTGCGCGCGCCCAGCCACTTTGGCTGTGTAGGCAGTCGACCGCTATGGATACGAAGCCGCAGGTGGGAGAGGAGGTCACGGCCGGCCGAACTTCGGCCGAAGCAGCCCGTCCTGTCAGCTAGACATCACGTCAGCTTCTTGGCCAAGAACAGTCAGTGAAGCAACCCAAACGATGGAAACTTAATCGAGCAGGCGGGGCGTTGGCCGCCCCCATGAGGTTCGATCCTAGTAGTTAAGGGAAAAAATCAGGGGCATAATCCGGACAGCCTGTGTCTCCTTTCGCATAACGTAATAAAGAGACAGCTGGACGAACATCTACATAAGAATCAAGACGATAGACTCACGAAATGCCTGTCTCTATTATTAAAAACGTCCGGACCCACGGGTCTCTATATTAACTGTTAGAGTGCAAGAGTGAATAAGCCAGCCATCGAACGTTTCGTGCTCCTTGCGAGCGAGGTTATTGCTGAGCTTGAGGTGGCGATCGAAAAATATGGGAATGACTCGACGGATTACCCCTGTGCGGATATAGCACTGAAGAACGTCCGGCGATGGCGAGACATGGCCACTGCGGGAACGTTACCCGGCTCCTACTACCCACATTTCGGAATTTCCAAATCAGATTTAATTTTCGGGAAAGTGGAAGATCGAATGTATGAACTTGAAGATCTCTACATTAACGAAATTCGTGATAGTAGAGGCTAGCCCCAAAATGCACTCTAACCCTGCGCTCAACCTCGCTCCCTTCGGTCGCTGGACGGCGCTGGAGCGCCGCCGGTTATCTCTACGTTGGGCCTATTCGAGGTTGCCGCAATGACTGATGTCTTTCCGCCTTGGCCACTGTTCTCCGCATTCCTTCTTGCGAGCTTTGTCCTCGCCGTTACGCCTGGGCCTGGCGTGCTTTACATCGTTACGCGCAGCCTTGTTCAGGGGCGCCGTTCCGGGTTGGTGTCGGTGGCGGGAGTCGCTCTCGGCAACCTCGGCAACGCGATTGCTGCCTCAGTTGGTCTTGCCGCTCTGTTTGCGGTTTCGTCACTTGCTTTCTCCGTAGTCAAGTATGCCGGCGCGCTGTACCTTGTGCACCTCGGTGTGCAAATGCTCCGTTCCTCACCTGCCGAGAATTTCGGCACCGTTCCAGCCGTTGCGTCCCTTACGCGTGTCTTCCGTGACGGGTTCGTTGTTGCTCTGCTCAATCCCAAAACCACGGTTTTCTTTGCTGCTTTTCTGCCGCAGTTCCTGAGTCCCAACGTGCCCCCCATGTTTCAGAGCGTAGCGCTTGGTTCTCTCTTCGTGGCAATCGCCGCAGTAACCGACAGCGCCTACGCTTTGGCTGCGGGTGCGGTCGCGCCAGCGTTACGCGGCAGCGTTGCTCGGCGCATCGGTCGGCGTCTCGGTGGCGGTGTGTTCATCGGTCTTGGTGTCTTCACTGCGCTCGCGGGGTCACGCGGTGGCAAATAATAGGCCCAACCCGGCGCTCAACCCCGTTCGCTTCGCTCTCTGGACGCTGCGCGATAAAGCCGCGCAGCGCCGGTTAGCTCTACGTTAAGTGCAAAAAATGACTTCTGCCTACCGGAACAACATCGAGTACGCGCGCGCTCTTCAGGAGAAGTATGAGTATTACCAGGCTGGCCTAAACTTCACCCTCCTTGCGCTTTCGGTCCAAACGGCATCATTTGATGGCAGCAAACTACAGGCGGCACTCGAACTCAGTGGGTGGGTTGCATTGCTTATTGCTGGCGTAATTGCGCTAGCACGCTTCCGCATGCAGCCAGTTGCCCACAAAAATTACGCGCTTCTAGACAAAAAGAAGGCAATGTTGCGGCAGTTTATTGCTGGCAGAGATAGGGGGTCACGCGAAGTCCTATACGAGGATGAAGGTGAAGTGGTTCCCATTGAGCAGGCTATTGAAGAAGCCGAGCAATCCATAGAAAAAAATGAGCCTAAGGTAAAAGAACTGGAAGAAAGGCTGATTAACCAACACCGTTGGCACCTGTGGCTTTTCGTCATTGGCCTTGGCTTAGTCATGCTATCTCGGGCGGTTCACCCACTCGGTATTCTGGTATGCGGTTAGGGCGGCACTTAACAAGCGGGTCTATCCGACCCACAAAAGCTGACGCTTTTGCGGTCGGCTAACCCTTACGTTGGGCATCAGAACTCAGCCCCTGGACTCTCTAATGATGGAATCGAATAGCGCCCCCAGTTCACTGCCACTCGGTCGTAGAGTTCTTTATGGCCTCACGAACTGGGCACTTCTTGCCGCAGGACTTGCGAATCTTGTAGTGGGAACCTTGGCAGCACTGAACGACTCAGCGGCGATAGCCGCAACTTCTCTCACTGCCGGCTTGGTGCTGCTGTTTGCTGCAACTATTGATCGTTTCGAATCACTGAAGGGTCTAGGTATCGAGGCAAAAACCAAGCAACTCGATCAAAAGATTGTACAAGCTGATGAGGCGCTGCGCCGGCTCCGCGAGATGACCGAGATTACCGGTGCAGCACTCATTGATCTAAACAGCAAGATGGGCCGGTGGGACTCTACACCTGCGCCGCGAGAATCGATTGCCTTCGCCAATCGCGTTCGACAGATCATGAAGAACCTCGGGTCTGACGACGGAATCATCGCTGATGTCCTGCACCCTTGGGCAAAAACACTGTGCTTTGACATGGCTCTTGCGCAGACTCACGGCCTGCGAGAACTGTTGCAGGCCCGTTTGAAGATACTCGAATCGGAACGGCAGAAGATTAAGCAACCCATTCAAGCTGGCGACCCGCACTTCAATCATCTAAGTGCGCAAATTCGGTCAATACAAGAATTTCAGGACACGCGGCTCAAGAATCTTCATCGGCTTGAACTTGACGACTATCCAGATAAGCTCATGGAAATATTCGACGATGTACCGCAAGTCGATCCGGGAGAAGTCGAGACCCAGCGAGTGGCGGCGGCGCGCTTTGCTCCTGGAATGGTTTCCCTGCGCCAATCCAAAACATTGCCGGACCCAGAATTGTGGATCGAAGAACTCAGCAAAGCAAGGAACCGCTGATGCCCAACCCGGTAGTCGAGTGGACCTGCGCAAAAAGCCGTGCAGGCCGCTCACTTCCATGTTAGCCATGTATGCCTGACCCTACCACCCTCTCTCTCATCGCGCTGGCGGTTTCAACTCTCAGTCTTTGCTTGGGGTTGTATCTCGCTTGGCGAGATCGTGCGCAATTGAAGGCTAAGTGTTTTCCGCGCGAGCACGACCGTACAGACGAATACTCAAGTATCTTCATCACAGCAACTAACCACGGGCGCAGATCGGTCATCCTTCGATGGCTCGGTGGCATCTATGCGGACGGTAGTAAAGGCCGCATAGCCATCTCCACGGACGGGGTCAAACTTCAAGAGGGCGAGTTCTACGAAACCGAATTCGGAAAGTTTGATGGCATCATGGTCAATGGAGGCGACATGTCCCCGCTTGTCGACATCTTCTTAGAAGATAGTGCGGGTCGCCACTACAAAATTGAAGGTGGCCGCGCCAATACCAAGCTCATCAGCCAAAGCAAGCATCCTTTAGGGGTGCGAACACATGGCTAACCCGGCGCTCAACCCCGTTCGCTTCGCTCTCTGGACGCTGCGCGATAAGGCCGCGCAGTGCCGGTAAGCTCTACGTTGATTCGCGATTGACCCGTCTGAAGCCTATAGCGGACGTATGTGCCGAGTTGGGAAAAGGACCGCTACGGCCGATCAATAGACGGTCGGCCACCTCAACCTGAACTTCTGCTTCTGGCCACCAGCCGCCGCACCAATTTGCAGCACATCCCCCCATCCATGCACTGCGGTTGAGCGTACCCCCCATATCGCGCCCAGCCGAACGTCATCAAACCCTTGAATTCATTACGCTGTGCCGCCTTGGCACAGACCCTGCTGACGGACAGGGCAAGGAGTCATCATGTCTGTCGTTTCATCTGTCTGCTGTTATTGCGGCACCGGCTGCGGGGTGCTGATCGAAACCGGTGCCGGGAAGATCACCGGCGTGCGCGGCGATCCCGCACACCCGGCGAACCGGGGCAAGCTCTGCACCAAGGGGGCGACACTCGCCCTGTCGGCGGCTGCGAGCGGCCGTGTCTTGTATCCCGAACTGCGTACCGAGAAGGGCGCGCCGCGCCGGCGCGTGGACTGGGGCGTGGCGCTCGATCATGTCGCCGAGAAATTCCGTGCCATCATCCGGGAACACGGCCCCGATGCGGTGGCGTTCTATATTTCCGGCCAGCTCACCACCGAGGCGTATTACGTCTTCAACAAGCTTGCCAAGGGGCTGATCGGCACCAACAACGTCGACACCAATTCGCGCCTGTGCATGTCGTCCGCGGTGGCGGGCTACAAGGTCACGCTGGGTGCCGATTCGCCGCCGGGCTGCTACGACGACATCGACCACGCCGGCACGATTTTCATCGCCGGATCGAACACGGCCTATGCGCATCCGATCCTGTTCCGCCGCATCGAGGCGGCGCGCAAGGACAACCCGGAGCTGAAGCTGATCGTGGTCGATCCGCGCCGCACCGACACCGCGGCCGAGGCCGACCTGCATCTCGCCATCCTGCCCGGCACCGACGTGGCGCTGTATCACGCCATGCTCAACGTGATGCTGTGGGAGGAGCTGATCGACCGCGACGCCATTGCGGCGTACACCGAAGGCTGGGAGGCGTTGCGCGACCAGGTACGCGACTACACGCCGGAAAAAATGGCTCCGATCTGCGGCGTGGCGGCAGCCGACATCGTACAGGCGGCACGCTGGTTCGCTGCCGGGCCGACGCTGTCGCTGTATTGTCAGGGGCTCAATCAATCCAGCTGCGGTGTCGACAAGAATGCCGCGCTGATCAATCTGCACCTGGCCACGGGCCAGATCGGCAAGCCGGGCGCCGCCCCGCTGTCGCTCACCGGCCAGCCCAACGCGATGGGCGGACGCGAGGTCGGCGGGCTCGCCAATCTGCTGTCCGCGCACCGCGATCTTGCCGATCCCGGACACCGTGCCGAGGTCGCGCGCCTGTGGGGGGTGGACGCGGTGCCGGCGACGCCGGGCAAGACCGCAGTGGAAATGTTCGAAGCCGTGCGCAGCGGCGAAATCAAGGCGATCTGGATCGCCTGCACCAACCCCGCGCAATCGCTTCCCAACCAGCATCGGGTCCAGGAAGCCCTGCAGGCGGCCGAATGCGTGGTGGTGCAGGAGGCGTTTGCCGATACCGAGACCGTGGCCTTTGCCGACGTGCTGCTGCCGGCTGCCAGCTGGGGCGAGCAGGATGGCACCATGACCAATTCCGAACGCTGCATTTCGCGCGTGCACGCGGCGGTGCCGCCGCCGGGCGAGGCGCATGCCGACTGGGCCATCGTGACCGCGTTCGCGCGCCGGCTGATGCCGGGCGAGGGCGCGCGGCTGTTCCCCTATGACAGCGCCGAAGCCGTGTTCAACGAACATCGCGAGACCACGCGCGGGCGCGATCTCGACATCACTGGCCTGTCCTATGCGCTGCTGGATCGGGCGCCGCAGCAATGGCCGTTTCCCGAGGGGGCGTCCGCCGGCCAGCCGCGCCTGTATGCCGACGGCGTCTATCCCACCGCCAGCGGACGGGCGCACTTTCATGCCGTACCGTATCGTCCGGTGGCCGAGGCGATCGACGCGCGCTATCCCTTGCACCTCAATACCGGCCGCCTGCGCGACCAGTGGCACGCGATGAGCCGCACCGGCCGCGTGGCGCGCCTGTTCGCTCACGCCGACACGCCGCTGCTGTCGATGGCGCCGCGCGACATGGAGCTGCGCCGGTTGAACCCAGGCGATCTGGTGCGTGTGAAAAGCCGTCGCGGCGACGTGGTGGTGGCGGTCGAGGCCAGCGAGAGCCTGCGTCCCGGGCAATGTTTCCTGCCGATGCATTGGGGCGCACGCTTCATGGGCGGACTGGGGATCAATGCGCTGACCCTGCCGACCTTCGATGCGATGTCGAAGCAGCCGGAACTGAAGCATGCCGCCGTGCAGGTGGCGAAGGCCGACTTGCCCTGGCGCATGGCCGCGCTGGCGGTGGGCGACGGCGCGAAGCTGCTCGATGCCGTGCAACCGCTGCTGCGCGCGTGCGATTACGCGGCCGCCGGACTCGCGGGGCGCGAGCGCGACGTGCTGACCCTGCGCCTGGCGCATACGCAGCCGCTGCCGGAATCCGTGCTGGCGGCGCTCGATACCGCGCTGGGCCTGGACGATCCGCTCGCGGTGATGCATTACCAGGATAGTCCGCGCGGCATTTCCAAACGTGTGCGCGTCGAATCCAACAATGTCGTCGCCGCGCGTCTCACCGGTGAAATCGCCGCCTTCGACTGGCTGCGGGATGTCATCGTCGAAGGCGTGGATGCCGCTTCGCTGCGCGCCTGGATGCTGGCGCCGGTGGCGCGTCCGCCCGCAGGCGGCACCGGTCGCGGCCGCATCGTGTGCAACTGCCTGAACGTGGCCGAGCCCGACATCGTCGCCGCAGTCACGACCGGCGCCGATCTTGCCGCGCTGCAGGCTACGCTGAAATGCGGTACCGAGTGCGGCTCGTGCGTGCCGGAATTGAAGCGGCTGCTTGCCGGGAATCGGGCAGCGGCATGAGCTACGCTACTTCAATGGGCTCCGTCATTTCATGAGCTACGCGACCTTGATCCGCCAGATCGAAGCCGGCGAAGGACTGGGCTTTGTCGATGCGCGTGCACTGGGCGCGGCCCTGCTCGATGGCGGCGTGCCTGAGCTGGAAACGGCGGCTTTCCTGGTTGCGTTCAACCAGCACGATCCGGGACTCGACGCCTGGCTCGGCATGCATGCCGCGCTGGCCGAACGGCTGCCGGATTTCGTTGCACCGGCAGGACCGTTCCGCACCGTGGTGCTGCCCACCTATCACGGCGTGCGTACGCAGCCGCATCTCACGCCGCTGCTCGCGCTGTTGTTGAGAAGTTTCGGCATACCGGTGCTGATCCACGGCGTGCTCGAAGGCGGCGGCGGCACGGCCGCGGCTTACGTCCTGCGCGAGCTCGGCATCATGCCCTGCAGTACGGCGGCCCAGGTCAATGCGGCGCTGCAGGATGACGGCATCGCCTTCGCGCCGGTGGTGCTGTTGAGTCCCGGCCTGGCCGCGCTGCTGGCCCTGCGCGCGCGGTTGGGTATCGACGGCTGGGTGACGCGGCTGGCGGCACTGGCCGACGTACTGGGCGAACATTCGGTGCGCGTGACACCCGTGATCTCGGAGGGGGAGGTTGCGCCGACACGTGCCGTGCTGGAAGCCCTGGGCGGACACGCCTTGCTGCTGCAGGGCTGCGAGGGCGAGGCGTTTGCCGATCCGTTGCAGCGGCCGGACATGGTGCTGGTGCAGGACGGGCAGGGACAGCGCGTGTACGAGGCGCAATCCGCTACCGCCATGCTGGCGAATCTGCCCGGGATGGATGCGCGGGCGACCGGTACATGGATTGACCAGGTCATGCACGAGCATCTGCCGCTGCCGCTGCCGATCCGCAACCAGCTGGCGGTCTGCCTGTTTGCGGCAGGGTATACCGAAGACCTCAACCAGGCACGCGCCATCACCGCGATCAACGGCTTTGGCCGGGTGGCGGCGTAACGGTGGTGCATGGCGAACGATCCGGCACCGGGATGGTGCGCGGGGCATGAACGAATTGTCGCGGCGCGTTTCTGAAACCGTTTGAAAACAAGACGCTTGCAGGGCGCCTGCACCATGGCATAGCGATTGCTAGGTGTTGTAGCAAGCAGACCGAATGCAACGGCGTATCTCGGTCATCACTTTTAGTCTTCCGTTTGGAGTGGTGATATGGATATGAGTACGCCCATGGGACATGGTCCCAAAATGAAATTGGTCATGGTCGGCAATGGCATGGCGGGGGTGCGCACCCTCGAGGAATTGCTGAAGCTGGCGCCCGACCTCTACGACATCACCGTGTTCGGCGCCGAGCCGCACCCCAACTACAACCGCATCCTACTGTCGCCGGTGCTCGCCGGCGAGCAGACGGTCGACGACATCATCCTCAATCCCACCGACTGGTACGCGGACAACGCCATCCATCTGCACATGGGTCGCAAGGTGGTGAAGATCGACCGCTCCGCCCGATTTGTCGAAGCCGAAGACGGCACCCGCGCCGAATACGACCGCCTGCTGCTCGCCACCGGTTCCAACCCCTTCATGCTGCCGGTGCCGGGCGCCGATCTCGAAGGCGTGATCAGCTTCCGCGACATCGCCGACGTCGACGCGATGATCCGCGCCTCCAGCCAGTACCGGCACGCCGTCGTCATCGGCGGCGGCCTGCTCGGGCTGGAAGCGGCCAATGGCCTGATGAAGCGCGGCATGGACGTGACCGTGGTGCACATCGGCCCGTGGCTGATGGAGCGCCAGCTCGACGAGCCCGCCGCACGCCTGCTGCAGAAGAGCCTGGAAGAGAAGGGCATGAAATTTCTGCTGCAGAAGCAGACGGCCGAACTGGTCAAGGGCGACTCCGGCCGGGTGTCCGCGATCCGTTTCAAAGATGGGGATTCTGCGCCCGCCGACCTGGTGGTGATGGCGGTCGGCATCCGACCCAACACCGAACTCGCCGAATCCGCCGGCCTGCATTGTAACCGCGGTATCGTCGTCAACGACACGATGCAGACCTTCGATCCGCGCATCTATTCGATCGGCGAGTGCGCGGCGCACCGCGGCGTCGCCTACGGCCTGGTCGCCCCCCTGTTCGAGCAGGCCAAGGTGTGCGCCAACCATCTGGCGCATTACGGCATCGGCCGCTACCAGGGTTCGGTGACGTCGACCAAGCTCAAGGTCACCGGCATCGACCTGTTCTCGGCCGGCGACTTCATCGGCGGCGAGGGCACTGAATCCATCCTGTATTCCGATCCCATCGGCGGCGTCTACAAGAAGCTCGTCATCAAGGACAACAAGCTGGTCGGCGGCGTGATGTACGGCGATACCGTCGACGGCGCCTGGTATTTCTCGCTGCTGCGCGACGGCAAGAATGTGTCCGAACTGCGTGACCACCTGATGTTCGGCCAGGACCATTGCGGCAACCTCGGCCACCAGGGCATCAACAAGGCCGCGACGATGACCGACGACATGGAGGTGTGCGGCTGCAACGGCGTGTGCAAGGGCGACATCGTCAAGGCGATCCGCGAGAAAGGCCTGTTCACCCTGGAGGACGTGCGCAAGCACACCAAGGCGTCGAGCTCGTGCGGCTCGTGCACCGGGCTGGTCGAGCAGATCCTGGCGGTGACGGCGGGCGGCGATTATTCGGCCGCGCCCAAGACGAAATCGGTGTGCGGCTGCACCGACCACACCCACGAAGCCGTGCGCGAAGCGATCCGCGAGAACAAGCTGCTGACGATCCCGCAGGTGATGACGTTCATGGAATGGCGCACCCCCAACGGCTGCGCCAGTTGCCGCCCGGCACTCAACTACTACCTGATCTCGACCTGGCCGGGCGAGGCGGAGGACGATCCGCAGTCGCGCTTCATCAACGAGCGCGCCCACGCCAATATCCAGCGCGACGGCAGCTATTCGGTGATCCCGCGCATGTGGGGCGGACAGACCACGCCGGCCGAATTGCGCCGCATCGCCGACGTTGCCGAGAAATACGCCATCCCGTCTGTGAAGGTCACCGGCGGTCAGCGCATCGACCTGCTCGGCGTGAAGAAAGAAGACCTGCCGAAGGTGTGGGCCGACCTCGACATGCCATCCGGCCACGCCTACGGAAAAGCGCTACGCACGGTGAAGACCTGCGTCGGCTCGGAGTGGTGCCGCTTCGGCACCCAGGACTCGACGCAGATGGGCATCGACCTCGAGAAGATGTTCTTCAAGATGTGGGCGCCGCACAAGGTCAAGCTTGCGGTGTCGGGCTGCCCGCGCAACTGCGCCGAAGTCGCGATCAAGGACGTCGGCATCATCGGCGTCGATTCAGGCTGGGAGATCTACGTGGCCGGCAACGGCGGCATCAAGACCGAGGTCGCGCAGTTCCTGGTCAAGGTGAAGACGGCCGACGAGGTGATCGAGTATTCCGGCGCTTTCCTGCAGCTGTACCGCGAAGAGGCACGCTATCTCGACCGCACCGTTCACTACGTCGAGCGCGTCGGTCTCGACTATGTGAAAAAGAAAATCCTCGACGACGCCGACAACCGGCGCGCGCTGTACGAGCGTCTGCTGTTCGCGCTGTCGGTCGAGCGCGATCCCTGGGTCGAGCGCGCCAGGGAAGGCAAGCTCAAGCATGAATTCGAAACTGTCGCCGCATGAAGGAAGCACACGATGAATAACTGGACTGACATCCTGGATGTGAACGACATCCCCAAACTCGGCGCACGTGTGGTCCGCCACGGCAATTTGGATATTGCCGTGTTCCGCACCGCCGACGATGAAATCTTCGCGCTGGAAGATCGCTGCCCGCACAAGGGCGGTCCGCTGTCGCAGGGAATCGTGCACGGCAGGAAGGTCGCCTGCCCGATGCACAACTGGAACATCGAGCTGGATTCCGGCTGTGCGGTGGCCCCCGATCAGGGCTGCGCCCGCGAGTTTCCCATCAAGGTCGAAGGCAGTCGCGTTTGGCTGGATTTGTCGGCCGTCGAACGCGTCGCAGCCTGACCTCTTCCCGTCCGCCCAGGCACGGCGGCCCGCACCACGCCAGTGCGGGCGGCCGTTTCCACGCCCAGTCTTCCGCCATCGCACCGCCCGATCCCGCAGCGCTCTGAAGACAAGTCATTGATCCTAAAGCACAGTCCCGTCTGGCACGGAGGCTGCAAAGGCTAGTGCGGCTGTTCGGCGCATGGAGCGCTTCATGTGTTCCCGGGTTTTTGAAAAGTCGCCGTCCGCTTCCTGCAAACAATGAATCAGAACCCGTCGACAAGGACCGAGTATGGATCGCGAAACACTGAACGAGATGGTGAAACTGAAATTTGGCGCCCGCAAGGCAGGCGGGCCGGAGATCGATCTGGTGAAACTGGCGGCCGACGCGCGCTACGCCGATGACATGCTCAGCCTCGTCGAGAACCTGCCGGACGAGGCGCTGGTCTTGCTGGCGATGACGCTGCGCGACAAGTTCGGCCTGCTCGCGGCCAGGCCGCAACGTTCGGGCGATCCATCCCCGGCAGCCGAAGCTGTCGCCCCACCCGAGTCACGCTATATGAGCGGGGCGCGAAGCTAGGGACGTCGCGCTCAACGCCCTTCGGGCAGCACGATGTTGACTTCCAGTACCTCGTAGTTGCCCTGCTTCTCGAGGCCCACCTTGATGTCGTCGGGGTTGACCGGGAAATATTTGGAAATCACCGCGACCAGATCCTTCTGCAGTTCGGGCAGGAATTCCGGGCCGGACGCGCAGGTGCGTTCGTGCGCGATGATGAGTTGCAGGCGCTCTTTGGCGACCGAGGCGGTGGATTTTTTTTCGCCGAAAATGAGGGAGAGCCAGGACATGTCACTTGCCTCCGAACAAACGCTTGATCAGGCCCGGTTTTTCGTACTCGACGAAACGCAGCGGGTGTTGTTCGCCGAGGAAGCGGCCGATCGCATCCTGATAGGCATCGGCCACCGGGGTGTCTTTCTGGTGGATCGCGGGGATACCCTGGTTGGACGCCTGCAGCACCGCCTCGGATTCGGGAATGACGCCCAGCAGCGGAATTCGCAGCAGCTCCTGGATGTCGGTGTAGGTCAGCATTTCGCCTTCGTGCGCACGCTTCGGCGAATAGCGCGTGACCAGCAGATGCTCCTTCACCGGCTCGCGGCCCTCGATGGCACGGCGGCTCTTCGACTGGATGATGCCGAGGATGCGGTCGGAGTCGCGCACCGACGAGACTTCCGGGTTGGTGACGACGATCGCCTGGTCGGCGAAAGTCAGCGCCATCACCGCGCCATGCTCGATACCGGCAGGCGAATCGCATATGACGTAGTCGAAGCCCTGGTGTTCCAGTTCCTTCAGCACCTTCTCCACGCCTTCTTCGGTGAGTGCATCCTTGTCGCGCGTCTGCGAGGCGGGCAGCACGAACAGGTTGTCGCAGTGCTTGTCCTTGATCAGCGCCTGGTGGAGGTTGGCGTCGCCCTGGATGACGTTGACGAAGTCGTACACCACGCGGCGTTCGCAGCCCATGATGAGGTCGAGGTTCCTGAGGCCGACGTCGAAATCGATCACGGCCGTCTTGAAACCGCGTAGTGCCAGGCCGCTGGCGATCGAGGCGCTGGTGGTGGTCTTGCCGACGCCGCCCTTGCCGGAGGTGACAGTGATGATGGTGGTCACGGAGCTTCCTTCTTTTTGCATGGAGTTAGAGAGGTTCGATGACGATCTGACTGGCATCGGCCAGCCGGATTTGCGCCGGTTTGCGCGCCACGGCGGCATCCGGGGCGGCGTCGAAGGTGCGATAGACGCCGGCGATCGAGACCAGTTCGGCCTCGAGGTGCGTGGTGAAGATCCGTGCCGAGGTATCGCCACGCGCACCGGCGAGCGCCCGGCCCTTGAGCGGCGCATACACATGGATGCTGCCGTCGGCGATGACTTCCGCGCCGGGGTTGACCGCAGCGAGCACCACGATGTCGCCGCCCGCCGCATACACCCGCTGGCCCGAACGCAGCGGCTTGTCGATGATGCGGGTGGGAGCGGTGGCAGACGGGGCAGGTTCCGGTGCCGGTACCGCTTCGGGTTCGGGCACGGGTTCCGGTTCGGCTGCGGCGGCGGCAGGGGTCGGCGCGACATCGTTCAGGACCAGTAGTCCGGCCTGTTGGGCGGCAGCGGCCAGTTCGGCGGATGCGTTCTGCACCGCGAACGGGTTCAGTCCCCGGCTTTTCAGTTCCCGCGCCAGCCACGCCCAGTCGGGCGAAGGGGCGTCGGCCGGCAGGCGTCCGCATTCGAATACCGCCGCCTCGCCGCCGAAGAAGTCCGGCGTCGCGGCAAACAGCGTGGAGAGATGGGTATCCAGTGCGGCGTGCTCGGCGCTGTTGAGGATGACTTGTATCCCGGCGAGCCGCGTGGTCTTCAGTTCCAGCGCGGGCGCGGGGCGGGGCTCACGTCGGCGCGGCATAGCGGGCAGGGCGGATGGGGTTCACGAAACGGACAATCGAAAGCAACGCCGAGAGTCTAGCCGCACCTGCATGGCGGGGCAACCGCGCCATGCAGGTGACGGGACGTGCGGGAGGCCGCGCGGCCTGCACCAGGCTGGTGCGGGTTGCGGCGGAGATGCTCCATTGGCGGACACAGCTGCCGGTTCCAGGCTGGGTTTTTCTTGGGAAGCCTTTGATCCGAATGGGTTTGTCTGGATTGGCACAGAGGGTGCTTTGAATAGACCGTATGCCGGCACATCACAGCAATCCAGCGGTGCGCTGAACGGAGGCCGAAATGAAGATCGATTGTGGGCACTACCCGCTGATGGGCGGATTTGACGAGTTGCTGGAGGCGCCGGGCAAACCGCGCAGCGGTGCCGGCGAGCTGTGCGATTTCTTCGCCGGGCTGACGCCCGAAGAACTCGAGGCGCGCCACCGGGCGGTGGATGCGGCGATCATGGCGGCGGGCATTACCTTCACCGTGTATTCCGAGGCGGGCAATATCGACCGAACCTGGCCCTTCGACGTGGTGCCGCGCATCCTCTCCAAGGCCGAATGGGACCGCATCGAGGCCGGACTGAAGCAGCGCCTGAAGGCGCTCAACCGCTTCATCGACGACCTCTACCACGGGCAGCAGATCATCAGGGACGGCGTATTTCCTGCCGAGGTGCTGGCCGATTCGAAGAATTTCCGTGAAGCCTGCATCGGTGCCAATCCGCCGTTCGGGGTGTGGGCGCACATCTGCGGCACCGACCTGGTACGCGACGGCGACGGCACGGTCTACGTGCTGGAGGACAACCTGCGCGTGCCCTCGGGAGTCTCCTACATGCTGGAGAACCGCCAGCTGATGAAGCGGCTGTTTCCCGAACTGTTCGCGCGCTATGACGTGCTGCCGGTGGACGACTACACCGCGCAGCTCTATGACATGCTGGCCTCCCTGTCCCCGCGCGCAGGCGACCGGCCGGAAATTGCGGTGCTGACGCCGGGGGTGTTCAACTCGGCCTATTTCGAGCATTCCTACCTGGCGCAGCAGATGGGTGCGCACCTGGTCGAAGGCCCCGATCTGGTGGTGCTCGACGACGACTGCGTCTACATGAAGACGATCGAGGGGCTGACCCGGCTCGACGTGATCTACCGTCGCGTCGACGACGAATTCATCGATCCCGAAGCCTTTCGGGCCGATTCCGTGCTCGGCGTGCCGGGCCTGATGCGCGCCTGGAAGCAGGGCAAGGTCGGCATCGCCAATGCGCCCGGTTCCGGCGTGGCCGACGACAAGGTGGTGTACGCCTATGTGCCGCAGATGATCTGCTATTACCTGGACGAGGAGCCGATCCTACCCAACGTGCCGAGTTATCTGTGCATGCATGAGGCGGATTGCGAGTATGTGCTGGCGAACCTGGACAAACTGGTGGTCAAGCCGGCGAACGAATCGGGCGGCTACGGCATGCTGGTCGGACCGAAGTCGACGTCGGACGAGCGGGCGCGGTTTGCCGACCTGATCCGTGCGAACCCGCGCAACTACATGGCGCAGCCGACCCTGTCGCTCTCCACCGTGCCGACGCTGTGCGAGGATGCGATCGAGCCGCGCCACGTCGACCTGCGGCCCTTCATCCTGCAGTCGAAGGATTTCTATGTGACGCATGGCGGGCTGACGCGTGTCGCCTTGCGGCGCGGCTCGCTGGTGGTGAACTCGTCGCAGGGCGGCGGCAGCAAGGACACGTGGATCGTGCAGGGGGTGTGCTGATGCTGGCGCGAGTCGGAGAGAACCTGTACTGGATGGCACGCTACCTCGAGCGTGCCGAGGACACGGCGCGGCTGATCAACGCCACCACCATGATGCTGATGGACATGCCGCGCGGCGCCAGCTTTGGCTGGGAGGATCTGCTCAGGGTGGTAGGCCTGGATGAGGCCTTTCACACGCTGTACGACGAAGCGGGCGAAATGGCGGTGATGAGCTTTCTCATCCAGGACGAGCGCAATCCCTCGTCGATCTTTACCTGCATACGCCATGCGCGCGAGAACACGCGCACTTTCCGCGAGGTGCTGCCGCGCGAATCGTGGGAGTGGGTCAACGAACTGTATCTCTATACCAGCACGCATCTCGGCCATGCACTCGACCGCCGCACGCGTTTCGAGGTGCTGACCGAAATCATCCGCCGCCGCCAGGCCGTGGTCGGCCTGCTTGCGGGAACGATGAGCCGCGACGAGGGTTTCCAGTTCATGCGGCTGGGGAGAAACATGGAGCGCGCCGACATGACGACGCGCGTGCTCGACGTCAGCTATGCGATCAATCTGCCCTACCAGAACAGCCAGTATTACGACCTCGTCTGGATGAGCGTGCTGCACGCCCTGTCGGCCCACCAGATGTACCGGCGGTACGTCGGCGTACATGCGCGCGGCCACAAGGTGCTGGCCTTCCTGCTGAACGACCTGAAATTCCCGCGCAGCGTGCGCCACTGCCTGCATGAAATCCAGTTCGCCCTGGACGAATTGCCGGGCGTCGAGCCCATGCGCCATCTGCAGGGCATGCTGAATCGGGTGGATCAGGCCGATTACCGCGCGCTTGCAGCCAACGGCCTGCATGGATTCTGCGACGACATCCAGGCCCGTCTGGCCGACCTGAACACGGTTATCAGCCAGACCTACTTCCGCGTCGCGCATCCGCAAAAGATGGCGCAGTCCCTGTTCAGCCTGGTTTGATCCATGACCGCATCGCTTGGCTTCGCTCGCGCCGGCGACAAGAAGAACTCGCCGGAATTCGAGGACTATATCGGTCGCCTGCTGGAAGAGCGCGACCGCACCGGACTCACCGACTGCATCCGCCAGATCGATGCGCTGATGATCATCGTCGAGCCCGCGCACTCGCTCGCCTATGTCGCCGAACTGTGCGTGATGACACCGTATCACTACCTCGTCACGCTCGAATCCGAGTCACACTTCACCCACATCCTGCGCATCGACATGGGCGCGCCCGACATCCTGGTGCGCGAAGTGAAGGACCCCAACGTGCGCGGCATCTTCCGCAGCCTCAACGAGGTCTATCCGATCGGGGCGGTCAAGCCGAATTCGCGCTACATGGGCGAAGTGCTGCGCGTCACCGATCCGCATGCGGTGGTCGGCATGCAGAAGGCGCGCGATATCCGTTTCTTCAACCAGGATCAGGTCAGGAAGCTCGAACTGCCGGGCAACATGGCGGTGGTCAAGCCCAGCCCCTACACCCACAACATCGTCGCCTACTGGGAACGGCCCGAGTCCGACATCCGCGTGTATTCGCTCGGCTGGAGCAGCATCCGCGACGACATGCAGGCGGCCTACGAAGCGGCCAAGAGCACGCAGAAGAAGCTGGGCATCTACGACCTGCTGCTGCCGATCGACCACCTGGCCACCCGCATCTACAGCCAGAACCGCGAAGCCGCCATCCTCGAATACCTGACCCTGTCGAGCTACTACTACTGGGGCTCGTACGACATCGCCGACCAGAATTCCTCGACCAACGTCACCAAGAGCGTGCATTACGCCAACGAACTCGAATGCCCGGCCAAGGTGTTCACGGCGGCGAACCACCCGTATTTCATGAATCACCTGCTGACGGAGTCGCCCACCGAGGCCTTCGTCCGCAACTTCGGACCGCGCCTGCATCACATTGCCGTAGCGGTGAAGGACGGCGAGACCGCTGCGCTCGCCAACATCGATTACGTCGTGAAGTCCCTGCGTGACTGCGGACAGACATTCCTGCTCGACGTCATCGGCTCGAAAGAGGAGGGGCTCAAGCAGATCTTCTCCAGCGCGTCGGAGTATTCCTCGCTCATCATCGAATACGTCCAGCGCTTCGGCGGGTTCCAGGGCTTCTTCACCAAGGACAACGTCGCCGAACTGACCCACGCCGCCGGCGTGGAGGAGAGCCTGCAGGCCTTGCACGAAGCCGCGCAGTCGTGACCCCTTGAATCAGGGGATGCCGGGGGGCGGCATGTGTGATGCTGCCTTGCCTATGGCCAGGGAGCGACCAAGGCGGTCATTTTGGCGAGGCTGTCCTGCGACGGGGGCTCTCGGCCAAAGGCGACGCCGGGCTTACGGCTTCTTGGGCGTGGTGTATTTGACCTCTTTATGGAATGGGTCCCAGATGGTGTCGTATCCGACGTAACCCTTCTCGTTCGGCGCTTTTTGCCGGGTTGTCAGAAAGCGTGATCTGCCTTCCGGGACCGGGCGTTTGGTTTTGGTGGGTTCGCTCATGCTTTACTCCATTGGATACAGGGGATTGGAAACACCGATATCAGGTAGTTTGTACACCATTCACATGGGAACGGCGCGACAGTTGTTCAGGTCGGGGGCCGCTTCCACTTTGCCGCCGTACCGGATTTCCTCGTCGGTGGCATCACGCACCATCCGGATCTCGAGCTTGAAAATGACTTCCCGGCCGCACAGCGGGTTATTGCCGTCGATCGTCACGGTTCTGGAGTCCACCCGGGTCACGAGAAAGCTCTTGGTTTGACCGTTGTCGTTTTCCATCAGGATGGCCGTGCCGACTTCACGGTAGGCCTCGGGGACGTTCGCGATGGCTTCGACGATCACCAGGGCTTCATCGCGGGGGCCATAGATGTCGTTGCAGTCGATGTGCACTTCGATGATGTCGCCCTCGGACTTGCCTTCCAGCGCGTCCATGACCCGGGGCGACAATATCTCGTTGACGCCATGGACATAGCCCAGCGGAAACTCGACCATCGTCAGCACCTGGCCTGTTTTCCGGTCGATGACCTTGTAGGTCAGCTCGACGTATTTGTTGGCTTCGATGACGGCTTTCATGGACATTCCCAAGCTTCAGAAAATGGAGGCGGCAAAGATGCGTACCTCGCCCTGTTCATAGCCCAGCACCAGCCGACCGAGCCATTCGCCTTCCCGCTTCTTGCTGCGGACCCGGTACAACACCGTGACATGCTGCCCTCGCCGGATGATGCCCAGGTAATCCCAGTCTTCGCGCAGGCTACGGGTGAGTTCGCTGTTGGCGAACTGTTTGCCGAGTTCGATTTCATTGAGGCCGAGCAGCAGGTCGTAGGAGAACTTGCGGATGAATTTTCCGTACAGCCCCTGGTTGGAGTATTTGATCAGGTCGCGCCACATCGGGTGAGCGATCTCCAGGATCGCCTCGTCGCTGTGCTCGATGATATTGATTGAGGTCTTGGGGGTGGCCTGAACGACGGAAGTGGTCATGGGTAATTCCTGGGGCAATTCCTATTGGGGTCGCGAAAACACTGCGCAAGTAACATTCGGGTGTTCCGGGTGTTCCGGGCGTTCGGCTGCGGCCTACTCGTCCTTGCCGACCAGGTGGTAGCACGGGGCCTTTTCCATGGTGTATTCGCCGGTCTGGGGATCGCGGCGCGACACGGTGAGAACGTGCCAGTTCGCGTCGTCGAGCTTCATCGCATCGCCGCGGTAGTAGTAACCCGGCCAGCGGGTTTCCTTGCGGAACAGGGTGTGTTGCATGACCGCTTCGGAGGTGAGGTGGCGATGCTTCAGTTCCCAGGCGCGCAGCAGTTCGTGGATGTCCTCGGCGGCGATCTTCTCGAGGTCTTCCTCCATGATCTTGAGTTTTTTCAGGCCGATCTGCAGCAGCTTGTCGTTGGTCATGTAGTTGACCGTCGCCCCTGCGCAGTACTCGTCCATCAGCTTCTGCAGACGGTCGAGGCCCTGTCTGGGGTTGATGTAGTTCGGGTTGACGCTGCCCGCGGTGATTTCGTTGCGGTAGATCCGGTAATGCTCCATCGGCTTGAAGATTTCTTCACCCCGGCGGTGGATCTGCGCGTCGGTCACCTGGATGCCTTCGGCCTTGCCGTCGTCGATGTACTTGCACGCCGCCTTGGCGGCCAGACGGCCTTCGGTAAACGAGCCCGACGAGAATGCGTGCGGCGTCCCGCCGACGGCGTCGCCCGCGCCGAACAGACCTTCAACCGTGGTCATGCGGTTGTAGCCCCAGTAATATTCCGGCGGGGAAATATCCTCGGGGCCTGAACACCAGGCACCGCAACCGGTCGCGTGCGAGCCCATCACATAGGGCTCGGAGGTGGTCAGTTCCGGATTCTCATACTTTGGATTGACATCGGTCGCTGCCCACAGCACGGCCTGACCCACGGTCATGCCGAGGAAGTTATGCCAGCCGATTTCCTCGAGGTGCGGATCCTGAAAGGCTTCCATCGTCACCATGTGGATGGGACCACGACCGGCGTTCACCTCGGAAATGAAAGCGTGGTTGCGCAGACAGGTCGGGATGGGTTTGTGGGACAGGTGCTGGCCTTCGGTATCCAGATATTCCTTGCCCACCATTTCGGTCAGCGCCGGGAACCACTTCGACTCGTACTCTTCGCCGTTACCGTTCTGCGTGTAGGTTTTCAGGTGCAGGAAGTAGGCCCCCACCGGACCGTACCCATCCTTGAATCGCGCCAGCACGATACGGTTTTCCATCTGGGTCATTTTCGCGCCGGCCTGGATCATCAGGCCGTAGGCCGAGCCCGACGACCACGGCGCATACCAGACGCGGCCTGCGCCTTCGCCGACCGAGCGCGGCTTGAAGATATTGGAGGCGCCGCCCGCGCCGACAATCACCGTCTTTGACTTGAAGACGTGGTAATCGCCGGTACGAACGTTGAAGCCGACCGCGCCGGCCACGCGATTCTCCTTGGCGTCGTCCATCAGCAGATGGGTGATGCAGACCCGGTTGAAGACCTTGTCGGCAGATTTCTTGGCGGCCTCGGCGACGATGGGCTTGTAGGATTCGCCGTGGATCATGATCTGCCAGCGCCCCTCGCGCTGATAGTGGCCGGTCTTGGGGTCGCGCATGATCGGCAGGCCCCACTCCTCGAACTGGTGAACGGCGGAATCGACGTGACGCGCCATGTCGAACAACAGGTCTTCGCGCACCATCCCCATCAGGTCCATGCGCGCGTAACGGACGTGATCCTCAGGCTTGTTCTCGCCCCAGCGCGTACCCATGTAGCAGTTGATCGCGTAGAGGCCCTGGGCCACCGCGCCCGAACGGTCCATGTTGGCCTTTTCGGCGATGACGATCTTCTTGTCCTGCCCCCAGTAGCGCGCTTCCCACGCAGCACCCGTGCCGCCGAGGCCCGCGCCTACGACGAGGACGTCGATGTTGTCCTCGACAACCGTGTTGTAAGCCATCAGTAGTACACCCCTTCCTTCATCACGAGACCGTTCGATTCCAGCGTGTGCAGATCGCCTTCGTCCATGCGGATGTATTTGGGCTCGTTGAACAGCAACTGACTGTCACGCATCGCCTGGCTCGGCGCGGGCACAGCGGAGAGTTGCGGGATATGCTTGCCCCAGGGCTTGGTCGTGATCGGCGCCAGCAACTCCATGTCTTTTTCGCCGTTGCGGAACTTGATGCGCCAGGCAATGGTGCCTTTTTCCTCGTCGCGGCGGACGCGTACCGAATGGCCCAGCGGAGCGAAGTCGGCGTAGCCGCGCACGTCGATCGCGTCCTGCGGGCAGGCCTTGACGCACGAGTAGCACTCCCAGCACATGTTCGGCTCGATGTTGTAGGCGCGCCGCGTAACCTTGTCGATGTGCATGATGTCCGACGGACAGATGTCGACGCAGTATCCGCAACCATCGCAACGCGTCATGTAGACAAAGGTGGGCATGAGGTTCCTCTCGATTCTGCCGGGGTGACCGGGCGGTCAAAAATGGTTGGGCGCTTCACGTTTGATGCCCAGTCCCATGTTGGGCGGATTGGCGCCCATGTAGGCCGGGATATCCGGAAACCTCGCCTGCACCTCGGGATCCGACACGTCGTAGACCGCGGGCATGTTTTCTCTCGAACCATCGGCTTTGATGACGCGCTTCTGGAAAGCGGCCGCAGGCTTGAAGAACATGTGCGCGAACTTGGACCAGTACACCGAGCCGAAGAGCAGCGTGGTGAAGGCGACGAACAATACGAAGAACAGCCTGTTCAATGCGCCGGCGCCCATGGAGAAAGACCAGAGCAGCGCGAAGCTGGCCATGCCCAGCAGACCGACGATGAAAAGGTCGCCGCGTCCGTTCAGCTGATACCACTTGACGCCTTCGGAGGCGACGTCGACACGGATGCTGAACCAGAACCAGTACCCTCCCAGGCACAGCATGGCCGCGCCCAGATGCCAAAGCAGCGGCACGACGGTCGGCGCCGGATAGTCCGGGGTCGGATAGGCAAAGATCAGGATCGCCGTGGTGACGACAAATAGGATGAAGCCGTACATGGTGAAGAGGTGCGAAATGCGGCGTTTGGGATTGTTGAATTCGCCCGAGGTCAGCACCTCCTTGGCGACGGTCTTCAAGGCCAGTGCGCCTTTTTCACCCGCGCTCAGCGTGCGCGTCGCGTTTTTTCTGGCCTGCTTGGCATTCTCGAAAAAGTACTGGGCGCTTTTCTTGTGCAGCATGTCGAGTACCGTCCCGACCACCACCAGAACAACCATCAGCACGACGTAAGTCTGCATGGCAGCCGGGGGGATGAAGGCGGCGAGTTCGGCGAAGGGGTTGCTAGCGATCATGGGTTCAGGTCTCCTCACGTCTCAAAAATACGAACACGAGCCCTTCGTATACGAAATAGCTAAGCGATTGATTAGAGGTGCATGTTGCAGAACACACTGCTCCGATGCCCCAAATCGCTATTTGCTGTTGTCCGATGATTGGGCAATCCTCGGCCGGTCCACGTAGCGCAAGCCAGTTCATGCACCATAGAGGTGGAAAATTTATTTTCAAGGGGAATGTGTCGGCCGAGAAAAGGAGCGACGAACGGAGGAGGCCTCCATGCGGGGGGTTGCTGGTCACGTCTTCACATCTCGGCTTCCGGCGCCAGCCCGCGTGTTGTCGGACGACGCTTACGACAGTATCGGCATGCTCCGACAGGCCTGTTCAACCGTATTCATCGGATGAGGCACCGCGTTCGTACAACCTTCATCCGCTGCATCAAACCGAAGGGCAATGCCATGCAAACTCGTTTGACGATCAACGGAGCTGTGTTTGGCCCCTCGGGTTGGTTATCCCCTTGCCAACCTACCGAGTGGCCATTCAGGCTGAGTTCGCTTCCAGCGTCAGCAAAGCGCGTGACACCAGCAGTTCAATCACCCTAAGGCCACCAGTGGCTCTGGCCGAGGACGCGACGGCCGACTACCCGCCCATGACAGGCAGGTCGTCGGCCTAAGTCGACGATGAACTTTTGATTGGCCGTGTCCGAGGTACTCGCAAGACCGGTTGTTGGGCCGCCTCTCACTACGGAACGACCGCTCTTCTAAGTTCGGACGGAAGAATGCGACCCACTCCAGTCGCTGGTGAGCCAAGACAAAAGGCAGATCTGTAGCGAATAGCTGAGTATTTTGTTGCCTCAGCCCGTTGGGGGCTCGGAACAATCCTGGGCTGTGCCGGCACAGAGTGAGCCAGGCTGGCTACCTCCAAGCCAGGGCGACAAATCCTGGGCCATTAACTACTACTCGACCAATGTCTCCTAAGGATAGGTCGTCATCGCTACCGAGGTTCTGGAACTCCTTGATTGTGTTCTCCAGGAGGGTCCATTCGTCGCCTGCAAGTGCAAAGATGCCAGCCCTGTCCTTCGCCACAAGGATTCTATACGCGCGATCAGTCATTCTTACTGCCCCCTTTCTTACTGCTCCCTTGCGCCAAATTTCGCATTTGACCAGCAACCACAGAGCCACTCTTGAAACACGTCTTGAAGTCAAGTTTCGACTGGGCGTTCACGAAACACGCAGGCCAGTCCTTCGCATCAATGTTCTTCTTTACTTCCTCAAGCTTGGCGGGGTCTAGCTCGCCATCCTTGCTAATGAGACTCCAGAACTGGTTGAAAAGTGCGTCGACCCGATCTTGAGTGGCCTTCGACGCAGCGGCGATGTCTGCAGTTTCTACCTCGTTGCGCTGTTGCTCAAGATTGACCTTGGACTGGATGTAAGCAAGGCAATTTGCTCCAAGCTCACCGAGCGAATCGTCACCCTTGAGCACCTTGAGGCAGAGAAAAAGGAACTCATCCTGCTTGAAGGTGCCCGCGACGATGTCCTTGACCGCCGACGCCACCTGGGCAATCGCCGTGGACTGGCCGCCGTCGAGACCGCCTTCAGCTACCGGGACCATGACTGCGCTACCTACCCCCACCGGAACTCTCCCGCCTGAAGCGACGCTGGCCAACTTAGTGTAGTGGTCTTCGGCGGCGGCCTTCTCTTTCTTGGCAGTGTCGAATTCAGCCGAGGCAGTTTCGCACTTTTGACGCTTGTCCTTCAACGTCTGCGAAAGCCCATCCTCCTTCTTGTCAGCGACCGCCTTGGCGATGGCTTCGCAATCCTTGGCTGCCCCATTGACGTCCTCATATGCCGCCTGCTTCTTCTTCAGCGCATCGACCTTTTGCTGTACGACCTTGTTCTGGTCATCCAGCCGGATGGCAGCATCAGCTCCGGACGACCCGCCGCTCCCGTTCGCCGAGGCACCAATCACAACTGGCTTGGGCGTGACTACTCCGGTCAATTGCTCAATCGCGAGGATTGAAACGATTAAGCGCTGGTCGCGGACCGCTTGCAGGGACAATTCGATGTCGCTGATGCCACCACTCAGATAGCGCTCGCAAGTGCGGTACATCACTTCTCGGAGCATGTTGGTGGTCTGGGTCCTGGGAATGGACGACCCCTGCTCGGACGAGCTGAAGGCAGCATTGAGGGCCGCCTGGATAGTCTTTGGGTCGCCACTTTGTCCGAAGCTGGCACCTCCGGAGACTGCCTGCGCGATTACGGCGAATACATCAGGGCTTGGCTCAGCGCAGAAACGAAGGATGTTGACGCTTGAGCCGGACTTGGGTGCTGCTGCAAGAATCGCTCGCTGCTTCGCGTCGACGGTGGTGATGCTAGGCGGATCGACGGACTGATGCCTGTATATCGAATAGTGATTTGCACTGCAACCTGTCAAGACTAAGAGCACCACCACAGCGAATTGGCTTGTTGCCTTCATCATTTCACCCTCCCCCCGTTTTCTGGCAGGAATACTGCCAAATCTTATGTCCTTTTATCCGGGCCTCCGTGTGAAAAGGAGACGCAATTAAAAACAGCGTAGTCGAGTATTCAGAAATCGATATACAACTTTAGTAGTAGTTGGGGGCGGCGTCTCGCCCGAATTGCGTAGCATGGAGTTCTAAATCAACGACTGGAATGCAGCGCTCTGCTGACATCGTTTGCCCAGAAGGCCACCGGCAGCTTCGGTCGACGATCTGTCTTTATGCCTGGATTGTCGACCATCGCATTCTCAACCTGAGCGGACTGTCATGGGAACAAGCGTGACAGTCTGATTGACGCGTTGGAGCTGACATCCAGCGATAAGCACGGTGGGACTATCGGTACAGGCAGGGAATGTTGTTTTGCAAGACCTGCTCCCGGCCTTGCTGCCGCTGCGCCTGACCCGGTGTATGACCCGAATGGCTCATATCTGCCGCTTCTCTCAACATCCGGATGACATCCATTCTCGTGACGATGTACGGGCTATCCCGCATCCAGCGTCCTAACCATCCGGAGAACCTCATGAAGAAATCCCTGCTTGGCCTCATCGCCGCCCTCGCCGCCGTCAGCGCTGTTCCGTCGCACGCCGCCATCGTCATCACCGAAGTCGCCCCGTGGGCCAGCGGCAACTCCGCCGTCGGCGCCGACTGGTTCGAGCTGACCAACACCGGGGCCGCTGCGGTCAGCCTCGGCGGCTGGTCAATGGACGACAGCTCGGCCAACGCCGGCGTCGCGCCGCTGACCGGCATCGCCAGCATCGCCGCCGGCGAGTCGGTGGTCTTCATCGAAGGCAGCAGCTCGCTCAACGCCACCTTCCTCTCCACCTGGTTCGGCAGCAACGCCCCCGCTGGCCTGCAGATCGGCAACTACGCCGGCAGCGGCGTGGGCCTCAGCACCAGCGGTGACGCAGTGAACGTCTTCAACGCCGGCGGCGTGTCGCAGGCGAGCGTCAGTTTCGGCGCGTCCACCGCAGGCGTGACCTTCGACAACGCCGCAGGCCTGAGCGGCAGCATTTCGCAACTGAGCGCAGTCGGCGTGAACGGCGCCTTCCTGTCTGCCGACGGCAACGAAATCGGCTCGCCCGGCGCGATCGCCGCCGTCCCCGAAGTCGACACCTACGCCATGATGCTGGCCGGCCTCGGCCTGATCGGCGCGGCACTGCGCAAGCGCCAGGCCTGAGCGGAGCCCCTCATGACGATCAAACTCCTGATTGCGGCGCTCGCGACCTGCACGGCCGTCTCGGCGCAGGCAAGTACGTCGATCAACCTCGGCAATTACACCGTCGGCGGCATCTATGCGCTCGACGCCCTCAACGGCACCGCGGGCGGCATCTCCGGGCTGGAAGCGTCCGCCGTCGCCTATGCTCGCGATCGCGGCACGCTGTTCTTCGTCGGCGACGAAGGCACAGGCGTGGTCGAAATCTCGCGCACCGGCCAGACCCTCGGCAACGCCCTGTTCGACTGGAGCGGCACCGGCAGCACCAAGCACGACACCGAAGGCCTGACCTATCTCGGCGGCGGCGTGCTCGTCGTCGGCGAGGAGCGCCTGCAGGACGCCTATCGCTTCAACTACACGGCGGGCGGCACCGTTGCCCTGGCCAGCAGTTTCGTCTCGATGAGCAACGTGGCCGTCGGCAACAACGGCATGGAAGGCATCAGCTACGATCCGCGCGATGGCAGCTTCGTCACGATCAAGCAGCAGAGCCCCGAGAACGTCCTCGCCGGTACGCTGACCTTCGGGCCCGCCACCGGCGCGCCGCCCTCGACGAGCGGCAACGGCTCCACGCCCCCGGGCGGCGGCGTGTCGACCGTGACGACCTTGTTCAATCCCGCGTCGATGGGCCTGTCCACGCTGTCCGACGTGCAGACGCTGTCGCCGGTCGATGCGCTGGCCGGCACCGCAGCCGCCGACAACCTGCTGGTGCTGAGCCTGGGTTCGCGCAAGCTGGTCGAAGTGGACCGCAGCGGCAACGCGCTCAGTTCCTTCGACCTGTCTTCGCTGCTGAACACCGGCAGCGGCGACTTCAATGCCATTGAAGGCCTGACCGTCGACGAACACGGCACGATCTATCTGGTGGCCGAGCAATTGCAGGGCGCCGGCGCACCGCTGAACGCCCAATCGCAGCTGATCGTGTTGACGGCGCCGGTCCCCGAGCCCGAAACCTATGCGCTGATGCTGAGCGGCCTCGGCCTCGTCGGCTACATGGCGCGCCGTCGCCGCGCGTAACGCTCGCCGCGGGCAGTGCAATGCTGCCCGGCGGGGGGGTGCGGCGCCGTTTATCGGGAGGCGCAGGTTGGCCGCCGTCGTCACGGCCGTTGCATGTCGCCGCCTATAGCCGCGAAGACAGAAGGGACGGACGAACGTCTTTCGTTCGGCCAGAAGCGGAAGCTCTAGCAGGGGGCGTTGACCGTCTTATCTTCGGCCTTTGCAGCCGGTGGATTGATGGGTTGGGCATCGCGGTTTCACGGAGTCGGTGTCACAGGTTGAGAGAACTGCATTCACGCCTGCGGCACAATCGAATTCCCGCTGCCAAAAGACCACTCATCTGTTTGAGTTGTGTTTATGAATACCATGACATCTTCTGGGCGAATGCCGGGAGAATTTTGGAGCAACTGTACCAAATGTTTGTAGAAGCCCTGTTTGACTTTCGGGCTTCGCAGACGACCAGCGGTAACGCAGATGAGCACGTAATCGTCTGAACGTGGGCCGCCCATATAGTGAGTGTCGAAGATGAGTTCGCCAGGCTCGTGCTGGTGAATCACCTGAAATCGGTCATCGACTGGAACGTCGAAAGCCTCGACCAAGGACTGATGGATGCTGTCGGAGAGCGATCTGATGTACTCAGGACTCTTGCCTTTGCGCAAAGAAATACGGGCATATGGCATGGGTAGATCCTCAGGTTCTAGCAAGTGACTTTTCCAGCAGCTTCAGAGCTGAGGCTGCTGCGGGCCACCCGGCATAGAAAGCCAAGTGGGTGACTGCTTCTGCTAGCTCTTCCCGGCTCAGTCCATTGTCCTGGGCGCGCTCCAAGTGAAAAGGCAACTGCTCCAAACGATACAAGGCAGTTAAGGCTGCCACGGTGATCAAGCTGCGGTCTCGCTTTGATAGCTGCGGACGTTCCCAAACGTCGGCAAACAGCACGTCCTCGCTGAGTTGCGCAAACTTGGGGGCGATAGTTCCGAACGCTTGTTGCGTAGGAGAGAGTTCGGCGGGTAAGTTTTTGTCGCTCAATTTAGGCTCCATATTGAAGTTCATAGAAGAAGTGAAGTGCTGGGCGTATTGGTGAGCTACCCGCCCGCAGGATTGGACACATGCTGCACGTCGTATGCCTGAACATGGGCGGCATCGGGGAGCGACTTGGCGTCACGCCACATGCGAAAGCGCACCAGGGTCCATGTCGTCGGCTCAAATGCGGACAACGCCAACACCGCATGCGCTTCCTGAACGGCCGCACGCGCCAATTCGCACTCAACGCTCCGCAGCGCGCCCAAGTCGGAAAATGGCGCGATCGAGACGACTTCGCGACTGGCGAATCGCGCGAGTGAAAGCGCGCCACCTTGTTCAGTGCAGATGAGAGCTGGCCATGTCCTCACACTGGGCCACCCAAAGGAATTGACCAGGCCGTCAAATCCTGCGCAACCGATGAAGTCGCGCAGGCCATCGCAATCGTGCCAAAGATAGAAGGGGGCGTACGCATTCTCCCGGCTGCGCGTGGCCGGATCATCTTTCCTCGCAATCAGATATGCCTTGAATGCCAAGGGCTGATGGTTATCCAGCGCATGGCCTTTTTCTTTTACGCGACGGTCAACGATAGACATGTCGTAGTCGGCCGGAAGGGTGAAACTGTATTGCATCGTGATCATCATCCACCTCGTATCGTCAGAATCATGAACCCGTGAGCGCAAGCGCTGCCGGCGCCCATATGGCCGGGAAATCCCCGGCACGAAGAGTCGGGTTGAAGGCCTTGACCTCGTAAGTAGCCAGCCGGTGGACAGCAAAGGGATCGCCCGCCAGCATCGCCTCCAGTGCCTCCCGGTTTTCGCAACGTGCCAGGATGAAGCCGCCGCTGCGGGGCTCCAGCGGTCCGGAAAGCAGAAAGCGGCCTGCCCGGTAATGGCCCGCGAGCCAGGTACGATGGGCATCCAGGTGACGATTGATCTCCTCGATCGGACACAGGTAATCGAAGTCGGTTTCGCGCTTTACGCCAGTCGGCATTACCTTGCCGAACACGGGGCGAAGCACTGGGCGTTCGTTGGCTACGAAGAAAGTCTGCTCGACACGCCCCAGCAACAATGGCTGGAAAAAACCGCTGCCGGCCGCCCGTTCACCTTTCGGTCAAACGATTTGAATATGCTGTTGCAGGCGGTGAGATCTGGCTTGGGTGTGGGTGTACTACCCCACTTCCTGGCGCGCAACGATCCGCTTCTGGTGCCGATCGCCTCGCCCGAATGCCCGGTGAAGCGCACCCTTTGGCTGGTTCTGCATCCCGATGTGCGGCGTTCACCGCGCGTGAGGGCTGTGGCAGATGAGGTAGTTGAGATCTTTGCGGGGGAAGCTTTGCGGAATTTGGCAACCTAAACTCTAGCCATCAATTTCACTCGCTTACGAGCCCCGCGTCGAACTTACACAATCGGCCAAGAGCGGAAGTTCAGGAGGTGGTGTCCGGCCGTCTCTTGTTCGGCCGAAGGCGACGGTTGGTACCCGAGCAAAACCAGACAGCAATGTGTCACTAAACGGCCATACGCCATCGATGGGAATGCGAATGCGGAACACGCCTGCCATTCAAAAGCTCGTCTCTCAATGAATCGCATGCGACATCGCGCAATCGACGTAGCTCGGCTTCACTTTCTATTTACGGGGAAGTTTGAGGTCAGTATTACTCCAGCGTTTCTCAATGGCGCCAGAAGCTGCCGCTTTGAGAAGCTTCTGGAAGCTCGGGCACTCGGCATGGCTGGGCGCTGGGCACGCTGCTGCATGTCGGAGCCCATGGCTCATAGCTCTCAGTCGCTTGATCAGCGAATCGATCTCGTCCGCCTTGGTTGCCAGCATCTGTCTGTCGATGCTCGGTTGCCCGTTGGGCAAGAACATGGAGCGGATTTCATCCAACGAGAGCCCGGCAGCTTGCCCTAGCGAAATCAACGCCAATTGATCCAGAACTCCGGGTGCGAACCTGCGCCGAGTCCCTTGTCGACCCACTGAGTCTATGAGCCCCTTTTTTTCGTAGTAGCGCAGCGTCGATGCAGGTACCCCTGTGTGTTTGGCGACTTCGGCTATGTCCATTCAATAACCCCTTGACTTGAAGTTGACTTCAACTTGTACAGTGAACTCAACAAGTCCATCAGTCAACAGAAAAGGGGTTCTCATGACACTACTACAAGACATCACCAACGTCGTTCTCATCGGGATCGGAGCCACCGTAGTCATGGACGTCTGGCTGACGTTCCTCAAGCGAATGGGTGTCCAAACGCTCGACTTCGCCTTCATCGGACGATGGGTTGGGCACTTATTTCGTGGCAGGTTCGTCCACGCATCCATCAAGAAGGCGCAGCCGATTCCTGGTGAGCTGATGCTGGGATGGTTCACCCACTATGCAATAGGGGTCGCCTTTGCAGGGTTGCTCGTGGGTATCTACGGTATCGGCTGGGCGAGTACCCCATCCTTGTTGCCAGCCGTGTTGGTAGGCATGGGCACTGTCGTGGCTCCTCTGTTCGTGATGCAACCGGCCATGGGCTCAGGCTTTGCCGCCTCCAAAACGCCGACGCCACTGAAGAATTGCATCCGAAGCGTAGTCAATCACACCGTCTTTGGTCTGGGCCTCTATTTGTCCGCTGCCCTCATTGCATGGATAGCGCGATGAGAGCGGCGTCTTCCTGAAAGAAAGCCCAATACTGTCTGGAGTAAGAGAAATGAAAAAACTTGCCATCATCTACCACAGCGCCCACGGGCACACCGAGCACATTGCCACCCATGTCTCTGAAGGCGCCAATAGCGTGCCAAATACCGAGGTCCATCTGCTGAAAACAGAAGACCTGACCCAAACGCCCAATGAGCTGCTCAAGTACGACGGCTACATCCTTGGCTCACCGACTTACCTCGGGGGCGTCTCTGGACCTTTCAAGACGTTCATGGACGCCACCGGACGCCTGTGGCGCACCCAGCAACTCAAGGGCAAGCTGGCTGCCGGGTTCACGGTGTCGTCGCTGCCATCCGGCGACAAGCAGTCAACCCTGATGTCGATGTTCGTATTTTGCATGCAACACGGGATGCTCTGGGTTGGCAACCCCATCCTTCCCGAGCAACACACCGGCGCTCCCTACGAAGAAGCCGCCAATCGACTCGGCTCCTGGTCGGGCATGATGGCTCAGGCAGGCCACTCAGCGCCGGCCGACTCATTCCCGGCAGGCGACATCAAGACGGCCAGGATGTTTGGCAAGAATTTTTCCGAGACCCTGCATCGTGTCTCCGGCACAGGCCTGACCTTCGTAGAAAACCTGGAGGCGTTCGCATGATTCCCAGGAAATACGGGCCGCAACTATTCAGCCTGATTCTTTCTGGGCTGATGTCCCTGTTGGTCTCAGGAATTTCGACATTTCGCGCTATCGGCCCAGTAACGAACTTCGCTAACCTGTGGAGCAGTGCGTGGCTTGCTGCCTGGTTCATTGCGTTTCCAGCCGTCCTGCTGGTCACCCCACTGGCGCGGGAGGCCGTTCAAATACTTACAACGAAGGATTGACTTGGCCTTTTGCACCTACGGCTGCTGTACCAGCACTGCCGCCTCGGGCCGCTGGCGCAATCTGTTGTTTAAGCTGAACCGCATGCCAACGTCCGCAAGCAGTTCTTCACCTGCTGCTAATAATCTTCGATACCCGCATAGCGCCCGTCACCCCCCGCAAACCATAGCTTTAATTCGAGAGCGCAACCACATGACCTCGGGGTCGGCTTCTGCATCGGCACGCCAGATAAATACAAATTCGAACGATGGAGCAGGAAACGGGACTGGCATGACAACTAGATCTGGTGGAAGGTGGGCTCTACGCACAGTGCGAGACGCTACTGTAAGTACGAGATCGGTTCCGGCAAGCAGATCAAGCGCTACCAACCAATAGGGAATGACAGCCACAAGGTGACGTCGCAACCCCCTTGATGACAATGCATGGTCAATGTGACTGTGGTGGAGCCCCTCTGTGGAGACGTGAATATGGGGAGCAGCTAAATATCTCTCCAGACTTAGGGCACCATCTATAAGGTTTTTCCGATCGGTAATAACGACAAAATCTTCTACAAACAGCAAATCACTTCTCAACTCTTCGGGAAGCATCGAGAAAACACCCGTTGCCCCATCTAACTCACCATCAGAAACTTGCCGCATTGTCTCCAAACGCCCTCCCTTGGTAATGATCAAATCAATACCTGGTGCCGCAATGCGAAGGTCAGCAAGTAAGCGAGTCAGCACAACAGAACAAGCGTAGTCCGACATCGCAAGCCGGAAGGTCCGACGGCACACGGCAGGATCGAATCCTTTTGGCAGGACCACGTCTCTCACCCGCGCCAAGGCTTCAGACAAAGGTACACAGAGCGCCTTTGCACGTGCGCTCAGACACATTTCATTCCCGACACGCACCAGCAACGGATCACCGATAAGTGTGCGCAAACGAGCTAAGGCATGGCTAACCGCGGGCTGAGTCATCGCTAGTCGCTCAGCTGCTCGCGAGACACTGCGCTCGATAAGCAGGGCATCCAGAACCACAAGAAGGTTCAAGTCAATACGCCTCAAGTCATGAATTGTGTGCATATGGCTTATATAAAATGAGAATTTCTATTCTTGCGGAGAATATCAGAGACTGCTTTCAAGCAATTTCGCCGGCGCAGTCGCCCAAGGAATAAAACAGATGACCAACACTACTGCACTCAATTTTCCGGGAAACGTTCATGTTTCCCAGGTACGTATCGCTCGCCCGACCGACCAGCTTGAGGCCATCCAGCGCTTCTACTGTATTGGCCTCGGCTTGCCTTTGATAGGGAGCTTCAAAGCCCATGATGGATATGACGGGATCATGCTTGGCTTACCGGACCACATCTACCACCTGGAATTCACACGAAAGGCTTCCGGTAGCCCATGTCCAGCCCCCAGCGAGGACAATTTATTGGTGATCTACGTGCCCAATGCTCTTGAGCGCGAAGCAATCTACCAGCGACTTGAAAGAATAGGCGCCAAGGAAGTTCAACCAGAAAATCCATTCTGGTTTGGCAGGAGCCGCACATACGCTGACCCAGATGGATGGCGAGTTGTAATTTGCAACGAAACTAGCGTTTGAGGCTGCCAATGAAGGGACGCCACATTCTCCTTGCACTACTGTGCGCGGCTCTATGGGGTGGCAGCTTCTCCGTAATCAACTGGGGTTTGCATGATCTTCCCCCGCTGGCATTTGCCGGCCTACGCTTTGCGATGGTGGCCGCTCTTGTCCTGGTGATTCCCCGCCCAAAAGTGCCATTTCACATGATCATGCTTTATGGGTTCACGTGGGGTGCCATGCAGTTCGGCGGTCTGTTCATTGCACTCAATGCCGGACTCCCCACGGGTTTGAGCTCATTGCTAGCCCAAACGCAGGTATTTTTTACGGTAGTTTTCGTCGGTCTGCTCAAATGGGAAACCCTAAGAGTTCACCACTATTTTGGTTTGCTCCTTGCTTGCTGCGGATTGGCTTTTGTTTCAATGGGCCACGAATATTCTGTACCACCCTTGGCCATATTAAGCAGCCTTCTCGGTGCAACCGGGTGGGCAATCGGAAATCTTGTCGTTCGTTCTATTCATGTTTCAGGGGCACAAGCTGATACCCCGGGTTTCATCATTTGGGCTTCGCTTGTCCCAACAATTGTTCTCGGCGGCTTAAGCATGCTGAGCGAAGATCCCGAACAACTTAAATCCCTGGAGATTGCCGAAGTCTCACGAATCATTGCGGCGGTTACATATCAGTCCATAGCAGCACTTTTGTTGGGTTCCATGGCTTGGAACCACCTTTTGCGCCATTACAAAGCATCAATAGTTGCACCGTTCTCTCTTCTAGTTCCAGTTGTGGGTCTAACTATCGGTATCAGCTTCATGCATGAGTCCCTAACTCCCTTACAGACGCTCGGGCGTCTGTCTCTGACTGCTGCGCTTGGAGTCAATTTGAGGTGCGCCCCCCTCACCGACAGGGCCAATCGCCAGTGCGATAGGAATGAGGTTCACCGCAGCAAATCTACGCCCGCTTTTTAAGCCGAAGGCGGTAAGAATTTAAAGGCGAATTATCTATAGGTTGGAGCTTCAACATGTATGGAGTACGTACGGAGATTGAGATCAATTCCTCATCTGAGCGCGTATGGTCGATTCTCACCAATTTCCCTGATTATGGTTCGTGGAACCCATTTGTAACATCCATTTCAGGGAGAGCTCATGCAGGTGAGAGACTCACCATTTCGATCAGCCACCGAGCCGGAAAACGAATTGTCTTCAGGCCTAAGGTACTGGTGGCCATACCCGAGTCCGAGCTTCGATGGATGGGCCGGGTGCTAGTTCCAGGAATCTTTGATGGCGAACATTACTTTCGGGTCGTTCCAATTGGCTCAAATAGAGTGCTGTTCATCCATGGGGAAATTTTCTCTGGACTGTTGGCAGGTGTAATGAAGTCGAGCTTGAGTCGGGAGTTGAAGTTGGGCTTTGGCAGCATGAACCATGCGCTCAAAGCTCGGGCAGAAGCACTCGCTACTGAATAAGTATCGACCAATGAATTCGAATAGGTGTCGGGTTCGGCCATGGCAAGCCGGCGATGAAGTATCCCTCGCCCAACATGCCAACAACCATAGGATTTGGCAGAACCTGCTGGATGGCTTCCCTTATCCCTACACCCTGGAAGATGCATATAAGTGGATTGCCAGCATGAGCGAACAGACTCCAGAGACACACTGGGCATTCAAGTTGCAGATGAGGCAGTAGGGGGTATTGGAATCGAACTGGCCGAGGGGGAATTTAGCCAGAGTGGGCGCATAGGTTTCTGGCTAGGGGAGGATTTTTGGGGTAAGGGAATCATGACGAACGCACTTTCCCAAACTATCTGCCTAGCCTGGTCACGATTTGATCAATTGCTGCGTCTTGAAGCTTCTGTTTTTCCAAGAAACTCGGCTTCGATCCGCGTACTCGAAAAATGTGGATTCAGGCTGGAACAGAACAACAAATTGAAGCTTTGGAAAGACAGCCAACTCGTTGACTGTTTTGTTTATGCACTCTCAAGACAAAAACCTCCTTCATTTCAACTCATTTAAACCCTTCTAAGCATTCACTAATCATGACCAGTCTCACTCTAATAATTGGAAACAAGAACTACTCTTCCTGGTCACTACGGCCGTGGCTTGTACTGCGCAATGCTGCAATCCCCTTCGAGGAAATACGGATCCCCCTTTATACGCCCGAGTCGGTAGTTGAACTTCTGAAATGGTCACCCTCTGGCAAAGTACCTGCTCTCCACGATGGTGAGAGCCAAGTGTGGGATTCGCTGGCGATCTGTGAGTACCTTGCAGATCGCTTTCCAGATAAGCATCTCTGGCTGGATGATTCGACAGCACGAGCGATTGCACGCTCTATCGGTGCGGAAATGTACGGAGGGTTTAATTCGCTGCGCGAGCACATGTCGATGAACATACGCGCCCGCCATCCAAACCAAGGACGCACGGCGGGGAGTTTGGCAGATATCGCCCGTATCACGGAGATTTGGACTGATTGCCGTACCCGCTTCAGCGGAGGCGGAGCGTTTCTGTTCGGGCGACTTGGGATTGCCGATGCGATGTACGCGCCAGTAGTGCTGCGCTTTCTGACTTATGGTGTGGAATTAACGGGCGTAGCACGTGACTACGCCAACTCGGTACTAGCGCTGCCCGCGCTTCAGGAATGGGTTACGGCTGCCACGACTGAAATTGAGCGCATCGATACTCTCGAACTATACGAATAGGGATGTAGTAACGTGAATGACCGGTCAGTCGCCAATAGCGGATGTGCTTGCCTTCCGGGGCGTAAGACCGCTTAGGCCGAACAAGAGCCGATCGAATATCTCAACCTGAATTTCCGCAGCGAAAACAGACTTCGCCTCTGGCGCAAAGCTGATCCTCAATCCAGTTCGGTCACCCAGACCCCTACATCGAGATTTGCGCCGGGCGGGCCGACGAACGAGCCGGCGATGGGCGGAACGGATTCGGGCAGCCGCGCTACGGCGACGGCGATATGGCCGGTCCCCGCGATTTCGCCGATCGTCGGGTCGAACCCTTTCCAGCCTGCGCCTGGCATGAACACCTCGGCCCAGGCATGGGTCGCGCCGTAGTCGATCGCCGAAGGCGGGGCATGCAGGTAGCCGCTGACGAAGCGTGCAGCAAGGCCGAGACGTCGTGCGGCTTCCATGAACAGGTTCGCGAAGTCGCGGCAGGAGCCGGTGCCGCGGGACAGGGTGTCGGCGGCGGGCTGGACGCCGGGTTCCTCGCGAAGCCGGTATGCCAGGGTTTGATGGATATGGCTACCCAGACGCTGCAACAGGGCGTAGGTCTGGATCCGTTCGCCCGGCTGCCACAGGCGGGCGATCCATGCAGCCAGGGGATCGTCGGTCGGGTGTTCGGCCGTATTCAGGTAGGGCGAGAGCACCACCCGATCCTCGGGCGTATGGGCGAACGGGTAATACATGGCATAGTCGGCCACCAGAAAATCGAGCGGCGTTTCGTTGAATTGCTGGATGATGACCTCGCTTTCGATCGCAAGCTGCCTGGCGGGCGTGTCGAAGGTCGCGGTCGCAACCGAGTTGTCCTCCACGTCGCGATGCCAGCGCAAGGTGGCCGCTGGCGTGATGCGCAGGACGGCGGATTCGATATGCAATTCGTGGCCTTCCCGCGGTCGCAGGCGCAAGGTATGAGGCTCGAGCCGCACCTCGGCGGAAAAGTTGTAGTAGGTGCGATGCAGGATCTTGTAGCGCTGCATGTCTCAGGCCTCCTGTTCCCGGATTGGCCGGTCCTTCCGATGGTCACGATTGTCCGCGCTTATCGGGCGACGTGGGTGAAGGCGAGTCAACGACGGCGCAAATCGAGCGTGTGCGGGTACTCGCCTGCGGGCTCTTCGGGCGGCGGGGCCAACGGCCCGGGCGGCGTGCCGCCGGGATGGAAGCGGGCGAACGACGCGACCCATGGCGGCGGCGTGAAGCTGCCGGCCTTGTGCCCCCAATCCTGGAAACGGATATGGCGGCGCGCCTCGGCTTCCATCGCGTTGACCGGAAACGTGTCGTAGCTGCGCCCGCCGGGATGGACGACGCGGTAGGTGCAGCCGCCGACGGCGCGCCCGTTCCACGTGTCGATCAAATCGAAGACCAGCGGCGCATGGATGCCGATGGTGGGGTGCAGGGCCGACGGCGGCTGCCAGGCCCGATAGCGCACGCCGGCGACATATTCGCCGTGGGTGCCGGTGGCGGCGAGCGGCACGCGGCGGCCGTTGCAGGTCAGCACGTAGCGGCTGTCGGTGAGTCCGCTTGCCTTCACCTGCAGGCGCTCGATCGAGGAGTCGACATAGCGCGCCGTGCCGAGACGGGTCGATTCCTCGCCGAGCACGTGCCAGGGTTCGATGGCGGTGCGCAATTCGATCTGGATGCCATCGAGCTGCAGCGTGCCATGGCGCGGGAAGCGGAATTCCAGAAACGGCTTGTACCAGTCGAGCTGGAAAGGAAAGCCCGCCCCATTCACGTCGTCGATCACATCCTTCAGATCGGCCCACAGGTAATGCGGCAGCATGTAGCGATCGTGCAGCAGGGTGCCCCAGCGCACCAGCGGCCTGCGATAAGGCTGCGCCCAGAAACGCGCCACCAGCGCGCGCAGCAACAGCATCTGCGCCAGGCTCATGCGCGCATGCGGCGGCATCTCGAACGCGCGGAACTCGAGCAGGCCGAGCCGTCCCGAGGCCGAATCGGGCGAGTACAGCTTGTCGATGCAGAATTCCGAGCGGTGGGTATTGCCGGTCAGGTCGGTCAGCAGGTTTCTCAGCAGGCGGTCCACCAGCCAGGGCTGGGGCGTTTCGCCGTCCGGCATCTGCTGGAAGGCGATTTCGAGTTCGTACAGTCGTTCCGTCCGGCCCTCGTCGACGCGCGGCGCCTGGCTGGTGGGGCCGATGAAGAGACCGGAGAACAGGTAGGACAGCGCCGGGTGATGCTGCCAGTAGGTGATGAGGCTGGCCAGCACATCCGGGCGGCGCAGGAAGGGGCTGTCGGAAGGCGTCGCCCCGCCGAGGGTGACGTGGTTGCCACCGCCGGTGCCGGCGTGGCGGCCGTCCAGCATGAACTTCTCGGCGGCGAGCCGGGACAGGCGCGCCTCATCGTAGAGCATCGTCGTCGTGTCGACCAGCTGCTGCCAGCTGTGCGCCGGATGGATGTTGACCTCGATCACGCCGGGGTCGGGCGTGACCAGCAGCTTGTCCAGCCGCGAATCCGCAGGCGGCGTATAGCCCTCTATGGCGACCGGCAGCTTCAGGGCGGCTGCGCTGGCTTCGACTGCGGCGAGCAGCTCGAGATACTGCTCCAGCGTGCCGATGGGCGGCATGAAAACGAACAGGCATCCGTGACGTGCCTCGACGCACAGCGCTGTGCGCGGCACCTCGATCAAGGGGCGGGTCGAGGCGTTTTGCGGATGGATCTCGGGGTGCATGGGGTGCGCCGGAATCTGGCTGGCAAAGCGTGCCGCGATCTCGCCGTGAAAGTCGGCAAGCGGCGGTTGTGCGGCAAAGGGGTCGACTTCGACCCACGGCTCGTTCTCTTCTTCCGTCATGCGCGGAAGCGAGCCGAGCGGCAGACGCAGCCCCATGGGCGAGTCGCCGGGCGAGAGATAGAGGCGATTGCGCCGGGTACGCCAGAGTGGGCTATGCCAGGGCTGCGTGCCGCCGCGCCAGCCCAGCGGAAGCACATAGCCTGTCGGCGTGTCGAGCCCGCGCGACAGGGTGTTGGCGAGGTCGCCGCGCAGATCGGCATTGTCGAGGTCGGCCCCCGGATGCAGCGGGTCGACGTTGGACGGCAGCTCGGCTTCGTGCAGCAGCGCGGCGAGGGCATCCTCGTACACCGGTTGAACGTAGCGCGCCGGGAGGCCCAGGTGCTGGGCCAGGGTGTCGGCGAAACGTTGCGCATCGGCATGGGTGTGGCCGTCGTCCCGATCGGCCAGGGCAAGCAGGGCTGGATCTTTCCAGACCGGTATGCCGTCCTTACGCCAGTACAACCCGAGCGCCCACCGCGGTAGCGGTTCGCCGGGATACCACTTGCCCTGCCCGGTGTGCAGCAGCGCGCCGGACGGAAGGCGATCCTTCAGCCGCCGTACCAGCACTTCGGCCCGTTCGCGCTTGTGGGCGCCGAGTGCCCCGGTATTCCATTCGGGCGCTTCCATGTCGTCGATCGAAACGAAGGTCGGTTCGCCGCCGTGGGTGAGGCGCACGTCCTGCTGCACGAGTTTTTCGTCGACCGCATGGCCGAGCGCCAGAATCAATGCCCACGCTTCTTCCGGGTACGGTAGCGTCACGCGCGGGTCTTCATGGATGCGGGTGACGGTGTTGGAAAAACTGAATTCGGTTTCGCAGCGATCGGTCATGCCGTCGATCGGTGCGGCGGACGACGGCTGCGGCGTGCAGGCCAGCGGGATATGACCTTCGCCGGCAAACAGGCCCGAGGTGGGGTCGAGGCCGATCCAGCCTGCGCCTGGCAGATAGACCTCGGCCCAGGCATGCAGGTCGGTGAAGTCCTGTTCCGGTCCGGACGGGCCATCCAGGGATTTCTCGTCGGCGGCGAGTTGCACCAGATAGCCCGACACGAAGCGCGCCGCCAGCCCCAGATGGCGCAGGATCTGCACCAGCAGCCAGGCCGAGTCGCGGCATGAGCCGAGCGCCTTGCCCAGCGTCTCCTCGCAGGTCTGGATGCCGGGCTCCATCCTGACGGTGTAGGCGATGTCGCGCTGCAAGCGCTGAACGAGGGCGACCAGGAAATCGATGCTGCGCGTGGTATCGCGCGGCACGCGCACGAGCCAGGCGGCGAGTTTCTCGCCCGCCGGTTCCGCTTCCAGATAGGGCGTCAGTTCCTTCTTCAGCGCGTTGCCGTAATCGAACGGCCAGGTCTCGCAGCACTCGTCGACGAAGAAATCGAAGGGATTGATCACCGTCATGTCGGCGATCACCTCGACGTCCACCGAGAATTCGCGCGTCGCATCCGGGAACACCAGACGCGCGAGGTAATTGCCGAACGGATCCTGCTGCCAGTTGATGAAGTGCCTGGCGGGCGTGATCTTCAGCGTGTAGCCAAGGATGGGGGTGCGCGAGTGCGGCGCCGGGCGCAGTCGTACCACGTGCGGCCCCAGCGTGACGCGGCGATCGAACCGGTACTGCGTGGTGTGGCGAATGGCGACGCGGATGCTCATGGCGAAGGACGGTAGAGGGACCACCTGTTACAAGCAAGGGATGCACCAGTGCGCGCGTTCGGCTGAGGCGGCACGGGGCAGGCTCGTCTGCCCGGCGTCACCCGTTCGCATCCGGATAGGCGCACCCCGATGGTGCGACATGCCCGATGAGGTGGCACGCATGTGACGTGACGGATGGAATGTCGGCTCGGCTAAGATATGCAGATCGGCGGTAGCCCAAGGCACGCACGCACGAGACTGCCTACAAGCGGGCCTGAAGGATGGCGAGCGGTACGAACCGGTTTCACCCCTCGTCGATTTGCGCGCGCATTACCCTTGCATCTGTCCGCCGCTACCATTCGCCACGACCTGCAGCGGCTGCGTCTGGCTTTCCCATTCGAAGGGCGGCAGGTTGTTGAGCGCCTGGCGCAGGCCCTCGTTCCAGGCATCGCCCAGCGCGCGATAGTAGGGATGGTCTTCCGAGAACTGCAGGCGGCGGCCGCCGTCGAGGGCGGCCGCGTTGTAGATCAGCAGTTCGACCGGCGGGCCGACCGTGAGGTTGGAGCGGATGGTCGAGTTGATCGACACCAGCGCACAGCGCGCGGCCTGCTCCAGCGAGGTGTCGGCGCGGATGACGCGGTCGAGGATGGGCTTGCCGTACTTGGTTTCGCCGATCTGCAGGAAAGGATGCGCGCTCGACTCGTGGATGTGGTTGCCTTGCGGATAGATCATGTACATCTCGGGCGCATGCCCGGCGATCTGCCCGCCGAAGATGAAGGTGGCCTCGAAATTGGTGCTGGCCGTGTCGCGTTCGGACTGGTTGCGCTGCATGTCGGCCGAGATGTTGCCCACGTAGTCGGCCGCCTCGCTCATCGAAAAGACGTTCCACAGATTGGGGAGATGCCCCGTCAGGTTGTCGTCGTTCAGGCGCTTCACGACGCCTTGCGTGGTGGCGAGATTGCCTGAGGCAAGCAGCACGAACATCCGGTTGCCGGACTGCACGAAGGTGTGCATCTTGGAATAGGTGCTGACGTGGTCGATCCCGGCATTGGTCAGCGAGTCGGAGGCGAAAACCAGTCCGCTGTCGGTCTTGATGGCGACGCAGTAAGTCATGGCGTGTGGAAAATCAGCTCAGTCGGGGTTCATCGTGCCTGTTTTCGGTTTCTGACTCAAGCTCAACAGTTCCGCGCGGGCGCCCAGATACACATACAGGCTCGGGCCGACCAATAATCCGACGGCCGCCGCCATCATCCACACGTCCAGCACGTGCCCGCCATTGCGGCCGCGCGTCAGGCGGCTTCCAGAGGCCGCATCTGGCGACTGTAGAGGAACTCCAGGACCTGGCTGCGCAGCGCGTGATAATGCGGGTCGTGGGCGAGCGCCAGACGGTCGCGCGGGCGCGGCAGGTCGACGCTGAGCACGTCGCCAATGGTCGCGGCCGGACCATTGGTCATCATCACGATACGGTCGGACAGCAGCACCGCCTCGTCGACGTCGTGGGTCACCATCATGACCGTGCTTTTTGTTGCCGCGACGATTTTCATCAGCTCATCCTGCAGGTGGGCGCGCGTCAGTGCGTCGAGCGCACCGAAGGGTTCGTCCATCAGCAGCACCTTCGGCTCCATCGCCAGTGCGCGCGCAATGCCGACGCGCTGCTTCATACCGCCGGAGATTTCGCCGGGCAGCTTGCCCGTGGCGTGCGTCAGGCCCACGAGTTCAAGCGCGGCGGTTGTACGTGCCTTCAGTTGCGCCTTGGACTCGCCAGTGCCGAACACCTTTTCCACTGCGAGGTAGACGTTCTCGAATGCGGTGAGCCAGGGGAGCAGCGAATGATTCTGGAACACCACCGAACGCTCCGGCCCCGGCCCCTTGATCTCCTTGTTGGCGAGCAGCAGCACGCCTTCGGTGGCGTCGAGCAGGCCTGCCACCAGATTCAGCAGCGTGGATTTGCCGCAACCGGAGTGGCCGATCAACGCGATGAACTCGCCATGCTCGACATTCAGGTTGATGTCGGCGAGCGCGGTGAAGCGGCCCTTCCTGGTGTTGAATACCATGCCGGCATTTTCGATCTGGACGTAGCTTTGCATGTCTGTTCCTTGGTGAGTGGTGAGTGGTGAGTGGTGAGTGGTGAGTGGTGAGTGGTGAGCAGCGGGGAGTGGAGGGTATTGGCGCCACTTACCACTCACCCCTTGCTACTTACCGCTCACTCATAACTAAACCGTTTCGCCAGCAGCATCAGCCCTTGCTCGAGCAGCAGCCCGACGATGCCGACGACGAAGATGGCGATGATGATGTGGGCGACGTTGAGGTTGTTCCATTCGTCCCACACCCAGAAGCCGATGCCGACGCCGCCGGTGAGCATCTCGGCGGCGACGATCACCAGCCAGGCCACGCCGATGGAGAGCCGTACGCCGGTCAGCACGTAGGGCAGCACGGCCGGGAACAGGATTTTGGTGAACACCTTGAACTCCGACAGGTTGAGCACGCGCGCGACGTTCATGTAGTCCTGCGGGATGCGCTGCACGCCGGCAGCGGTATTGAGCACCATCGGCCAGATGCTGGAGATGAAGATCACCCAGATCGACGCCGGCTCGGCCTTCTGCAGCACCAGCAGGCCGATCGGCAGCCACGCCAGCGGCGACACCGGGCGCAGGATGCTGATGATGGGCGACAGCATGCGGTTGAGGAAGTCGAAGCGGCCGACCATGAAGCCGAGTGGAATCCCTACTGCCGCGGCCAGACCGAAGCCGATGCCGACGCGATACAGCGAGTTGAGGATGTTCCAGCCGATGCCCTGGTCGTTGGGGCCGTTGTTGTAGAACGGGTCGGAAAACAGTTCCACTGCCGAATGCCAGGTTTCGGCCGGGCCGGGGATGTTCTTGACGCTATGGGAAATCAGCCCCCACAGGCCGATGAACAGCAGCATGCCGAGCAGGGGCGGGATGGCGTTCCTGAACAGGGTCAGCGTGTTCTCGACGAGGCGCTTGCCCGATTCGGTTTCGAAATAGGGTGTGCGGCGGGCGGGGGCGGCCGCCGTCGACACCTGCGGCGTCGGGGCGATATCCTCGCCCGACAGGATGTCGTTCAGATTTTCGGTGGTTGCATTGACTGCGCTCATGTCGCACTCCTGAATATTTACGCGGCTGCGGTGGCGGCCTGCTTCATGGCGGATGCCAGCGTGTCATAGGCTTCCGCCCACGCCGCCTGGACGGCCGGGGTGAAGTGCTCGCCCAAGCCTTTGCCCAGGGTCCAGATCAGCGCGTTGCCCACGGTGTCGTAGTGCGCTTCCGTCACGCCGTACGCGACGTGCCGGCGCCCCAGATCCTCAACCGCTCCCAGGACGGGAGCGAGGTTGTCCAGACTGACGACGACCGTGTTGATCATTGCCATGAGCTTGCGGCCCTGTTCGGCCATGTCGCCCTTGAACAGGCTGCGCAGCGAGGGGTCCCGTTCGAACAGCTGGCCATAGAACAGATGGGCTGCCGTATCCTTGATCGGCAGCACCTGCTGCCAGCTGCTGCGTACCAGTGCAATTTTTTCCGGGGTCATGGCCATTCCTTTCTTCAATCAGGCCTTGATCTTGAAGCTGTCGGCGTAGGCCTTGGGGTTCTTGCCGTCCCACACCACGCCGTCAATTAACTTCGACGAGCGCATGTCGGACTTCGGCAGCGGCGTCCTGGTCATCGCGGCGGCCTGCTTGTAGATGTCGATGCGGTTGACCTTCTTCGCCACCGCCAGGTAGTCCGGATGCTCCTTCAGCAAGCCCCAGCGCTTGTGCTGGGTGAGGAACCACATGCCGTCGGACAGGTAGGGGAAGCCCACCAGGCCGTTGTTGTAGAACTTCATGTAGTTGAGGTCCTGCCACTTCCTGCCGATGCCGTTGTCGTACTGGCCGAGCATGCGGTCCTCGATCGAGTCGAAGTCGGTGTTGACGTAGGACTTGGCCGAGATGATCTTGGCCACCTCGGAACGGTTGCTCATGGTGTCGATGTACTTCGACGCATCGAGAATGGCCGCCACCATCGCGCGCGCCGTGTTCGGATACTTCTGTACGAACTCGGCGGTAGTGCCGAGCACCTTCTCCGGATGGTCCTTCCAGATGTCCTGCGTCGTCACCGCGGTGAAGCCGATGTTGTCGTGAATCGCGCGCGCACCCCACGGCTCGCCTACGCAGAAGCCGTCCATGTTGTCGACGCGCATGTTGGCGACCATCTGCGGCGGCGGCACGGTGATCACCTTGGCTTGGGTGAAGGGGTTGATGCCATAGGCCGCCAGCCAGTAATACAGCCACATCGCGTGGGTGCCGGTTGGGAAGGTCTGGGCGAAGGTATATTCCTTGGGCTCGGCGGCGATCAGCTTGGCGAGCGAGGCACCGTCGGTTACGCCCTTGGCCTTCAGCTGGTTCGACAGCGTGATCGCCTGGCCGTTGTTGTTGATCGTGGCGAGCACCGCCATGTCCTTCTTCGGCCCGCCGATCCCCATCTCCACGCCGTAGATCAGGCCGTACAACACATGTGCCGCGTCGAGTTCGCCGTTGACCAGCTTGTCGCGTACCGCCGCCCACGAGGCTTCTTTCGAGGGCGTGATGGTAAGGCCGTATTTCTTGTCGAATCCCTTCACCGAAGCCATCACGACCGACGCGCAGTCGGTCAGCGGAATGAAGCCGATGTTGAGGTTGGGTTTTTCGGGGGCATCGGAGCCGGCGGCCCAGGCACCCTGGCGTACGCCCGGCGGCACCATGGCCATGAGCGCGGCGGCGACGGAAATTCCGGTGGTCTTTTTCATGAAGTCACGCTTGCTCTGGTCTCGCACAAGGGGTTTGTCCTGGGTGTCGCTCACGGTGTGTTCTCCAAATGAATGCCCGGAGGGCAAAAATAAAAAAGGCGTCGCCTTCAGGGCGGACGCCTTTGTCCAGTGATGAATGATTTGACGGTCACACTGAAAGCCACATCGTTGCGACTGTTCAGTCCAGGTTTAGCAACCGCTGTGCCAGCTACTCAATGGCCTTGTATTGGATGGGTTTTCTGGAAATTTCCCCGATCACGGGCAGTTGCACACCAGGAATTTGTGCACCCACGCGGTGCATGTTTTCAATGCCGTGCACCAATCGGGGCGGCACGCATCACGCCAGCGGCTTTTGCAGAACCTGCCGCGCAATGTCCGCCAGCTTCAGGCCGCGATCCATTGCCGCGCGCCGCATCTCGCGATACACCTCGGGTTCCGAGGCGCCGGTCTGCTTGATGAGGAGTGCCTTGGCTTGGTCGATCAGTTTGCGTTCCGACAGTTCGAGGCGCGTCTGTTCCAACTGGTCATGCAGCGCCTGAAATGCCTCGAAGCGCGACACCGCTACGTCGAGGATCGGGCGGATGCGCGCCGGGTCGAGGCCGTCGACCACATACGACGTCACCCCCGCCTGCGTGGCCGCGCGGATCGAATCTGGACTGCCGTCGCCGGTGAACATCACGATCGGGCGGGGGCAATCCTGGTTCACCACGCAGATGTGCTCCAGCGTGTCGCGGTCGGGCGAGTCCTGCGCGATGATCACCACGTCCGGCCGCAGCGCCTGGATCTGCACGTCCAGACTGCGTGCCGAATTCAGCGTGGCCGTCACCACGCAGCCCGCCGCTTCCAGCGCAGGTACCAGCATTACCAGCCGCTCCGGCTGGTTCTCTACAATCAGTACGCGCATGCTTGTTTCATGTTCTGGGTTGCCTCCAAAAAAACGCGGCCTCCGGAGAGGCCGCCAAGTCGGAGGAGACTGCCTGAGCAACCTGGCCTTGCGGTTTGGATACTCAGTCAGGGTATAGCAGGGGGCGTGCCAGCTTGCAGATTGATTAATAATCAAATGCTTATTGATAATCGAGGGGTTGAACCGGTTGGCCGGGATGTACGCTTGTGGTGCATGAAACGGACAATCGGAATCAAAACGGGGCGCATGCGAGGCGGGCGGGCATCGCGCTACCCGAATGTCCGGTCATCGCATACGCGTCAGCGTGACCGGTCGTGGGGTGGCCTGTCGCGGGGCAGTCGGTCGTGCGGGTGCCGCCGCGGCGGATGCCCCACGGGCGGGTAATAGATCGGCTGGGGCACATAAACCGGCTTCTCGATCACAATAGGAGCCGGAGGCTGCAGGGCACGGCGCCGGGCATCTTCGGCCTCCTGCGCGCGCCGGGCGGCCTCCATTTCGCGGGCCAGTTCCTGTGCCTTTTTCGCCCGTGCCTCGGCCTGGTGGATGGCTTCCGCGTCGGGTTGCGACGCATCCTTCAACTGCTCCGCTTTGAAGCCGGCCGGCGGCGGCAGGGAGGAATAGGTGACACGCCCCGCGCTGTCCCGCCATTTATACAGCGGTGCGGCCTGCGCCGCCTGCCAGGCCAATCCGACAAGCAGCAAACCAAGAAACCTGAGTGGAATCATCGTGGCTCCGGTTGGGATTCCCGTGCGCCGAGAATCGCCATCCCGTTTCCATTCTGGAAGGTGGGGACGGAATGTATGTCCTGCCCGCCGGTTCCGCTTACGAGCATCGCATCTGCGGCGTCAGTTTCATCCATTTCACCAGCCAGGCTTGTGCCCGCGCCCGGGCATGACGCGTGGCGATTTTCTCCTCGGGCGTCTGGTCGGGGCGGAAGTCGAACGCGCGCCGTGCCATCGGATATTCCTGCCATTCCACCGGTACGCCGCGTTCCCACAACGCATAGAACGCGCGCCCGCCGTTCATGCGACGCAACTCGTAGTCGGCATCGCCGATCAGGTAGAGGACAGGGGTGGTGATCTGCGTGATCTCCGGCGCCACGCGGAACAGCTGATCCGGCTCGGGCGCGTTGGGGTTCTGCATGTGGCCGTAGTAGCTGACGATGGCTGCGATATCGGGACCGCGCTTGGCGGCCAGACGGATCGCGTAATACGGGCCGCGCGACAGGCCGACGATGCCGACCGGTTGCTTGCAGGCATTGGGCAGCGACTTCAGGTAATCGAGCCCGGCCTCCACATCCATTTCGGTGTCGGGGTTGTGGGCCGAGGGCCAGCGTTCGATGAAGCGCCCGTTCTGCCAGTCGGGGGCGACGACGAGGAAGCCCTGTTCGGCGAGTTCGCGCACGTGGGCGCGTTCGTCGCCTTCATAGCCGCGCTTGGCGTGGATGAACAGCACCGGCGGGAACGGACCCTTGCCGGCAGGCGTGGCGATTTCCACTGGCACCTCGGTGCCGTCGGCGGACTGGATGGTGGTTTTGCTCAGATCGACGGCCTGAGCGAGGGCCGGGGCCGCCAGCGCCGATGCTAAGATGGCGCCCGCAATGGCGAGTCTTCTCATGGTCTTCTCCTGTCATTTTTCTGGCCCTTATTCTAGGCCCGTGCCTTCGATTTCACGTGCAGTCAAAACGTACCCTGAAGGGCATGAATACCCTGAAGGGCATGAATACCCGGCAGGGGACGAGCCTGCCGGGCGGCGACTCCTTGAAGGGCACGGTTCGCCGTGAGCGCGTCTTTCGACGAGCCGTCGATCCCGCCGCGGCTGCGGCGGCCGCTTGCGGCCCTGTGGATTTCGCTGGGGCTGCATGCGGCCGTGATCGCGCTGGTGCAGGTGGTGCCCCCAGCGGGCGTCAGCGTGGAGGCGCCGGTGATCGAGGTGCGGCTGGTGGCGCCATCCCCGGCGCCCGCGGTCAATGCACCGACGCCATCGCCTGTCGCGCTGGAGCCGGATGTCGCGCCCGTTGCACACCTGGCCCCGAGCCCTGCGCCGGAAGCCTTGCCCGTGGCGCCGCCTCCGCCGGCCGCCGCCTCGCCGCCCGCCGCCGCGCCGCCGCCTGCGGTGCCTGCTGCTGCAGAGACGGCGCCGGCCCCTTCGGCCGCAGCGGTTCCGGTGCCGGCCGCCGCGCTCACCAGTTCGGTCGATCTCACCTATTACAACGCGCGCGATCTCGATGTGCAGCCGCACGCGCTGCGTGTCATCCGGCCGGACTATCCGGCCGAAGCCGACCGCCAGCGCGTGTCCGGCACGCTCCGTCTGCAATTGAAACTGGAAGCCGACGGACGCGTCAGCGACATCGAGGTCGTGAGCGCGACGCCGCCCGGCGTGTTCGAGGACTCCGCAATCAAGGCGTTTCGCGATGCGCGTTTTGCGCCGGCACAGAAGAACGGCCGCCCGGTACGCGCGCTGGTGGTGATCGAAGTGGTATACGACTGGGCGGGCCAGCCGCGCTAGGAGGGGGCAGACCGCTCGCCTCAGGAATCGGGCGGCGCCGCAAGCCCTTGCAGGATGGGACAGTCGGGACGGTGATCGCCGTGGCAGGCCTGCGCTAGCGCGACCAGGGTGGCGCGCATCTCGCTCAGCGCGGCGATGCGCGCGTCGAGGTCGGCGATATGGGCCTCGGCCAGATGTTTGACGTCGGCGCTGGCGCGTTCGGGGTCGTCCCACAGCGACAGCAACTGCCGGATCTGTTCGAGCGAGAATCCGAGGTCGCGGGCGCGGCGGATGAAGCGCAGCAGGTGCACATCGCGTTCGTTGTATTGACGGTAGCCCGAGAACGTGCGGCTGCTTTCGCGGATGAGGCCGATATGTTCGTAATGACGGATCATCTTGGCCGACACGCCGCTGGCGCGGGCGGTTTCGCCGATGTTCATGTGCGGGGCCGCCAGCGCTTGAGCGTGAGCGCGTTCGTGACCACGCTGACGCTGGAGAAGGCCATGGCCGCGCCGGCGATCACCGGGTTCAGGAAACCGAATGCCGCGAGCGGTATCCCGACCACGTTGTAGGCGAAGGCCCAGAACAGGTTCTGACGGATCTTGGCGTAGGTGCGCTTGGAAATGTCGATGGCGTCGGCCACCAGCGCCGGGTCGCCGCGCATCAGGGTGATGCCGGCGGTGTGCATGGCGACGTCGCTGCCGGAGGACATGGCGATGCCGACGTCGGCCGCCGCGAGCGCGGGTGCGTCGTTGATGCCGTCGCCCACCATCGCCACGGTGGTGCCCGTGGTCTTGAGCTGGCTCACGTGCGCCGCCTTGTCGGCCGGCAATACCTCGGCCAGCACGCTGTCGAGGCCCAGTTCGCGGGCCACCGCCTCGGCAGCGCCGCGGTTGTCGCCGGTGAGCATGACGGTCGTGATGCCTTGTTCCCTGAGACGCGCCACGCCCGTCGCTGCGCTGGGTTTGACCGCATCGCCGAAAGCCAGCAGGCCGAGCGCATGATGATCGCGGGCGCGCGCCAGCCACGACACGCTGCGGCCGGCGGCTTCGTGTTCGGCGGCCTTGGCGTCGAGCGCGGCGGTGTCGACGCCGTTCTCGTTCATCAGGCGACGATTGCCCAGCCACCAGGTTTCGCCTGCCACCTCGCCGGCGATGCCGCGCCCGGGCAGCGCCTGTTGTGCACGCGCAGGTTGCGGCGGGATCGCGCGGGCCGTACTTTCCTCCAGCACCGCGCGTGCCAGCGGGTGCTCGCTGCCGGCCTGCAATCCGGCAGCGATGGCGAGCACCCTGTTCTTATCGCTATCGTCGGCCGCCACGCAGGCCGCCACGTGCGGCGTGCCGTCGGTGAGCGTGCCGGTCTTGTCGAATACCACCGTGCCGATCTTGTGCGCCAGTTCCAGCGCTTCGGCGTCCTTGATCAGGATACCGTGGCGGGCGGCGACGCCGGTTCCCGCCATGATTGCGGTGGGGGTGGCGAGCCCCAGCGCGCACGGGCAGGCGATCACCAGCACCGCCACCGCGTTGAGGATGGCCTGTTCGGCGTTGCCGCCCCACGCCCACCACGCGACGAACGTGACCAGGGCGATGCCCATCACCACCGGCACGAACACCGCGCTGACCTTGTCCACGAGTCGCTGGATCGGCGCCTTGGCGGCCTGCGCGTTCTCCACCAGGCGGATGATGCGCGCCAGCGTGCTTTCCGTTCCCACCGCCGTGGTGCGCGCCACCAGCACGCCCTGCGCGTTGATCGCGCCGCCGGTCACCGTGTCGCCCGGCTGCTTGTCTACCGGCAGCGATTCGCCGGTGAGCAGGGATTCGTCGACCTGGCTCTCGCCTTCGGTTACCTCGCCGTCCACCGGTACCCGCTCGCCGGGGCGGATCACCACGAGGTCGCCTACGCGTATCGCGTCGATGGGCATGTCGCGGTCGACGCCGTCGAGGCGCACGCGGGCGGTCGTCGGGCGCAGGGCCTGCAGGGCGCGGATGGCTTCGGTGGTCTGGCGCTTGGCGCGCGCCTCCAGCCATTTGCCGAGCAGCACCAGGCTGATCACCACGGCCGAGGCTTCGAAATACAGGTGCATGGCGCCGGCATGCGTCAGCAGCAGGTACAGGCTCAGGCCATACGCCGCGCTGGTGCCGACCGCCACCAAGAGATCCATGTTGCCGCTGCCGGCGCGCAGGGCTTTCCAGCCGGCGCGATAAAAGCGCGCGCCCAGCCAGAACTGCACCGGGGTGGCGAGCGCCAGTTGCAGCCAGCCCGGCAGCATCCAGTGCGCCCCCAACAGGCTGGCGAACATGGGGGTGATCAACGGCAGCGACAGTCCGATCGCCAGCGCAACCGGCCACCAGTCGGACAGGGTGCGCGCCGGGAGGGTCGGGGTTTCTGTGGGGGTTTGCGGCAGTCGCGCCGCATAACCGGCGCGCTCTACCGCGGCAATCAACGCGGCCGTCGACGTGCCCTGCGTGAATTTCACTGTCGCCTGCTCGGTGGCCAGATTGACGCTGGCATCGAGCACGCCGGATACCTTGTTCAAGGCTTTTTCCACTCGTGCCGAACAGCTTGCGCAGGTCATGCCGAGGATGTCGAGTTTCAGCGATTCGGTCGGCACGCTGAAGCCGGCCTTCTCGATGGCACGCTGTACCGACGCCATATCGGTGTCGCCTGAAACCGTCGCGATCTCGGTCGCCAGATTGACGGTGGCCTCGGTCACGCCCGGCAGTTGCTTGAGCACTTTTTCCACCCGCGCAGCGCAGCTGGCGCAGGTCATGCCCTGGATGCCGACAGATAAGGGGTTGGTCATGTGCAAACTCCTGTGGATACGGTTGAGTGCACCATAAACCTTGCCATCATGGCAAGGTCAAGCCCATCTGCCGCGGGTCAGATCAAGGGACGTGCACGCAGCGGCAGGGCGTAGTAATCGGCCAGGCGAGCCATGGCGACCGGATTGGTCAGTTTGAGGCAGCCATTGCCAAGGGTATAGAGTCCCATTGCCTGCAGACGTTTCAGGGTTTTGTTGGTGTGCACCAGCGACAGGCCGAGCGCATCGGCGATGTGTTGTTGGTTCGGCGGAAAGGACACGCCGTCAGGGCCGGCCAGGCCGACGCTCTCCGCCCGTTTGTACAGATGGATCAACAGCATGGCGATGCGCTCTGCCGCCGAACGTCGTCCTACCGACAGCAGGTTTTCGTCGACGATCAATTCCTCGTGCGCAGACAGCCAGGTGATGTCGAACCCCAGCCCCGGGTGGGTGCGGTAAATATCCCACAGGCGCTCATTCGGGAAAACGCACAGGGTGGCGTCGGTCAATGCCTCGACGCCATGCGGCGAGGCCTGCCCCAGTTGATGCTGCAGGCCGATGAAGTCGCCCGGCAGGAGAAAATTGAAAATCTGGCGCCGACCGTCGCTCAGCGTGCGATAGCGGAAGGCCCAGCCTGACAGCAGCGTATAGAGCGTGCCGCTGCGATCGCCTTCGCGCATGACTCCGTTGCCGGCCCGTACCTGTATCTGGCGTTGCTTGATGGTTTGGATAAATTCGATTTCCGCTTCGCTATTGGCGGAAAACGCGCCGGTTTTGCGCAAAGGGCAGGCGCTGCATGGGGTTGGCTGATTCATCAATCGATACCGGTAGACAGGCCGCATGAATCGTAAGGGATTTCGCGTAACGGCAGGTATGTCTTTTCACATTGCTGCTATCTCGGCCATCGATTATGTTGCACTTCCGCTACCGGAAATCCATCGCATGCCGAATGTCTATCAGTTGATCTACCTTAGCCGCCTCGCCGAGGCGGTCTCGCCTGCCTGTGTGGCCGAAATCGTACGGGCCGCACGCCAGCGCAATCTGGCTTTCCACATCAACAGCCTGCTTGTATTCGACGGTTGGCGCTTTTGCCAAACGCTCGAGGGCGAGTATGCGGCAGTATGCGCCCTCGCCGACCGCATTCGCAGGGATGAACGACATACCGGCTTCCGGGTGCTGCATGGGGCGGAGTCCGCGGCAGAGGATCTGTTTGGCCGGAGCAGTCTCGACTATGCCCTGAGCTATGACGATGGCCTGAACTGCCTCGAAGCAGCGCATGGCCAGGAAACACTTGTCCTGCTGTCCGGACTGTTGCCCGGCCTGGACCGGGAGCCGGCGCGCCTCGATCAGTAAATTCCCGCCGACATTTTTTCGGCTGATTCCTACGCGGGCCTGCAACCGCCTCCGACTGCAGCCGCCCCGCCACTCATCCACACTACTCTTACAGGCTCGGATCGACTCCATCTCGATGCAGATGCGAATGCGGGCTGTGGTCTGTCATGCCGGGCATCCGCCGGGCGTGTATCCCGAACAGGAGAAACATGTCATGAAATCCAATACGAGCAAATCCAATACGAGCAAATCCGGAATACAGGGCGAGGGCGATTACGACTCCGCCAAAAAATACGATGAGCAAGCGCGTGCCTTTGCCGAGTCAGGCAAGGTCGAGCAGGCGGCGAAAGCGGCCGCACCGCGCAATGCGCAGGAGCGGGAGGACATGCGCCGGGCTGAGGCCGAAGGACGCTCGCACGCCAAAGTCGATCCAAAAGGCGGTCAGGACGATGGGTCGCCCAGCCGTCCCAAGCCGGTCAAGGAAGCACCGGGCAAACATCCTCAAGGACGCAATCCGGCTCCGGAAAAGCTGCCCGGACGTTGAGCCCCCATTTTGTCACGCGTTGAATTTATCCAATGAATCAGGAGATACCCATGAATATGCTTTCATCCAGCCCCATCCTTTCATCCAGCACGATCTCGGGCGACAAGGTCGTCAACCGCCAGGGCGAAGATCTGGGCGACATCAAGGACCTGATGATCGATGTGAATAGCGGTCGCGTCGCGTATGCGGTTCTGGAATTCGGCGGTTTCCTCGGTTTGGGCAGCAAGTTGTTTGCCGTTCCCCTCTCGGCGATGGAAGTCGACACGGAAAACCACCGCTTCATCTTTGATCAGAACAAGGAAACGCTGAAAAACGCGCCTGGGTTCGACAAGGACAACTGGCCGAATTTCTCCGATCGCGATTGGGGTACGAATGTTCACGCGCATTATGGCGTCCGCCCGTACTGGGAGTAACGGGCTTCCGTCCTTGTCTGTATGGAGAGGGACGGCGCCTTAATCCGCCCGGCGGAATTACCCGCAGGATTTTCCGGCTTATTCGAGGAGTTCCCATGAACAGTACAACCCATTGGGGCGTCTGCATGTCCTGCAAATGGTGGCAGATCGAACCGAGTGCCCATCTGGAGAATGCAACGCACGGCCTGTGTATCGACGCAACGCTCCAGCCTTATATGTTGCGCGTATCGGGTCGCAGCGGATGCACCCGCTTTGCGCAGGGCGAGCCAGCACGCGCCGAAGGCTCGGGTGCGTGTCCGCCCACAGCGGAGCCGGTTCGTTGAAGCGTGCGGGCCATCGTCCATTCAGGTTACCCGGAAACTGGGAACCGATGCAGCACGATCACGCAGAGGAAGGAGGCCGTCATGCCAAGAGGGAGCAAAGCGAAGTACACCGAGAAGCAGAAACGCCAGGCTGAGCACATCGAAGACGGCTATCGCGAACGCGGTGTCCCGCAGGACGAAGCCGAAGCGCGTGCGTGGGCCACCGTCAACAAAATGACGGGAGGAGGCAAGAAAAGCGGTTCCGGGCGAGGCAAGGAAATCGATCCGTCGCCGGCCAGAGCGGGTGGCAGAAAGGGTGGCGCCGCCGCGGCTTCGCGCACGGCTGCGGAACGTAGCGCGTCGGCGAAGAAGGCTGCCGAAACGCGCGCCCGCCATGCTGCCACTCGCAAGACAGAAACCTGAAGCCACTTGAGGTGTAAGGGTGACGATGCGCGATCGCTTGTTCGCGCCTTCGCTCGTCGGAAAATGGCGTTCAGCGGACGGTCAGTGCGAGCCTACTTCGTCGCGCAAGAATGCTTACAGTTTTCTCGGCGGTGTCGGATACCGCCTTCCCTGCGCAGAGACTAACGTTGAACCACCGAGTCGAGCGTGATGCCGGCGGCGCAAGTTTCTGCCCAGGGTGTGCAAGTTCGATTGGGTCATGTTCAAACCCATTTATTGAAGGAGATTTCCATGAAGTTCAATCCCGCAATTTTCCTGGCGCTCGGTTTTGCCGTTTCTGGGGCCGGCCCCTTGTATGCCGCCGATTCGAGCGGCAACCCGCAGAATCCATCCAGCACCTCCTCCGGCATGACCGACGGCGCACAAAAAAACTACCAGGATGCCCTGGATAAGTGCAGCAAAAAGACCAGTGCGTCCAAGTCAAAATGCATGAAAAAGGCAGCCGAGGAAAAATGCAAGGATATGACCGGAAAGGCCAAGTCGACGTGCATGAAGAATGCGACGAGCACCCATCCCGAGTCGTCGGGCAATGCCTCAGACATGAAACGTCATCAGGACGGCAGTGCGACCGATATGCCGGGCGGTGCGCCTATGGAAGGCCCCACCGGCGGTTCCTCAGGGCAGGCTGGCTCGCCAACGGGTGCGCCTAGCGGTTCCCCCAGCGGTTCGTATAAATAATCAATCCCGACCGCACGCAGGTCGTGGCGCCGTGCATCGCATACGCCACGACCTTCCCTGCATGTGTGCGCCTGTGCATGACGCATGAGGCGAGTGGGGTGTCAGTATCGGCCTACATCGTCGAGAACGAAAACTGACAATTTTCTCGGCGAATGCGGATGGTGAGAGCCCAGCGTGAACCCTAGAGTGCTGTTTATGCCGAGCCGGCCGACAGGCTGCCCGTCATCGAATGGTCCAGCCAGTTCGCCACCCAATCCAATGAAGGAGTCTGAAATGAAATTACGCAACGCGATGTTCATCGCCCTGGGGCTCTCCCTCATGGCCCCGCTCTATGCCGCCGACATGAAGGATGTCGTGGAGGATCGAGCCGAGGCTCGCCACGATGCCGCCAAGGATCAGGCCGAAAGGAATTACGACGTCGCCAAGGACAATTGCAAAAAAATGTCTGGCAATGCGAAGGACGTCTGCATGAAGGATGCGAAGGCTGCCTATGTCGGCGCGAAAGCCCAGGCCAAGGCGGATGAGAAAGCGACCAAGGGCCAGGCCGAGGCCAACGAAGACAAGATGAAAGCTAACTACAAGGCCGCCAAGGAGCGTTGCGACAGTCTGTCGGGCAGCGCCAAGGATGCCTGCGTCAGCGAAGCGAAAATGAAATACATGCAGTAGCAGACAGGCTCCCGGTCCACCGTTCCGGCGGTGCACGCCGATGGGGCGGGTGCCGCGCCGCTGCCGGGCGGCTTCCCGATCTCCCCGCCCGCAGCCTCTTGCGGACGAACCCTGATTGCCTAGAGGAACCTGATTGCATAGAGGAGAGAGTCCATGGCCAAGCCGAAGAATACGTCCCATACGCCCGCGAAAAGTAACACCTCTGGCCGTTCGTTCGAGCAGACGGGTAACGGCGGCGAACTGCATCTGACGACCGACCAGCGTGATCTTACGCTTACCACCAATCAGGGCGTGGCAATTGCGGACGATCAGAATTCGCTTACTGCCGGCGAACGGGGCCCGACGCTGCTCGAAGACTTTGTCTTGCGAGAGAAGATCACCCACTTCGACCACGAACGTATTCCCGAGCGGATCGTGCATGCGCGCGGCTCCGGCGCGCACGGCTATTTCCAGGCCTATCGCGATCTCGGCGATCTCACCTGCGCGGCATTCCTGCGCGATCCGGAGGTACAGACCCCTGTGTTTGCCCGTTTCTCCACGGTCGCTGGCGGGGCGGGTTCGGTCGACCTGCCGCGTGACGTGCGTGGGTTTGCCGTCAAGTTCTACACGCAGGAAGGAAATTTCGATCTGGTGGGCAACAACATCCCGGTATTCTTCATCCAGGATGCGATGAAGTTTCCCGATCTGGTCCACGCCGCCAAAATGGAACCGGACCGGGGCTATCCCCAGGCGGCGACTGCCCACGACACCTTCTGGGACTTCGTTTCGCTCATGCCCGAGAGCATGCACATGATCCTATGGGCCATGTCCGATCGGGCGATCCCGCGTTCGCTGCGCATGATGGAGGGGTTCGGGGTCCATACCTTTCGCTTTGTCGACGCGGAGGGGAAGTCGACCTTCGTCAAGTTCCACTGGCGCCCCCGCATCGGGTCGGCTGCTGTCTTGTGGGACGAAGCCGTGAAGATTTGCGGCGCGGACCCGGACTTTCACCGGCGCGACCTGTACGAGGCGATCGAGCGTGGCGACTTTCCGGAATGGGAACTGTCCGTACAGGCATTCGACGAGGCCACTGCCGAGTCCTTGCCCTTCGATGTGCTGGACCCGACCAAGCTGATCCCGGAAGAAACCATTCCGCTACGGCCGATCGGGAAAATGGTTCTGAATCGCAATCCCGACAATTTCTTTGCCGAGACCGAGCAGGTCGCCTTCCATCCGGGACATATCGTGCCGGGCATCGATTTCAGCGACGATCCCCTGCTGCAGGGGCGGCTCTTTTCCTATCTCGACACCCAGCTGTCGCGGCTTGGCGGCCCCAATTTCCATCAGCTTCCGATCAATCGGCCACGCTGTCCGATGCACAATTTCCAGCGCGATGCCGTCATGCAGACGGAGGTTCCCCGCGGCCGGGTGAACTACGAGCCGAACAGTCTGGCGCCCGAATCGCCTAAAGAAAACCCGGCCGCCGGGTTCGTCACGCATCCTGCCACGCAAAGCGGCGACAAGCTGCGTGTGCGTCCGGAGACCTTCAAGGATCACTACAGCCAGGCGCGCCTGTTCTACCGGTCGATGACTGCGCCGGAACAGGACCATATCGTCAGCGCCTTCGCCTTCGAGCTCGGCAAGGTGGAAACCGTCGCAGTACGGTGCCGGGTACTCGGCCATCTCCGCCATGTCGATCCGGAACTATGTGACAGGGTGGAGCGTGCGCTGGGCATGGAAGGCCAGGCCGACACGATTGCGCCGGCTGCAACGCCGGTCGATCTCGATGTCTCCCCGGCCCTCAGCCTGTTGGCGAAGGCCAAGCCCACGCTGGAAGGCCGGAAGATCGGCGTTCTGGTCAGCGAAGGCTACGACCCCGCCATTCTGGATGCCCTGCGGACCGCGGCCGAGACCGAAGGCGCGGTGCTGGAAGTGATCGGCCTGCACGTGGGCCCAATCCAATCCAGCACCGGCGAGACGCTCACCCCGAACCATGCCGTGGCAGCCGCACCCTCGGTCCTGTTCGATACGGTCGTGCTGGCCATTTCAGGGTCATCCGTCGATGCCATGAAGCAGAAGGCGGCGGTGATGAATTTCATCCTCGATGCCTATGCGCATCTGAAAATCATCGGGTACACGCCCGATGCGATGCCTCTTCTGGACCGGGCAGAGGTAGCGATCGACGACGGTGTCGTGAAGATGGACGTGCGCGAAAGCGTGGCCTCCTATATCGAAGCCGCCAAATACGGACGCGTCTGGTCGCGTGCCGTGCTTGTCCAGGCATAGCGCCGGAACTGCCAATTTAACTCAATCATTGAACGGAACGCTTGTATGAATTTACCGCAACACGACTTTCCTTCCTCGACCCTGGCGACATCCGGCGGCATCAGTACGGCCATGCTCGAGAACATGAGTTTCCCCTACGAACTGCCGGCCTTGCCTTATGCCATGGATGCGCTGAGCCCGGTCATTTCCGAAAACACGCTCCGGTTCCACCATGGCAAGCATCATCAAACCTATATCGATGCCCTCAACAAGGCGATCGACGACACCGAGTTCCAGGCCATGCCGATCAAGGCCATGATTCTGGCTGCCGGCGCGGGCGGAAAAACCGAGATTTTCAATAATGCGGCTCAGGCATGGAACCACGCGTTCTATTGGGACAGCCTCTGCGAAAAAGGAGGGGGCGATCCGCCGCCCATCCTGAAGCAGATGATCGACGCGTCCTTCGGTTCGGTCGAGGCGTGCCGGCGGGAACTCGTGCATGCCGCCGTGACCCAGTTCGGAACCGGATGGGCCTGGTTGGTGCTGGACGGCAAGAAAATCAGCGTGATGAAGACCGAGGATGCGGATACGCCGCTGACGTTCGGCATGAGGCCCCTGCTCGCCATCGACGTATGGGAGCACGCGTATTACCTCGATTACCAGAACCGGCGCAAGGACCATGTGGCCGGGGTCGTCGACAAACTCATCAACTGGAAGTTTGCCGCCGGCAATCTCGCCTGAAACGCGAACCCATTACGTCAAGGAAGGAATCCCATGAACAACAGCGAAAGCATCACCCACGACGGAGAGATCCCCATTTACGACGCAGTGAGGAACCTCACGCGGGACGAGGTCGAGAAAACGGTCCGGAATAACGCCGCCGCCCGACACTTCGACGTTACTGACGAACACTTGAACGTGATTCATTCCCTGATCGAACACTACAAACAGGATTGCAAGTCGCGCGACTGTCTTGCCGCGCACGAACACATGCGCTTTCTTGAGGAAGAGTATGAGTTCAAGGGGGGCGGAAAATATCTGTACCAGCTGTTCGATGCCGTGCCAGGCACGCGTGGCGTACTCATGCCGATCCATGAGCTCGCAGGATTGCCGACCCTGAGACTGGAACAAGACAAGGGATTCGGAACGGCGTTCTGAACGGCTACGCACCGATTGCCAGGTGCGCCGCTCAATGAAGCCGATCCGGTTGTCCGATGACGCCCCGCGCGAAGACAGCGGTCGCCCTGCCGCTCGTGGCTCTGGCAATCCTGCTCGTGGTGGCGGCGAACGTGCGGAACTGGAACGCGCTGCGCGAGCCGATTGCCCATGCGGTTCATACCAAGACCGGCCGCACATTGCGAATCGGAGGCGATCTCGACATCGGATTGCGTTGGCCGTATGTGCAGGTTCGTGCGGTCGATGTGAGGTTTTCCAATCCCTCCTGGGCCAGGCGGCCGAATATGATCGAAGTGCGGCATGCGACGGTGGACATTGCCATTTCCCCGCTCTTTCGGGGCCGGATCGTGTTTCAGCATGTCGAGCTCGATCATGCTGCGGTCGCCTTTGAAAAGAGCCGGGACGGCCGTAGAAACTGGCTGCTCGATCGGCGTCAGCGCGACAGCCAGGCCCGTGTCACCATCCGGCATCTTGCTGTCAGCGACGGGCGGATCGAGTACGACGAGCCTGCGCAGGATACGCGTCTGAACGCCCGGATCGCGACCGCGAAGCGTGGTCCGGACGGCGCATCCGCGCCGTTGACGTTCACCGTGCAGGGGCGTTACAAGGGCGAGCCCCTTGTCGCCCAGGGCGCCGGTGACCCCGTTCTGGCGTTGCGTGACGAAACGCGGCCGTACCATCTGAATGTGTCCGGGAAGATCGGCCAGACTGCGGTCGGCGCAGACGGCCACATCACCGATCTGCTCAAGCTGTCCGCGGCCGATCTCCAGATCGTGCTCAGTGGCGCCAGCCTTGCGCAGCTCTATCCATTGGTCGGCGTGGTATTCCCGGATACGCCGCCCTATCGAACTCGCGGTCGTCTCGTGCATGGTCCCCATCAATGGCGCTACGAAAAATTCAGCGGCGAGATGGGCAGAAGCGATATCGCAGGCAGTCTCAGCGTCGACACGGGGGGCAGGCGTCCCATCCTGGTTGCCCATCTCGATTCGACACATCTCGACATTTCCGATCTGGGACCCCTCGTCGGGGCGGGTCACGCAGGCGAGGGGTCTGCGACGGCCAAGCCTGGGCCAACCGGCATCTTGCCCCGCACGGCCTTTCGCACCGAGCGTTGGAGCCATATGGACGCGGATGTGACCCTCCGTGCCGGCTCGATCGATCGCCCCGAAGCGCTGCCACTTCATCGGTTGTCGACGCATTTGCAGTTGCGCGATGGGCGCCTGAGGCTGGATCCCTTGCAGTTTGACGTAGCGGGTGGGACGTTGGTGGGTGCAGTGACGCTGGATGGCCGTGTATCGCCGATCCGCGCCGCAGCGAAACTCAAGGTGCGCAAGCTCCAGTTGGCCCAGTTGTTTCCTACCCTCGATCGTTCGAGGGCGAGCATGGGCGAGTTCAATGGAAATATCGATCTAAAAGGGCAGGGCGACACTGTCGCGGCGATGCTCGGTAGCGCGGACGGAAGGGTCTCGCTCCTGATCGACGGCGGTGAAGTCAGCAAAATGATGATGGAGACGGTCAGCCTTCATCTGCTGGAAATTCTGCAACTGAAACTTGCGGGCGACGAGCCCGTCCGGATCCGCTGCGGAATCGCCGATTTCGGCGTGAAGCAGGGCGTCATGCAGCCCGACATCCTGGTCCTTGATACTGACGTCAGTCGCATCGACGGAAGCGGGCGGATCGATCTCGGGCAGGAACGTCTCGACCTGACCATGGTGCCGAAAAGCCGAAAACTCAGTCTGGTCGCGTTGCGCACGCCCATCCACGTGCAAGGCAGCTTTGCCCATCCGCAGGCCAGCCTGGACAAAGGCAGGCTGGCCATGCGGGGTCTCGGTGCACTTGCACTGGGGGCGGTCAATCCCGTGCTGGCCCTCCTCCCACTGATTGAAGCCGGGCGCAGCGTTGAGAGCGAGTGCCGGCGCCTGATCGGGGAGGCAAGAACGCCCGGTCGCTAACCGTCCCCGAATCCGTCCGGAATGACGTATAACCTCATTGATCAATCCCTATCGGAGGCATGATGGACAATGCGCACGAAACCCCTGTCGACGTTGCGCAAGACCGGGGAGGAAGCGGTTCCGCCGAGACGCCGGAGCCCGCCCGGATGTCCGCCGACATCCACAGCCTTCCGCTCATCCTGCTGACCGTATTCGCGAGTGTATTCATTCTCGACTGGGCCGAGGATTTCTTCATTCCGCTGGTCCTGGGCATCATCATCAGCTATGCGCTTTCTCCACTGGTCAAGCAGTTGCAGAAATGGCATGTGCCGCGCGCGGCCGGAGCCGCGGTGTTATTGCTCATGATCATGGGCGGTAGCGGCTTCATGGCGTATTCGCTGCAGGATGAAACGGCAAGCATGATTGAAACCCTGCCCGAGGCGGCGCAGAAATTTCGCCATACCCTGAATCGGGAATGGCGCGGCTCCAAGGACGCGATTGATAATGTACAAAAAGCGGCAGATCAGATCGAACACGCCGCGAGCGAGACGGCTGCGGCGGCGTCGCCGACGCCGCGCGGAGTGACCCGCGTCCAGATCGAGCAGCCCAAACTCAATATTCGGGACTATCTGTGGAATGGCACCCGAGGCGCGCTGTCCTTCCTGAGCCTCGCCGTGATGGTGTTGTTCCTGGCCTACTTTCTGATGCTTTCGGGCGACACGTTCCGGCGCAAGCTCGTCAAGCTCTCGGGCCCAACCCTCAGCAGGAAAAAGATCACCGTCCAGATGCTGGACGAGATCAGCGCCCAAATTCAGCGTTACCTGCTGGTTCAGGTCTTCACCAGCGTTCTTGTCGGGATCACGAGCTGGCTCGCCTTTCTCTGGATCGGGCTGGAGCATGCTGCCGTATGGGGCATTGCAGCGGCCATCCTCAACCTCGTTCCCTACCTGGGCGCGATCATCATCATCGGCGGGACGGCGCTGGTGGGTTTTCTGCAATTCGAGAGCATGGGCATGGCGCTGACGGTCGCTGCGATTTCGCTCACCATCCACGGTCTGGAAGGAAATTTGCTGACGCCGTGGCTCACCGGCCGGGCCAGCCGCATGAATCCCGTGGTGGTTTTCGTCGGTGTGTTGTTCTGGGGGTGGTTGTGGGGCGCGTGGGGACTCTTCCTCGGCATGCCGATCATGATGGTCATCAAGTCGGTGTGCGATCGCGTCGAGGAATTCAAATCCGTCGGCGAATTCATGGCGGGCTAAGGCTTCCGCAGGGGCCTGCCCACCTGCCGTACCGCCTTTTCTGCACCGCGTCCGCACGCGGTCAAGCTCATCCGACACGCGCTTCCTTCATTCCTACATACGGAAGCGTTTCCTTCTTATACCTGTAGCCCCGGCCCGTGCTTAGAGTGGACCTGTAGCTATCTGCTGTCGTCAACCGCATCCACGGATCGGTCTTGACGAAAGGATCCTGCCCTCCAGTACGGGTCTCCACGGCCGTGGCGAGGATTTCCGCCGAGCGGACAGATAGCTACACCACGGCGGAAGGCATACAGCGCCATCCGGATTTTTCTTGAACTTGAAAACGTTATTGGAAAGCGGGTTTTTTTATTTCGATTCCATGGCAACCGGGAAGGAGCAACACATGAAGCGAATGAATCATATGGCGGCAGGCGTCTTTTTGCTGGCCCAGGCATTCTCCGGCGCAGCTTTTGCCGCGTCGGTCACCCTCAGTGGCGATAGCGTCGATTTCACGTTCGACGATACGCTGATGGGGCTCTTTGGCCAGCCCGTTCTGAGCGGCGACACCCTGTCCTTCACGCCGGTTGATTTCCAGACGTCGTCGACCAACGGCGCGGGTTATACGCTTGCCGCCAACACCGCCAACATCCAGATGACGGCCCACAACGGCTATTCGTTCTTGAGCATCGATCTTGCCGAACGGGGCGATTACATGCTGCTGGGCGGCGGCAGTACGGCTGACGTCGCAGGCCAGGTACGGGTCTATGACGTGCTCGATCCTGCCAAGGACATCACGACCAGCATAGCGCCCGATGCAGCCATGGATCAGACGGGGGACAACACGCACCCGTGGACCGCTTCTGCTTCCACCGATCTGTCCGGGTGGACCGGAACCCGGACCGTGAACGTGTCGTTCCAGAATCTTCTCGTGGCGTCGACGAGCGCGGCGTCGTCACTGGCCTACGTGGACAAGAAATATGGTGGCTTGACGGCTACCACGGCCGCGGTGACGCCCGTTCCCGAAGCGCAGGTCAGCGCCATGATGCTGGCCGGGCTTGGTTTGATCGGCTGGAAGATCAGGCGTCGCCGCAGTTGATATCACGGGATGCAAGGCCGGAAGCCGATTGATTGGCTGAGGATCGGCCGAAAAAGCGGTCGACCCGGTCGGCCCCGCATCCATTAACCAGCAAAAAGGAAACCATCATGAATGCCAGCAAATTATTTGCAGCCATGCTCGCCGTCAGCATCGTGACGATGGGTGGATGTGCGGTGACGCGTGAGCAGTCGACCGTCGGACAGTATGTGGACGATTCGACGATCACGACCCAGGTCAAGGCCCGGTTTGCGGAAAGCCCCGTGGTCAGCGCCATGGCGATCAACGTTGAAACGCTGAACGGGACCGTCCAGCTTTCCGGCTTTGCCAAGAATGCGACGGAACGGGATACGGCCGAATCGATTGCCCGCAAGGTGCCAAACGTGAAAGCGGTCAAGAACGACATCGTCGTCAAGCCGTAAGCAGTGGGTGCGCGCCAAATCCCTTGGTGCGCGATTGTGCAGTGCGTGTTGAAAAGGAGAGAACCATGAATTGGGACATTATCGAAGGCAACTGGAAGCAGGTGAAAGGCAAGTTCAAGGAACAGTGGGGCAAGCTCACCGACGACGATTTCGACGCCATCGAGGGCCGTCGCGATCAGCTCACCGGAAAGATCCAGGAACGCTATGGCGTGACCCGCGATGACGCCGAGAAGCAGGTCAAGGAATGGCAAAGCAAGGCCAAGGACGACTGGTTCCATTGATCGTCCATCGGCGGTTTCCATAGAAACGGCAGGCAGGCGGGATCGGCTCGATGTCGGAGTACTCCCGTCGCGTTGCCGCATGTTGACGCCCATGATCACGATCCGCACAGGCCAGGCGCCAGCGATGCTGGATCGCCAGACCTTCGGCCAGCGATTTCGTATGGCCTATGCCGATCCCTTGTACGAGAAGGTTGCCGACGCACTCGAACGCGTCGAGGAAGTCGCCTGGCAGGCGTATGTCGCAGGCAGGAAATCGCCCCGCACCGAGCGTGCCGGTGCGGATTTCGAGAACCCCGATTTCGAACTGTCGAGCGAATGGCTGGCTACCCGGCGCCGTCTGTTGCAGGCCCAGGAGAAATGGAGCTGCCAGGAGACGCCCACACGCGTCCTGCTGGTTTGCGGTGCGGCCCGGAACGACGGGACCTGTCCCGGCGAGATGTCGAAGACGTTTCGCCTGCTCAGCCGCATTCGGGAAATCGTCATACAGGACGGGGCGGAGACCGACGTGCTCGACCTCAGTCTCCTGGCATCCGAATATGGCCGCCACATCCACCCGTGCAAAGGCTGCGTGTCGACCGCCATGCCGTTGTGTCACTGGCCCTGTTCCTGCTATCCGAACCACGGACTGAACCAGACGAACGACTGGATGGCTGAGATCTACGAGCGCTGGACGGCTGCCCATGCCATCGTCATCGTCACCCCGGTTTACTGGTACCAGAGTCCGAGCCCGCTCAAATTGATGATCGACCGTCTGGTGTGCGCGGACGGGGGAAACCCCGATCCCACGCGCACGGCCGGCAAGGATCCTGCGCGGGCCAAGGACCTGGAAATGGCTGGATGGGACTATCCCAAGCATCTGGCCGGACGGGTGTATGGGCTGTTGGTGCATGGCGACGTGGCCGGGATAGAAAGTTCGCGCCGCGCGCTGTCCGACTGGCTCGACTGGATGGGCTTGGTCGATGCCGGTCCGCAGGCGCGTCTCGATCGCTATATCGGTTATTACGAACCTTATGCCGTCAGCCATGACACGCTGGACCGGGACGCAGCCGTGCAGGAAGAAGCCGGCAACGTCGGCCGCGCGGTCGTGCATGCGGTGACCGCATTGCGTGCAGGGCAATGGGCGTCGCACCGCCAGGTCGGGCGCAACCCCCGTCCCAAATAGATACGGCGGATTCTGTATCAGCGAGTGCAGCCTCACAGGTTTCGCCGCACTGTCGGATCGGTATCCGGGAAAGGAGCGATATGAAAATCAAGCATGTGATATTTGGCGAACGGTCGCTGACCAAGGTGGCTGGCCTCTTCATGAACCGGAGCGGAGCGGAAGATGCCGCCCAGCAGGTGAAACGCACGGTGGGTCTCGACGATGCTCAGGTGAATCTGGTGGGGCCGCCCGATGGAGATGCCCCGGGCAGTCCCGCATTTTCCAGCAAGCTGGAACCCGAGCAGGCGGGCATCTGGCGTACGCTCGTGAGAGCGCACCTGGTGTCGGGCGCCGCGGGCGTGGCAGCCGGCATCCTGCTTTATCTGGGTTTCATCGTTGCCGGCAATGCCGCCGTCGCGAGTACGGCCGGCATGAGCTTCGCGGTCTTTGTTTTCTTCGGTGGCGTGTTGGGGCTTCTGGTGGGCGGTTTATTGACGGCGCGCCCCGATCATGTCCTCGTGATCGCGTCCGTGCGGCGGGCCATTCGCAAGGGCCGCTGGGCCGTCGTCATCCATCCCGTGACGCAAGCCCAGATCGACCGGGCCGTGAGCGAACTCCGTGGACGCAGCTATCGTGTCGTGCGCAGCCTGTGAAGGCAGTCTACACGGCCCCATGTTCGCATCAGGCGCGGGCGCGGAGAATGTGAGAGAGAAAAGGCATGGACTGGCGTTCGGTTTTCGTTCCCACTGTTCCGCTGCTGGAGATCATCCTTCGCGGTACGGTGATTTATCTTTTTCTCTTTTTCATGCTTCGGATCTCGCGGCGCGAGACGGGAGGCATGGGGATTTCCGATCTGCTGGTAGTGGTGCTTGTCGCCGATGCTTCACAAAACGCCATGGCCAGCGAGTACAAGTCGATCACCGAGGGACTGGTACTGGTGGCGACGATCGCGTTCTGGGACTTCATTCTGGACTGGCTCGGTTACCGGTTTGCCTGCGTCGAGCGCTTCCTTCGTCCTGCTCCGCTTCTCTTGGTCAAGAATGGCCGCCTGCTCAGGCAAAACATGAAACGCGAACTGATTCGGGAAGAAGAACTGATGGCGAAGTTGCGTGAACACGGTATCCGCGAACGGGAGTTGGCGGAAGTCAGTCAATGCTATCTGGAAGGTGATGGGCTAATCAGCGTCATACGTGCGTCCACCTGAGTCGAGGCGGCTTACGTCACACGTTCTGAATTTACCAAACTGTTACGTAGCGCTTCGATAGCGTGACGGTTTGAGACAACCACCTTTTGCTGAGTCCGAATGCAGGCTGCGAGGATCTTCTGATTTTCAAATCCTGCGTGGTGCGGTTACGTCTCGTCGCGGTGCGGGCCGGGGTGGGGCGTGCTGCGCAATTCATGCCGTGCCTGTTTCGCCAGGTCCGTGTAACGGGCCCGGATGCGTTCCAGATCCTCCGGCTCGAGCTCTTCCAGGTCGAGCAGGGAGTTCTGCGCGTCGTGCGCCGCGCGAATCAGCTCGTCGAGCTTGATCTGCATCGCTTCGGCGTCACGATTTTGCGTGTTCTGGATGAGGAACACCATCAGGAACGTGATGATGGTGGTGCCAGTATTGATGACAAGTTGCCAAGTATCGTTGAAATCGAACAGGGGCCCGCTCAGCCCCCAGACAACGACGATGCACAAGGCAATCATAAACGTACGGGGGGCCCCCATCATGCGGGCTGCAGTCTGGGCGAACCGCGAAAACCGGCTGCCGTTGTTGAGCGCACTCATCCTGCTTTACGGAGGAGACGCACACCGCACCCGGCGCCCACGATTTCCTTGTCGCCATGTTGCGTGGCTGATTTATGTCCCGGGCTGTGTCTCATTACGGTCCTTTTGCGCGTTTTCGCACATCGTGCCGATATGTTAGGGAGAAAGATGTGTCCCCACTACCCGCCACCGCTGAACATCTTGCAGGAGAATTCTTATGCGCGTGTGGGCGCATCCCGATAGAACGTGGGGAGCCCCTGCATGCACATTTGCGCGGTGAAAGTCGACATGGGGCTGTACCCGAATCAGCACATACAAAGAGGACGCCTACGCATGGCCGGAACAAATAGTCGGAGTCGGGGGTGGGTCCCTTATTTGCTGGTTCCCATCCGTGCCGGCCGGAGCTGGGCGGCTCACCGCCTGACGACGCATGGCGCAGCACTGGCCTATTACGCCGTCTTCGCACTCTCGCCCATACTCGTCATCGCTGTGTCGATCTCGGGCCTGTTTTTTGGCCGGGATGCCGTCGAGGGACGGATCGTGGTCCAGATGGAAGGCTTGCTGGGCCACGCCGGCGCCAGTCTGGTGCAGAGATTAGTGGAAGCGAGCTATCTGTCCGACCAGGGCGGCATCGCGGTCTTGCTCGGTCTCGCCGGCATGCTGATGGGCGCCACGGGGCTGTTCGTTGAAATGAGCGCGGCTTTCGAACGGATCTTCGATGCGAAACGCGAGTACCGTCACGTGTTGGCAGTGCTGCTGATGGATCGCCTGCGCGGACTGGCCATCATCATCGGCGTCGGCTTTCTGCTCATCGTCTCGCTGCTCGCGAGTACCGCGACCATTGCATTGGGTAGCTATCTGACCCGCGGCTTCGGTACCTGGCTCGGGCTGGCCGGTGTGTTCCAGGCCCTGGTCTCGCTGGCCTCCATGACTGCCCTGGTGCTGCTGCTCTACCGCCTGCTCATACCGGTGCGGATGCCGCGCCGCATTTTGCTGACGGGCGCCGCGATATCCGCGGTGCTGTTCGAGGGGGGCAAATGGGGAATCGGGCTGTATCTGGGGCGTGGCGCGGTCATGAGCACGTTCGGGGCGGCCGGTTCGCTGGTGGTGATCCTGCTGTGGGTCTATTACGTTTCGCTGATCATGCTCTACGGGGCGGAGATCACCCACCAGTTGTATCGCCTGCATCGGATCCACCAGCGGGCGGCAGGAGGTGCGGCTCGCGTCAGCCGTTGAAGCAGCGCCCGTAGGAAAGGGCGTGGGAAAATCGGGCCAGGCGAGCGCCGGATGAGGCGCCATTCGAGCCCACCCCTGACCCCTTTAGTGATGATCCGGTTTTCGCTGGACCGGCCCGACCACCTCAGCCAGCCAACGCCCCCGCATCCGCCATCAATTCTTCCTTGCGGGCTTGCAGGGCGTCACGCATTTTCACCAGGTCCACTTTCGACGCACGGGCTTTCGGAAACATTTCGTTGCGCTCTTCCTTGACGTGGTGGTCGATGTACTCGCCCAGTACCGTCACTTTGGCGTCATAGAGCGTGTCGCCCGGCGTCATTTCCTGGATCTGGGCAATCAGATCCTTGGCGCTGGCGTGCTCGACGCCGGCTTCGTCCATCATGAGATCTTCCTTGATCGCCTTGCGCACCGCGGGGTAGAAGATTTCTTCCTCCAGCTGCGCGTGCACCGTGATTTCGCGGCAGATTTTTTCCGCCAGCTGACGTTTCTTTTCCCGGGAACTGCCACGCGCTTCGGCCAATTCCTCGTATTCGGCAAACATCTTCTTGACGGCCTTGTGGTCGGCGTCAAGGAAATCGCACGCATCTTTCTGCTTGGTGGTAGCCATTATTTTTCCTCCGGAAAAGGGATGAACAAACGAACCTCCTGACAAGTGTCCTGCGAGGTGTTTCGTATTAAACGGCGCGTTCCCCTTCGTGCACTAGCGCCTTTCGCCTAACTTCGTGTCAGATAAACCCTCACAGTATTGGCACGGTTGGCCGGACAGCTCTAGAAAAGCCATTTGATTGTATGGCTCGGCGGTGTCCGCCGCGAACCACGAGTTCATCAGTCTCTTCCGACGCGTTTCCCATCGCTTTCCCACTTATCTCTCGGCCCTTTCCGAATGTGGCGCTCAGGCACGTTCGCCAGAATGCAATCTCGGTTATCGAAATGATATGGAAGGGTAAATGAGTACGCCCCGCGGAGCTTGTCGAGGCGTTGATGCCAAACCATTGCACTGTTTTCCAACGAGACATTGGAGAGTCACATGAGCGAAAAAAATTCGGGCAAGAAAGGCACAGACACCGACACCGACATTGGCCAGTCGGATGCGATCACGTTATTGCAGACCGATCATCGTACGGTCGAACGATTGTTCAAACAGTATGAGGACGCCGGTACTTCCGAAGAAAAGATGCAAATAGCGAAACAGGTATGCACAGAACTCATCGTGCATTCCCGATTGGAGGAAGAAATTTTTTACCCCTCCTGCCGCGAGAACAAAGTGGAAGCGAGCGTACTCGATGAGGCGCAGGTCGAACATGACGGCGTCAAACTTCTTATCGGCGAAATCTTGCAACAACAACCCGACAGCCCTTATTACGATGCCAAGGTTTCGGTGCTGAGCGAATACGTTAAACATCATGTTGGCGAAGAGGAGAAATCGAGCGATGGAATCTTCGCCAAAGCCCGAGCTGCAAAGCTCGACATGAACGCGCTGGGGAAGCGTTTGCTGGCGCGCAAAAAGGAGCTCATGGAACAGCGTGAGGACTTCGGTTCCACGTCTATCGAGCTCCCATCGCTCGAACTTTGTTTCATTCACTCTAATCGACAGGAGATTTCAACTATGCCACGACAGTATGAACAAGAACGGGACGAGCACGGCCGTTTTACCCATGATGATGACAACTACCACAGTGGCGGCCGTAGCCGCTACCAATCCAGCGGTCGCGACCGGGACGACCACGGAAGATTCGTAGGCGACGACGACGGTAAATCCGGCCGCCACTATTCTTCACAAGGATCCCATCGAGGCGACGAAGATGATCGCTGGTCTTCCGGCAGGTCGTCCGGACGTGCCCGAGATGAGCAAGGCCGCTATACGAATGACGACGATGGTCGTGGCGATGATTATCGTCACTCACAATCGTACGACCGCGAACGTGATGAACACGGACGATTCGTTGGCGATAACAGTGGATACCAGCAACATTCCGGGCGTTCGTATCGCGATGACGACTACGGCTATCGCTCGTCCTCCCGCGGTTCGTCCGGTCGCGAACGCGACGAACACGGGCGTTTCATGAGCGACGCCGATGATCGCAATATGCGGGGTTCATCGGGCCGCCGAGGTCACGGCGGTTGGTTTGGCGATTCGGAAGGACATGCACGTGCAGCAGAAGAGCGGTATCAGGGACGTGGGTCGTCGTATTCCTCGCGGGGGGAGGATGACTATGATTCAGGTTCGCGTGGTTCGTCCGGTGGGCGTGGTCATGGCGGCTGGTTCGGTGACCATGAAGGCCACGCTCGGGCGGCCGAGGAAGGATGGCGGCACCGCGAATCTTCCGGCTCATCGCGGCGATATGACGAGGACGATCAAGGTCGGTCCCGCTCGGGAGGCGATGACCGAGGCTGGTATGGCGATGCACAAGGACATGCCGAAGCGGCACGCCGCGGATGGCAAAATCGTCGCTAAGCCCTGACGGGCGCCGGGAGCGGGGTGTCCCGCTTCCGGGGCTGTAAAACTCAAGTGAGAGTGTGTATGTCCCCTCGGTTCACACATTCGGAAAGAATCAAGGTATCCATTAGCTGACCGAGTCAAGCACGAACACTTTACAGCCCGCCTGTTCAAGGCGGGTTTTTGTGTTTAATTCCCGCTGGCTCAAACAGTTTCTCAATGCCCTCGGCGATCATGTCTTGACCCGCCAGTATCGTTGTTTCACTACGAATACGAGGCAACTGCATATGCTCTGCACTAAACATGCCAAGGCAGCCGTGTAGGTCATTAATGGGAGACGGGCATAAGGCGTCATAAGAAAAAAACCAAAGTGGGCGCCTCAGGTGCGCGAAACTTCGAAGGAATTGCTACGAATACGTAGAGCGTGTTTTGCACGAATCGATCAGGCCATTTGTACTTAGTCAAATGGTCAAAGGGCCGAGTGCCGACAATACTTCGGTTGCCGCTGATGGGTGCTTCTATTTATTGTCGACCACGCTGGAAGCCACCAGTCTCGCTAGGAGGATTTTCCCTTTCGCGGGTCTGGCGGGCGCGGCTTGCTATCCAGGTATTGGGCCACATCCCAGGCTTCCTGCTCGCTCAGCGAGTTGCCTTTGCCAAGGGGCATGTTCGCGTGGACGAATGCGGCGGCATTCTTGACCTTGGACATGCCGGCCCCGCCGTTGAACGAATTTTTTCCCCACAGCGGCGGGAATACGTAGCGACCGCTCATTTCCGTTCCCTGTCCGTCGACGCCATGACAGAGGGCGCAGTTGGCCTCGAACACCTGCTTCCCGCGTACCGCATCCGGCTTCTGCGACGGTTCGGCAAGCTGGGGATAGCCGCGGCCCTTGAGCTCGACGCCGAGCGGCGCGCCCTTGGCCAGCCAGTAGCTGTAGCTGACCAGCGCCACCATTTCCTTGCTGTCGGGGGCCGGCGCTTTTCCGTTCATGCTGAAGCGGAAGCATCCGGCGAGACGCTCTTCATAGGTGTTGACGTGCTTGTTCTTGTCGCGATAGGCCGGAAACATGCCATACGCGGCCCACAAGGGGGCCGAATCCGCCTTGCGTCCCGCACCCAGATGACAGTTCACGCAATTGAGCTTGTTGCCGACATATTGGCGCGCATAGGTCTGGGTGTCGGTGAAGATGTCCTTGCCCAAACGGACGGCCTTGCCGAATTCGTCGGTGGGCATGGCCTCGTCGGGCGGAGGCGAAAAATCGACCTGGATTGTTTTTGCGTTGCGCAGTCTGGCAGGGCCGGGCGTTTGCTCGATCACTTTGGGCATGGCCGCGCCGGGCGCCTTGCCATGGCCCGAGGCAGCTGGCGGTGACGCGGCCGCCGCGGGCGGTGGAGCGGTCTCGGCAACGAGGGTGGCCGGTATCGCGATGATGCCAGCCACGACGAGTACTCCGCCGACGGCTATCACGATCCAGCCGGGATGGAATTTGCGCGTCTGCTTCTGGCTTTTATACCAGGTTCTGAATGACATTATTTTTCCTTCCCTGCGCGCGACGGGTTTTCGAGATACCGGCTGACGGCGGCGATTTCCGCGTCGCTCATTTTCTCGGCGACAGCCTGCATCAGGCCCAGCGGATCATTGGTTCGCTGGGCCGCTCTCCAGGCGCTCAGCTGGGTCTGGGTGTAGGCCGTGGGCTGGCCGGCGAGGGCGGGGAAATGCGGGGGAACCCCTTCGCCCGCGATGCCGTGGCAGGCGAAACAGGCGGGCATTTCCTTGGACCAGTCGCCCTCCGTGACGATTTTCAGCCCCTGTGTGTATTGAGCCGAAGGGGTATGCGGCGCGCCCGCCTGCTTCCAGCCGGGGAGGCTGGCATAGTAGTCGGCGGCATCACGCATCTGTGCGGCGCTGAGCGAACGGGCGATCGGCGCCATCTGGGGATTCTTGCGCGTTCCGTCGGCAAATGCCTGGAGCTGCTTCAACAGATAGGCCTGGCCCTGTCCTGCGAGTCGCGGAAACCCGGCCGCTGCCTGGCCTTCTCCTGTGGCGCCATGACAGGTCATGCAGGCAGGGGCACCCCCGCCGCCTTGCTGTGCAAGCGTGGCGCCGGCAAGTCGATCGGCGTGCGCCAGCGACGCACCTGTCGCGCCCCAGGCAATCGACACGACGCCTGCGAGCAGGGAGCGGAAATCTGTGGCGCGCGCGGGCAGGTGCGGAGGGCGAGGCAGAACGCGATTCCTTGATCCCGGCATCCAGGCAACGATGAACGACAGTGGCATGGAGGGGCTCCCATTGGTTGGCCGAGTAGACAGCATAGAGGAACGCCGGGGAGCCTGCAGTCAGTCTAGCGTCAGGCACGCGGTAGGACATGTCTGACGGCAGCGCCTCCGCGGGATGCCGGGATACGGTTTCGGGAGCGTTGCAGGCCGGCAATTACGGGCCTTACCCGATGGTTTTGCCCGACTGGAGCGGGTCGAAGTCCACCCAGTCGCCATCGCGCAAGGTGCCATCGATTTCCTCCACCTCGTCTGCATATTCGCTCAGGATCTCGATCGCGCTTTCCCGCCGGGCCGGCGCATCGGCCGCAACCGCCAGCAGCATACCGGGTTCGCGGGGCGGCGGACTGCCCGGCTCCTGCGTCTCGTTTTCGTCCATGCTTTTCAGCGCGCCCACCAAGGCGCCGGCATAGGCGCCGACTGCGGCTCCCAGCAAGGGACCCACGGGTCCGAGCGCGGGAAGTGTCGCCACGCCGACCAGCGTACCGGCTCCCAGCCCGCCGGCTGCACCCGTCATCGCGCCGGCCCCGGCTTCATGCGTGCCCGGGGATTCGTCCGCATCGCCGCCCACCGGGTGGATGGCGTGCTGGCCGTGAGGACTGACGTACACCAGGCACATCTCAGGCTTGTGGAATCCGACCCGCCCCAAGTCGCGTACGGCGGAATCTGCGCTGGATAGCTGCTGGAAACGGCCGACGATCAATGTAGTCATCACAAGCTCCTTCTATGGTTGCGGGAATGAAATGGCGGAAGCGGGCTACAGCCAGTATTCGAACCGTCGTGCGACCCATTCCTCCAGATGCAGCAAGGGAGAGCGCCGTTGCCAACGGGCGGGTTCGATCAGGGTGGATGCCGCCCGATCCTGGTCGAACATGGCTTCCATCTGACGTGAGAAATGGGTTCCCAGAATCACGGCATTGATTTCGTCGTTGTGCAAATAGCTTCGCCAGTCGAGATTGGTCGAACCGATCGTGGCCCATACACCGTCAATCGACGCCGTCTTGGCATGCAGGACGGTATCGCGACGCTCGTAGATCCGGATGCCGGCGCGTAGCAGCTCGGTGTAATGCGATCGCCCGGCCTGGAAGACCAGCCATGAATCGCTTTTTCCGGGCAGGATGAGTTGCACGTCCACTCCGCGGCGTGCCGCGCCGACCAGGGCGCGAACCAGCTGAGGATCCGGCACGAAATAGGCATTGGTCAGATGAACGAAACGCTCCGCGTGGTCGATGGCGGACAACAGGGTGAGATAAATCGGGCTGGCAGGGTCGTCCGATTCGCTCGCGATGGCTCGTACAATTTCATTGCCCACGGTGACGAGCTTCGGGAAATAGTGCTTCTCGGGCAGGGGCGGGCCCTTTTGCCGTGTCCAGGTGTCCAGGAAATCTTTCTGGAGCTCGGCCACTACCGGCCCTTCGAGCTGCAGTTGCGTGTCGCGCCACCCGGCCTCGGATGATCCACCCTTCTTCCTCGATCGCGAGAAGGAACCACTTGAATAGGTCTCGCTGATATTGATCCCGCCCAGAAAGGCGATCCGCCCATCCACCACGAGCAGCTTGCGATGGTCGCGGTTGTTGAGCCGCCATTTTCGCTTGTGTGCGTTCGCCGGATTGACCGGGTTGAACTCAAGAATCCGGATGCCGCCATCGCGCAGACGATCGAAGAATTCCGCAGGGGTATCCAGGCAGCCTACGCTATCGTAGATCACGTTGACCTGGACCCCCGACGCCTGTTTGGCCAGCAGCAGGTCGGCAAATTCGTTACCGATCCTGCCATCATCGAAGATATAGGTTTCCAGGTTGATGGAATGCCTGGCGGCACGGAGGGCCGCAAACATGGCGGCATAGGTGGCAGGTCCGTCCTGCAGCAGCCTGAGTTTGTTGCCCAGAACCAGCGGACTGTCCTGGTTCAGCGCTTCCTCGACGGCGAGATGTTTTTTCAGAATGGCGTTATCGCCTGAGGCGTCTTCCAGGGTATCGATGATCTGCTCGCTTCTTTGCGTCGAAACCGGGCCGTGAGCGCTTTCAAATGCCACGGGCTCGGCTTCGGGTATCGGATGCACCGTCTGAGGCGACGTGGCGCAGGCTGAAAGCGAGGCGATGGCGAGTAGGGCCAAGCATTGGAACAGGCCCGGAAAGCGCAGGATTCGGGAAAGGCCAACCGCGGATGAATGCAATCTCCGCATGTTTCATTTTCCGGATCCGCTCGCGTGAGCGGGATTGATCGGTTTACGGCCGGCGCGGGCTGCCGCCATCAACCAGTTGAAAGCGTGAGCGCCGGGCGATGGCACAAGGGCAAGTGCCTGCCGCGCAAGCAAGCCGACCAGTACCGATCCACTCAAACTGCGCCAGGGTTTCCAGTACATCAGTATCATGCCTGCCAGCATCCCCCCGCCGAGACTGGCATACGGGTTTTCTGCCACCACCCGGCGTGCAAATGGGAGAGCGGTTCGGGCAAGTTGATCGAGCGCATCCAGCGCGCCGGGTGCGCGATGAGCCTGCATGCGGGTGAGCCGTTGTCGCAGGATGGCGCGGTTGAGCGCCAGCCGATCCTCCGGGTCGGTGGGAAGGTTCGTTGGGATTCCAGGTGCAGGAGTCGTCATTGCGGTTTCTTCCAGCCAGTCAATTGCATGTCGTCCGCGACTTGGGTGCGCACGCGCGAAAACGCCGGGCATCCCGGCGTGTCGCCCTTCAGGCGCCAGGCGGCGATCGCGGCGACGACCAAGGGAATGAGGGGCACTGTCCACAGCAGCCAGTACAAGCCTTCGTCAGCCGCATGCAGCATCAGTGCGATGCCTGCAAAAATCACGGCTAGCAGGACGCCCGCACCCAGCAGTAACAAATAACCCAGGCGCCGGAGCAGGCGCGCCTGCAAGCGCATCGCGTCCTGCCGAATGAGCGCGGAATAGGCGGCAGCATGCTCGGCCAAGAGGGCCGGCTCGTCCAGCAATATCCTGAGCAAAGGCGGCCACATCCTTCAGCGTCCCTTCCCGTGGCGCAGATCCATCACGAATGTCCGTGACGCTTGCCGACCGTACCTGCGAGCATGGCGATCGCAGCGCCCGCCGCGGCCGCCATCAACAGGGACTTAAGGGGCTGGGCCTGCACATATTGGGCGGCCTGGTCGGTCGTGTGGCTGACGGCTTCGCGGACTTGCGCAGCGCTGTCGCGAAGAATTTCCTTGCCTTGGGCGGCAACTTCGGCGGCCCCCGCCTGTGCCTCGTCCAGCGAGCGGTGAACGTGCTCTTTTGCTGTGTTGTTGCCGGTGTCGTTCTGCGAAGTCGGGGTCTTGGGATTGAGATTTGTCGGTTCCATGGAAGCGTTCCTTTAATAAACGTGGGAAAGAAAAATGTGAGCCAGCATCTGATTGCAGGCCTGAAGTGATCGTAAGCCCCGGCAGGAGGGATTCGAATGGGCGTATGCCGCAGCCCCTTGTCCGTCAATGCTTTGATCGCTTGTAGGCGACCTCCGACGGACTGCCGCAGGCTGTGTGGTGTCGGACGACGCTTACGGGGGGATGCACCGTTTGCCGGGATGCGTGGGGGCGTTCTCCGACAGACGCTTCCTGTCCGCCGGTCCAGGATGAAGCATCGCCGTAACGACACCACCTGGAAAAAACATGTCGATGCTGTCGATCTTCACCCGGGTCGCGACCACGCTCCCTTCATCCCTCTGGGGGGGCCGTAGGGAAGGTCGGGCTGGGGCCACTGTTCTTGTGCCTTCGCAGCCTCCCTGCCGAAAGCGCTTGTCCTGCGCCGGCGCTGTGCCTGCGTTTTTTTACCGCAATATCCTGTGAGGAGAGATCACCATGCTTAAATGGGCGCTGTTATTTTTCATCGTGTCGCTGATTGCCGGTCTGTTCGGATTCACTGGTATTGCCGCGGGCGCTGCCGCCGCGGCCAAGATCCTGTTCTACATCGCGGTCGTTCTTTTCGTCGTGTTTCTGCTACTGGGGGTGTTCGCAGCACGGGCACTCAAGTAAGCATGCCTGTCGATTACGCCTGTGTGTCAGCGTTATCTGACAGGCCTTTCAGTGGAGGCCGATGGTACAGGCTGGGGCTCAGCTTAAGCTGGTAAGTAACCACTACGGGGAATCCCGTCCTGTTACGTCCTTTCCATTTCCCGTGTGGAAAAATTCAGGAGAATGCTCATGTTGTATTACGCGCTGGTATTTTTTATTATCGCCATCGTTGCTGCCGTGTTCGGATTTTCCGGGCTGGCGGCCGGTGCGGCCGGCATCGCCAAGATTCTGTTCATCGTGTTCCTGGTGATGGCGCTCGCCACCTTCGTGGTCAATCTCATGCGGGGTCGTTGACATGACCGGGTCCAGATCGGCGGAAGTCCTACAGAGCAGGAGCAAGGCATGATCCAGGTCGCCATCGTGGATGATCACCAGATTGTTCGGACCGGCTTCCGCGAACTGCTGAACGAGGATTCTGCGATCAGCATCAGTTTCGAGGCGGCGAACGGCGACGATGCGCTTGCAAGCTTGCGCACCACGCCATGCGACGTGCTGCTGCTTGACATTTCATTGCCTGGCAAGAGCGGGGTGGACGTGTTGCGTACCGTACGGCAGCGCCACCCCGATCTCAAAGTGCTGATTCTGAGCGGCTTCCCCGAGGAAAGCTATGCGTTGGCCATGATCAAGAATGGCGCCAACGGCTATTTGTGCAAGGACTGCGAGCAGGAGGAGTTGTTGAAAGCGATTCATACGGTATCGCTCGGACGCCGCTACGTATCGCCCCGCACTGCGGAATTGCTTGCAGACGAAATGAGCGGCGGGCGCAGCGGTGAACTGCATGAAGTCCTGTCCGATCGCGAGTTGCAGGTTTTTTTGCGCCTGGCGCGTGGCGAATCGGTGTCCGATATTGCCGAACAGCTGCATCTCAGCGTCAAGACCATCAGTACCTATCGTTCGCGGCTGACAGAGAAGCTTAATGTCAACAGTAATGCCGAATTGGCAACCTATGCACTACGACACGGACTCATTACTCAATAAGATGGCGTCTCCCGGGGCGGGTGTCCATCGCATGCTTTCCCAAACTTCCATGTTGAAAGTTTTTCTGATCGAGGATTCGCCCTTGTTGCAGGAGTTGCTCGGCGATATGTTGAGCGAACTCGACGGGGTGGAGTTCTGCGGTCATGCAGAAGGCGAAACCGAGGCTTTGCGCCGGTTGGCCGACACGCCGGTCGATCTGGTGATTATCGACATCGAGCTCAAGCAGGGCAGCGGTATCGGCGTGCTGGACGCGCTGCAGACGGATTCTGGCCTGTATGGCGCACCACGCAAGGTGGTGCTGACCAACTACGCGCACGCCACCATGCGCCAGCGCTGCGACCGTTTCGGGATGGATGCCTTCTTCGACAAATCCATGCAGATCAACCAGTTGATCGATTACGTCAACGAAGCTGCGGCACGGAAGCGATCTTCGTCCTGACCCGAACGCGCCTGCGCCTCAGGCGGGAAGGGTCACCCGGATCGTGACGCCTGCATCCGGCGCGGAGCGGATGTCGAGCTGTCCTCCGTGCGTGAAAACGCGGTGCTTGATGCCTGCCAGCCCATGCCGGGCGAGCTTGGGTGAGTTGGAATCGAATCCGACGCCGTCGTCCTCGACCACCAGTTCGATGGCTTCCGGGGTCACGCGCAGCGACACCCTGACATGGCGGGCCTGGGCATACTTGCGGATATTGGTGAACGCCTCCTGGACGATACGGAACAGGCTCAGCGAGACGTCCTCGGAGAGTTCAGGCTCGTACTCCGGCAATGCCACGTCGACGTCGATCTTCTCCTCGCCCTGCCGGAATTCCTCGATCAGCGCCTTCAGCGCCTCGATGAGCCCAAGGTCGTATAGCAGGGCGGGCCGCAGATTGTTGGTGATGCGGCGCTTGAGCGTGATGCCGCTGGCCAGGCTCTGGCGGAGACGTACCAGACGTTGCGCCACCAGCGCCTGCGCGTCGGGGGGGAGTTTGCGTTCGATCCAGTCTGCGTCGAGCTTGGCCGCAGTCAGCAGCGCGCCGAGCTCGTCGTGCATCTCGCGTGCCAGATCCAGTTTCTCCCTCTCCCGTATCGTAGTCAGGTAGGTGGCAAGATTGGTCAATTCTTCGGTACGGCTACGCACTTCGTTTTCGAGCCGTTCGTTTTCCTGCGCCAGCATGCGATGGATCCTTTCCCGCAGATCCTGTTTCTTCTGCTGCTGCGAGACGACCAGCATCAACAGCAAGAGCGAAGCGCCGGCCAGGACGATCGCGCTGAGGCGGGCATTCTCGAAACCGCTGGTGGATTGTTTGACGTTTTGCAGGTTTTTCGTGAGCAGGGAAACTTTTATCGTGGCTTGTTGTTGCCGGTAGGCGTCCATCGCCAGCGAGTCCTGATCAAACCAGTTGGTGTCCAGCGATATCCCGCCTTCCACATGACGGGCGGTGAGTTCCATGCGAGCCGCGAGGTTTTCCGCCCGTTTGACGAGCTGGTCGACATTGCCTGCCTGCGGACCGTCCTGCTCGTCCCGCTTGATGGTTTCCAGCGTGTCGTGGATTTTTGGGCGGACGGTCTTGTAGGCATCGAAATAGGCCTGGTCGTGGGTGAGTGCGTAGCCGCGAACCGAGGATTGCGCCTCGACCAGAAGCTGACTCAAACGGTCCAGGTGATCGGCCCGCTGATTCATCAAGCCGAACTCTTTCAGGGCGTCGAGGCCTGCCGAGGCCTGCATGTAGCTCGCCACCAACAGGCCGATCAGAAGCGCCATGCCGACTGCCAGGGAGAGGTGGGTGCTGCGCCGCAATCCATCGTCGGGTAACGGCCCTTGATTCAAGTGGGCGGGGAGGGTAGACGTATTCGGCATGATCAGGTTTCGCTCGCGCTCATGATATGCGTTTGTTTATTGCAGGAATCATCCGACAGGTCAATCCGTTCCATCCGACAGAATCGTCCTGTCACCGCGTCATATGATGTTTCCACAATCCGGCGACAAGACGGAGCGCGACGGATTGCGAGGGCTACGGCCCGTTTCTTGACTTCGGGAGAACACCATGAAAACACTTTTTGCATTTTTAATGTCTTCGGTATTTGTCGTCCTGGCAGGTTGCAATACCGTGGCGGGCGCTGGCAAGGATATGGAGCGGGGCGGCGAAAAAGTCCAGGATACGGCGAAGGACGTTCAAAACAAGATGTAAGGGTCGGTCCCTATTGCTTTCCCACAGGAGTTCATCCATGCGCAACGCATCCCCTCAGGCGAGCCGGCAGAGCCGGTCCGGCGAAACGTCCGATCCGGCAGGTTTCCTGTCCGATGTAGAAACACTCAGGGCCCGAGCCCGCAAGCATATCGAGGAAGGCGCCGTGACCGACGACTACGGCATGAACGCGAAGACCGCGGTCAAAATACTGAACGATGCGCTGGCGACCGAGCTGGTCTGCACTCTACGGTATCGCCAGCATTCCTTCGTCGCCAAGGGGATCAATTCCGAGCCGATCGCGCGGGAATTTCTGGTGCACGCCAACGAAGAGTTGGCCCATGCCGACCTGATTGCCAAACGGATCGTGCAGTTGGGGGGTGCGCCGGAATTCAATCCCGACAGGCTTGCGCAGTTGTCGCATGCCGAATACCGAACCTGCGACACGCTGGAAGCGATGATCCGCGAAAATCTCGTGGCCGAACGAATTGCAATCGAGAGCTATCGGGAAATGGTGCGGTATTTTGCGCAGTATGATCCGACGACACGCGCCATGCTGGAAGGCATCCTGGCGATCGAGGAAGAGCACGCCGACGAACTGTCGGACTTGCTGCACTAAATGTAAATTCTCTGGCTGGGGGCGTGCCTCAGTTTTTAGAATTCTGCGGGGTCTGTTTCGCGACGATGCCGGACAAGGCCTTGGGTAACAGCACCCACATGCGGCCGCGCTGTTTCATGCGGCCGGCGAGCTCACCGGCTTCGTCGCCAAAGCCCCAGAAGAAATCGGCACGGACGCCGCCCTTGATCGCACCGCCGCTGTCCTGCGCCATCACCAACCGGTTCATCGGCTGGCTCGAATTGGGCCGAGTGGTGGCCAGGAAGACCGGCGCACCCAGCGGAATGAACTTCGGGTCGACAGCGATCGAGCGGCCGCCGGTGAGGGGCACGCCCAGCGAACCGAGCGGGCCGGGCAGGCCGTCGGGCAGTTCGCGGAAAAAGACGAAGCTCGGGTTGCTGGCAAGCAGTTCGGGCAGCTTGCCCGGGTGCTTCGCGCCCCAGTCCTTGATGCCTTGCATCGAAGCCTGTTCGAGCTTGAGTTCGCCGCGTTCGACCAGCAGTTTTCCGATCGACAGATAGGGATAGCCGTTCTGGTCCGCATAGCCGACCCGCATATGCGAACCGTCGGGGAGCTCGATGCGGCCCGATCCCTGTATCTGCAGGAAGAACAGGTCGACCGGATCCTCGGCCCAGGCGATGGGCTTGCCCTTGAAGCTGGCGCCGTTGCCGTTGGCAGAAGACTGCTCGATTTCCTTGCGGGTGAGGTAGGGCACGACCTTGTTGCCGACCAGGCGACCGCGCAGGCGCAGGCTCTTCAGTTCGGGATAGATGCTCGCCAGATCGACCGTGATGAGATCGTCCGGCGCGGCATAGAGCGGATAGCGCGCGCGTTCGGTGCGCACGCGATCGCCTTTTAACAGGGGCTCGTAGTAGCCGGTGATCATGCCGTCGGTGCTGCCGTCTTCCTGCGTGGCCTGATAGGGCTGGAACCGCTGCTCGAAAAAGGCGCGCGCAGCCTTGTCATCGGGCGGAGGCATGGACATCGCCTCGCTGCATACCGCCTGCCAGCCGCTTTGCTTGACGAGCGTGGCGCAGCTGCGCAGGAAAGCGATCCAGGCTTCGCCGATCTGCTCATCCTTCCCCAGACCGACCGACGACCAGCTCACCGGCTTGAGTGTGGGATAGGTGACGGCCGGCGTGGGGATGGGTGCTGCAGGCGGCACCGGTGCCGCCACCGGTGCCGGCTCCGGTGCCGGACGGGGAATCGGACTGGGCACCGGGGGCGCCGTGGGAGGCGATACCGCACAGGCGGACAGCAACAGAACGAACAGCCACGGACTTGCGCGTAACGGCATCACGGGTGAAGATGGCCCACAACGAAAACACCTGTCGAGTATATCAAGGGAGCATCGCGCTAAATGGAAACCCAAGGACTGGGCTGGTTGATACTGGAAGCTGCCATTGCGGCGGGATTGCTGGCATTCATCGTGTGGTGGACGATGAAGAAGTGAGAATGGGTAAGCAGGAAACGGTGAGCAGTGAGCGGTGAGTGGGATAGACCGCTTGCTGCTCCCTGCTTACCGCTCACCCTAATGCAATACCCGTGGCATCGACAGGGTGAACGGGGGGATTTCCGCTTCGAACTTGTTGCCGTCTTCCGCAACCATCTGATAGGTGCCGCGCATCGTGCCGACCGGCGTCGCCATCGCGGTGCCGCTGGTGTACTCGAAACTCTCGCCCGGCCGCAGCAGCGGTTGCTCACCCACCACGCCGAGCCCCTTGACTTCCTGCGTGACGTTTTCCGCGTCGGTGATGATCCAGTGGCGGGAGATTAGCTGCGCCGCTACCGTCCCGCTGTTGGCGATGGTGATGGTGTAGGCGAACACGTAGCGGTCGGCGGACGGATCGCTCTGGTCGGCCAGATACGCGGTGTTGACGCTGATGCTGATTTGATATTTCTTACCTTCTGCCACGGGTTCGCTCAACGGGATGGAATGCGTCGAGTGTAACGCAATGACGTGACGGGCTGGTAAAATGGCCGGGTTTCCCGAAAATCCGCAGAAATCCCAGGAGCCCTTCCCATGACGTACCGCATCGCCCCGTCCATCCTGTCCGCCAACTTTGCCAAGCTGGGCGAGGAAGTCGACAACGTACTTGCCTCCGGCGCCGACATCGTCCATTTCGACGTAATGGACAACCACTATGTCCCCAATCTCACCATCGGCCCGCTGGTGTGCGAGGCCCTGCGCAAGCATGGCGTCACCGCCCCGATCGACGTGCACCTGATGGTCAAGCCGGTCGACCGCATCATTCCTGATTTTGCAAAAGCCGGGGCCACCTACATCACCTTTCATCCGGAAGCGTCCGAGCACATCGACCGCACCATCGGCCTGATCAAGGAAAACGGTTGCAAGGCCGGCCTGGTGTTCAACCCCGCCACCCCGCTCGACGTGCTGGAATACACGCTGGACAAGCTTGACATGGTGCTGCTGATGTCGGTCAACCCCGGCTTCGGCGGGCAGAAGTTCATCCCCTACGTGCTCGACAAGGCGCGCGCCGTGCGCAAGATGATCGACGACCGCGGCCTCAAGGTGAACATCGAGATCGACGGCGGCGTCGGCCCCGCCAACATCGCCGAAGTCGCGCGCGCCGGTGTCGACACCTTCGTTGCCGGTTCGGCCGTGTTCGGCGCCGCCAAGGACAGCGACCCGCAACGCTACAACAGCATCATCGCTGCGATGCGCGCCGAGTTGGCGAAGGTCTGAAAATCGGTAAGCGGTGAGCAGTGAGTCGTGAGTCGTGAGTGGAAAAGCCGCTCAAGCCACCGTTCACCACTCACTGCTCACCACTCACTACTTACCCAAAATGAATTTCCCACTCAAAATCAAAGCCGTCGTCATCGATCTCGACGGCACCCTTCTCGATACCGCGCCCGACCTGGCCTACGCCGCCGAACTGATGATGACCGAACTCGGCCTGTCGTGTCCGTCGCAGGACACGATCGTCACCTACATCGGCAACGGCGTGTCGCGGCTGGTCAAGCGCGTGCTGACCGGCGACATGGACGCCGAGCCGGATGCGGCGCTGTTCGAGAAAGCCATCGCTTCGTACAACAAGCATTACAGCGCCCACGTGTCCCTGCACTCGCGCCCCTTCCCCGGCGTGGTCGAAGGCCTGCAGGCGCTCAAGGCGATGGGGTTGCGCGTGGCCTGCATCACCAACAAGGCCGAAGCGTTCACCCATCCGCTGCTGAAGGACACCGGCCTGTTCGATTATTTCGAGCTGATCCTGTCCGGCGACACGCTGCCGAAGCGCAAGCCCGACCCACTGCCCTTGCTGCATGCCTGCGAGGTGTTCAAGATCAAGCCGACCGATCTGCTGCTGATCGGCGACTCGCTCAACGACACCCAGGCCGCGCGTGCCGCCGGCAGCGCAGTGTTCTGCGTACCCTATGGCTACAATCGCGGCCGTCCGGTGACCGAACTCGACCTGGATGCCGTGGTGCCGAGCCTGGCCGAAGCAGCCAAGATGGTGGTGAAGGCGTGAGGCTAGGGGCTAGGATATTGGATCTAGGATCTAGGGGGCGCGCCGCTGGCGCGCGATGGTGACGGTTACATGCCGTTCCCTGACCTCTAATTCCTAAATCCTAGCCCCTAGCCAAAAATGACTGAACAAGACTTTTTCGACCTCGCCCGTCAGGGCTACAACCGCATTCCGCTGGTGCGCGAACTGCCCGGCGACCTGGAAACGCCGCTGTCGGTATATCTCAAGCTGGCCAACGCGCCCTACACCTATCTGCTCGAATCGGTGGTGGGCGGCGAGCGCTTCGGGCGCTATTCCTTCATCGGCCTGCCGGCGCGCACCGTGATCCGGGTGCGCGCCCATCTGCTGACGGTAGAAACCGACGGCAAGGTGATCGAGGAATACAACCTGTCCGATCCGCTGGCTTTCGTCGCCGAGTTCCAGGCGCGCTTCAAGGCCGCGCCGGTGGCGGGGCTGCCGCGTTTTACCGGTGGACTGGCCGGCTATTTCGGCTACGACACCATCCGCTACATCGAGAAACGCCTGGCGCCGGAATTTAATCAGAATCGGACACGCAAGGACGATGTGTTGCACACGCCGGACATTCTTCTGATGCTGACCGAGGAGCTGGCTGTGTTCGATAACCTTGCCGGCAAACTCTATCTTGTCACGCATGCCGACCCGATGCAGGCAGATGCGTATGCGCAAGGACATCTGCGCCTGGCCGAGCTGACCGACAAACTGAGTGCACCGGTGATACTGCCGGCCGAACCGGTTACGGATACGGCAGAGCCGAGTTCGGAATTCGGCGAGACCGAATTCAAGGCGGCGGTGCAGAAGGCCAAGGATTACATCGCTGCCGGCGACGTCATGCAGGTGGTACTGTCGCAGCGCATGGCGCGTCCGTTCGCCGCGTCGCCGCTTTCGTTGTACCGCGCGCTGCGCAGCCTGAATCCCTCGCCCTACATGTTCTTCTACGATCTCGGCGGGTTCCACGTCGTCGGTTCGTCGCCGGAAATCCTGGTGCGGCTCGAAAGCGACCTCGTCACGTTGCGCCCCATCGCCGGCACCCGACCGCGCGGCCTGACGCGCGAGGACGACCAGCGCCTGTCCGAAGAACTGCTGGCCGACCCCAAGGAATGCGCCGAGCATCTGCAGCTGCTCGACCTCGGGCGCAACGACACCGGGCGCGTCGCCGTCACCGGCAGCGTCAAGGTCACCGAGAACATGCAGATCGAGCGCTACTCGCACGTCATGCACATCGTCTCCAACGTTGAAGGCAAGCTGAAGCCCGGCCTCACCGCGCTCGACGTGCTGCGCGCCAGCTTCCCGGCCGGTACCGTGTCGGGCGCACCCAAGGTGCGGGCGATGGAAATCATCGACGAACTCGAGCCGAGCAAGCGCGGCATCTACGCCGGCGCGGTGGGCTATCTCGGCTTCAACGGCGACATGGACCTGGCGATCGCGATCCGCACCGCGGTGGTCAAGGACGGCATGCTGTACGCGCAGGCCGGTGCCGGTATCGTCGCCGATTCGGTGCCCGACAACGAATGGATGGAAACGCTCAACAAGGCGCGCGCCGTCGTGCGTGCTGCCGAGCTTGCCCAGGCGCGCTTCGGCGGCGCAGCGGTCGACTAGCGCGAACCCGGCCCGGCCGGGCGCTCGGGTGAGACAACGCGGTGAAAACGTATATTGCACTCTTTCGAGGCATCAACGTTGGCGGGAACAACAAGCTGCCGATGAAAGAACTGGCGGCGGTGCTGGAAGGGATCGGCCTGCGAAGTGTCGAGACCTACATTCAGAGTGGCAACGTGGTGTTCCAGGGCAAGCCAGTCAATCCCGCGCTTCTGTCGAAAAGGATCGGTGCCGTCATCGGCAAAAGCCACGGCTTCGAACCATGGGTACGGCTGCTCGATATGCCAACGCTGGAACAGGTGATCAGGGGCAATCCCTATCCCGAAGCGGAGGCCGTGCCCGGTACCCTGTACGTGAATTTCCTCGCAAGCGTTCCGCCCCAGCCCAATCTCGATGGCCTGGAAAAACTCCGGGCCGCGAGCGAACGTTTTCAGCTGGCGGGCGACGTGCTCTACCTGCATGCGCCGGACGGCATCGGCCGATCCAGACTCGCTGCTGCCCTGGAACGTCTGCTGGGCGTGCCGATGACCAGCCGCAACTGGAACACCGTGCGCAAACTCGGGGAGATGGCACGCGCCGCCTAGCGCCGGCTAGGACCGTCAGTCGTACCGGTTTTTCCGGGATGAGAGGAGAGCTGGCCTGCGTCATTTGACCGGAATCGTGGCGGACGGCATGGGGTTCGCCCGCACCGCGCCGACCTGACTGCGCAGATCTGGCAGAAACACCGCCAGCAGGCCGATCAGCGGCAAGAACGAACACAGCAGGTAGACCGTTTCGATGCCCCAGTGGTCGGCCAGCCCGCCCAGCACAGCGGCGCCAATACCGGCCAGGCCGAAAGCCAGTCCGAAGAACAGCCCCGACACCGTGCCGACCTTGCCCGGCATCAGTTCCTGCGCGTAGACCACCATGGCCGGGAAGGCCGAGGCCAGCATGAAGCCGATGATCAGCGTCAGCCCCGCCGACGCGGCCAGGCCCACGTAGGGCAGTGCCAGCGTGAACGGTGCCACGCCCAGGATGGACAGCCAGATCACCCGCTTGCGGCCGATGCGGTCGCCGATGGGCCCGCCCAGCAGCGTGCCCGCCGCCACCGCGAACAGGAAGTAGAACAGGTGGTACTGCGCTTCCTGCGCGTCGATGCCGTAGTGCTGCATCAGATAGAAGATCAGATAACTGCTGATGCTGGCCAGGTAGAAGAACTTGGAGAACATCAGCGCCATCAGCACCGCCAGCGTGCGCAGCACGCGGCCGCGCGGCAGATCGTGGCCGGCGGCGGACGCGGCCTTTTTCGGCTTGCGGTGCTGGTCGCGGTACCAGATGCCGACGCCCGCCAGCACGATCATCGCCAGCAGCGCGAAGAGCGAAAACACGGCCAGGCTTTTCTGGCCGTGCGGCAGCACGACCCAGGCCGCGAGCAACGGGCCGAAGGCCGCCCCGGCATTGCCGCCTACCTGGAAGATCGACTGGGCCAGTCCGTGCCGGCCGCCCGAGGCCATGCGTGCCACCCGCGACGCTTCCGGGTGGAAGATTGACGAGCCGCTGCCGACCAGTGCGGCTGCGGCTAGCAGCAGCGGAAACGTGGTCGCCTGCGACAGCAGGAGCAGGCCGGCAAGGGTGAAGCCCATGCCCAGCGCCAGCGAGAACGGCTTCGGATGGCGGTCGGTATAGATGCCCACCAGCGGCTGCAGCAGCGAGGCGGTGAACTGGAAGGCCAGCGTGATCAGCCCGATCTGCGCGAAGCTGAGATGGAGCCCGCTCTTGAACAGCGGGTAGCTCGCGATCAGCAGCGACTGCATGGTGTCGTTGAGAAAATGCGAGAAGCTGATCGCGCCCAGTACCTTGAAGGCGGTGCGGTCGGCGTCGGAATGCGCGGTCGTCATGGCGGCAGGCTCGAAAGAATGCGAGGCACCAATTTAGGGCTAAGATGCTTGTCCGTCTCGCTGAATTAAGGCATCGACCTTTTCGAAATGGACATTCACCTGCACAGCGGCCTGGATCGGGACCAGGGCTACATGCCCGTGACCGGCAAGGCCATCGACTATCCCACCGGCCACGTGGTACCCAGCCACAGTCACCCTACCGCCCAACTCATCCATGCCGTCCAGGGCGTCATGGTGGTCGCTGCCCGGGGCGACCAATGGGTGGTGCCGCCCACGCGCGGGCTCTGGGTGCCGGCGCGCGAACCGCACGGCATCCGCATGGTCGGCGACGTCCAGGTCCGCACCGTCTACATCCGCCCCGACGCCAGCCCGAACCTGCCGGCCGACTGCCAGGTGGTCGGCATCTCGCCGCTGCTGCGCGAACTGATTCTGGCGGCTATCGAGGTGGTGCAGCCCTACGATCCGGCTGCGCGCGACGGCCGCCTGATGCAGTTGCTGCTCGACGAGGTGGCGGTGCTGCCCAGCCTGCCGTTGCATCTGCCGCAGCCTAACGATCCGGATTTGCTGACCATCTGCCGCGTCCTGACCGATACGCCCGACGACGCCTCCACTCTCACCGACTGGGCCGGCCGCCTGGGCGTCGACGCCAAGACCATCCAGCGCCGCTTCGCCCGCCAGACCGGCATGACCTTCGGCCAGTGGCGCCAGCAGGCGCGCCTGCTCACCGCCCTGGAACAACTGGCCGCGGGCGTGAAGGTCGTCGACGTCGCGCTCAACCTGGGCTACAACAGCCCGAGCGCCTTCGCCACCATGTTCAAACGCCAGTTCGGCGCGTCGCCCAGCGGCTACTTCCGCTGAGCCGCGGCGGCCACCTCGCGATGGCGGAAGCAATCCACCGTATGGTCGTTGACCATGCCCGTGGCCTGCATGTGCGCATACACGATGGTCGAGCCGACGAACTTGAAGCCGCGCTTTTTCAGATCCTTGCTGATCGCGTCGGACAGGAGCGTGCTGGCCGGCACCTGACCGATGTTTTTCCTCGCGTTGTCGATGGGGCGGCCGTCCACGAAATTCCAGAAGTAGGCGTCCAGCCCGCCCGTCTCGCGCAGCGCCAGCGTCGCGCGCGCATTGGTGATCGTCGATTCGATCTTCAGCCGGTTGCGCACGATGCCCGCATCCGCCATCAGCCGCGCCACGTCCGCCTCGCCGTAGCGCGCGATGCGCTCGACGTCGAAATGGTCGAACGCGCGCCGGTAGCCTTCACGCTTCTTCAGGATGGTGAACCACGACAACCCCGCCTGCGCGCCTTCCAGGATCAGGAATTCGAACAGCGCGCGCTCGTCGTGCAGCGGCACGCCCCATTCCTCGTCGTGGTAGGCGCAGTAGAGCGGATCGGTGCCGCACCAGGTGCAGCGGGGGCGGTTGGGCATGATGATGCGGACGATGGTCGTCTTCAGCTGCCGATTTTTTGAATGGCGGTGGTGTCGGAACGGACCGTCAGACGCCAAGTATGCGGAGGTTTTGAATGTGGTCCTTTGAGTTCAGGCATCATGGAAGCCAAGTCAGGATCTCCCTATTTTCTTCAAGCGCCGATAAAGCGTATTGCGGCTGATGCCCAGACGACGAGCCGCTTCCGACATGTTTCCGCCACTCAGGCTGATGGCCCGGCTGATGATAGTGGCCGAAACGTCCTGAAGATTTTCCGTGACTTCCGTCGGCACAATCCTACGCGAACCGTGTCGGCGCAACTCTTCGACCAGATCATCCGGCAGGTGTTGCCACCCAATGTGGCATTCATCGCTTTCGATCAAGGCACAAGCGGTGCGCAAGGCGTTGACCAGCTGGCGCAAGTTGCCGGGCCAGGAGAAATCAGCGAAGGCGGCGGAAATGCTGGCATCGAAGGCGACTCTCCGGCCGGGTAACAAATCTTCGAGCAGATGATTGAGTAAGGCTGGGAAATCCTTGCGCTCGCGTAGTGCTGGCAGCATCAGAGTCATGCCGTTAATGCGGTAGTACAGGTCGGCGCGGAAGCGGCCGGCTTCCATTTCCATCCGCAAATTGCGGTGGGTTGCGCTGATCAGTGCGAAATCCACTGCCACCGGTTTGCTGCCTCCCAACGGCGTCACCTGACGTTGCTGCAAAACGCGCAGCAGCCGAGTTTGCATGACCAGCGGCATGTCTCCGATCTCATCCAGGAACAGGGTGCCGCCTTGCGCTTCGCGGATGCGGCCCGGCGAGCCTTCCCGGCGTGCTCCGGTGAAAGCGCCGGGCGAATAACCGAACAGTTCAGCCTCAATGAGGTTTTCCGGCAAAGCCGAGCAATCTACGGCGATGAAGGGATGTTTGCGGCGCGGACCCGAGTTATGCATGGCATTGGCAAATACCTCCTTGCCGACTCCCGATTCGCCTTGCAACAACACCGGGATGGGCTTGTCGAGTACCTTGCGAGCCTTGCCGATGGCTGTCGTGATGAGGTCGCAGCCAATGTCCAGGGCGGCCAGCGCATCAGTCCTGGGTGTTGGTGGAGTGGGCTGTGACACCGCCACTTGACGCACCACGCGGCTGGTTTCAACCCGCACGAACAGGCGACTGATGCTGGCTCGACCTGGCCTGGCTGTATGCTCAACCAGCATCGGTTCGTGGCCCCGGCGATAGCCCCAATCGAGCAATTCGGATAGACGTAAATGGAAGACGCTTTCCAGTGGCAGGCTGCCCAGGTCTGCGCTGTGCAGCCCCAGTTGACGAATGGCGGCTGGATTGGCACCAGCGATCAATCCCTCTCGGGAAAGGGCCAGCACGCCTTCCGTCAGAGTGCCGATGCCTTCCGCCAGCGTGTGAAAGCGCAGATGCACATCGCCGCTGTGGTAAACCTCGAACAGCCGGTTCTCGATCATTTGCGCGGCAGTTCGCACCAAACAGAAGGTATGTGGATGACGGCGTCGCTGGTCGCCGGAGATGTCCAGTACGCCCAATAGCCGACCGTCGGGAGCCGCAACTGTGGCGGCGGCGCAGGTCAGAAAACTGTTGCGCTCCAAAAAGTGTTCAGCGCCATTGATGACCACCGGCGCTGCCTCGGCCAGGGCCGTTCCGATGGCGTTGGTGCCGCGATGGCACTCGTTCCAGGAAGCCCCTGGCGTCAGGGCTACACGCTCGGCCCGATCAAGAAAATCGGCGTCGCCCACGGCTTGCAGTAGAACGCCATGATCATCGGCCAGGATCACCACGCTTCCGCTGTCCCGCGACTGGCTGTAGAGATACTCCATGATGGGCCGGGCGTGGCCGATGAGTTCCTGTTGGTGGGCGATCAGGCGCGTCAATTGCGAAGCGTTTAGATATTGCACCTCCGGTAGCCGGCCGACCGGTGCCAGGCCGGCTTGCTGGCTGCGTGCCCATGAGCGGGCGATTACCGGGCCAACCAGGTTGTCGTAGGGCAACTGGCCGCTTTCCAGTAACTGGTTGCGCGCCTGACGCAAGGCGGCGGCGGGTCTTCTCGGTGTCGGACTGAGCATGCTGACGACCTCCCAACTAAAACGTTCCTTACTATACGGCTTCGCTCTGACGTCGCAAAACCCGCTGCCAATTAGGATCTGGAGGTGTGTCAATTTGGCGCAGCGTGTCAGCCTGACACGTGTCAGGCGCCTGTATTACAGGTCGATGCCAGGCCACAAGTCTGAATCCGATTAATGACTTGGCTTGATTTAGCCCACTATTCGACCACTGGCATAGTCTTTGCGGATATGGCCATCGATTGCTGCGTCACGCTCGATCATAACCAGCTACACCAAACCTTCGAAGGAGACAAAATGATTTATGCGCCACCGGGCAATGTTGATGCCAACGTCAAATTCAAAACACAGTATGACAATTTCATCGGCGGCAAGTGGGTGGCCCCGGTCAAAGGCGAATACTTTGACGTGATCACCCCGATCAACGGCAAGTCTTACACCAAGGCAGCCCGCTCCGGTGCCGATGATGTCGAATTGGCTCTGGATGCCGCTCACGCGGCCGCCGACAAATGGGGCAAAACCTCGGTCGGTGAGCGCGCCAACATACTGCTTAAGATCGCCGACCGCATGGAAGCCAACCTCGAATTACTGGCCTATGTCGAGACGGTGGACAACGGCAAACCGATCCGCGAAACCCTCAACGCAGACATCCCTCTGGCCATCGACCACTTTCGCTATTTCGCCGGTTGCGTGCGCGCTCAAGAGGGCAGCATTGGCGAGATCGACGAGAACACCGTCGCCTACCATTTCCATGAACCGCTGGGCGTGGTCGGCCAGATCATCCCCTGGAACTTTCCCATCCTGATGGCCGTTTGGAAGCTGGCGCCAGCCCTGGCTGCCGGCAACTGCGTGGTTCTGAAGCCGGCCGAATCGACACCGGTGAGCATCCTCATCGTTGCAGAATTGATCGCCGACATCATCCCGCCGGGCGTGCTCAACATCGTCAACGGTTTTGGCCGCGAAGCGGGTATGCCGCTCGCCACTAGCAAGCGTATCGCCAAGATTGCATTTACCGGCTCTACTACCACCGGCCGCGTTATCGCCCAGGCAGCCGCCAACAACCTGATCCCGGCCACACTGGAACTTGGCGGCAAGTCACCCAATATCTTTTTCGAAGACGTGATGGCGGCTGACGACAGCTTCCTCGACAAGGCCATTGAAGGCTTGGTGCTGTTCGCGTTCAACCAGGGCGAAGTATGCACCTGCCCCTCGCGCGCCCTGATCCAGGAATCCATCTACGACAAATTCATGGAACGCTGCTTGGCTCGCGTCAAGGCGATCAAGCAAGGCAATCCGCTGGATACCGATACTATGGTTGGTGCCCAGGCTTCGAAGGAGCAACTTGCCAAGATCCTGTCCTACCTTGATCTTGGCAAGCAGGAAGGCGCTAATGTGCTGATCGGCGGCGCCCAGGCCGATGTCGGCAGCGAACTGAATGGCGGTTATTACGTGCAGCCGACCTTGTTCAAAGGCCACAACAAGATGCGCATCTTCCAGGAAGAGATTTTTGGACCTGTATTGGCCGTGACCACTTTCAAGGATGAATCCGAAGCCCTGGCTATCGCCAACGACACCCTTTACGGTCTCGGCGCCGGTGTGTGGAGTCGCAACGGCAATGTCGCCTACCGCATGGGCCGCGCCATCAAGGCTGGACGGGTGTGGACCAACTGCTACCATGCCTATCCGGCACACGCAGCTTTCGGTGGCTACAAGGAATCGGGCATTGGCCGCGAGACTCACAAAGTCATGCTCGATCACTACCAGCAGACTAAGAACCTTCTGGTCAGCTACGCTGAACAGAAGCTCGGCTTCTTCTGACCGAATAAAATCTGTCCAGCAAATCCAACCGGGGTGAGCAACTGCCTCTTTCTTGTCGAGGAGCCGTGGATGGTTGAAAAAGTCATCGCCACACCCGCTGCAGTTGAACTGATCGAGTTCTTGAAGAAGAAACACGGTCCACTGATGTTTCACCAGTCGGGAGGTTGTTGCGACAACAGCGCCGCCAACTGTTTTCTGCCAGGTGAGATCACCATTGGTGCCGGCGATGACTATCTGGGCGATATCGGCGGCTGCCCGTTTTATATCAGTAAATCGCAATATGAATACTGGAAGCACACTCAGCTGATCATCGACGTCATCGATGGCTATGGAGGCGGAACTTTCTCGCTCGAAGGACCGGAAGGAAAAGCTTTTTTGACGCGGTCCAGACTCTTCACTGATGAAGAGAGGTCGGAGTTGAGTCACGCGATAAATGAGGTGGATATCTGATAGGAGGGCTACACGTATTGCGCTTCAAGCAAGTAGCCTGACCGGCACTTGGTTGCTATTCGCTGGTCGATGACTTGCCGGCAGGTTGATTGGCACTCACGGTCGGGCCATTAAGTTGGGCTGCCATCGCACCTACGTGAGATGCATTAACCGGACTGAGTCGGGGAGCGGACGATTCCGTCTCTGCATTCTCACCGTCGGCTTTGGCCGGAATAGCGATCACGCAGAGACGGCATTTCTTGCTAAGCCTCCTTTCAGTGTTTTTCCCCGCCATCATCATCCGCCTCTATGTCGCTTCACTCGTCGCCAGTATGGCTGCACATTTTGAGCGGCTTCTTGGGGGGAAGCCGGGAACGGATTCAGTTCTTCCCCAACCCGTGTTGCTTGAGCTTGCGGTACAGCGTGCGCTCGGTGACGCCCAGCGCGGCGGCGACGCGGGCGCGATGGCCCTGGTGCGCGTCGAGCAGGGATTGCAGGTGCGCGCGTTCCATGTCGCGCAGCGAGGCGCTGGCGGCGTCGGGGCGTGTGTGCGCGACGCGCGGCGGCAATCGCAGGTCGGCTGCGCGGATGGTGCCGTCGCGGCAGCTGAGCACGGCATGCTGCAGGAGGTTGCGCAGTTCGCGCACATTGCCGGGGAAGTCGTAGGCCTGCAATGCCGAGACGGCGTCCGGTGCGAGGCGGCAGGGGCTTTGTCCGCCGGTCAGCCGCTTCAGCAGGAAGTTCGCCAGGTCGGGCAGGTCGGCGGCGCGCTCGCGCAGCGGCGGCAGGGTGACGTCGATGCCGGCCAGGCGGTAATAGAGGTCGAGCCGGAAACGCTTGGCATCGACTTCATCGAGCAGCCTGCGGTTGGTGGCCGACACCACGCGCACGTCGGCAGTCAGCGTCTGCGTGCCGCCGACGCGGCGGAATTCGCCGGTTTCCAGTACGCGCAGCAGCTTGGCCTGCATGGCCAGCGGGATCTCGCCTACTTCGTCGAGGAAGAGGGTGCCGTTGTCGGCGAGTTCGAACAGGCCTTTTTTCAGGCCGTTGCTGCCGGAAAACGCACCGCGTTCGTGGCCGAAGAGTTCGCTCTCGAACAGGCTTTCCGGCACGGCTGCGCAATTGATGACGATGAATGCCGTGCCTGCGCGGCTGGAGCGCGCATGGATGAAGCGTGCGGCAAGTTCCTTGCCGACGCCGCTCTCGCCGTATAGCAGGATCGAGGCCTCGCTCTCGGCCACGCGTGCAAGGTTGTCGACGCAGGCGAGAAAGGCGGGCGACTGCCCGATCATCTGCATGGCGTCGCATTCGCTGCCCGCCTCGGCCTCCAGCGGGAACAGCTGCTCGCCCAGATAGAGCTCGCCATCCGCGCCGCGCAAGCGGTGTCCGCGGATGCGGGTGCGTTCGGGCTGGTTGTCGGCGTGGTAATGGGTGTGCAGGACTTCTACCGTTTCGCCCTGGGCGAACAACGCCTGGTGCGGGCAATGTTCGCCGTTTTCGTGGCAGGGTCGCTGCGAGTGGTGGGATACCGCGTGGCAGTGCTGGCCGACGATGGCGGCGGGCGTCATCCCGTAGGTGTCGCAGTAGCGCTGATTGGCGGCGACGATGCGGTAGCTGCGGTCGATTACCACGAACGGCTGTTCGTGCGTGTCGATCAGGCCTTGAAGTTCGATGTCCATATCTGACACTCTCGTCATGACAAGAGTGGAAAATGGCATGACGCAATGGCCATGTCAAATCCGTTTCTCCCCGGCAGCCCGCATGCAGGACACTTTTTCGGGGTGGCATGCCTGTTGCAATGGTGTTGGCCGCAATACTGGCCAACATCAAACAAGGAGGACTGCATGGCACATATCGTTATTCTGGGTGCAGGCGTGGGTGGCATGACCATGGCCTATGAAATGCGCGAATCGGCGCGGACGGAAGACAAGATCACGGTGATTTCGAATCTGCCGTATTTCCAGTTCACGCCGTCCAATCCCTGGGTGGCAGTGAACTGGCGCAAGCGCGACGACGTCACGATTCCCGCCGCGCCGTACCTGAACAAGAAGAACATCGATTTCATCGCGGTCGGCGCGGCGCGCGTGCACCCCGAGAAGAACCAGCTCGAGCTCACCGACGGCCAGATCGTGGACTACGATTTCCTCGTCATCGCGACCGGCCCCAAGCTGGCTTTCGATGAGGTGCCCGGACTGGGGCCGGAAGGGCATACCCAGTCGATCTGCCAGGTCGAGCACGCCGTGGCGGCAGGCAAGGTGTGGGACGATTTCGTGCAGGCTCCGGGGCCCGTCGTGGTCGGCGCGGTGCAGGGCGCCTCGTGCTACGGCCCGGCGTACGAGTTCGCGATGATCATGGACACCGATCTGCGCAAGCGCAAGATTCGCGACAAGGTGCCGATGACCTACGTCACTGCCGAGCCCTATATCGGCCACCTGGGCCTGGGCGGCGTCGGCGACTCCAAGGGCATGATGGAGTCCGTGATGCGCGACCGCCACATCAAGTGGATCTGCAATGCCAAGGTCACCAAGGTCGAGGCCGGCAAGATGTTCGTCTCCGAGCACAACGAAAAAGGCGAGGTGATCAAGGAGCATGAACTGCCGTTCGCCTACTCCATGATGCTGCCGGCGTTCAAGGGCATCGACGCCGTGTTCGGCATCGAGGGGCTCACCAACCCGCGCGGTTTCATCGTCATCGACCCCTATCAGCGCAATCCCAAGTTCCCGAACATCTATTCGGTCGGCGTGTGCGTCGCCATTCCGCCGGTCGAGCCCACGCCGGTGCCCACCGGCACGCCCAAGACCGGCTACATGATCGAGTCCATGGTCACGGCCACGGCACACAACATCCGTGCGGTGCTCGATGGTCGCGAGCCCACCGAGAAAGCCTCCTGGAATGCCATCTGCCTGGCCGATTTCGGCGACACTGGCGCGGCCTTCGTCGCGCTGCCGCAAATCCCGCCGCGCAACGTCAACTGGTTCAAGGAAGGCAAGTGGGTTCACCTGGCCAAGGTGGCGTTCGAGAAATACTTCATGCGCAAAATGAAAAAAGGCTCGACCGAGCCGCTGTACGAGAAATATGTGCTGGGCCTGATGGGGATCAAGAAGCTCAAATAATCCCCTCGATGCCTGGCATCAAAGCGCCTTCGGGCGCTTTTTTTATGGGTGTGCGCCATGTATGGCGATGCGGCGATGACCGGCCCTGTTTAATTTTATGGGGCGCCCTTGAACAACGGATAAGCGTGTCCTATTAATTAAACTGTTCTTTTATGCAACACATTTGGTTTTTGTTTTTTATCCATGCAACGCTGATGTTTTTTGCAACGCACGAGGCGCCGTGCCAGTGCTGGAATAAGCAGGCTGTTTCCAATGTCGATTTTTTGGGGAGAACGCACTTGATAACCAAATCAGCTTGGCGCCATGTTTTGAGGGTGCAGGGCGTTCTCCCGGCCTTGCTCGCTCTTGTCTTGCTGGGGATGTGGTCCTTTCCCAGCTATGCGCTTCCGGCTTTTGCCCGGCAGACAGGGCAAAACTGCCTGGCCTGCCACGCCGGCGGCCAGTTTCCGGAACTGACCCCATACGGGCGGCTGTTCAAGCTCACCGGCTATACGATGGGTGCCCGCGCCATGCCCCTCTCGGTGATGGCGGTCCTCGACTACACCCGGGTCCGCAACCCCAAGGACTCCACCGGGGTGAAGGACACCGTGGATTTCCACAAGCAGGGCACGGCGATATTCGACGTCGGCAGCGTTTTCCTGGCGGGCAAGATTACCGACAACCTCGGCCTGTTCGCGCAAGCGACCTACGCGAACTATGACCACCAGCAGGACAACGGCGACTGGGTGGGCCACCTGAGTCCGGACAACACGGAATTTCGCTATGCCGATCGCTTCATCTCGCCGGGCAGCGATCTCATCGTCGGCGCGTTCGCCAACAACAACCCGAGCATGCAGGATGTGTGGAACAGTGCGCCGGCCTGGAGCTATCCCTATGTCGGGCCGACGTTCGCGCTCGGCGCACCCGCATCGCCCCTGCTCGACGGCGGACTTGGGCAAGACGCGGTGGGTGCCGGCGTCTATGCCTACTGGAACAGAAGCCTCTATGGCGAACTCGCGCTCTACAAGACGGCCAACGGCCCCTTCGGACTCCTGCACCCGGGGGACAACTCCGGCATCGCGAGGATCAAGGACGGCGCGCCCTACTGGCGACTTGCCTACACCAAGGCGTTCGGGCCGCATGACCTGATGATCGGCACCTCGGGCCTGGTCGCCGAGATCCACGAGAACAACGACGTCAACCAGCCGACCGACCGCTACCGGGATTACGGGCTGGATGCGCAATACCAGTACATCCTCGACCCGCACACGGTCACGGCCCACATCAGTTACATCCACGAAAACGTGAAGTGGGGCGACCCGCTGGCACTCGGCTACGACAATGCGAGCGATACCCTGAAGGAACTCAAGATCAAGGGGGCCTACGTCTACAACGCCACGTATGGCGCCAGTCTGGCCTACCAGCAAACTACCGGCTCGACCGATGCCGGATTTTTCGGCGGGCCGGCGGACATCACGGGCAATTTGAGCGGAAGCCCGGATACGACCGCCTGGATTCCCGAGGTGTTCTGGACGCCCGTCCAGTACCTTCGCATCGGCGCGCAATACTGGCATTACACGAAATTCAGTGGCAGCCGCAGCAACTACGATGGCTTTGGCCGCAGTGCCAGCGACAACGACACGCTGTTCGTTTATGTATGGGGCGCCTACTAAAGCAGGCCTGGCAACGCACTTTTCTGACCTGAAGGGATTCCAATATGAAGACAGCCGTGTACACGATGTTGGCGCTGGCTATCGCGAGCCTGGGGAGCGGATGCGTCAATCTGGAACGCTCGCGCGATATCGGCAATCCGAATGTATCGGGCCGGACACTGGCGTTGCAGGTCTGCTCGAGCTGCCACGGTGTGGACGGCAATTCGACTTCGCCCGCTTTTCCCAAGCTGGCCGGGCAGCAGGAAGCATATTTGATCGCCCAGCTCAAATTCTTCCGCGGGCATGACCGTATCGATCCTGCGGGTTCGGAATATATGTGGGGTATTACCCGGAAATTGACCGACGAGCAGATTGCGGGGCTGGCCCGCTATTTCTCGCAGCAGAAAGATGCACCCAATGTCGCAGGTGATCCCGCAACGGTTGCAGCCGGAAAGGCGATTTTCGAGAACGGCATCCCTGACAAGGGGGTGGCCGCCTGCGCGGGCTGCCATGGTGCGATGGGCATGGGCAAGGACACTTTCCCGCGCCTGGCGGGCCAGCATGCCAACTACATGATGAAGCAGCTGCATATCCTGTCGGAGACCAACCAGCGTCCCGCAGGCGCGATGATGAAGCCCCTGGTTCATGGCCTGACGTCCTTGGATTTGGTGGCGGTGACGACTTACCTGCAGGGGATCTCGCCCAACTAGCGGTCGTTGTGGGCGTGTGTGTCGCACGCCGTTTGCATGCTTCCAGTGTGACGAAATGGCGCCATGAAAAAGGCCAACTGTGTGGTTGGCCTTTTTCATGGCAGGCCAGCGGCGGGCCGGCATGGGGGATGGCCATATGAGAATCAGGGCGTCCGGCAAGCCAGAGTACCCGTCCTGAACTTGTCGCGGTATGCGCGGGCAGGGGATAATGTCCCCTTTCAATGATGCCCTCCCCGGCAGCGACAGAATAACCGGACGATCGGCCGGGTATCCCTCTCCAGACGAAGCAGCAGGGGCTATGCAAATCAATAGGATGGCCGCGATATGCTGCTGATGATCGACAACTACGACAGCTTCACCTACAACCTCGTGCAGTATTTCGGTGAACTGGGCGAAGACGTCAAGGTGATCCGCAACGACGAAATCGACCTCGCCGGCATCGCGGCGCTGAAACCCGACCACATCGTCGTCTCACCCGGCCCCTGCACGCCCAACGAAGCGGGCGTATCGGTGCCGCTGATCAAGGAGTTCGCCGGCAAGGTGCCCATCCTCGGCGTCTGCCTCGGCCACCAGAGCATCGGCCAGGCGTTCGGCGGCAAGATCGTGCGCGCGAAGGAACTGATGCACGGCAAGACCTCGATGATCCACCACCTGGATGTGGGCGTGTTCAAGGGGCTGCCCAATCCCTTCCGCGCCACCCGCTACCATTCGCTGGTGATCGAACGCGAGTCGCTGCCCGACTGCCTGGATATCACCGCCTGGACCGACGACGGCGAGATCATGGGGGTCCGCCACAAGACGCTGGCGGTCGAGGGAGTGCAGTTCCATCCCGAATCCATCCTGACCGAACACGGGCACGCCATGCTGGCGAATTTCCTGAAAGGGACGCGATGATCACGCCGCAGCAGGCGCTCGCCCGGCTGGTCGAGCAGCGCGAAATCTTCCACGACGAGATGCTGTCGCTGATGCGCCAGATCATGCGCGGCGAGCTCACGCCGGTGCAGATCGCCGGCATCATCACGGGCCTCAGGGTAAAGAAGGAAACCGTCGGCGAGATCGCCGCCGCGGCGCAGGTGATGCGCGAATTCGCTGCCAAGGTGCCGGCGCAGAACGACACGCACCTGGTCGACACCTGCGGCACCGGCGGCGACGCCGCGCACACCTTCAACATTTCGACCACCGCTGCCTTCGTTGCTGCCGCAGCCGGGGCGCGCGTCGCCAAGCACGGCGGGCGCTCGGTCTCGTCGACCAGCGGCAGTGCCGACGTGCTGGAGGCGCTGGGCGTGAACCTCGACCTCACGCCCGAGCAGGTGGCCGAGAGCATCGACGCCATCGGCATCGGCTTCATGTTCGCGCCGAAATTCCATGGCGCGATGAAACACGCCGCCCCGGTGCGTCGCGAACTGGGTGTGCGCACGCTGTTCAACATCCTCGGCCCGCTCACCAACCCGGCCGGCGCGCCGCACCAGTTGCTGGGTGTGTTCCATCCCGACCTGGTCGGCATCCTGGTACGCGTGCTGCAGCGGCTCGGCAGTCGCCACGTCATGGTCGTGCACGGTTCCGACGGCATGGACGAGATCACCCTGAGTGGCGAGACCCTGATCGGCGAACTGAAGGACGGAGAAGTCAGCGAATACACGATCCGTCCGGGCGAGTTCGGGCTGGAGACCAGCGGCAGCGAGGTGCTGAAGGTGTGGGACGCGACACAGGCCAAGGACATGTTGCTGTCCGTGCTCGATGGATTGCCGGGGCCGGCGTGCGACATCGTGTTGCTCAATGCCGGTGCTGCCATCTACGTGGCTGACCGTGCCGATACCCTGGGCGAGGGCATCGAAATGGCGCGCGAGGTCATCCGCAGCGGCGCGGCACGCGAAAAACTGCGGCAGTTGGTGGCGTTTTCCCAGCGCACCACGGGGGCGTAAGCACGATGTCTGACATCCTCGAAAAGATCCTCGCCACCAAGCGTACCGAAATCGCCGCCGGACTTGCCGGCGTACCGCTGGCCGAGATGCGCGCACGTGCCGAAGCCGCCGCGCCGCCGCGCGATTTCGTCGGCGCCCTGCGCGCGAAGCTGGCCGCCGGGCAGCCGGCAGTGATCGCCGAAATCAAGAAGGCCAGCCCGTCCAAGGGCGTGATCCGCCCCGACTTCCGGCCTGCCGAGATCGCGGCCAGCTATCAAGCGGGCGGGGCCGCGTGCCTGTCGGTGCTGACCGACCGCGACTACTTCCAGGGCAGCGCAGACTACCTGCAGGCGGCACGTGCCGCCTGCCAGCTTCCGGTGCTGCGCAAGGATTTCATCGTCGACCCCTATCAGGTCTACGAGGCGCGGGCGATGGGCGCGGACTGCATTCTATTGATCGTTGCTGCGCTGGAACTGCCGGCGATGCAGGCCCTCGAAGCGCTGGCGTTCGAGCTGGGAATGGCGGTGCTGGTGGAGTCGCACAACGCCGATGAACTCGATGCCGCGCTGCAATTGAAAACGCCGTTGCAGGGCATCAACAACCGCAACCTGCGCACCTTCGAGGTCAGCCTCGACACCACGCTGGCGCTGTTGCCCAAAATCGGCAACGACCGCATCGTCATCACCGAGTCCGGCATCCTCGCGCCGGCCGACGTCGCGACCATGCGCAGCCACCAGGTCAACGGCTTCCTGGTCGGCGAGGCCTTCATGCGCGCGGCTGACCCGGGGGCGGAGTTGGCGCGGCTATTTGCCGACTAATTAACATTTCGTTGGTCGGGGGGGCAGCCAGTTATTTTCTTTGTCGAATTGACAAAGAAAATAACTCAAGAAAAAGCGCCCCGACATTTGAGTTTGCCGGCAGGACAGCTAAGAACTCGCCCAGCTTTTGCTTGGCTAATGAAATTTTCGATGGGGCTGTGAGGGGAAAAGGTCAAAAACAGGGCGGGGGTGACTAAGTGGTTTGAGCGCGTATGTTGAGACGCCATTCGGCACAGTGCGCTTCACTTATTGACTCTTTATCCAAGGTTTCCACCTTGCGTTGAGATTTCTGTTTTTTGCGTGCAGCGTATCTCACCAAACCTAAGCCTGCCAACATTAGTACAAAGGTCTCTGGCTCAGGTACGGGGGTCAGCAGATAACTTTGGCCAGAGCTGCTTTGGGCTATGATTTGCCCCTGATCATTAATGCCTCCAGCCCACATGAAATAGTCGCCTTGTAGCGAAGCTAAATCATTTAGATCGGTTATTCCCTCCCCATTCACACCTGTAACGAAGGCATGCGACACGCCTGTGCTTGAGCCTCCCCACCCGACCACCTGCCCGCTCGTGTTGATGCCATAGGCATCGCTCCATCCGCCTCCTAGGAGGGTACCCACGTCATTCATGCCTGTTCCATTCGGGCCAGTGAGAAAGGCATGAGTAGAGCCATTCAAAATCATAGCTCCTCCTGCTACCTGCCCGTTCGCGTTGATGCCTCTCGCGTAACTACCCGCACCACCCAATGTGCCGAGGTCATTCATGCCCACTCCGTTTGGTCCAGTAATAAAAGCATGACCTGAGCCGGAGCCGGTCGCGGAATTCCCCACTACCTGCCCACGTGCATTAATACCAGTCGCGCTGCTACTAACTCCACCTAGAGTGCCAAGGTCGGTCATCCCCATCCCATTGGGGCCAGTGATGAAGGCATGAATTACGGTACTGTTTATGTAGGCTCCCCCCGCCACCTGCCCACTATCATTGATACTAATGGCGGAACTGTTAGGTCCACCTAAGGTGCCCAGGTCGGTCATCCCCATTCCATTGGGGCCTGTGATGAAGGCATGGGCATCGCCACTGCTGGTTCCAGCCCACCCTACTACCTGCCCGCTGAGATTGATGCCTCTAGCGTTGCTTTGATATCCGCCTAGAGTGCCTAGGCCCATCGTGCCTACTCCATCAGGGCCGGAGATGAAGCCAATAGACGAGTAAGCACCTGTCATGGCATCTCCTGCTATTTGTCCGCTTTCGTTAATGCCATAAGCGGTACTGTATCCCCCAAACCAGTTACCTAGTGCCAAGACGGAATAGGATGTTGCGCCTGCAGGGGGAGCGAGTACAAGGCTCACAGTTAGCGTCAGCGATTTAAACAATTTGTTATGTAGTTGCATTGCGGCTCTATTTTTGTTGATAACGCGCCTGCATTAAGCACCGCCTATGCCAGAGTAAATCAGAAAAACGCATAACCCATTAATTTCAATTGGTTAGAGATTTCCCTGTCTTGGTGCAAGCTCAATTCTTATGGTTTTAACATTTCGGATTGTAAAGATTCCCGACGCCTCAAAAGAGGCTTCAACAAACCAAATCAAAAAAACAGCAAGGCGGGGTAAGTTCTTCATCGCCCGTCCGGCTGGCTTGATTTTCGGGGATTCGGAGCTGTCGGGGTCACTTTTCTTGGCAAGGCAAGAAAGGTGCTAGCTGCCGGGCTACCCCCGGCCAGCGAAACTGCAAAGTCCCTATTTACCGCTTCCCGCCGAACAGGCTGCCGAGCACGCCACGTATGAGGCTGCGGCCGACCTGACTGCCGATGGCGCGTGCGGCCGATTTGGCGAGCGCTTCGGCCGCACCTTGGCGGCGACCGTTCCCGGTCAGGATCTCACCCAATACCCCGCCGAGTCCGCCTCCCGTTGCGGGTTGCGCCGTGGTCTTGGCCTGCTGAGCCGCCTGCGCCGATTGTTCCGCGCGCACCTTCAGCGTTTCGTAGGCGGATTCGCGGTCGACGGTCTTGTCGTAGACGCCCGCGACCAGCGAGGACTGGATCAGCTGTGCGCGTTGGGTGTCGGTGATCGGGCCGATCTGGCCCTGCGGCGGGACGACGAAGGCGCGCTCGACCACGCCGGGCCGGCCCTTGGCGTCGAGCAGCGACACCAGCGCCTCGCCCACGCCGAGTTCGGTGATGGCGGCGGCTTCGTCCAGCGCAGGGTTGTCGCGCATGGTCTCGGCAGCGGCCTTCACGGCCTTTTGGTCGCGCGGCGAGAAGGCGCGCAGCGCATGCTGCACGCGGTTGCCGAGCTGCGACAACACCTTGTCGGGCACGTCGGCCGGGTTCTGGGTGACGAAGTACACGCCGACACCCTTGGAGCGGATCAGCCGCACCACCTGCTCGATTTTCTCCACCAGCGCGTCGGGCGCGTCGTTGAACAGGAGGTGGGCTTCGTCGAAGAAGAACACCAGCTTCGGCTTGTCGAGGTCGCCGGCCTCGGGCAGCTGCTCGAACAGTTCAGACAACAGCCACAACAGCAGCGTGGCATACAGCTTGGGGGACTGCATCAGCTTGTCGGCCGCCAGGATGTTGATGACGCCGCGCCCGCGATCGGTCTGGATCAGGTCGGCGATGTTCAGCATCGGCTCGCCGAAGATCTGTTCGCCGCCCTGCGATTCCAGCGTCAGCAATCCGCGTTGGATGGCGCCGATGGAGGCGGAGGAGACGTTGCCGTATTCGGTGGTGAATTGCTTGGCCTTCTCGCCGACGAAGGCGAGCATCGCGCGCAGGTCCTTCAGGTCGAGCAGCAGCAGGCCGTTGTCGTCGGCCACCTTGAACACCAGGTTGAGTACGCCGCTTTGCGTGTCGTTGAGGTCCAGCATGCGCCCCAGCAGCAGCGGGCCCATGTCGGACACGGTGGCGCGCACCGGGTGGCCGGCCTGGCCGAAGGGATCCCACAGGGTGACCGGATAGCCCTGGTAGGCAAAGCCTTCGAGCTTGAGCGATTCGACCCGCTCGGCCACCTTGGCGTTGCCGCCGCCGGCCTGCGATACGCCGGACAGGTCACCTTTCACGTCGGACATGAAGCACGGCACGCCTATGCTGGAGAAATGTTCGGCCAGCGTCTGCAGGGTGACAGTCTTGCCGGTGCCGGTGGCGCCGGTGATGAGGCCGTGCCGGTTGGCCATCTGCGGCAGCAGGACGAGGTCGGTGGTGGCGTTCCGGGCGACGAGCAACGGTTCGGTCATGGTGCATCCTGGGGTGTCGATATGCGGATTCTATCGAGTTCGATGGCAACGCGTACCGGGCAAAGAATAGAAGTAAATGCTAATACTCCGGGTATCATCTCGCTATTATGAAAACAGGAGGAAAGTTTGTGGCAATGGAACAGCAGGTGCATGAAATCGTCATCGTGGGCGGTGGAGCCGGAGGGCTGGAGCTGGCGACCCGCTTGGGTGACAAGCTGGGAAACAAGAAGCGCGCGAATATCACGCTGATCGACGCCTCGCCTTCGCATCTGTGGAAGCCGTTGCTCTACGAAGTCGCAGCGGGCAGCCTCGATTCGTATGCCGAGCGCCTGGAATATCTGGCGCAGGGACACTGGCACCATTTCACGTTCCGTCTCGGCCGCATGGACGGACTGGATCGGCAACGCCAGGAAGTCCGCGTCGCACCCACATTGGACGAGAACGGGGTCGAGATCATCCCGCGCCGCAGCTTCCGCTATGACACGCTGATCATTGCGGTCGGCTCGGTCGGCAACGACTTCGGCGTGCCTGGCGTGAAGGAACACTGCATCATGCTCGACACGCCGGAGCAGGCGCGCGAGTTCCATCGCCGCCATATCAACGCCTGTCTGCGCGCCAACACCCAGACCGAGGCCGTTGCGCCCGGCCAGTTGACCGTCGGCATCGTCGGTGCTGGCGCCACCGGGGTCGAACTCGCGGCCGAACTGCACGACACCACGCGCGAGCTGTCGTCCTACGGCATGGACCACATCGAGCCGGACAAGAGCCTGAAACTGCTGATTGTCGAGGCATCCGACCGTATCCTGCCGGGGCTACCGCCCCGCCTGTCGGCCGCTGCGGCCGATCGCCTGGCCGAACTGGGGGTCGAGGTGCACACCCGGGAGCGGGTGGTCGAAGTGCGTGCCGACGGCATGCTGACTGCCGACGGCAAGTTCATCCCGGCCAGCATGATGGTGTGGTCGGCCGGCATCAAGGCGCCGGATTTCCTGAAGGACATCGACGGCCTGGAAACCAACCGCAGCAATCAGCTGATCGTGCGTCCCACGCTACAGACCACCCGCGACGACAACATCTTCGCCTTCGGCGACTGTGCGGCGTGCGCACTGCCCGACGGCAAGGGCTTCGTCCCGCCGCGCGCGCAGGCCGCGCACCAGCAGGCCTCGATGCTGGTGAAATCGATCTGCCGGCGTTTCCGCGGCAAGTCGCTTCCCGAATATGTCTATCGCGACTACGGCTCGCTGGTCGCGCTGGGCCGTTTCTCCACGGTCGGCAATCTGATGGGCGGACTGTCCGGCGGCAGCATCATGATCGAAGGCGTGATGGCGCGCTTCGTCTACTGGTCGCTGCACAAGATGCACCAGATTGCGCTGCATGGCTGGTTCAAGACCTCGCTCACGACCTACGCCCATTTCATCAGCACGCCGACGCGGGCGCGCATCAAGCTGCATTAGTCATCCCACAACCATGCTGCGCCGCGCACCCCGCTGGAGTCGCCGTATTTCGGCGGTACCAGTTGGGTGTCGACGCGATCGGAAAATACGTAGCGCGGCCATAGCTGCGGCACGGTGTCGTAGAGGCGGGCGATGTTGGAGAGCCCACCGCCGAGCACGATGACGTCGGGGTCGAGCAGGTTGATCACGCCGGCCAGCGCACGCGCCAGCCGTTCCTCGTAGCGCGCGAGCGTGGCGCTGCAGGGGCCGTAGCCCGCGTTGGCCAGCTGCACGATCTCGTGTGCGGGCAATTCCTCGCCACCATAGCGCACGTGGTCGGCCGTGAGCGCCCGGCCCGACAGCCAGGTTTCGATGCAGCCTTTCTTGCCGCAATAGCAGGCCGGCGCGGCGTCGAGCTCGCGCGGGTTCGGCCACGGATGCAGGATCGCCTCGCCGGTGGCCGGATGCTGGCCGGTGCCGGCGCGATCGGCCTGGGTATGGGCGAACTGGAACCAGGGCAGCGGCGAATGTCCCCATTCGCCCGCGATCGCATTGGCGCCGCGCAGCAGATGCCCGCGCACTACCACGCCGCCGCCGACGCCGGTGCCGAGGATCACGCCGAACACGCTGGCGGCGCCGGCTGCGGCGCCGTCGATGGCTTCCGACAGAGCAAAGCAGTTGGCATCGTTGGCGAGCCGCACTTCGCGGTTCAGGGCGCGTTCGAGATCTTCCTGCAAGGGTTTTCCGTTGAGGCAGGTCGAATTGCAGTTCTTCATCAGGCCGCTGGCGGGCGAGATGGCGCCGGGGGTGCCGATACCGATGCTGCCCTGTCGGCCCAGTTCGTTTTCGGCCTGATGGATCAGCGCGGCGACGGCTGACACGGTGGCCAGGTAGTCGTTCTGCGGGGTCGGCACGCGGCGGCGCAGGACTTCGCCGCCGCCGGCGTCGAGCGCGATGAGTTCGATTTTGGTGCCGCCGAGGTCGATGCCGAGGCGGAGGGACGGGGCCGGGGTGCTAAAATCGCGCATTATTTTTGCGTTGGAATCGACATGGCAGGACATTCGAAATGGGCCAACATCCAGCACCGCAAGGGACGCCAGGATGCCAAGCGCGGCAAGATCTTCACCAAGCTTATCAAGGAAATCACCGTGGCGGCCAAGATGGGCGGCGGCGACCCCGCCATGAACCCGCGCCTGCGGCTGGCGATCGAGAAGGGCAAGGCCGAGTCGTTGCCGAAGGACAACATTGAAAACGCGATCAAGCGCGGTACCGGCCAGCTCGAGGGCGTGAACTACGAGGAAGCGCGCTACGAGGGCTACGGCATCGGCGGCGTCGCGGTGATGGTCGACTGTCTCACCGACAACAAGGTGCGCACCGTCGCCGACGTGCGCCACGCCTTCGTCAAGCACGGCGGCAACATGGGCACCGACGGCTGCGTGGCATTCCAGTTCAAGCACTGCGGCCAGATCATCCTGGAGCCGGGCGTGAGTGAAGAAGCCGTGATGGAAGCCGCGCTCGACGCCGGTGCCGACGACATCATTCCCAACGAGGATGGATCGATCGAAGTGTTGACCTCGCCCGATCCCAAGTCTTTCGAAGCAGTGAAGGAGGCACTGGAGACGGCCGGCTTCAAGCCGGCGGTCGCCGAGATCACCATGCGCCCGGAAGCGGAGACCGAACTCGCGGGCGACGACGCGGTGAAGATGCAGAAAATCCTGGACGCGCTCGAAAGCCTCGACGACGTGCAGGAGGTCTACACCAACGCGGTCTTGCCGGAGTAATCCACCCATTGCGCATCCTCGGCATTGATCCCGGTCTGCGCCTCACCGGCTTCGGCGTGATCGAACAGACCGGCCAGAAGCTGGCCTATATTGCCAGTGGCGTGATCAAGAGCGGCGAGGGCAGCCTGCCGCAGCGGCTGGGCGTGCTGTTTGCCGGATTGAACGAGGTGATCGGCACCTATCAGCCCGATACCTGCGCGGTGGAAATCGTCTTCGTCAACGTCAACCCGCAGTCGACGCTGCTGCTCGGGCAGGCACGCGGCGCGGCGATCTGCGCGGCGGTCTCGAATGAATTGCTGGTGGCGGAATACACTGCATTGCAGATCAAGCAGGCGGTGGTTGGCCACGGCAAGGCCGCCAAGGAACAGGTGCAGGAGATGGTCAAGCGCCTGCTGAGCCTGCCTGTCGCGCCGACGGCCGACGCGGCCGATGCGCTGGCCTGTGCCATCACCCATGCACATGGCAGCCGATTGGGCACACACTCCACCGCAGGCTACCGCGTCAAGGGCGGGCGACTGGTATGAGCAAGGACTCCACATGATAGGCAGAATTACCGGCACCCTCGCCGCCAAACAGCCGCCGCAGGTGCTGGTGGATGTCAACGGCGTCGGTTACGAGATCGACGTGCCGATGAGCACGTTCTACAATCTGCCCGCGATCGGCGAGAAGATCAGCCTGCTCACTCATCTGGCCATCCGCGAGGATGCGCATCTGCTGTATGGCTTCGGCAGCGAAGTCGAACGTGCGGCGTTTCGCGAACTGTTGAAGGTCTCGGGGATCGGCGCCAAGACGGCGCTGTCGGTGTTGTCAGGTCTGTCGGTCAACGATCTGTCGGCGGCGATCGCGGCGCAGGAAATCGGCCGCATCGTCAAAGTCCCGGGCATCGGCAAGAAAACCGCCGAGCGTCTGCTGCTCGAACTCAGGGGCAAGCCGGTATTCGCGGGCGCGATCGCCAGTCCGGAAACGCCCGGCGTATCGGACGATGTGCGCCAGGCCCTGCTGGCACTGGGCTACAACGAACGCGAGACCACCGAGGCCGTACGCCAGTTGCCGCCCGACCTGCCGGTGGGCGAGGCGATCCGGCAGGCGCTGCGGGCCTTGTCCAAGACCTGAATTCCTTCATGACGCAGCCCGCTCCACGACTTCGGCCGTCGGCATCGCTGCAACACCAGCTGGTATGGCTGCTGCTGAGCGTGGTGGGCATGTTTGGTGCGGGAATCGGCCTCAGCCTGTGGTTCAGCCTGGAGTCCAGCCGGGAGGATCAGCAGCGCTTTATCCAGCATGAGGCCGAACAGACGCGTACCAGCCTGATGCGGCAACTGGAGTATTACCGCAAGCTGCTCGATAACTCGGCGCGCGCGCCCGAGCTGGTCGACCTGATGCGCAACGGCACGATCGAGCCAAAGCAGCAGTGGGCACGCTCGCGCCAGCTGCTGCTGCCAGAGATATCGGGCTTGGCATTGGTCGATTTACAGGGCAATGTACTGGGCGACGCGGGGTCCTTGCGCATCAGCCCGGCCTGCCGCCAGGACATGAAGTGCGCGGGCGCGTTGACGAACGGCCGTCCGCGGGTCCATCGCGAGATCACCGGCGCTGAGCATGTCGACCTGCTCGCACCCGTGCGCGACGCGCGGGGCGATCTGCTGGGCGGCGTGTTCTTGAGCGTGCGCCTGACGCAATTCCAGCGCGTGCTCGATGATTCGATCCAGCCGGGCCATGCCGCCGCGCTCGTCGATGCGCGCGAGAAAACGATCGTCAGCCGTGGCGAGATAAGCGGGCATGTGCGTGAAATCCGTCTGCCCGTGGCAGACACGGAGTGGACGTTGATCGTGCAGTCCCCGGTGCAATGGCTGACGCGCAGCGGCTGGCGGCAGGTGGTGGCGGGCTTGCTGACCCTGGGTGCCGTGTTGGGCGTGCTAATCGTCGCCATGATCCGGCTGCGTCACACCATGCTGCGCGACATCGTGTCCACGGTCGACGCCCTGACGGCTCTGGCGCATGAAGAACCGGTCCCCACCATCGTGCCGCACTACATCGAGTTCGAGACGGTGGCGGCCGACATCAACATGATCGCCCTGCACGTGCAGGAACAGCGTGCGCGGCTGGAGCATCTGAGCCTGACCGACCCGCTCACGGGACTGCCCAACCGGCGCGCCTTCGAGACCCGTTTCCCCCTGGCACAGGGGCTCGCGGAGCGGCAGCACGCCGTCGCTCTGGTCATGCTCGACATCGATCATTTCAAAGGGGTCAACGATCGCTATGGGCATGGGGTGGGCGACCAGGTCCTGCTTGCCCTGGCGCAGTCGCTGAAAGCGTTGACCCGACGTGCCGATCTGGCCGCGCGTCTGGCCGGCGACGAGTTTGCGGTGCTCCTGTCGGGGCTCGATGCCGCCGGTGTGAACGCCTGGTACCAGCGCCTGAGCGACCATTTCAGAAGCGAGCTGAATGGTTTCGGCCTCGAACTGGATACGGGTCTCAGCGCGGGGCAGACCTGGCTGGGCAGTGCCGCCACCGACACGCTCAACGCCGCGCTTGCCCGCGCCGACCGGGCGCTTTATCGCGCGAAAGCGCACGGGCGGGGCCAACTGGCACAGGACGCTGCGCCAGGGGAAGACGCCACGGAGTAGAATCCGCTTGTATTCCGTAACGCCGCTTCCGGCTCCATGATCGAAACCGACCGTCTCATCGCACCCGCAGCCGTCAGCCCGCAGGAAGAGCAGATCGAACGCGCGCTGCGGCCGCGCACGCTGGCCGAATACGTCGGCCAGGCGAAGGCGCGCGAGCAGCTCGAAATCTTCATCCATGCGGCGCGGAAGCGCAGCGAAGCGCTCGACCACGTGCTGCTGTTCGGCCCGCCGGGGCTGGGCAAGACCACGCTGGCGCACATCATCGCGCGCGAGATGGGCGTCAACCTGCGCCAGACCTCGGGCCCGGTGTTGGAGCGCGCGGGCGACCTGGCGGCGCTGCTGACCAATCTGGAGCCGCACGACGTCCTCTTCATCGACGAGATCCACCGTCTCTCGCCGGTGGTCGAGGAAGTGCTGTATCCGGCGCTGGAGGATTTCCAGATCGACATCATGATCGGCGAAGGCCCCGCGGCGCGTTCGGTCAAGCTCGATCTGCCGCCGTTCACCCTGGTCGGCGCCACCACCCGGGCCGGCATGCTGACCAACCCGCTGCGCGACCGCTTCGGCATCGTCGCGCGGCTGGAGTTCTACTCAGCGGAAGAGCTCGGCTTCATCGTGCATCGCTCGGCGGGCTTGCTGCAGATGAATCTCGACGAGGCGGGCGCGCTGGAAATCGCCCGCCGTTCGCGCGGCACCCCGCGCATCGCCAACCGCCTGCTGCGCCGGGTGCGCGATTACGCCGACGTGAAGGCGGAAGGGCAGGCCACCGGCGCGGTCGCCGATGCGGCGCTGGTGATGCTGGATGTGGACCGTGCCGGGCTCGACGTGATGGACCGGAAACTGTTGTCGGCTGTGGTCGAGAAATTCATGGGCGGCCCGGTGGGACTGGACAACCTCGCGGCGGCCATCGGCGAGGAGCGCGACACCATCGAGGACGTGCTCGAACCTTTCCTGATCCAGCAGGGCTATCTGCAGCGCACCCCGCGCGGCCGCATCGCCACCCCGCTGGCGTACCGCCACCTCGGCTTTGCTGCGCCCGCGGAACCGAACGCGGACCTGTTTTGATGGCGTTTGTCTGGCCGGTGCGCGTCTACTGGGAGGATACCGACGCGGGCGGCGTGGTGTATTACGCCAACTACCTCAAGTTCATGGAGCGCGCGCGCAGCGAATGGCTGCGTGCATTCGGCTTCGAGCAGGATGTCCTGCACGACGAGACGGGTGTCGTGTTCGTGGTGCGGCGGGTGGAAATCGATTACCTGTCGCCGGCGCGCTTCAACGAGCAGCTCGGGGTGTCAGTGGTGCTGCACGAAGCCGGACGTGCCAGCCTCAGCGTGCGGCAGGAACTTATGCACGGGTCCACCCGTCTGGCAGAAGCTGTCGTGACGCTTGCATGCGTCGATGCGATACGTTTCAAACCCGTTAAAATACCTGAGCCCATTCTTCAAGCATTGGCCCCCGCAACGTGAACCCTGAACTCGGTCAAGACCTCTCGCTGTTCCATCTCGTCCTCCATGCCTCGCTGCCGGTACAGGTTGTGATGGCACTGTTGCTAGGCGCTTCGCTGATGTCGTGGTGGTACATTTTCATCAAGATGTTCGCCCTCAAGCGGGCCCTGCGCGTGACCGACAGTTTCGAGCGCGAATTCTGGGGTGGCGGCGACATCAACGCCATCTATCAGCGGGTGGCCGGCGAGCGCGAGGGCGCGGGCGAAATGGAACGCATCTTCGAAGCCGGGTTTCGTGAATTCATGAAACTGCGGCACCAGACCGGACTGTCGCTCAACGTCATCATCGACGGCACCCGACGCGCGATGCGCGCGACCTACCAGCGCGAACTCGACGGCCTCGAGTCGCATCTGGCCTTCCTCGCCACCGTTGGATCGGTATCGCCCTACGTCGGCCTATTCGGCACGGTGTGGGGCATCATGATCGCCTTCATGGGACTGTCGAGCGTGGCGCAGGCCACGCTGGCGCAGGTCGCGCCCGGCATTGCCGAAGCGCTGATCGCAACGGCCATGGGCCTGTTTGCGGCGATTCCCGCGGTCGTTGGCTATAACCGCTACACCCATGACATCGATCGCCTGGCCAACCGCATGGAAAGCTTCATGGAGGAATTCTCCAACATCCTGCAGCGGCAGCAGGTGACGGCCAAATCGGTATAGCCCGTGGCACGGACCCGCAAACAGGTCGCCCAGATCAACGTCGTGCCGATGATCGACGTGATGCTGGTGCTGCTGGTGATCTTCATGGTCACCGCGCCATTCATCAATCCGGCCCAGGTCGAATTGCCGAGCGTCGGCAAGACCTCGCAGACGCCGCAGAAGCCGCTCGAAATCATCATCAAGGAATCCGGCGAATACCTGCTGCGCGACCGTGCATCCGGAGGCAGCGAACGGGTGGTGGCGAAATCGGCCCTGCCTGATGAAATTGCCGCGTTTCATCGCGCCCAGCCGGACCAGCCGGTGGTGATCGCGGCGGACAAGAAAGTTCGCTACGAGGAGGTGATGCATACGATGACGCTCCTGCAACAGGCCCGGATCACGCGTATCGGCCTGCTTGCCCGCCCGGCTCCATGAATTTCACGGCAGACGCCCCGCCTGGCTCGCGTCCCGTTCCCAACCTCCTGGCAGCCGCGCTGGCGCTGGGCGTACATGTGCTATTCGTTCTGATGCTGGTGTTCGGCGTGTCATGGCAGACCCATCATCCTGAGGCAGTCATGGTCGATCTATGGGAAACCTTGCCGGACACGCCCCCGCCGCCTCCGGCCAGGTCTCGCCCGCCGCCCGTGAAAGCGCCCAAGCCGGAGCCTGTCGCACCCACCCCCAAACCGGTGGAAAAGGAACCGCCGCCGCCGAAGACGCCCGACATTGCTCTGGAAAAGAAAAAGGCCGAGGCCGAACGTCTGAAAAAACTGCAGGCCATACAGGCGGCCGAAGAAAAGACGCGGGCCGAAGCGGCCAAGGCCTTGCGTGAGAAACAACAGGCCGAACAGAAGCGGCAGGCATTGCTGCGGCAGATGGAAGAAGAGGACCTGAAGCAGCGCGTGGCGGCTGAGGCTGCTGCAAACGAGGCCCGTCTGACCCGGCTGACCCAGGCGCAGGCGGCAGCCAACAAGCGTCAGGCCGAGATGGCGAGTGTCGTGGGACAGTACCGCGACCAGATCAGCGCCAAGGTGCGGGGCAACACCCGGCTACCCGACAATCTGAAGGGTAATCCCGAAGTCCGTTGCCTGGTGAAGCTGCTACCCACTGGCGAGGTCCAGAGCGTGCGGGTGACGAAATCCAGCGGGAATCCTGCGTATGACGACGCAGTGGTACGCGCCATCGAAAAGTCTTCGCCATTGCCTTTGCCGACAGACCGCGACGCGCGCGCCGCCTTTGTCCCGGAACTTTCCTTCGTCCACCGCCCCAAAGAGTAGGCCTTGACGGGCCGGTACGCGGTTCGAGCCGCGTGCAGCCTATGCTAGACTGCCCCATCAAGAAAGCGTTTGTGAGCCCGATGTCCGTATCCATGCTGCGTGCCGTTCTGTTGTTTCCCCTGTTCTGTCTGACCTTGCTGTGCGCGCCGTTTTCCGCGCGCGCTGCGATGGAAATCCAGGTCATTGGCGGCGCCGCCAACAAGATTGCCGTGGCTATGGTGCCGTTTCAGGCCGCGCCCGGCCAGCCCAACCCTGCACTGACCCAGATCGCCGGGGACGACCTCAACCGCAGCGGCCAGTTCAGGCTAGTGGACGTGGGCGGGGCGCAGCAGCCTGTCGTGCCCGCGCAGGTTGATTATGGCGTCTGGCGCGGCAAGGGAGCCGACGCGCTGGTGGTTGGCCAGGTCACTGCGCAGCCGGGCGGACGTCTCGAGATTCGCTTCCATCTGCTGGACGTTCTCAAGCAGACGCAGCTCGCGGCCTACAGCTACACCATCACGGCCGGCCAGTGGCGTGCCACGGCGCACCAGATTGCAGACCTCATCTACGCGAAGCTGACCGGCATCCCCGGCGCGTTCAGCACCCGCATCGCCTACGTACAGAAGCAGGGCCGCCGCTATGAATTGCGGGTGGCCGATGCGGATGGGCAAAACCCGCGCACGGTGGTGCGTTCCAACGAATCGGTGATTTCGCCGATGTTCTCGCCTGACGGCAGCCAGATTGTGTATGTGTCGTTCGAGGACAAGAAGCCTGTCGTATATGTGCAGTCGCTCAGGGATGGCCATCGCCGCAAGCTCGCGGCATTCAAGGGCTCCAACTCGGCTCCGGCATGGACGCCGGACGGCCGGCGGCTGGCTGTCGTGCTGACGCGCGACGGCGCTTCACAGATTTATATGATCAATGCCGATGGCGGTGGATTGACGCGTCTGACGCGGGGCAGCAATATCGACACCGAACCGGTATTCTCCCCCGACGGACAAACCCTGTATTTCACCTCGGACCGGGGTGGCAGCCCGCAAATCTATCGCATGGCGGCCAGCGGCGGCGACGCCAAACGGGTGACCTTCAACGGCAGCTATAATGTCTCCCCCGCGATCAGCCCGGATGGACGGTATCTGGCCTACATCAGCCGCGATGGCGGGCGGTTCAGCGTGACCTTGCAGGAATTGGCTTCGGGACAGACCCGTGTGTTGACCGATACCGCACGCGACGAGTCGCCCAGCTTCGCGCCGAATGGCCAAGCCGTGTTGTATGCCACGGTGCAGGGTGAACAAGGAATACTCGGCACGGTGAGCCTGGACGGCAAAACGCGCGCACGTCTGTCGGAATCGGGCGTGGATGCGCGCGAACCGGTCTGGGGTCCGTGAAAACGCGCATTTTTTGATGTTGGATGTCGGTTGGGCGGTTGCAGGGAGTAGACAAGACCGCTTATGTCAGATTGTATTCATTCAGATTGTATTTATTCATAAGGAGAGATAGATGAACAAGATTTTATGGCCCATTCTGGTTGCGTTGACCTTGTCTGCATGTGGCACGACCGGCGGCACGCAAGCGACGGTCGAAGACCGCACGGGCGGCACGGCTGGCACGACAAGTACCGGCCAGGGCACCGAAACCACGGGTGTGGGCGGTAGCGGCGTCGCAGGCAATGCGATGGGCGACCAATATTCCGGCGATCCGCGCAAGAACCCGGCCAGCCCCCTGTCCAAGCGCAGTGTCTTCTTCGATTACGACAGTTTCGTGGTGAAGGACGAGTACCGTCCGATGCTCGAGGCACACGCCGGTTACCTGATGTCGAAGCGCGATGCGCATGTGATCCTGCAGGGCAATGCCGACGAGCGCGGCAGCCGCGAATACAACCTGGCCCTGGGACAGAAGCGCGCCGAGGCCGTGCGCAAGGCACTGGCGGTGCTGGGCGTGAGCGACGCGCAGATGGAAGCGATCAGCTTTGGCGAGGAAAAGCCGCGCAACGAGGGTCATACGGATGAGGCCTACGCCGAAAACCGTCGTACCGACGTGGTGTATAGCGACGAGAAATGACCTTGCTTCGACGTAATGGGCTGATCCTCGTTTCGATGCTCATGCTGGCGCAGCCGGCATGGGCGGCGCTGTTCGGCAATGACGAGGAAGTGACCCGTCAGATGCAGGCAATACAGCAGCGCGTGGATGCGCTCGATGCGCGGTTGGCCAAGCTGGAGCAGTCGATACAGCAAAACCAGTCCATGCTGGATATGCTGAAGGATGTGGAAGCGCTCAAGGCCGAGGTGGCCAGACTGCGCGGCCAGTCCGAGGTCCAGGCGAATCAGCTGGACACGCTGGGCAAACGGCAGAACGACTTGTATGCCGATCTCGATCAGCGCATTGTCGAGCTCGCCAAGGCGGCCAAGCCGGTGCCGGCCGCTGATGCGGCGCAACCGGCTGCTACCGACTCGCAGGCTGCTTCCGGAACGGTGGCCAAGCCAACAGCAGACGGATCTGCGCAACCCGACCCGCTGGCCGAGTCCCGCAGCTACGAAGGCGCGCTCGCCTTGTTCCGCGACGCCAAGTACACCGACGCCATTGGCGGTTTCAAGAACTTCCTCAAGGCCTATCCGGGGAGCACGCTGGCAGCCAACGCGCAGTACTGGATCGGTTATTCATATTACGCGCTGAAGGATTACAAGACCTCGCTGGCGCATCAGCAAAAGCTCGTGGCGACCTATCCCGACAGCCCCAAGGTGCCCGACGCGCTGCTCAATGTCGCCACCAACCAGATCGAACTGAATGACATGACCGCTGCGCGCAAGACGCTCAAGGACCTGGTGGCCAAGCACCCCGGCACCCCGGCGGCCAAACTTGCCGCGCGCCGGCTGGCTGCGATCAAGTAAACGCCGTGTCCGAGTCCTTGACGCTCCAGCCGCTGGAGGGCGGCCATGACTGTCATGACCCGCAGTCGCCGACCGCCACGCTCCACCCGCAAGGGGTAGGCCGTGGTTGTCCCCGTGAGCACCCTGAAGGGCATAAAGGGGAGGCCGTGGTTGTAGAGCCGACAAGTCGGCAACAACCACGCACTAAAGCCGATAAATCGGCAACAACCACGCTCCGCCTGACCGAGATATTTCTGTCGCTGCAAGGCGAAACCAGCCGAGCCGGCCTGCCGACCGTGTTCGTCCGCCTGACGGGCTGTCCGTTGCGTTGCCGCTGGTGCGACACGACCTACAGTTTCCAGGGCGGCGAAACCGTCACGCTGACGTCGCTGTTGGCACGGGTGGCGGACTATGGTGTGCCGACCGTCTGCGTCACGGGGGGCGAACCGCTGGCACAGAAAAACTGTCTGCCGCTGCTGACCGCGCTGTGCGACGCGGGTTATTCGGTGTCGCTGGAAACCAGTGGTGCACTCGACGTCAGTAAAGTGGACTCGCGGGTGTCGCGCATCGTCGACATCAAGCCGCCGGCGTCGGGCGAGGAGGCACGCAACCGCTGGGAGAATGTCGCCCACCTGACGCCGCATGACGAAATCAAGTTCGTTCTGGCCAACCGTGCCGATTACGAATGGGCACGCGAGGTCATCCAGGCGCAGAAGCTTGCGCAGGTGTGCCCCATCCTGTTTTCCCCGGTGCAGGGTGAACTGCCGCCCGCCCAGTTGGCCGAGTGGATCCTCGCAGACCGCCTGCCGGTGCGTATGCAAGTACAGTTGCACAAGATCCTGTGGGGCAACACGCCAGGCACATGAAACCCGCAGTCATCCTGCTTTCCGGCGGCCTGGATTCCGCCACTGTGCTGGCGATTGCCCGTGAAGCGGGCTATGCCTGCTACGCGCTGAGCCTGGATTACGGCCAGCGCCATACGGCCGAGCTTGCCGCCGCCGCGCGCGTGGCCAGGAGTTTGGGCGCCGTCGAACAGCGGGTGATGTGCCTCGGATTGGGTGACATCGGCGGCTCGGCGCTGACCGACGCCTCCATTGCCGTGCCCGAAAGCCCGACCGAAGGCATTCCGGTCACTTACGTGCCCGCACGCAATACCGTGATGCTGGCGCTGGCGCTCGCCTGGGCCGAAGTGCTCGGTGCGCGCGATCTCTTCATCGGCGTCAATGCCGTCGATTATTCCGGCTATCCCGACTGCCGCCCCGCGTTCATCGAAGCATTCGAGCGCATGGCCAACCTGGCGACCAAGTCCGGGGTCGAGGGCGCACAATTGCGCATTCATGCACCGCTGCAAACCCTGTCGAAGGCCGACATCATCCGGCAGGGCACCGCGCTCGGGGTCGATTACGCGCAGACAGTGAGCTGCTACCAGGCCGATGCAGAAGGCCTGGCCTGCGGGCGCTGTGATTCCTGCCGGCTGCGGCGCGAGGGCTTCCGCGCCGCGGGCATTCCCGACCCAACGCGCTACGCACAGGAAATGCGTTAGCCGGCGAGCAGGCGCTTGCTTGTCCCCCGGCTGTCGCTTGGGGGCGGACTTGCGCGGAGGCGCTCAATGGTATTTATTATCCAGCTTCGGCTCCGCGCATCCGGATTAAAATCCGCCTATTTGTCCGGGCAAGGCGGCAATCCGCACTTTCCCTTTCCTGTGAGAGGAATAGATTCATGACCTACGACAATTTCGCTAGCGCGCAATCGATTTTTCTGTGGTCGACCTTCGCGATCGCCCTGATCATGGGCGCCGTGGTCAATAAGACCAATTTCTGCACCATGGGTGCCGTGTCCGACTGGGTCAACATGAGCGACACCGGCCGCATGCGCGCCTGGATACTGGCCATTGCGGTCGGCGTACTGGGCGTGACTGCCCTGGAAGCCGCCGGCCTGGTAAACGTGACCGGCACCTTTCCGCCCTATCGCCAGACCAACTTCGTCTGGCTTGAAAACGTGCTGGGCGGCGCCTTGTTCGGAATCGGCATGACGCTTGCCTCCGGCTGCGGCAACAAGACGTTGATCCGTATCGGTGGCGGCAATCTCAAGTCGGTCATGGTGTTACTGGTCATCGCTCTGATCGCGTATTTCATGATCAATCCCTTCCCGGGCAGCGACAAGACACTCTATTCCACCCTGTTCTACCCATGGACCAACCCGACCGCCGTGGCATTGACGACCAACCAGGACCTCGGCGCGATGCTCTTTGGCGACAAGGTCGCCACCGGCCGCATGGTGATGGGGGCCGTCATCGGCGGCCTGCTGCTGATCTGGGCCTTCAAGTCGGCCGATTTCCGCAGCAGTTTCGACAACATCCTCGGCGGCCTCGTGGTCGGCCTCGCAGTACTGGCCGCCTGGTATGTCACCAGCAACATCCGGGTGGATGCCAGCGGCGACATTCTCACGCTGCAATCCTTCGTCCAGGACTGGGATCTGTATGCGCCGGCCGACGCGGTCAGGCCCGCCGCAGCCGGCCCGCTCGCCGCACAGTCCTTCACCTTCATCAACCCCATGGGGCAAACCCTCGGCTACGTGGCGAGCGGCTTCGACCATACGCTGCTTACCTTCGGCATCATGGCGCTGGCGGGTGTGATCGCCGGTTCCTTGCTGTGGTCGCTGATTTCTCGCAATTTCCGGATCGAGTGGTTCGCCTCCGTTCGCGACTTCTTCAACCACCTGGTGGGCGCGATCCTGATGGGATTTGGCGGCGTGCTGGCGATGGGTTGCACCATCGGCCAGGGCATCACCGGCTTCTCCACCCTGGCGCTGGGTTCCATCCTCACCTTCGTCGCCATCGTGCTCGGAAGCGCAATCACGATGAAAGTGCAGTACTACAAGATGGTGTACGAGAGCGAGGCAACTTTCCTCAAGGCATTCATCACCGCGCTGGCCGACCTCCGGCTGCTGCCCGCCGGAATGCGCAAGCTGGACGCGGTTTAAAGCACATTTGGCTTTGACGCGAATTCAAAATCCAGTATAATTTTGCGCTTTGCCGGACACGACACTTGTCAGGTAAAAGGGTCGGTAGCTCAGCTGGTAGAGCAGCGGACTTTTAATCCGTTGGTCGCGAGTTCGAATCTCGCCCGACCCACCAGTTTTACCAAAAGCCATGCATAGCGTGGCTTTTTTTATGCCATGTAGTTTTGGAAGACAAACCTGAAGTGACAAAATGCGGCACCTCATGCCCATGCTGGTCAGATCATTCTTGCTCAAACTCTGCAGGATCCGTCTGAAATATCCTGCCACGGTTAATTTAATTTCCTTGAAACCCAGTCATGGCGCGGCTTTCCGCTCGAATGCTGGGGTTTTTTGGAGCCATACCCTAAAGTTGGCACGGCCTCTGCACGTTAATCTGCCAGACGCGGCCATCCCGTGTTCGACATGCCCAACTCAAGGAGATTTTAGAATGCGTAAACTTCAGCAAGGTTTTACCCTTATCGAGCTGATGATCGTCGTCGCGATTATCGGTATTCTGGCCGCTGTGGCGATTCCACAGTATCAGGACTACGTTACCCGTGCCAAGCTGTCCAAAGCAGCTTCAGCAGCCGATCCGCTGAAAATGGCGATTGCACAGTACGCTCAGGAAAACGCGGGTGTTGGAAGTGTTCCAACGACCTGGACATCACTTGGTCTGACTGCAGCGCCTACGGTTAGTGCACAGAGTGATTCTCTGAGCGCCGTTAGCGCCCCTTCTGCTGCAGGTGTATTTTCAATTACGATCGCGGGTGTGGGTACAAACTATGATGGGTCGACGGTTACCTATACGCCTCAGGTCAATAGCAGCAATATAACTTGGGGTACAGCATGCAGCTTCGCTAATGCCAATACGAAAAAAGTGTTTTCTTGCCCATAAGTAAATATAGCCTGTGAATGGATGCTGTCTGTCGAGTTCGTAAGTTCTCAGCCGGGTAACCAGCAAGCAGGCAATACGGAAATACAAAACCCCTCTCAGGAGGGGTTTTGTTTTTGATTGGAGCGAATTGTGCGTGTAAAAGCGAGCGTGATGCGCTATCTGCACCAGCATGACAGGGGCTGGGTGCTTGCACTGGTTGGTATGGCGTGCCTGGTTTACCTGCCCTATGTGGGCAATCCATTGGTCTTTGACGATCTGCCGTTTTTCTCCAGCCAGATTAGCCAATTCGCGACCTCTTCGTTTCATCTCGATCTACGCTGGTTTCCCTATGCCACCCTGGGGTGGACCTGGGCTTTCTTTGTCGACTCGCCAGTTGTATACCGATTGGGAAATGTATTCCTGCATGCAACAAACGGCGTATTGCTGTTTTACTTCCTGCGTCAATTGCTGATGTTGTACTCGGCGTCTGGCGAGGCATCGAGGCGCATGGCGACCCGCGGTGCCTGGGCCGGCGCATTGTTTTTTGTCTGCAGTCCGGTAGCAATTTACGCGACGGGCTATCTGGTGCAGCGCAGCATATTGATGGCAACGCTGTTCATGCTGGTGATGTTGCTCGCCTATCTCAGGGGGCTTCTCAGCGGCGATAAACGCTGGCTGTTATTGTCGGTGACAGCTTATTTCATGGCGTTTTTTTCCAAGGAACATAGCGTGATGGCCCCTGCTGTTGCCGTCATGCTGAGCATTCTGCTGAGGTCGCGAATACAAGTTTCCAAAATTTCCTTGGGGGCAACGTGGGTAGCGTTCGCCGCGATTGGCCTGTATGGGGTGCTGCGTGTCAAAGGCTTGATTGGAGTTCCCTACGAAGCCGTATCTGATGTTGCTGGGGCTGATTCTTATTTTACGCAGGCCGGACTTGACGGCATTCAGCCTGCGCTCATGCATGTGCTGAGCATGCTTACCCAGACGGGGCTTTTCTTCAAGTATTTGCTGCTCTGGCTCTGGCCCAATCCGGCCTGGATGTCGGTGGACATGCGTGTGGCATTTGTGTCCTCGGTGAAGGATTGGCGCGCATGGGCAGCGGCCATTGCCTATGCGGCCTATGGATTGCTGGCAGTCAGGCTGCTTCTGCGACATGACAAGCGAGGGCTGGTCGGTTTTGCCATGCTCTACCCCTGGCTGATGTTCCTGGTCGAGTTTTCTTCAATCAGGGTGCAGGAACCCTTTGTGTTGTATCGCAGCTACTTGTGGATGCCGGGGATCATGTTGTTAATTGCTTTAACGGCGATCCAATTGCCGCGCAAACCATTGGCCATGGTGATGCTTGCGATGGTGACCGTGCTGACCCCGCTTGCTTGGAACCGCTTATTGACCTTCTCCGATCCCTATCTGCTGTGGAACGATGCGGCCATGTTGCTGGCTAACAAGCATGAGGTTGGTGCTGACAGGATCTACTTTAACCGCGGAAATGCCGAACTCGCCCGGAAAGAGTGGGCCAGGGCCATAGCAGACTACAACCATGTAGTTGCTAACAATCCGAATATTCAGCCGACTTATCTGAATCTGGGCACGGCTTATTACGGCTTGAAGCGTTATGACGATGCAATCAGTGCATTCAACAAAGCGATCAAATTGAACCCCAGGGATGCACAGGCCTACTATGCCAAGGGGATTTCATTTAAGCGTCTACACAATGAATCTGCAGCGTTAGAGCAGATAAAGATCAGTTGTGCTTTGGGAAACATGATGGGCTGCGCGGTTTCTGCTGTTGCACGCGCCCAATCTGTTTCTCATGAGAACCCGACCCCATGATGTTTTGGCAGGGTACTAACAGTCAATAATTTCTCGTATAACGGCCGTTGTGAAGCCGCGGCTTTGCAAGAAACGCATGTGTTTGGCCTTTTCTGTTGTATTACCGGGGGGCGTGCCGAATTTCTTTTTCCATACGTCGCGGGCTCGTTCGAGTTCGCTTTCCTGGTTGTCGCTCAATAATTGATCGACGATGGACGTTGGCACCCCCCGTTGCCGTAGGTCGTAAGCAAGCTTGATGCTTCCTGCGCGGGCGCGATGGTCAGCGATGTAGCTTTCAGCAAAGCGCTGATCCGAGAGCCAACTCCGCTTTTCGAAGTCGTCCAGCAGCGAGGCAATCTCGTCGCCGGCAAACCCCGCTGTCTCAAGCTTACGCGTGAGTTCGGCGCGGCTGTGCTCGCGCCGCGCCAGCAGGCGCAGCGCGCGCTCACGCAGGTCGCCCGGCTCAGGCGTCGATTTCATCCTCGTCCTCGACTATCGCGGTCGGGTTGTTGACGCCGACGGCGGCGCGGATCTTGGCTTCGATTTCGTGCGCGATTTCGGGGTGCTCCTTCAGGTATTCGCGCGCGTTGTCCTTGCCCTGGCCGATCTTCTCGCCGTTGTAGGCGTACCAGGCGCCGGACTTGTCGACGAACTTGTGGGCGACGCCGAGTTCGATGATTTCGCCTTCGCGCGAGATGCCCTGGCCATAGAGGATGTCGAAGAAGGCTTCCTTGAACGGCGGCGAGACCTTGTTCTTGACGACCTTGACCTTGGTTTCGTTGCCGACGATCTCGTCGCCTTTCTTGATCGCGCCGATGCGGCGGATGTCGAGGCGGACGCTGGCGTAGAACTTCAACGCGTTACCGCCGGTGGTGGTCTCGGGGTTGCCGAACATGACGCCGATCTTCATGCGGATCTGGTTGATAAAAATCACCAGGGTGTTGGTGCGCTTGATGTTGGCGGTGAGCTTGCGTAGCGCCTGGCTCATCAGGCGGGCCTGCAGACCCATGTGCGAATCACCCATCTCGCCTTCGATTTCGGCCTTGGGCGTCAGCGCGGCGACCGAGTCGACCACGACCACGTCGACCGAACCGGAACGCACCAGCATGTCGGCGATTTCCAGCGCCTGCTCGCCGGTGTCGGGCTGCGAGACCAGCAGGTTGTCGACGTCGACGCCGAGCTTTTGCGCATAGTTGGGGTCGAGCGCGTGTTCGGCGTCGATGAAGGCAGCGGTGCCGCCCATTTTCTGCATTTCAGCGATGACCTGCAGGGTGAGCGTGGTCTTGCCGGACGATTCCGGACCATAGATTTCGACCACGCGGCCACGCGGCAGACCGCCGACGCCCAGTGCAATGTCGAGCCCCAGCGAGCCGGTGGAGACGGCCTGGATGTCGCGCGCGATGTCGTGGTCGCCCAGGCGCATGACCGAGCCCTTGCCGAACTGCTTTTCGATCTGGCCGAGTGCGGCGGCGAGCGCCTTCGATTTGTCTTCTGCCAATGCGGGGGATGCCATGGTTTCTCTCTCCTGATGATCGGTTTGGGTGAAAGGCAGGCGGCGTGGCGTCTGCATGGGTTGTAATGTAGGCGATATATTGTTGAGTGTCAATATAAAATATCACCTACATAAAAAGTACAACTTAATGAATTGTATTTGATGCGCGCCGCCCTATAATTCCGGTCAAACCGGCTCGAGTGGAGCGAGCGAGATGATTACAAAGGAAAAAATGCGTCTGGACGTGAAGTGGGCAACGCGCCAGCGGCTGCAGTACATCGAGATCATGGCCTGGTATGCCGGGGTGGTGACCCGCAGCGACGTCGCCCGCGCCTTTGGCCTGTCCGACCCGGCCGCGACCAAGGACCTCAAGCTTTACGGTGACCTGGCGCCCGGCAACCTCGTCTACAACCACAGCGTGTTCGGCTTCGTTCCGGGCGCGGGGTTTGCCGCGGTGTTCGCCGAGCTGACGCCCGCCGCCGTGCTGCCGATCATCGCCGCTAACCTGGCGGTGGCGAACGGGCCGTACGGGGGCGAGCTGGTCTACGGCCTGCCGACCGCGTCGCTGCCCTTGCCGGCCCGCTTGCCCGGTCCGCAGACCCTGGCGCAGATCACCCGTGCCATCTACGGCCGGCGCAAGCTGCGCGTCAGCTACCGTTCCCTGTCCCGGCGCGAGAGCGGTGCGGAGCGGGTGCTCGAACCCCACACCCTGGTCAATACCGGGCTGCGCTGGCATGTGCGGGCGTATAGCGAGGACACCTGCGACTTTCGCGATTTCGTGCTGTCGCGCGTGATGGCGGCCGAGTGCCTGGAGGCGCCCGCCGAATCCGGCGAGCAATACGACGACGACTGGGTGGAGCAGGTGAGCCTGCAGCTTACCCCGCACAGTGGGCTCGATGCGCCGAGGCGCGAGAGTCTGCTGCTGGATTACGGGGCGAGCGGCGAGGTCATCGAAGTGAATGTGCGGCGCGCCCTGCTCGGCTATGTGCTGCAGCGGCTGGGCGTCGACACCACACCGGGCCACACGATGAATCCGAACGCCTACCAGTTGATGCTGTTGAACCGCGACGAGATCGAGCCGTTCGCGGCGTGGGCGTTTGCATAGGGTAAGTCGTGAATGGTGAGTAGTAAGTAGTAAGGGTAAGCGGACAAAATCTTGCCCACTCAACACTCCCCACTCACCACTCACCCCTCCCCCCTCACCACAAACCACTCACCACGCCCCCCTCCCCACGCACCACTCCCCCACACAA
>JAIBEL010000021.1 GCA_019459285.1 Rhizobium sp. | reverse complement strand
TGGCCGAGCTGCGCGGCTATGGCTACCACAGTGGCGTGGTGGTTTGGGGCGAGACGGGGGGGGGCCGCCCAGCCCACGCGCCAGGCCGGCGCGACGACGGAAGGGGGGGGGGTTTTGGGGGGGGGCGCCCCCGGCCACCGGTTTCAGTCTGGATTTACGCGAACTGGTCATTGCCAGTTCGGATAAGCAATAAAGGGAGATTGCACCATGGCAGCAAAAAACGTCGTCGTCATCGGCACCCAGTGGGGCGATGAGGGCAAAGGCAAGATCGTCGACTGGCTGACCGACCGCGCGCAGGGCGTGGTGCGCTTCCAGGGCGGACACAACGCCGGCCACACGCTGGTGGTGGCGGGCAAGAAAACCGTTCTGCACCTGATTCCGTCCGGCATCCTGCGCGACAACGTCACCTGCTACATTGGCAACGGCGTCGTGCTGTCGCCGACCGCGCTGATCGAGGAAATGGACATGCTGCAGGCGGCTGGCGTCGACGTCGCCGGCCGCCTCAAGCTCAGCGAAGCCTGCCCGCTCATCATGCCGCACCACGTGGCGCTCGACCGCGCGCGCGAAATCGCCAAGGGCGCCGGCAAGATCGGCACCACCGGGCGCGGCATCGGCCCCGCTTACGAAGACAAGGTGGCGCGCCGTGCGCTGCGGCTGCAGGACCTGTTCCACCGCGAGCGCTTCGCCGCCAAGCTGGGCGAGGTGCTCGACCACCACAACTTCATGCTGAAAAACTATTACAAGACCGACGTGGTCGACTTCAACCAGTCGCTCGACGAAATGATGGCGCTGGCCGAACGCCTCAAGCCGATGGTGGCCGACGTGCCGCGCAGCCTCTACGAAGCCAACAAGGCCGGCGAGAACCTGCTGTTCGAAGGCGCACAGGGAACGCTGCTGGATATCGATCACGGTACCTATCCGTTCGTGACCTCGTCCAACTGCACGGCCGGCGGCGCTGCCACCGGCGCGGGGGTCGGTCCTAACACGCTGCACTACATCCTCGGTATCACCAAGGCCTATACCACGCGCGTGGGTTCGGGGCCGTTCCCGACCGAACTGTTCGACGATGTCGGCCAGTATCTCGGCGAGAAGGGGCATGAATTCGGCGCCACCACCGGCCGCGCGCGCCGCTGCGGCTGGTTCGACGCTGCTGCGCTCAAGCGTTCGATCCAGATCAACGGTGTGACGGGCTTGTGCGTGACCAAGCTCGACGTGCTGGACGGCCTGGAAACCGTGCGGGTGTGCGTGGGCTACAAGATCGACGGCGAGACTTGCGACATCCTGCCGGTGGGCGCCGAATCGATTGCCCACGTCGAGCCGATCTACGAGGACCTGCCGGGCTGGAGCGATACGACCGTGGGCGTGCAGGCGTTCGACAAGCTGCCGCAGAAGGCGCAGACCTACCTGAAGCGGATGGAGGCCCTGTGTGAAGTGCCGGTGGACGTGGTGTCGACCGGGCCGGACCGGGTGGAGACGATCGTGCGTCGTCACCCCTACGAGGCTTGATGTATAAAATGAAGTCTGAAAAAGTAAAAAGCCGACACGAGGTCGGCTTTTTACTTGCAGCGTTTGGTGCCCAGAAGAGGACTCGAACCTCCACAGTGTTGCCACCGCTAGGACCTGAACCTAGTGCGTCTACCAATTCCGCCATCTGGGCAATGAAGGCGCGCATTTTAGAGAGCCATGAATAAATTGTCAACGAAGATGCCTGGAAAAAAATCCCGCAGCCGCGCAAGCAAACACCAAATTCCCGCGATCCGCTTGGCCGACCCATTCTACGAGCGTGAAACCGAGCGCTACGAATCGCCGCTGCCCAGCCGCGAATACATCCTGCAACTGCTGACCGACGCCGGCTGCCCGGTCGACGCCGACGCCTTCGCCGAGCAGCTGCACATCACCGAGGCCGAGCGCGACCTGTTCCAGCGCCGCCTCGGCGCGATGCAGCGCGACGGGCAGCTGATGCTCAACCGCAAGCGCCAGCTCTGCCTGCCGGACAAGCTCGACCTGATCAAGGGCCGCGTCGAAGGCCACCCAGACGGCTTCGGCTTCGTGGTGCCGGAAGAGGGCGGCGACGATCTCTACCTGTCGCCCAAGGAAATGCACCGCGTGCTGCACGGCGACAAGGTGCTGGTGCGCGTCGCCGGCTTCGACAAGCGCGGCCGGCGCGAGGCCAAGATCGTCGAGGTGCTGGAGCACGTCAACCAATTCGTCGTCGGCCGCTACTACCTCGAGGGCGGCGTCGGCTTCCTGATCGCGGAGAACCGCCGCATCAACCAGGACATCCTGGTACCGCCCGAAAACGCAGGGAATGCCAAGTCCGGCCAGGTGGTCACGGTGGAAATCGTTTCCCAGCCCGGCGCGCACAACGAGGCGGTGGGTCGTGTCAGCGAGATTCTCGGCAGCTTCACCGGCCCCGGCATGGAAATCGAGATCGCGTTGCGCAAGCACGATCTGCCCTATGTGTTCCCGCCGGATGTCGAGGCGCAGGCGTCCAAGCTGCCGAGCAAGGTGCAGAAAAAGGATATGGACGGCCGCGAGGACATCCGCCATCTGCCGCTTGTCACCATCGACGGCGAAACCGCGCGCGACTTCGACGACGCCGTGTACTGCGAGCCGCTCGGCCGCAGCGGCTTCCGCCTGGTGGTGGCGATTGCCGACGTCAGCCATTACGTCAAACCGAAGGATGCGCTCGACACCGAAGGCTTCAACCGCGGCAACTCGGTGTATTTCCCGCGCCGCGTCATCCCCATGCTGCCCGAGGCGCTGTCCAACGGCCTGTGCTCGCTCAATCCGGAGGTCGACCGCCTGTCCATGGTGTGCGACATGCGCATCACCACCGCGGGCAGCATCAAGGAATACCGCTTCTACCCGGCGGTGATCTATTCGCACGCGCGCCTCACCTACAACCAGGTGTGGGACTGGCTCTCCGGTGCCGCCAAGCCGGACACGAAGCAGGCCGCGCTGATGCCGCATCTGGAAGCGCTGGATAAATTATTCCGCACCCTGCTGAAGGCGCGCGCCAAGCGCGGCGCCATCGACTTCGGCTCGACCGAGACGCAGATCATTTTCGACGACCAGGGCAAGATCAAGGAGATCGTGCCGGTGATCCGCAACGACGCCCACCGCATCATCGAGGAATGCATGCTGGCCGCAAACGTCTGCGCTTCGGATTACCTGCACGAGAACAAGCAGCCCGCGCTGTTCCGCGTCCATGAAGGCCCGACTCCCGAGAAGCTCGCCGCGCTGCGCGGCTTCCTCGCCGAATTCGGCCTCGATCTCGGCGGCGGCGACAAGCCGCATGCCAAGGATTACGGCGTGCTGCTGGAGAAGATCAAGGATCGCCCCGACCACGGCCTCTTGCAGACCGTGATGCTGCGCTCGCTCAGGCAGGCGGTCTACAGCCCTGACAACAAGGGCCACTTCGGCCTGGCCTATGAGGCCTACACCCACTTCACCTCGCCGATCCGTCGCTATCCCGACCTGCTGGTGCATCGCGGCATCAAGGCGGTGCTGCAGGGCGAGAAACTGCCCGCCAAGGGCTTGGCGGAAGTCGGCACCCACTGTTCGATGACCGAGCGCCGCGCCGACGACGCCACCCGCGACGTCGACGCCTGGCTGAAGACCTATTTCATGCAGGACCGCATCGGCGACGAATACAACGGCACCGTCAGCGCGGTGACCAGCTTCGGCATGTTCGTCGCGATCGACGAGATCTTCATCGAGGGCCTGGTCCACGTGTCCGAACTCGGCCAGGACTACTTCCACTACGACCAGGCCAAGCACATGATGCTCGGCGAGCGGACGGGCAAGAAATATCGCCTGGGCGACCGCGTGCGCATCAAGGTGATGCGCGCCGACATCGAAACCAGCAAGATCGATTTCAGCCTGGTCACGGAAATCGAGCCGGTGCAGGAAGAAACCGCCGCGCCGAAGAAGAAGGCCAGCAGAAGCGGCGGCAAGCGGAAATGAGCGAGAAGCCCGCCGATAAACACGCCGCAGAAAAACTCATCTACGGCTTTCACCCCGTCCTGGCCCGCCTGCGTCAGGATCCGTCGGGCATCTTCGAAATCTACCTCGACCTGACCCGGCGTGATGCGCGTGCGCGCGACCTGGTGCATCAGGCCAGGGACAACGGCGTCAAGCTCGCGCAGGTCGAAGCCGACCGGCTGGATCGCCTGGTCGGCAAGGCCGCCAAGCACCAGGGCGTGGTCGCCCGCGTCAAGCCGGTCGCGCTGACGCATTCGCTCGACGAGGTGCTGGAAAACATCCAGGGCCCGCCGCTGCTGGTCATCCTCGATGGCGTCACCGACCCGCACAACCTCGGCGCCATTATGCGCTCGGCCGACGCCTTCGGCGCCCACGCCGTCATCGCACCGAAGGACAACGCCGTCGGCATCAACGCCACCGTGGAAAAGGTCGCCTCGGGCGCCGCCGAGACCGTGCCCTACATCATGGTCACCAACCTCGCGCGCACCATCGAAGATTTGAAGGAACACAACATCTGGGTCATCGCCGCCGACATGGACGGCGACCAACCCCTGTCCGGCATCGACGCCAAGACCGGCATCGCCTGGGTGCTCGGCGCCGAGGGTGCAGGCATCCGCCGTCTGGTCAAGCAGAGCTGCGATCAGGTCGCGCGCATTCCCATCGGCGGCACGGTGGAAAGCCTCAATGTGTCGGTGTCGGCGGCGCTGTGTTTGTATGAGACGGTGCGGCAGCGCGGGGCATAAGTCATTCCGGCCTTCTGGTTTGCATTGACAAATATATAAGTACTTATATTATTGGTCGCAATGAAGGCGCTTAAATTCGTGGGCAGCAGCCTGGACGACCTGACGGATTTTCCGCTGGAGGCCCGGCGTGCTTCGGGTTTCGAGTTATGGCAGGTTCAGCGTGGCTTGAGCCCGTCCGACTTCAAGCCTATGCCCGCCGTCGGCGCGGGCGCCTTCGAAATCCGGGTGCATGTCCTGGGCGAGTGGCGCGTCATCTACGTGGCAAAGTTCGAGGAAGCCGTGTACGTCCTGCACGCTTTCCGCAAGAAAACGCAGAAAACCCGTAAGGAAGACATCGACCTGGCTGCGCGCCGCTACAAGCTGATAGGAGATTGAGCCATGAAAGAAAAAATCACCCGCTCCAGCGGCAATGTATTCACCGACCTGGGCTTCCCGCCTGAAGAGGCGGCCATCCTGGCGATGCGTGCGGACTTGATGGCGCAATTGCGCCTGGCTGTCGAAAAGCGCAACTGGACGCAAGTTGAAGCTGCCAAGGTGCTCGGCATCAGCCAGTCTCGCGTATCCGACCTGATGCGTGGCAAATGGGACAAGTTCAGTCTGGATATGCTGGTGACGCTGGCCACCCGTGCGGGTTTGCATTGCGAGTTGAAGCTGGCGGCCTGAACGCGGTGCACACACCCGAAATCTAATTTGAGCCTGGAACCTTTAATCCGGTGGAAAGCCTCAACGTCTCGGTGTCGGCGGCGCTGTGTTTGTATGAGACGGTGCGGCAGCGCGGAGCTTGAGGTACTGCAGCAAGCCCCGCTTCGTGAGTGTGTGTCTAAGGATTGGAGTCGAGGGCGCTAAGTGGTAATTCCAAAGTGCTGCCCCGCTTCGGTAGTACCTGATCAATTGTTTTTACGAAGCGATTCCAACCATGGCCATTTGCGATGGCTAGTCTCTGAAACATAACAAGTGTATGCATGTGCTGGGCCAGCATGGGATCGCCAATGTCTTGCGTGAGCCATTGATGGAGCTTGTTTGGTCTATTGCCTTTGTCATCCTTAGGGCTTTTCTTTTCAAGAGCAGGCAGTAGACCGGGGGCGAGTCTCTCAAACACCAAATCACGTGTGTAGTGGCCGACTACGCTATAGCGGTTCTTTTTCATTCCTGGCCATGTCCACCCCTTCAGCTTGTAAATGTTTTCGTAGAATTCATCGGGAAACTTTTTAACCCATGCAGCAAGCTCCTTGCTGATAACTAGCTCAAGATATTTTTCAAGAGCATCTGCCGGCCGCTCTGATTGAAACCCTGTTGCCTCGTCAACCAACGCAATGATGCCAACCCTGGCGAAGGACCGGATGAGCATGTCTGCGAATAGCCCGTAACGCGCTTCCGCCTCAGTTTTAAGCAACCCTGCATCGCGCGCCTGCAGTAAAACTTCACAGAGATCTTGAAGCACAGTGGCCTCAAATCCGTCGCTTGGTACACCGACTTTTGGAGAGCCTCCAAGAAATTGGATCGGCGTCTGGATGGCTAAAGATAAGGCTTTGTTCTCAAATGTATTTAAGACCTTCAGGCCACTAATCCGAGCAATACCTTGGCCACGGCCTTTCATGCCGATAGCTGCCGTCATCCCGCGCCCAGATAGGACTCGGCGTCCATCATCCAAGACAAAGCAAGGAATTTTTAGGTCGCCAATTTTTAGCATTCCGCGATGGGTAGCGGTCGGGATAGCGTTTTGTGCTGCGTTTCTCGCAAGAGCACCTTGACGAGCAATTTCTTGTCTCTGCTCGGCGGTTAGCTTCGCTGCGCGCGCCTTACCACCGCTTGCACGTTTCGTTTTTGCTTCATCGCTGGAATCGGTCATCGCAAGCACTCCTTTGAAAAGAGCTTGCAATTTAACCGTGAAAAGCAAGCGTTGCAAGCGGTTTATAAAAAAATGCTTGCAATCAACTTGGCGGTCTACAGTAGATCCCGGTTTTTGATAAACCCGACAAACAGCAACTCAGGCCAGTTCCTGCAAGCGCAACAACCGCGCCGCCTCTTCCTCACGCGCGTCATCAATCTCTCGCATCACCCCCTCCAGATCGACCGGCGGCTTTTCGCATTCGAAGCGCCCCGTGAGTTCGACCTCGGGGTTCAGGTTGCCGTGCTCATACAGCGACCAGATTTCCTCGGCGTATTGCGTCGCCAACAGCGCCGGCGCGAACTGACCGAAATACGTCCGCAGATTGTTCACGTCGCGCGCCAGCATGGCCTTGGCGTGGTTGTTGCCCGCGGCATCGACCGCCTGCGGCAAGTCGATGATCACCGGGCCATCGGCGCCGACGAGGATGTTGAACTCGGACAGGTCGCCGTGGACGACGCCGGCGCACAGCATGCGCACGACTTCCCCGATCAGGGTGCAGTGGTGGGCGAGGGCTTCGTCTTCGGTGAACGACACGTCGTTGAGCCGGGGCGCGGCGTTGCCGTCGGCGTCGGCCACCAGTTCCATCAGCAGGACGCCTTCGTGGAAGTTGTACGGCGTGGGCACCCGCACGCCGGCAGCGGCGAGCCGATACAGCGCATCGACTTCGGCGCTTTGCCAGGCGGCTTCCTGCATTTCGCGGCCGTATTTGCTGCCCTTGGCCATGGCGCGTGCCTGGCGGCTATTCTTGGTCTTGCGGTTCTCGGTGTAATCGACGGCCTGGCGGAAGCTGCGCTTGTTGGCTTCCTTGTAGACCTTGGCGCAGCGGATGTCATCGCCGCAGCGGACGACGAAGACCATGGCCTCCTTGCCGCTCATGAGCTGGCGCACGACGCCGTCGATCAGGCCGTCTTCGAGCAGGGGTTCGAGTCGCTTGGGTATTTTCATGAATGGGTTTATCTGTGTGGCCGCATGATTTTAAGGGGTGCGGCCAGGCCCTTCGACAGGCTCAGGGCGAACGGTGGTAAGTGCTGATCTGGATCGATGATCAAGTCAATAGAATCCGCGTTAACCGCGCACCTTGCGATACGCGTCCAGCAGGCGCTGGTGGATCGCGCTGCCTTCGAAGTTGCTTCCCAGTTTGGTCAACCCGAAGAAGCGCTCGTCCTGGTTGTACAGTGCGAACGCCTGTTCCAGCGTCTCGCGGCCGTACATCAGGGCCAGCGCAGGTTCGAACGGACTGGGATCGTGGAGCTGGACGAGGTCGGCGATGCAGCGGTAGACCTTGAGGCGCGCTTCGCTGCGCTGGCCGTACTGGGCGATCCAGGTGCAGCCTTCGAGAATGGCGTCGTCGTCGCCGAGGGCGAGGGCGAGCAGCAGCTTCAACTCGCCGACGCGCAGGTCGGTCCACGGCGAATCGGGATCGGGGGCGAGGCCGATCAGCACGGTGACCAGACGGTCGTCGGCCAGTTCGAGTTCGACGATCCGGTCCAGCAACTCGGCGCATTCGTCGTCGCTGAGTTCGGGCAGGCGCGCGAGCGCCGGACGGATCAGGTTGCCGACGCTGTTGTTCTCGAACTCAAGTTCCTCGAACGGGTAGATCTCGGACACGCCCGGCACCAGGATGCGGCAGGCGTAGACGCCGAGATGGGTGAAGTCGGCGATGTAGAGGTCGTGGCCTTCGGCATGCAAGGCGTCGGTTGACCACGCGTAATCCTCTTCGGTGGTGGTGCCGAAGTTCCAGTCGACGAAGTCGAAGTCGGGCGTGTCGCGCAGGAACTGCCAGGAAATCACGCCGCTGGAATCGACGAAGTGGATTTCCAGGTTCTGCGGGTCGGCGATTTCGGCCGGGTCGAAGCCGGGGGCGGGAAAGCCTGCCAGCGAATCGAGTGCGCGGCCCTGCAATAATTCGGTCAACGCGCGTTCCAGCGCGACCTCGAAGCGCGGATGCGCGCCGAAGCTGGCGAAGCAGCCCTGGTCCTGCGGGTGCAAGAGGGTGACGTTCATCACCGGGTACTGGCCGCCGAGCGAGGCGTCCTTCACCAGGATGCCGAAACCGGCCTCGCGCAGGCCGCGGATGCCGGCGGCGATGTGCGGGTAGCGGGCGATCACGTCCTCGGGCACGTCGGGCAGGCACAGGCCTTCCTCGATGATGCGGAACTTGATGTGGCGTTCGAAAATTTCTGCCAGCGCCTGGGTGCGTGCCTCTTTCAACGTGTTGCCGGCCGACATGCCGTTGCTGACGTAGAGGTTGCCGATGAGGTTGACCGGGAAATACACGGTCTTGCTGTCGCGCAGCCGCTGGTAGGGGATGGTGCAGATGCCCCGTTCGGCGTTACCGGAGTTGAGGTCGATCAGCTGGTCGGCGCGCACACCTTCATCCGGGTTGTAAAGGCCATGCAGCGCGGGGGTGAGCAGGTCGGCCGGCCAGGCATCGTCGCCGCCATCGAGCGCAAACCAGCGCTCGTCGGGATGGTGGACGTAACTGCGGTTGGCGATCGTCTCGCCCAGATAGAAATGGGTCCAGAAATAATTGGTCGACAGTCGCTCGAAGTATTCGCCCAGCGCGCTCGCGCGCGCGGCCAGTTCCGAGGCGCCCTTGCCGTTGGTGAACAGCAGCGGGCAGTCGCGGTCGCGGATGTGCACCGACCACACGCCTTCCACCGGGTTGAGCCAGGAGCGTTCCTCGATGTGGAAGCCCAATGTTTCCAGCTTGGACTGCAGGGTGGCGATCGACGCTTCGAGCGAGGCGTCCTTGCCGGGGATGAAATGTTCGGTGGCGTGCATGGGGTGACTCTATTCAGGACAGGCAACAGCATAAGCGATGCGTCAAGCACGGCGTAAAATGAATCCGGTCGATTCTCTGGTCGCGGGCCGCAAGGGCTGCGATTCCCGTCCTATGTTTAGCCGTGCCGTCCTGTTGCTTGTGTGCTTGTCCTGTCTTGCCTGCGCAGGGCCGGTTGCCGCGGCCGAGACCTTCGGTTTGGAGGGCGACCAGGCCGCCCTGGCGGCGCGGCCCCAGGGCGAGTGGGTCGCGCAGGCCCAAGCCCTGGAAAGGCGTGCCGACTGGTCGGGTTTGCTGGCATGGGGCCAGGATTGGGCGCGGGCCGATGCGAGGAATCCGCTGGCCTGGTTCGTCCAGGGACGCGCGTTGGGCGAACTGGGACGCTTCGACGAGGCGATCGCGGCGTATCGGCACAATCTCAGCCTGGCTCCGGGCGACGTGCTGGCCCGCAACAATCTGGGCAATGCCTGGCGCGACAGCGGACACGCGCGTGAGGCGATGCGGGCTTATCGCGCCGCCGTGGAGATCGATCCCGACTATCTCCCGGCCTGGCACAACCTGGGATTGACGTTTTATCGGGTGAAAGGCCAGGCAGGGGTGACGCAGGCCCTGCAAAAATTGCAGGCGCTCGATCCGAAACTGGCCGATGTCTGGCGCGCGCTCGCGGTCGAGTACTCGGTCACGGGCGATGCGCGTGTCGCCCGCGAGGCGATTCGGGTATGGCGCGGATTGAGCAAGGCCCGGCGTGCACGCATGTTCGGGATCCTGTTTGGCGAGGGCTGAGCCGGCCGGTCAAGCCGTGTCGGGGCTACGCCGGGTTTTGCTCGAATTCCGCGACCACTTGGCGCAGCCGGCTGGCTTCCTGCTCGGGGCGCATCAGGCTGCGCCGGCTCGCGGCATGGTCGAGCAGGTCGGCATAGAACGCCGGATCGCTCTCGGCCATGGCCATCAGCCTGGCTAGCTGCCGTTCGTCGCCCACCGGAAAATAGCCGGGATAGTCCTCGCCGAGCATGCCGATATTGCCCGGCATGTGCGATGCCAATACCGGCACGCCGGCCGCAAGCGCTTCGCAGATCACGTTGGCGCCGCCTTCCATCACCGAACTGATGACCAGCAGATGCGCGCGCGAGAGACGCCTCAGCACGGCCTGGTGGGGTACATCGCCAGCCCAGTGCCAGCGCGGCAGCTTGTTTTGCGCCAGTTCCGCCGTCTCGGCCATGTCCTCGGAAAGGGCGCCGCCCAGATGGGTGACCTGGATGCGCGAAGCATCCGGCAGGTAGTTGGTGGCCAGGGCGGCCCGGAATGGATCCTTTTCCGTGCGCAGGTGGCCGATCACCAGCACGTCGAACGTGTTGGCAGGGGTGGACCGGCGGGCGATGTCGGGCGACGACTGATAGACCACCCGCGTCTTGGCAGCCAGATGTGCGGCCAGTTCGTCGGGGCCGCGATCCTGCAACACGATGAGCCGGTGTGCGAGTTCAAGTGCCTGCTGGGCGTCGGCATCCTCGTGAATGTCGCGATACAGATCGGTACCGGTGAGGGCAAGCAGGAGCGGCCGGCTCGGAAAACGCTCGGCAAAGGCGCGTATCGAGGCAAAGCTGCGCCGCGCATGTAGCGCCAGCATCAGCTCGGCCATCCGGCCATCCCATTCCACTTGGGTCCGCACCGTATGCCCGGCCTCGCGCAGGAAACGCGCCCAGCGCGAGGCTGTATGCCAGTTGCCGTTGCGATGCTCGCGGCCATACGGGGTGATGAGGGCGATGCGCATGGCGTGAGTGTACGCCCGGCGGGGCGAATCGCGGATAATCCTGACATGACCGAAACCGTCATTTCCTCACGCGACAACCCCCTCTTCAAGCGGCTGAAAAAGCTTGCCGAATCCGCCCGTGCGCGCCGCGAGGCCAGGATGACCCTGCTCGACGGCGAGCATCTGCTGGCGGCCTATCTCGACGCCGGCGGCCAGCCGCATACGCTGGTGCGCACGGCTTCGTCGGATGCCGGCCGCTTCGAACGGTTGGCCGGGCGGTGTCCGCACGCCAAGGCCGTCGAGCTGTCGGACGGGCTGTTTGCCGAACTCGCGCCGGTTGCGACGCCGACCGGCCTGCTTGCCGAGGCTGCCTGGCTCACGCCGCCCGCCATTGAAGCCACGCCGCTCGTCATCGTGCTGGAAGACATCCAGGATCCAGGCAATCTCGGTTCCATGCTGCGTACCGGCGCGGCGGCGGGGGCTACCTTGGCGGTGCTGTCGAAAGGATGCCACGACCCATGGTCGCCCAAGGCGCTGCGCGGTGGGCAGGGCGCGCAGTTCGTGCTGCCGCTCGTCAGCGGGGTCGATATCGTGGATTGGCTGGCGGGGTTCGAAGGAGAGAGCCTCGCGCTTGCGCTGGCCGAGGACAGCAACCTGTATGCGCATGCATTGACCGGCGCGTTGGCCCTGATCGTGGGCAACGAAGGCGCGGGCTTGTCGCGGGCGGTGTGCGCCGCCGCAAGCGCCGCGATACGCATCCCGATGCCGGGCAGGATCGAATCCCTGAATGCCGCGGCGGCCCTGGCCGTGGCCGTGTTCGAGGCGGCCCGGCAGCGGGCCGCCTAGGACCGCATGGGGGTCAGCACGATAAGGCGCGCGCGCCGGCGCGTCGATCCATCTGGATCCGCAGCTGGTTCGCCTGGGCGAATCCCATGACATAGTCATAGGCGGCCGGGTCGGCGGCTTTCAGCCAGCGTGCGACGATCAGGCAGTATTCCCCTTCGATCATGCAGGGCTGGACGCCCGATGAATAGCGCAGGCGGTTGTCAGGATGAAAGCTGGCCAGCGTGGACGACAGGCGTTCGGCCCAGTCCGACGGGCGGAATTTCTTTCCATTCTCCTGTATGCCGGTGATGACCAGGTTGTCTTCGGATAGCATCCGCTCTCCCATTCGCGAAGGGTCGCCTTTGCTGATTCGGCCCGGTTTCGCGTTTCTTTAACGGAAACGCGGATCGGGCCGTCCAGGGATGGCAGCCGCGGCCGACAGGTTCAAGCCTGGTCGAATTCCTTCAGCCAGTCTCGATCCAGCAGGGCGGCGATTTCACCTGCAGGTACCGGCCGGCTGATGAAATACCCCTGCACGACCTGGCAGCCGAGTTTGCGCAGGACTTCGAGCTGTTCCCGGTTCTCCACGCCTTCGGCGACGGTGCCGAGTTTCAGTCCTCGGCACAGGGCGAGAATCGAGCTGATGAGCGCTTCGTTGACCGGGGCGTGCGGGATGTCCTTGACGAAATAACGGTCGATCTTGAGGATGTCGAGCGGGAATCGCTTGAGGTGGGCCAAGGACGAATAGCCGGTTCCGAAGTCGTCGATCGCCACGGCCACGCCCAGTGCCTTCAAGGCCAGGATGATGGAGACGGCCGCCTCGACATTCTGCATGAAAATGCCTTCGGTCAGTTCGAGATGCAGCGAGTGCGGCGGCAGGCCGGACTGCTGCAGGGCCTCGCGGACATCGGCGACCAGATTGTTGTGCCAGAACTCCTTGCCCGATAAGTTGACGGCCACATCCAGATCGACGTAGCCGGCGGCATGCCAGCTTGCCGTCTGGAAGCAGGCCGATCTCAGCAGCGTGCGGCCGACTTTGACGATACCGCCGCTTTCTTCCAGCAGTTCGAGGAAAACCGCCGGGCTGAGCAGGCCCTTGCCCGGGTGATTCCAGCGGATCAGCGCCTCGACACCCTGGATGCGTCCGGTCTCCAGGTTGAGCTTGGGCTGGTAGTGGAACAGGAATTCATCCCGTTCCAGCGCGTAGTGCAGTTCGGTTTCAAGTTGCAGCCGTTCTTCCGCCATGGTGTTCATGGCGGCGTCATAGAGTTGGAATCGGTTCCTGCCGCCGTTCTTGGCGGTGAATGCCGCCGTGTCGGCATGCTTCAGCAGGCTGGTGCCGTCGCTGCCGTCGTTCGGATAGACGCTGACGCCGATGCTGCAGCTGGAAAACAGTTCGCGCTCCGCGATTCGATAGGGTTCGCTCACGACGCCGAGGATTTTTTCCACCACCTGCAAAACATGGCTGATCCGAGCAGCATCAATGACCACGCCGAATTCGTCGCCGCCCAGCCGAGCCACGACATCTTCTGCACGCGTGGCCGAACGCAGGCGCTGCGCAACTTCGCAAATGAGCGCGTCGCCGCTGGCGTGACCGAGGGTGTCGTTGACGCGCTTGAAGCGGTCCAGGTCGATGAACATCACGCCCACCAACGTGTTGCGGCGTTGCGCGCGTACCAGGGATTGTTCCAGGCGGTCCATGAACAGCATGCGATTGGGCAGGCCCGTCAAGGCGTCGTGCGTGGCAAGATGGTGGCGTTCGCGGCTGGCCCGCTTGGTGTAGTACATGACCGCAGTAGCGACGAAGATGCCCAGCAACAGGGCGATTCCCGACAGGAGATACATCCAGAAACGCGCCACTTCGTGCGCCTGGTGCGCCTTGCGGCTGGCTTCCAGCGCGAGCTTCTGGGTTTCGGTATCGAGCAGCGAGAGTACGCTCAGGACGTTGTTCTGTGCCGGGATGGCACTGCTGAGGACCCGCTCTTCGGCCTTTTTGCCGGAATCGTTGCTCAGCGCATCGACGACCCGATTCTGCATCGGCCGGGCGATGCTGGTCAGGCGCCCCTGCAGGTCGATGAGTTCGTGCTCGCGGGGACTCAAGGGCATGCTCAGCAGCGCCATCCGGGCATGGGCAAACTCTGCACCATGCTTGTTGAACTGCACGAACAGTTGATCGCGCTCGAACGGGTCGTGGCTCATCGACAGCCTGAACATGCAGAGTGTGCGTTCGCGTGCAGCCGTCATCATCGTCTTGGTGAGACTGAGCTTGCGCATATGGACATCGACAACCGTGCCGAGATTGTTGGCGGTCAGCCGGAGCTGTTGCAGGCCGATGGTGGTGACGAACAGGATCAGTAACAGCTGGACAATGAATCCTGCCAGCAGCACGCGCCGCCCGGTTGCGGGAAGCACGGAATGCCTTGCCGGCGGCACAGGGTCGTTGTCAGGATCAAGAGCAACGGTATTCACGCTGCGCACTTTCCGTGAGCGAAACGAAACAGGTCATGTGCTTCGTTCGGATTCAAGTCGGGACAGGCCAGGCGTTCGCGCGGCAAGCGATGGCGTGCATTCGAGAGAAACAAGGAGGCGGCGGGCGTCAGCCTTCCTTTTGAGGGTGCGGACAAGTGCGCCGAACCTGTCGTCAGCGCTGCCGTGAAGACCGGGATGGGCAGACCGGTACCATTGCAGCGTGTAGGCGGGTACGCGGGCAGGGGCAAGACATCGGGGAACTCCTGATCATTGAACAATTGGCGGACTGGAACGGTGGATAAGCGCGCACCGGGTCGTTTGTTCAATCGGGTGAAGCGCGCAAAACTTGAGGGTTGGCCCTCAATCAGGACAGCGGAACGCTCAGGACAGCCGCAAACGCGCGGCGATTTCTTCCACCGACATACGGGTGGTATCGACAACGAGAAGCGCGTGACGTTTGAAGAACGTCTCGGCTGCCCCCAGTTCCATGCGGCATTGCGCCAGGCTGGCGTAGCGGCTGTCCGGGTAGCGCGCCTGGCGGATGGCGGCAAGACGCTCGGGCGACAGGGTCAGGCCGCGCAGCCTGGGCAGATGGGCTTTCAGGCAGGCGGGCAGGTCGTCCTGTTCGAGGTCGTCCGGGGTAAGCGGATAGTTGGCCGCGCGCAGGCCATACTGCAGGGCCAGATAAAGCGCGGTGGGGGTTTTGCCGACGCGCGAAACGCCGACCAGGATCAGGTCGGCCTGGTCGAGACGTTCGGGATTGAGGCCGTCGTCCAGATTGAGCGCAAAGTTGACGGCATCCATGCGCGCTTCGTAGTCGGGCGCCATGCCGTGGGTGTGGCCGCCGCTGGGGGTGGCGATCTGGCCAAGCGCCGTTTCGACGGCCGGTGCGATCAGGTCGAACACGTCGAACAGGCTGAGCCCGGCCTGGCGAAACGGCAGGCGGAGCGCAGGATCGGTCAGGGTGGAGAAGATCAGCGTACGAGGGGCTGTGGCGATGCGCGCGGCGGCGGCCTGGGCTTTCTCCGCGCTGTCGACGAAGGGCAGGCTAATCAGGCTAAACTCGAGATGAGGAAACTGCGCCAGCACGCTTTTGGCGACGGACTCGACCGTCACCCCGGTGTGGTCGGACACGCAGAATATGCTGTAACCGTTCATGGAGTTCACCTATGTCTACAGACTATATTGTGCCGCTGGATGCCCTGTCGATGGCAGACGTGCCTGTGGTGGGCGGCAAGAATGCGTCGCTCGGCGAGATGATCCGCCATCTGTCCGGTGCGGGGGTCAAGGTGCCGGGCGGTTTCGCCACCACGTCTCAGGCATTTTGGGACTTTCTCGATCACAACGACCTGCGCGCGCGCATCGACGCGCGGCTGGCGCCGCTCGACGTCGCGGATGTGACGGCGTTGGCGCAGGCCGGCGCGGAGATCCGGGCCTGGGTGGAGGCGGCCAGCCTGCCGCCTGCGCTGGAAACCGGGCTGCGCACAGCATATGCGGGGCTTGGCGACACGGTATCGGTGGCGGTGCGCTCGTCGGCTACGGCCGAGGACCTGCCCGATGCCTCGTTCGCCGGCCAGCAGGAAACCTATCTGCACGTGCAGGGTGCGGATGCGCTGCTGCTGTATGTGAAAAAGGTGTTCGCTTCGCTCTATAACGACCGGGCCATTGCTTATAGGGTGCATCACGGCTTTGCCCACGCCGGCGTGGCGCTGTCCGCGGGCATCCAGCGCATGGTGCGTTCCGATATCGCCTGCTCCGGCGTGCTGTTCACGCTGGACACCGAGTCCGGATTCCGCGACGTGGTATTCATCACCGCAGCCTATGGTCTGGGCGAGACGGTGGTGCAGGGATCGGTGAATCCGGACGAGTACTACGTGCACAAGCCGATGCTGGCGCAAGGCTTCCCCGCGGTGGTGCGGCGCGAACTCGGCGAAAAAGCCACGCGTATGGTGTGGCGCGACGGTGCAACTGTGATCGAGACCACGCCGCCAGCGTTGAGGCGGCAGTTCGCATTGAACGACGCCGAGGTGCTGGAGTTGGCCCGCCAGGCAATGCAGATCGAGCAGCACTACGGCCGGCCGATGGATGTGGAGTGGGCGAAAGACGGCGAAACCGGCGAACTCTTCATCGTCCAGGCGCGTCCGGAAACCGTGAAGGCGCGCAGCGCCGGCAGCATCGAACGCTACGTACTGAAAGGCAGCGGCGAGGTGCGCATCAGCGGCCGCGCCATCGGCCAGAAGATCGGCGCCGGCGCCGTGCGGCTGATCGCCAGCCCGGCGGAGATGAATCGGGTGCAGCCGGGCGATATTCTGGTCACCGACATGACCGATCCCGACTGGGAGCCGGTGATGAAGCGTGCGGCGGCCATTGTCACCAACCGCGGCGGGCGCACCTGCCACGCCGCCATCGTCGCGCGCGAACTGGGCATTCCCGCCGTGGTCGGCGCCGGCAATGCGACGACGGTGCTGAAGGATGGCGAACTGGTGACGGTATCGTGCGCCGAAGGTGACACCGGCAAGGTCTACGCTGGCAAACTGGCGTTCGAAGTGGAGACGCTGGCCAGCGAGACGCTGCCAGAGCCGCCGATCAAGCTGATGATGAACGTCGGCAATCCCGAGCGCGCCTTCGAGTTTGCGCAAATCCCCAATCACGGTGTCGGCCTCGCGCGGCTGGAATTCATCATCGCCCGCATGATCGGCGTGCATCCACTGGCGCTGCTCGACTACGCCGGCCAGACGCCGGCATTGCGCGACGAGATCGATGCGCGCACTGCGGGCTATGCCGACCCGGTGTCGTTCTATGTTGACAAGCTGGCCGAAGGCGTCGCTACCCTGGCCGCCGCCTTCTGGCCGCAGCCGGTGATCGTGCGGCTGTCCGACTTCAAGTCCAACGAATACGCCAATCTGGTGGGCGGCGAACGCTATGAGCCGAAGGAGGAAAACCCCATGCTGGGGTTGCGCGGCGCGGCGCGCTACGTGTCGACGATGTTCCGTCCGGCGTTCGAGCTGGAATGCCGGGCGCTGAAGAAGGTGCGCGAGACGCTGGGTTTTTCCAATGTCGAGGTGATGATTCCTTTCGTACGCACGGTGGAGGAATGCGCGGCAGTGGCCGGGCTGCTGGCCGATAACGGCCTGAAGCGCGGCGATCATGGCCTGCGGCTGATCATGATGTGCGAGATCCCGTCCAACGTGTTGCTGGCCGAGGATTTCCTGCAATATGTCGACGGCTTTTCCATCGGCAGCAACGACCTCACCCAGCTTACCCTCGGCATCGACCGCGATTCCGGCCTGGTGGCCGGCGGCTTCGACGAGCGCAACCCGGCGGTGAAAAAACTGCTGGCCGAGGCTATCGCCGCGTGCAGGCGCCAGGGCAAATACGTCGGCATCTGCGGCCAGGGGCCGAGCGACCATCCCGATCTGGCTGACTGGCTGGTCGAACAGGGAATCGGCTCGATTTCGCTCAATCCCGACACGGTGGCGGCGACCTGGCGGCGGCTGGCAAGCCATTGAATCGGCCGTGTCATTGAGCCATCACGGGCGATGGAGTAGAATCCGTCATCACCCGCCCCCGCTTATAAAATGACGAAGTATGTGTTTGTCACTGGTGGGGTGGTTTCTTCCCTAGGGAAAGGGATCGCCTCCGCTTCACTCGCTGCGCTGCTCGAATCGCGCGGCATCCGTGTCACCCTCTTAAAGCTCGATCCGTACATCAACGTCGATCCCGGCACCATGAGCCCATTTCAGCACGGCGAGGTGTTTGTGACCGACGACGGCGCGGAGACTGACCTCGACCTGGGGCATTACGAGCGCTTCTCCAGCGCACGCATGAGCAAACGCAACAACTTCACCACCGGCCAGATCTACAAATCGGTGATCGACAAGGAACGGCGCGGCGATTATCTCGGCGGCACCGTGCAGGTCATCCCGCACATCACCGACGAGATCAAGCATTCCATCCGCGAAGGCGCCAAGGGCGCGGACGTGGCGATGGTGGAAATCGGCGGTACGGTGGGCGACATCGAATCGCTGCCCTTCCTGGAAGCGATCCGCCAGATGGGCTTCGAGGACGGCCCCGAAAACACCTGCTTCATTCACCTGACGCTGTTGCCCTACATTCCGACGGCCGGCGAACTGAAGACCAAGCCGACCCAGCACTCGGTGAAGGAACTGCGCGAGATTGGTATTCAGCCCGACATCCTGCTATGCCGCGCCGATCGTGAAATTCCGGTCGACGAACGCCGGAAAATTGCGCTCTTCACCAACGTGCGGCCCGAAGCGGTCATTCAGGTGCTGGATGCCGACTCGATCTACAAGATCCCGGCGATGCTGCACGACCAGATGCTCGACGAGATCGTCTGCCACAAGCTCAACATCCTCGCGCGTGCGGCGGATCTCTCCGTATGGAAGAACCTGGTGCATGCGCTGGAGCATCCCCAGCACACCGTCAACATCGCCTTCGTCGGCAAATACGTCGATCTCACCGAATCCTACAAATCGCTGTCGGAAGCGATGATCCACGCCGGCATGCATACGCTCAGCAAGGTGAAGATTCATTACATCGACTCCGAGCAGATCGAGAAAAACGGCGTCGACTGCCTCAAGGACATGGACGCGATCCTGGTGCCCGGCGGTTTCGGCAAGCGCGGTGTCGAGGGCAAGATCGCCGCGATCCGTTATGCGCGTGAGAACAAGGTGCCCTACCTGGGGATTTGTCTCGGCATGCAGCTCGCGGTGGTCGAGTTCGCGCGGGACGTCGCCGGCATGGCAGACGCGCAGTCGACCGAGTTCGAGCCGGCCACCACGCATCCGGTGATCGGCCTCATCACCGAATGGTTGGATCGCGGCGGCCAGGTCGAGAAGCGCAGCGAACAATCCGACCTGGGCGGCACCATGCGCCTCGGCGGCCAGCCGTGCGAACTCAAGGACGGCACGCTGGCACGCGAGATCTACGGCGCCGCCAGCATCGTCGAGCGCCACCGCCATCGTTACGAAGTCAACAACACGCTGCTGGCCGAACTCGAGGCCAAGGGCCTCGTCGCCGCCGGGCGCGCGCCAGGTACCGACCTGTGCGAAATGGTTGAGCTGCCTACCTCGGTGCATCCCTGGTTTGTCGGCTGCCAGTTCCACCCCGAGTTCACCAGCAATCCGCGTAACGGCCATCCCTTGTTCATTGCGTTCGTGCAAGCTGCGCTGGCGCGCCAACAGGAGCATGCCAAATGAAACTGTGCCACTTCGAGGCCGGGCTCGATCAGCCGCTATTCCTGATTTCCGGTCCCTGCGTGATCGAATCCGAACAGCTGGCGATGGACACGGCCGGCCAGCTGAAGGAAATGTGCGCTGGGCTGGGCATCCCCTTCATCTACAAGTCCTCGTTCGACAAGGCCAACCGCTCGTCGACCCAGTCCTTCCGTGGGCTGGGGCTGGAAGAGGGGTTGCGCATCCTGTCCGAGGTGAAGGCGAAGATCGGCGTGCCGGTGCTGACCGACGTCCACGAAGACACGCCGCTGAACGAAGTGGCCGCAGTGGTCGACGTCCTGCAGACGCCGGCCTTCCTGTGTCGCCAGACCAACTTCATCCAGAACGTCGCGCGCGCCGGGCGTCCGGTCAACATCAAGAAGGGCCAGTTCCTGGCGCCGTGGGACATGCAGAACGTGGTCGACAAGGCGCGTGAAGTCGGCAACGAGCAGATCATGGTGTGCGAGCGCGGCGTGAGCTTCGGCTACAACACGCTGGTGTCCGACATGCGCGGTCTGGCGATCATGCGTGGCACCGGCTGCCCGGTGGTGTTCGACGCCACCCACTCGGTGCAGCAGCCGGGCGGGCAGGGCACGTCGAGCGGCGGCCAGCGCGAGTTCGTGCCGGTGCTGGCACGGGCGGCCGTGGCCAGCGGCGTGGCGGGCGTGTTCGCGGAGACGCACCCGAATCCGGAAGTTGCCCTGTCTGACGGCCCCAACGCATGGCCGCTCGGCATGATGAAGGAATTGCTGGAAACGCTGAAGGAAATCGACGCGCTGGTGAAACAGCGCGGGTTTATTGAACACAAGTTGATGAAAAACTGATCCGCGAAGCGGACACATGAAACCAAGGAAAAGCAATTGAGCGCCATTATTGATGTCATCGCCCGGGAAATTCTCGACTCCCGCGGCAATCCTACCGTTGAAGTCGACGTGCTGCTGGAATCCGGCGTGCTGGGGCGCGCCGCCGTGCCGTCGGGCGCATCGACCGGCAGCCGCGAGGCGATCGAGCTGCGCGACGGCGACAAGTCGCGTTATCTCGGCAAGGGCGTGCTGAAGGCCGTCGAGCACGTCAACACCGAAATTTGCGAAGCCATCATCGGGCTCGACGTCGAGGATCAGGCCTTCATCGACCATACCATGATCGATGTGGACGGCACCGAAAACACGCCGCGCCTCGGCGCCAACGCGTTGCTGGCCGTGTCGATGGCCTGCGCCCGCGCCGCCGCCGAACAGGCCGGCTTGCCGCTCTACCGCTACCTCGGCGGCGCCGCACCGATGGCGCTGCCGGTGCCGATGATGAACATCATCAACGGCGGCGCGCACGCCAATAACAACATCGACATGCAGGAATTCATGATCATTCCGGTCGGCGCGCCGAGCTTCCGCGAGGCCTTGCGCTACGGCGCCGAGGTGTTCCATGCGCTGAAGAAGCTGCTGGACGACGCCGGCATGGCCACGACCGTGGGCGACGAAGGCGGCTTTGCCCCCAACCTGGAATCGCACGAGGCGGCGCTGAAACTGATCGTGCAGGCGATCGAGAAAGCCGGCCTGCAGCCGGGTATCGACGTGGCCATCGGGGTCGACTGCGCCGCATCCGAGTTCCACAAGGACGGTCGCTACCACCTCGAATCCGAAGACCTGAAACTGACCGCTGCCGAACTCACCGATTACCTGGCGGCCTGGTGCGACAAGTACCCCGTCATCAGCATTGAGGACGGCATGGCCGAGGGCGACTGGGACGGCTGGAAACTGCTGACCGACAAGCTCGGCACGCGCGTGCAGCTGGTGGGCGACGATCTCTTCGTGACCAATACCAAGATCCTGAAGGAAGGCATCGAAAAAGGCATCGCCAACTCGATCCTGATCAAGGTCAACCAGATCGGTACGCTGTCGGAAACCTTCCAGGCGATCGAGATGGCCAAGCAGGCGGGCTACACGTCCGTGATTTCTCATCGCTCGGGCGAGACCGAAGACACCACGATTGCCGATCTGGCGGTCGCGACCAACGCGCGCCAGATCAAGACCGGCTCGCTGTCACGTTCCGACCGCATGGCGAAGTACAACCAGCTGCTGCGCATCGAGGAAGAACTCGGCGACACGGCGAGCTACCCTGGGCGCGATGCGTTCCGCCAGCGCGGCTGACATCAACGCGACCCGGTTCATCGCGCGCCTCCGCAGCCAGGGACTGACCTGGGTGCTGGCCATCGCGGTTGTCCTGTTGCAATATCCGCTCTGGCTGGGTGAGGGCGGTTGGCTGAGGGTACGGGAGGGCGCGCAGAAAATCGACATCCAGCTGGCATTGAATCAGCGCCTGGAAGTCCGCAACGCAAGCCTGCTGGCCGAGATCAATGATCTCAAGCAGGGACGCGATGCGATCGAGGAACGCGCGCGCAATGATCTGGGCATGGTGGCACCGGATGAATGGTTCGTCCGGGTCGTGCCTGCCCAATCCGTTCAGTCGGGAAAAACGAATGAGTGATTTGCAAATCGGCTTGTTGATCGTCGGCGGGGCTGTCGTGGCGGCAGTGCTGGTATTCAACTGGATCCAGGAACGCCGTTTCCGCAAACAGGCGGATGCGGCCTTTCAAGTGCCGGTAGCCGATGCGTTGATGCAGGATGATGCCAGGCCGCGCGCCATGCATGAACGGGTCGAGCCGGCGCTGCGGGAGCCGGTTCTTGGAGACGACGGCGAGAACGAGACCGGCGAACCCCATGTACGCCTCGATACGGACGCCCTATTTGCGGACGACGATGTGGACGTGCCGGTGAATGCTGTCCCTGCTCCGAATCCTGTCGCTGCAACGCCCACTGAACGACGCCCCGCCAGCGCGTCATCGGCTGCGGCGCCGGCACCCTACGACGAACTGATCGAATACCGTGCCCGCTTCGGCTGCGATGGCGTCATGGCCAATGTGTTCGCCGATGCTTTCAATCAGACCCGGACACTGGGCAAAACGATACGCTGGCTCGGCCTGCCGGTGGGAGCGACGGCATGGGAAGACATCCAGCCGTGGCGTGACGCGCGGTATCAGCAGGTGGCGGTTACCATGCAACTGGCCGACCGCAACGGAGCGGTGCAGGAAGAGCAGCTCGCCGCCCTGTGCGACGTGCTGCAGGCGATGGCGCAGGCGCATGGTCTGCGCCTCGCCTGCGACGATATGGTCGATGCGCTCGAACGCGCCCAGGCCATCGATCGTTTCTGCGTCGACGTCGATGTCCTCATCGGGCTCAATGTGGTCGCGCGTGGCGAGGGGGCGGTGAATTTGACGCGTATCGTGCGCGAGGCGGAAAGCTGCGGCATGGTACTGGGTGGCGATGGCGTATTCCAGCTGCTCGACAGCCGAGGCGAACCGCTTTATGCCCTGTGCAACCACGATGCCGAGCCGTTCGCGGTCGAGGCGGTGGAGGGCCAGAGTTCGCAGGGCGTCACCCTGCAGTTCGACGTGCCGCGCGTGCCGGATGGCCTGAAAGTGTTCGACGGCATGGTGGCCTTCGGCCGCAAGCTCGCCAACGAAACCGGCGGCATCCTGGTGGACGACAACCTGCGCCCGCTGACCGACACCGGCATCGAGAAAATCCGCAACCAGCTCATGCACATTTACGAGCGCATGGAAGCGCGTGGCGTGCCATCCGGGTCCCGGCGGTCGCTGCGTCTGTTCTCCTGATGTCCACCGATTTTCTGGCACGCGCGACTGCGTTGCGCCGGGAAATCGAGCGCCACAATTACGCGTATTACGTCCTCGATCAGCCGACCGTTCCCGATGCGGAATACGACCGGCTGTTCCGCGAGTTGCAGGCGCTCGAAACCGAGCATCCCGAACTCGTCACACCCGATTCGCCCACCCGGCGTGTCGGCGGCAAGCCACTCGATGCCTTTCCAAAAGTGCGCCATGCGGTACCGATGCTGTCGATCCGCACCGAGACCGACACCGAAGCAAGCGGCGCGCAGGCTTTCGACGCACGGGTGCGCAAGGAACTGGGGCTGGACGAACACGATCCGCCGGTCGGGTATGCCGCCGAACTGAAATTCGACGGCCTGGCGATCAACCTGCGCTATGAGCATGGCGTACTGGTGCAGGCCGCCACCCGCGGCGACGGTGAGACGGGAGAGGACGTCACGCAGAACATCCGCACCGTGCATGCCATCCCGTTGCGCCTGCGAATGGAATTGCCGCCAGCCGTATTGGAAGTGCGCGGCGAGGCGTTCATGCGGCGCGACGACTTCGAGCGTTACAACGCGAAGCAGCGCGAGGCCGGCAAGGATACGCTGGTCAACCCGCGCAATGGCGCGGCCGGCAGCATCCGACAGCTCGACCCCAAACTGGCTGCCCAGCGCCCGCTGTCATTCTTCGCTTATGGCCTGGGCGAGGTGCAAGGCTGGACGCTACCGCCCACCCATAGCGCGATGCTTGATGCATTGGAGGCGCTGGGTGTGCCGGTGTGCGCCGAACGTCGAGTGTGTCTGGGAGCGGACGAACTCGTTACTTTCCACGATGACATCGCAGCACGCCGCGACCAGTTGCCGTTCGATATCGATGGCGTGGTCTACAAGGTCAACCGCTTCGATTTGCAGCGCACACTCGGTTTCGTCACGCGTGAACCGCGCTGGGCTGTCGCGCACAAATACCCGGCCCAGGAGCAGCTCACCACCGTGCTCGGCATTGACGTCCAGGTCGGTCGAACCGGCGCGCTGACGCCGGTGGCCCGCCTTGCGCCGGTGTTCGTCGGCGGGGTGACGGTGACCAACGCCACCCTGCACAACCAGGACGAGATCGACCGCAAGGACGTGCGCGTGGGGGATACGGTCATCGTGCGGCGCGCCGGCGACGTCATTCCCGAGGTTGTGGCGGCGGTGGTCGAGCGGCGGCCCCAGCCGGAGCCGTCGCGTTACAACATCCTGCACAGTTATCCCGTCTGCCCGGTGTGCGGTTCGCATGTGGTACGGATCGAGGGCGAAGCAGCGGCGCGCTGCACGGGCGGGCTCTACTGCCCGGCACAGCGCAAGCAGGCCCTGCTGCATTTCGCCGGTCGCCGTGCGATGGACATCGAAGGCCTGGGCGACAAGCTGGTCGATCAGCTTGTCGAGCGTGGTCTGGTCCACAGTCCTGCCGACGTGTATGGCCTGAGCCTCGACACGCTCGCCGGCCTGGAACGCATGGCGGAGAAATCGGCAGCCAATCTGGTCGCGGCGATCGGGACCAGCAAGGCCACCACGCTGGCGCGGTTCATTTTCGCGTTGGGTATCCGTAACGTCGGGGAGGCGACCGCCAAGGATCTGGCACAGTATTTCGGTTCGCTGGACAAGCTGATTGCCGCAACCGAAACCGACCTGATGGCCGTACGCGACGTCGGACCCATCGTGGCACAGTCCATCGTCCAGTTCTTTGCCGAGCCGCACAACCTCGAGGTGGTCGGCAGGCTGCGCAAGGCGGGCGTGCACTGGCCGGAAACATCCGGCATGCAACAATCGGCTGGTATCCTTGCAGGCAAGACACTGGTGTTGACGGGGTCGTTGCCGACGCTGACGCGCGATGCGGCGAAGGAGAAAATCGAGGCCGCAGGCGGCAAGGTGGCTGGGTCGGTGTCGAAGAAGACCGACTACGTCGTGGCAGGCGAGGAAGCCGGCAGCAAGCTGACGAAAGCACAGGAGCTTGGCGTGGCCATTCTCGACGAGGCCGGGCTGCTGAGCTTGCTGGCATCGGACAATAACAACACACAGCAGCCACTGGATTTTTGAACCAAAGGACTTTCAAGGAAGAGACATGCAACAAGTCAAAAAAGCCGTATTTCCCGTTGCCGGCCTCGGCACCCGCTTTCTGCCGGCCACCAAGGCCAGCCCCAAGGAAATGCTCCCCATCGTCGACAAGCCGCTGATCCAGTATGCGGTCGAGGAGGCGATGGACGCCGGCATCACCGACATCATCTTCATCAGCAGCCGCACCAAGCGTACCGTCGAGGACCATTTCGACAAGGCCTACGAACTGGAAACCGAACTGGCCGCGCGCGGCAAGAATCGCGACCTGGAACTGGTGCAGTCGATTCGCCCGGCCGGCGTCAACTTCATCTACATCCGTCAGGCCGAAGCCCTGGGGCTCGGCCACGCCGTGCTGTGCGCGCAGCCGGTGATCGGCAACGAGCCTTTCGCCGTCATCCTCGCCGACGACCTGATCGACGGCAGCCCGGCAGTCATGAAGCAGATGGTTGATCAATACGAGTATTACCAGTGCTCGGTGCTCGGCGTGCAGCAGGTCGCGCCCGAGGAAACCGCGTCCTACGGCATCGTCGACGCGACGCCCATGGCCGAGCGCGTGTCGCGGGTGAACGCCATCATCGAGAAACCCAAGCCCGCAGACGCGCCGTCCACCCTCGCCGTGGTCGGCCGCTACATCCTCACCCCGCGCATCTTTCACCACATCCAGCATCTCAAGCCGGGCGCGGGCGGCGAACTGCAGCTCACCGACGCCATCGCGGCCTTGCTGAAGGAACAGCAGGTGCTGGCCTATGCCTTCGACGGCGTCCGCTACGACTGCGGCAGCAAGCTTGGCTATCTGCAGGCCACGGTGGAATATGCGCTGAAGCACAGCGAAGTCAGCGAAGACTTCGGCGCCTATCTCAAATCGCGCATCTGCTGATATCCGGGTTCACCCGCCCGGATCGCACTACAGTCCCAAATCGCTCAAACCGGGATGGTCGTCCGGGCGGCGGCCGAGCGGCCAGAAGAACTGGCGGTCGGATTCCTTGATGGGCAGGTCGTTGATGCTGGCGAAGCGGCGCATCATGTAGCCGTGCTCGTTGAATTCCCAGTTCTCGTTGCCATATGAGCGGTACCACTGCCCGGAATCGTCACGCCATTCGTAGGCGAAGCGCACGGCAATGCGGTTGCCGGTGCAGGCCCACAATTCCTTGATCAGTCGGTAATCCAGTTCGCGGGCCCATTTGCGTTCGAGAAACCGGCGGACCTCCTCGCGTCCGACCGGGAATTCGGCACGATTCCGCCAGCGTGTGTCTTCGGTGTAGACCAGTGCAACGCGTTCGGGGTCGCGTGAATTCCAGGCGTCTTCGGCCATGCGTACTTTCCTGGCGGCGGTTTCCTCGGTAAAGGGGGGCAGTGGCGGTTTGCTTTCCATGTCGGCTCCTTGGCGTGATGTAGACAGATCTGTCTACGTTGGGCGCAGTCTAGGTCATGTAGACGGATCTGTCTACAATGGGCGCATGAACACCCAGGCCGATCGGAGCGACGCGTCGCCCAGCGCACGCGAGCGCATCCTGCACACCGCGCACGAACTTTTCTACCGGGATGGCGTGCGCGCCACCGGCATCGATCGCGTCATTGCCGAATCCGGCGTGACCAAGGTCACGTTCTATCGGCACTTTCCAAGCAAGAACGATCTGATTCGCGCCTATTTGGCGTATCGGCATACGCGCTGGATGGCCTGGTTCACCGATGCGCTGGCACGTCACGGCGGCGAGGCCGGCGCGATCGTGCCGGCCGTCGAGGAATGGTTTCGCGACGTGCGTTATCGCGGCTGCGCCTTCATCAACAGCGTCGGGGAACTGGGCGGCATGTTGCCGGACGTCATCGAGATTGCGCGTAGCCACAAGCAGGATATGACCGCAGCGATTGCCGCCGTGCTGCCCAAGTCAAGGCAGCGCGCACAGATCGCGCAGGCCGTGGCGCTGGCGATCGACGGCGCGATCGTGCGGGCGCAATTCGATCCCTCGCCTAACGCGGCGCTGGCCGCGCTGCGCAGGATCATCAACGCGTTGTTGAAGGCGTAGCGGTGCCCATATCGCAGCCGTGCAGCCATACGGCGGCTTCGAGCGCGTCGCCTGCCGCCATGCCCTGACCCAGCAGCGCAGCCACCATGCCGGTGAGACGATCGCCTGAACCGGCCTGGGCGAGCCAGGGACCGCCCGTGGTGTTGATGGCGTAGCGGCCGTCGGGGTGGGCGATCACGGTGCCTGCGCCTTTCAGGGCAACCTCAGCGTGGTAGGTTCGGCTCAGCGTGCAGGTGGCCTCGATGCGGTTCGCCTGGATATCCATCCCGCTCACGCCCAACAGGCGGGCGGCTTCCCCGGGATGCGGGGTGAGCAGGGTGGGATGAGTGCGACGGGCCGCTTGTTTGGCCAGTTCGGGATCGCCGGCCAGCAGATTCAGGGCATCAGCATCCAGTACCAGCGGGCAGGGGACCGGAAGTGCGGCTTCCAGCAGAGTATGCGCGCGCACGCCCTGGCCCAGTCCGGGGCCGATTGCCAGGACATTCAATTGCGCGGCCGCCACCAGATGCTCCGGGCTGGCAAACATCAATCGCGGCTCACCGTAATCGACCGCGATGCGCTCGTCCAGCACACCTACGGTCACGCTGCCGGCACCTTGCAGCAGAGCGGCGCGGCCGGCGATCAGGCAGGCGCCCACCATGCCGCTGTTGCCGCCGACGATGCCGACATGGCCGAACTGGCTTTTGTGGCTGTTTCTGGCACGGGCTGGCAGATGGTGGCGCGGCTCCAGGTGTATCAGGGCGATCCCGCGGGTTGCCGGCATTGCGGCCGGGTCGACGCCCAGCATGTCGAGATGTAACGTGCCCGCATAGTCCGGCCCCTCGGCGGTGAGAAGACCGGGTTTGAGTCCGAGAAAAGTCAGGGTGTGATCTGCCCGCAGGGCGCAACCGCGGATCCGGCCGTTGTCGCTATCGAGTCCGCTCGGCACATCCAATGCCAGCTTGGGGCAGGCCAGCGCATTGGCCTGCGCAATCCAGCGCGCATCCTCGCCGGTTAGGTCGCGCGTCAGCCCAATACCGAACAGGCCGTCGATCACGAGGCTGTAACGTTGCGACGACGGGAAGTGGGGCAGCACGACCCCGCCCTGTTGGAGCCAGGCATCCCGGGCGTGTGCGGCATCCTGCGGCAGCCGGGCCGGATCGGCACGGCTCGCGACGACGACGCGGAATCCCTGTGCCGCGAGGTGACGTGCCGCGACCAGGGCATCTCCCCCATTGTTGCCGGGTCCTGCCAGAATCAGGACCGGTTCGCCCGAATCGTCGGCCAGTGTGCCGGCGCATTCGGCCGCCGCCACCCCCGCTTTCTCCATCAGTACGTCGTGGGGGTGCGCGGCCGCCCCTATTCGCTCGCCGGCATGAATATCGGTCGCCATGTATAGCGGGAGAGCGGCAGACGGGAGCGGCGTGGTCGGCATGGGGCGAGGCTCAATAGGGGCACTCCGGACATCATAATCCGGGCGGGGCTATGGCGGTCGGTCGCCTGGCGGGGGACCCCGCTACCAGCCGGGCCTGGGCGGGTGAATAGTCATAATTGACCCCACTCCGATCGTTCATTTTGCCGGACGTTGGTCGCTAATGTGCAGCCGGCCATCGGGCTGAATAGGGGAGACAAAGCATGCATAGACGGGGTTTTCTGGCGGGCCTGACATTGCTTCCTGCATGGCCGCTCATGGCTTATGCCGGTGACAGTGCGCTGAGTATCGGGATCTACCCCGGGACCGGCAAGGCCGATGTGTTCATGGACGACTTTCGCACGGCGGCGATGCCATTTGCCCGGGCGCTTGGCGCTTCGCTGGGATTGAAGCCCAATCTGACGCTGTTCCGCACGATCAAGTCGACGCTTCGCTCGCTGGATCGAGGCCGGCTGGATGTGTATTTCGTGCCGCCGTCCGTTGCCGTGTCCGTCCTCGACCAGGATTATTCGCCCGTGGCCCGGGTGAAAGACCAGGCCACCGGTCTGCTGGTGCGTCGGAAAGGCGTCGCGATCGAGACGATGGCGCTGACCGAAAAGGAGTCCTGGCTCGACGTGATGGGCCGCTACACCATCAAGCGCAACAATGCGGGCAGCCCCAAGATCCTGAATTTCAAAACACAGGAAGATGTCTCCATTGCCCTGGAACGGAATTACGCCCAGGCCGGCAGTCTGCGGAGCAAGGCCGCGAATGCGCTGCTGGAAAAAGGGGATTTCGAGGTTTGGTACGCCTTGCCGAACACACCGGATTTCACGCTGCTGGCGAGCAATCGGTTGACCGCGGTCGAGCAGGACAAGCTGGGTACCGCGGCTGCTGAGCTGAAGCAGGAGGCCGTCCAGTCCTTGCAAAAAACGATCCACAGCAAAGTGACAGGGTTTGTGATCGACAAAGAGGCGGATTACAAAACCATAAAAACGGCAATCAAGGAGGCGGGATACTGATCGGGGAAGGACGGACGGCTTGCAAGCCGGTCCCGGGGGCCTAATATTCCGGGTATCTGCAGTTCACATAACGGAGTGCGTATGACGGTCCATAACCGCACACCCGCAGGTGCGCCGGTCGCACAGTGTTCCGATGAAGATGCCTGCACAGTCATCAATTGTGAGGTCTGTTTGAAGGAAATCCCGGCAGATGCGGCCAAAGTGGCGGACGCGCAGGATTATGTCCATCATTTCTGCGGCCTCGAGTGTCTCGAAATCTGGCGGAAGCAGGCGGCCATTCGCCAACCGACCCGTCCGGCGAAGCGTTCCGATCGGCTAAAATAGCGTCTTTGCCCTGTTTGCAAAGACGCACATGTCTTCCATCGTTTCGCTCCCCGGCAGTGACGCGCTGTCTTCCTTTCGGCTCGACAAAATTCGCCAGGAGGCAGCCCGTCTCGGGGTGGCGCTGGGCGAGCTGAGCGCACGCTACTGGCATTTCCTTGAACTGGACGCCGAACTGGATACGGCGGCTGGACAGCAGCTGGCCAGGACGCTGGATTACGGTACCCCGACCGACAGCCCTTCGGCCGACGACGTGCAGGTTCTGGTCACGCCGCGCCCGGGCACGATTTCACCCTGGTCGTCGAAGGCGACGGATATTCTGAAAAACAGCGGCCTCGTCCAGTTGCGCCGCATCGAGCGCGGCGTCGCCTATCGCCTGCGCGATCCGCAGGGTGCCCCGCTGGCAGCCCAGGCACTGACGGCGCTGCTGCCGCTGCTGCACGACCGCATGACGGAAGTCGTGATGGATTCGCTCGACGCCGCGCACGTGCTGTTCCAGCACGTGCCGCCGCGCGAACTGGCCACGGTCGACGTAATGGCGGGCGGCCGCGCCGCGCTGGAGGCGGCCAACCGCGAACTCGGCCTCGCGCTGTCGGACGACGAGGTCGAGTATCTGGTCGACAACTTCACCCGCATCGGGCGCAACCCCACCGACGTTGAGCTGATGATGTTCGCGCAGGCCAACTCGGAGCACTGTCGCCACAAGATATTCAACGCCGCCTGGGTGATCGACGGCGAAGCGCAGGCGAAGTCGCTGTTCGGCATGATCCGCGACACCCATGCCGCGCATCCCGAGGGCACGGTGGTGGCGTATTCGGACAACTCCTCCGTCATCGAGGGCGCGCAGATCGACCGCTTCTACCCGCGCGTCGACGGCAGCTATGCCTACAGCAGCGAGCTCACCCACGTGCTGATGAAGGTCGAGACGCACAACCACCCGACCGCGATCTCGCCGTTTCCCGGTGCAGCCACCGGCAGCGGCGGCGAAATCCGCGACGAGGGCGCGACCGGCATCGGTTCCAAGCCCAAGGCCGGCCTGTGCGGATTCTCGGTGTCCAATCTCAACATTCCCGGCTACGCCCAGCCGTGGGAAACGGACGCCTACGGCAAGCCCGAGCGCATCGTCACCCCGCTCGCGATCATGCTCGAAGGCCCGGTCGGCGCAGCGGCCTTCAACAACGAATTCGGCCGCCCCAACCTGGCCGGCTATTTCCGCACGTTCGAAGAAACGGTCGCCGGGCAACGGCGCGGCTATCACAAGCCCATCATGCTGGCGGGCGGCGTCGGCAGCATCCGTGCCGATCACGTCGACAAGAAACTGTTGCCGACCGGCACGCTGCTGATCCAGCTGGGCGGCCCTGGCATGCTGATCGGCCTCGGCGGCGGTGCAGCCTCGTCGATGGCCACCGGCGCCAACGCCGCCGACCTCGACATCGACTCGGTGCAGCGCGGCAACCCCGAAATGGAGCGGCGCGCGCAGGAAGTCATCGACCGCTGCTGGCAGCTCGGTGAGGCCAATCCGATTCTTTCCATCCACGACGTCGGCGCCGGCGGCCTGTCGAACGCGCTGCCCGAGTTGGTGCACGGCGGCGGCCGCGGCGGACGCTTCGAGTTGCGCGCCGCGCCGTCGGAGGAATCAGGCATGTCGCCGCGCGAGATCTGGTGCAACGAGGCGCAGGAGCGCTACGTGCTGGCGATCCCGCCGGGTCGCCTCGACGAATTCCGCGCGATCTGCGAGCGCGAACGCTGCCCGTTCGCGGTGCTGGGCGAAGCGACCGAGGAGAATCACTTGCTGGTGAGCGACAGCCATTTTGGCAACGCACCGGTGGACGTGAGCCTCGACGTGATCCTCGGCAAGCCGCCGAAGATGACGCGCGACGTTACGCACCAGACCGTTCTGCCGGTACCGCTTGCGTTCGACGGCATCGACCTGAAGGACGCGGTCTACCGCGTGCTGGCGCTGCCGGGCGTGGCATCGAAGATGTTCCTGATCGCCATCGGCGACCGCAGTGTCGGCGGCCTCACTGCCCGCGACCAGTGCGTGGGGCCGTGGCAGGTGCCGGTGGCCGACTGCGCGATCACGCTGGCGGGCTACCAGACCACGCAGGGCGAGGCGTTTTCCATCGGCGAGAAGGCCCCGCTGGCGCTGATCGACGCACCGGCGTCGGGGCGCATGGCGATCGTCGAGGCGATCACCAACCTGGCTGCCGCGCGGGTCGAGGGCCTGGGCAGCGTGAAGCTGTCGGCCAACTGGATGGCACCGGCCGGTCACCCCGGCGAGGATGCGGCGTTGTTCGACACCGTTTCCGCGGTCTCGAATTATTGCCAGGCGCTGGGTGTGAGCATCCCGGTTGGCAAGGATTCGATGAGCATGAAGACGGTGTGGCAGGCCGGCGGCGAGAAGAAGTCGGTGACCTCGCCGATCTCGCTGGTGATTTCGGCGTTCGCCACCACGCCTGATGCGACGCAGCACCTGACGCCGCAGTTGCGCACTGACGCTGGCGACACCGATCTCGTGCTGATCGATCTGGGGCTGGGCAAGAACCGGCTCGGCGGCTCGAGCTTCGCCCAGGCCTACAAGCAGGTGGGGGACCGCTGCCCGGACGCGCCAGCCGCTGCGGCGCTCAGCGCCTTCTTCGACACCGTGCAGGCGCTGAACGCCGCCGGCAAGCTGCTCGCCTACCATGACCGCTCGGATGGCGGCCTGTTCGCCGCCCTGTGCGAGATGGCTTTCGCCGGCCACTGCGGGGTGGAGGTGGACGTCGACGAGCTGTGCTCCGAGAAGATCCGCCACGATGCCGAGGACGAGGGCCTGCCGGAGCCGGACATGCAGGACCCGCGCGGTTACTCCGAACGGATTTTCAGCGTGCTGTTCAGCGAGGAAGCCGGCGCCGTGCTGCAGATCCGCCGCAGCGACACCCAGGCGGTGATGCAGGCCTTCTTCGATGCCGGCCTGCGCGGCGAGTTCTATATAGTCGGCCAGCCCAATGGGGCGGACCGCGTTCGCGTGCTGCGCAAGGAGCGGGTGATCCTGGACGAGGCACGCGTCGACCTGCAGCAGGCATGGGCGCGCACCAGCCATGAAATGGCAAAACTGCGCGACAACCCGGCGTGTGCCGATCAGGAATTTGCACGCAATGCCGATGCCGCCGACCCGGGCCTGCGTTATGCGCCGACTTTCGAGATGGACGACGACATTGCCGCACCTTTCATCGCCCGCGGCATACGCCCCCGCGTGGCGGTGCTGCGCGAGCAGGGTGTCAACGGCCAGGTCGAGATGGCCGCCGCGTTCGACGCCGCCGGCTTTGCGCCCGTCGACGTGCATATGAGCGACATCCTGTCCGGCCGCGTGAGCCTCGCCGATTTCACCGGGCTGGCGGCCTGCGGCGGCTTCAGCTATGGCGATGTGCTGGGCGCAGGCGGCGGCTGGGCCAAATCCATCCTGTTCAACCCGCGCGCCCGGGATGAGTTCGCAGCGTTTTTCAGGCGAGCCGGCAGTTTCGCCCTGGGCGTGTGCAACGGTTGCCAGATGATGAGCCAGCTGCATGACCTGATTCCCGGCGCCGCCGCCTGGCCGCGTTTCGAACGCAACCTGTCTGAACAGTTCGAGGCGCGCTTCACGCAGGTCGAGGTGCTGGCCTCGCCGTCGATCTTCTTCGCCGACATGGCCGGCTCGACGATGCCCATCGTGGTGTCGCACGGCGAAGGGCGGGTCGTTTTCCGCGAGGCCGCGCATGCGGCGCAAGCCGTGGCGACGTTGCGCTATGTCGATCACCAGGGTGCGCCGACCGAGCGCTATCCGCTCAATCCGAACGGATCGGCCGGCGGCCTGACCGGCTTCACCACGGCCGATGGCCGCTTCAGCATCCTGATGCCGCATCCCGAGCGCGTATACCGCGCCGCCCAACTGTCGTGGCGGCCCGACGGCATGACCGGCGCGGGCCCGTGGTTGCGTATGTTCCGCAATGCCCGGCGTACGGTTGGGTGATCGGCACCGACTATGAGAAAATAGCGGGCTTTGTCGCTTCCGAATCCCGCTGTGCCGGGCATTGAGTTTTTGCCATGAACGCACCCGAAAATCTCCTGACGGATGACCACCTGCGCGCGCAGGTCAAGCTGCTGGGCACGCTGCTTGGCCAGGTCCTGCTGCAATTTGCCGGCGAAGACGTGTTCGAGGCGGTGGAAACCCTGCGCCGCGGCTTTGCCGAACTGCACCAGCAGGAAGACCAGCAGCGCCGCACCGAGTTGATGGCCCTGATCGATGCCATGCCGGCCGCCAAGGTCGAGTTGGTGGTGCGCGCCTTTTCCAGCTATTTCAAATTGGTCAACGTGGCGGAGGAAAGCTTTGCCCACCGCAACCGCCGCCGCATGCTGTCGCACAGCATGATGTTGTGGGAAGGCTCGTTCGACCGCACCCTGGCCGACCTCAAGGCGCAGGGGCTCTCGGCGAATACGCTGCAGAGCATGGTCAACCGCCTGCACTATGCGCCGGTGTTCACCGCCCATCCGACCGAAGCGCGTCGCCGCGCGGTCATGGAAGGCATGCGCCGGGTGTTCCTGATCTGCGACCAGCTCTACAGTCCTACGCTCGGCGCGAACGACCAGCACGAACTTGAGGCGCAGCTGGCTGCGGAAATCCAGGTGATGTGGCGCACCGACGAACTGCGCACGGCCAAGCTCGAAGTGCGCGACGAAGTACGCAACGGCCTGTACTACGTGCGGGAAAGCCTGTTTGAGGCGGTACCGAAGGCGTATTCCTACTTCGAGAAGGCGTTGCGCAAGCATTACGGCGTGAACGCCGATGGGGGCGCCTCGGTCAGCGTGCCGAGCTTCATCCGCTTCGGTTCGTGGATCGGCGGCGACCGCGACGGCAACCCGTTCGTGACAGCAGACGTCACCGAATGGACAGTGCATACGCAGATGAAGGCGGCGCTCACCGAATACCGAGCACGCGTGCTCGAATTGCGGCAGACGCTCACCCATAGCAGCGGTTGGTGCACGCCGTCGGCGGCTTTCCTGGAACGGCTGGGCGAGTATGAGGCCGAGTTCGGCGAGCAGGTATTTCGCGGCACCGCGGTGCAGATCTACAGCCGCGAGCCCTACCGGCGCATGGCGGCCATGATGCTGGCACGCCTCGACGCCAATCTGTCCTATGTCCATCAGTGTCTGGCCGACGTGCCAAGCTTCACCTCGCACCTGGCCTACGAGAATGCCGCGGCCTTCCTCGACGATCTCTATCTGGTGCGCGATTCGCTGATCAGCCACGGCGACCGTATCGTCGCCATGCAGGACCTGCAGGCGCTGATCCGGCTGGTCGAAAGTTTCGGCTTCCACCTGCTGCAGCTCGACATTCGCCAGGAGTCGACCGTCCATACGCGTACGGTCGTGGCGGTGCTGCAGCAGATCGATCCCGATTTCGATTATGCCGCAGCGTCCGAAGCCGATCGTCTGCAGCGCCTGGCGGCCTGGATCGGCCATATCGACCTGATCGAGATCAGCGATGGCACGCTGGATGACGAGACGCGCGAAGCGCTCGCGGTATTCCGCCGCATGGCCAAGCTGCAGGCCGAAGTGGGCGACGAGCTCTTCGGCACCTATGTGATCTCGATGACCCATAGCGCCTCGCATGTGCTGGAAGTCCTGTTGCTGGCCCGGCTGGTCGGCTTGTGCGGCCACAATGGCCGCGACTGGTTCTGCCGCATCCAGGTCGCGCCCCTGTTCGAGACGGTCGACGACCTGCAGCGCAGCGAGGCCATCCTCGACCAGTTGCTGTCGAACAAGGTCTACCGCGCATTGGTGACTGCCAACGGCAACCATCAGGAAGTCATGCTCGGCTATTCGGATTCGTGCAAGGACGGCGGCATCCTGGCGTCGAACTGGAACCTCTATCAGGCGCAGCTTTCCATCATCGCGCTGACCCAGCATTACGGCGTCGAATGCCGACTCTTCCACGGCCGCGGCGGCACGGTGGGCCGCGGCGGCGGGCCGACCCACGAGGCGATCCTGTCGCAGCCCCCCGGTACCGTGAATGGCGAGATCAAGTTTACCGAGCAGGGCGAGATGCTGTACTACAAATACAGCAATCCCGAAACGGCCAATTATGAAATCGGCATGGGGGTCACCGGCCTGCTCAAGGCGAGCGCCACGGCGCTTGCGCAAAGCGAAGTACGCTACCCGCAGGAATACCTCGACTGGATGGGCAATATGGCGGCGGCCGGGGAGAAAAGCTATCGTGCGCTGATCGGCATGCCGGGCTTCATCGACTATTTCTACGAAAGCACGCCCGTCACCGAGATCGGCCTGCTCAACATGGGGAGCAGGCCGTCGCACCGCAAGAAGGCCGATCGCTCGCTCGCGTCGATTCGCGCCATTCCCTGGGTATTCGGCTGGGCCCAGTCGCGTCATACCTTGCCCGCCTGGTATGGGATCGGCACGGCGCTGAAATATTTCATCGAAGCCGATCCGGCGGGACTCGAACATCTTCGGACCATGTACCGCGAGTGGCCGTTCTTCCGTAGCCTGCTGTCCAACGTGCAGATGTCGCTGGTCAAGGCCGACATGGAAATCTCCGAGGAATATGCGCGCCTGTGCGACCACCCCAACACCATGGCGATCTACCGCACGGTGGTGGACGAGTTCGCGCTGACGGTGACGGGCGTCATGCAGGTCGCGCAGATTGAGACCCTGCTGGAAGAGAACCAGTCGCTTGCCTTGTCGTTGTCCCGCCGTCGCCCCTACATCGACCCCATCAACCACATCCAGGTCCGCATGCTGAAGCGCTATCGTTCCGAAAGCGTATGGGATGCCGAGCAGGAATCGTGGCTGACGCCGCTGATGCGATCGATCAACGCCATCGCGTCCGGGATGCGCAACACCGGTTGAGCATGAACACGAGCGCAGGCACGTCCTCTCCCGCTCGGCCGAGACGCCGCGGGCTGTTCGTGTCGGTCGGCCTGAATGTCGTGCTGCTCTTGCTGGTGTGCGGTCTCGCGCTGTATGCCTTCATGCTCAACGTCGACCTGGGCGATATGAAGCGGCGACTGTCCAAGGAGACCGAGTCGCGCCAGCAGAGCGAGCGCTATCTGATCGAGACACGCAACCAACTGACCGAAAGTCTGCGCGAAATCGAGCAACTGAAAGCGCAACTGGCCTACAAGGAAACCGACGTCCAGGCGGCTGCGGTCGCAGCCAAACCGGCCCTGCCGGTTGTCATCGGTTTCCGCTCGTCGATACTGGGCAAGGGACTGGTGGCTGAAATCGAGAATACCAGCGACCGCTATCTCACCGTGCTCCTCGCCGTGCGCAATCCTACGCTGTCGACGGCACGTCGTTTCAAACTCGATCTGGAACCGCGGTCACGCACCGAGTTCGGCCATCTGGAAGGCTGGCAATTCGCGTCGGGCGACGAGGTGGGGGTGTTCAACGATGAATTCGGCGCGCTGAAAGTCACGGTGCCGTGACGGCGACGGGACGCGGCTTGCGTAATTGCATGCCGAGCAGGGCCGGCATCAGCAGCAATTCGAACACCTGACCGGCGAACAGGCCGACGGCGCACAGCATGCCGAAATGAGCGGTGGGGCGGTAGTCGGACAACCCGAGCAGACCGAACTGCGCAATCAGTACTACCGAAATTGCGATCACCGCGCGGCCCGAGCTTTCCACGCTGCGGATGATGGCAAACACCGGACCGGCGCCATGCTTGAGGCGGTGCAGATAGCCGTGATACAGATGGATGGTGTCGTCCACGGTGATGCCGAGGATGATGCCGGCGATCAGCACGGTGGCGACGTCGAGCGCGATACCCGACACACCCATCACCACAAAGATGAAGAACAGCGGCGCCAGGTTGGGGATCAGGCAGATGAGTCCGGCCTTGAGCGAGCGGAACAGAAGCGCCATCAGCAGCAGAATCTGCAGGAAGGACGAAGTGAAGCTCTTGATCTGGCCGTTGACGATGCGATCCGTCTGGTCCGCAAACAGCTGGCCAAATCCGGAAATATCGTAGCGCATGCCGGCGATGGGCTGGGCGTCCAGGTGTGTGCGGATTCGCTGGATCACCTGGCTGATTTCATTGGCACCGTGCACATTGAGGCTGAGCGCGATGCGGCCGCGCTGGAACTCGTGGTTGACGAGCTCGTACAAATCCTTGCCGTCATAGATGAGCAGCAGCTGTTCGACCAGCTTGCGGCTGGTGGGCAGCGCATTCGTGCCGGGCGCATCGCCGCTGAAGGCGCGGTTCATTTCCTCCAGCACGTTGACCAGCGAAAAGCTGCGGTCGATTTCCGGCTGCTGTTCCAGCCAGGTCTGCAGGGCCTGGATCTGGGCCAGGCGGCCCGGGTCTTTCAGGCTGTCGCGACCTGAGCCGGTAAGCACGATCTCGAGCCCGGTGACGCCGGACAGTTTGCTTTCGATCCGTTCGGTCCCGCGGCTGAGGGGATGGTCGGGCGCAAAGAACTCCAAGATGTTGGATTCGACCTTGACCTGCATCACCAGCGGGATGGTCACCAGCACCAATAGGGCCGAGCTGATCAGCACGGCTTTCGCGTGCCGCAGGCTGAATACAGCCACCACCGCCGCGATCCGGCGGGCGTGCGCCAGGCCCGAGCGGCGGCGGGGCCAGCGCGGCGTGTCCCATTTCAACAGGATGGGCGGCACCAGGATGAACACCACCAGGAACACCATGAGCGTACCGATGGCACCCGACAGGCCAAAGGTCTGAACCGGGGGGATACTGATCCACAGCATGCTCAGCATGCCGGCGCCTGTCGTCAGGATGTTGAACAGGCCGGGAACGAAGGTGTCCTTCAGCGCGCGGGCAATGCGTTGCCGCCGCGGCAGCAACGCGATGCGGCCGCGCTGGATGCCGGCATACAGATGCAGCATGGTGGCGACGGTGTAGGCCGCCATCAGGGTTGGGATCATCGCGGTGATCGGTGTATAGGGCTGGCCGAAAGCCACCAGCCCGGCCACGCTGGCCGATACCACCGTGCCCATGGCCAGTCCGCCGATCACGACCGGACGGATGCGTCCGACCACCCACCACAGCAACACCATGCCGATGGCGAAGGTGAGCGGAATGAAGATCGCGCTATCGCGCCAGAGCGAGCGCAGTTCCGCGACCGTCTGCGCCACCGTGCCGGCAGTGGCGGTGTGGTGGCTATCGAGCTTCTCGGCGGTGATCGTTTTTTCGAGTGCGTTCTCGATGTCGCGGCGGGCGAGACTTTCCTTCAGGAATTTGGGGCGCACCACCAGCGCGACGGCGCGGCCGTCACGCGAGGCGATCAGACCGGGCGCGATGGGGTCGCCAAGCACGCGGGCTTTCCACTGCGCCGGCGTGCGTTCGGCCAAATGTTTCGGATCGACCAGCAGCGATACCGCAAAACCGTCGTCGGTGGCGTCGATGTGCTCGACCGTGGTGAGCGTCAGGACCCGATCGACCGCAGGCAGTGCGGCCATTTTCTTCGCGGCGCGGTCGAGCGCGGCGAGAAACGCCGGGGTGTACAGGTCGTCGCCTTCGAACAGGGCGATGACGGCCTCGTCGTTGGGGAATTCCTTGAACAGCGATTCGCGCAGTTGGATGGTGGGCGAATCGGGGGGCGAGTAGATGTCCGGCGCGTTGTTGAAATGAAGCTTCAGCAGGAACGGTATCGATACCAGCTGGATCCCGAGCAGGATGGCCAGCGCCAGCCAGGGCGGCAGCATGCGGCTGCCATCGATCCAGGGTTTCAGCAGCTTCATGCGCCGGTCCCGGTCAGAACTTGGTGCGCAGGCCCAATGTGATCAGCGAATGATCCTGGTGGAAGCCGCCCAGGGTGCGCGCTTCGCCATCGAAGTAATGCGCAGCGACGTAGAGTTCGTACGGTTCCCAGCCCACGTAGCTGAGCTTGGGGCTGAGGTAGACATCGCGTACATTGAAGCCGCTGGCAAAGCGCAGCCCGGCCTTCCAGCGTCCCTGGCCGAAGTTGGTCTCGATCTCGCCGTTGGCGCCGTAGTATTCCTTCAGCTCGAGGATGCTGCGGTCGGTCTGCAGTGCGTGCGCAACCAGTTGCAGGTTGACGCGGGTATCGGCGCCGCCAGGGAAGAACTCCAGTGCGCCGACCCAGTCGAGCGAATGCGTGGTGTCCATCACGGTCGTGGGCAGGGTCACCGGCACGTCGCCGGTGTAGCCGGCTTCCATGCGCCAGGTGAGGCCGTCGTGTTCGAGTTCCATGTCGGCGCCGACGAAGGTGTTGAACGGGTGCACGGCGGTGAGCCTGAGCGCAGCCAGGTCGAGCCGGTAATACGGCAGCGACTGCCGGGTGCGTGCGAGCGTTACGCCGAAATCGAAGGGGTCGCCGGTCTTGGTGAGTCGCAGGGCGCCGCCGCCGCTGCCGTGCTCGTCCTCATCGATGCGCGCGGCGCTGACCCAGGGGGTAGTGAGCGCAGGATCGATGCCGATGATCTGGCCGGTGGTGCGGTTGACCGGGCTCCAGATGCTGGCCACGTCCGGCAGCTGCGCGGCACGGAACACCGGCAGCCACACCGCATCCAGCTTGTAGTCGCCGAAATTCTGCTCCCAGCGGGTGGCGAGCTGCGCGCGGCGGCGGTCAGCCAGGTCGTCGAGGGCGAACCGGGTCAGGTCGACCCGGCTGACGCGGTCGGCCAGCGGGATTTCATCGACGCGTCCCCAGATGATGGTCTGCGCGCCGAGGGTGAGGCGGGTGTCGCCACTGCGGTAGCGGACATAGGTATCGCCGTAGTCGGCCAGCAGTTCGCGGTGGCTGGCCAGGCCGCCATCCTGCGTCATGCCGTCGAGCCGCGCGCCGGCGCGGAATTCCCAGTTGAGGCTGGGCTGCCACAGGACGTAGGCGCTCGTGCGCAGGGTGGAATAGGTGTCGGCCTCGGGTGCGTCGGGCAGGCTGCCGCCTTCCAGCAGCAGATCCTCGATGCCGGCCTTGAGCGAGGGCTGGAAGCCGCGCGCCTTCGGTTTGTGGCTGCGCGGAGTCGGGGGCGGCAGATCGTCCGCCGTGCTGACGGATTGGGTGCTGTCGGCGGGCGAGGCTTCGGTGGGCAGCGGGCGCGGTTTGCGCGTCGTGGTGCGCGGTGGTGGCAGATCGTCCGGCGTATCCTGCGCGACGGTACGCGGCGGCGGCAGGTCATCGGCCGCATGGGCGGGGATGAGCACGGGCAGAGTGGCGAGCGACAGGCTCAGAGTCAGCAACAGGTTTTTCATGGGCGATATTCCGATTCCAGGCTTTCGTCGGCAAGGGCTTGCGAAGTGAAGAGTTTGGCGGGCAGTTTCTGGTCGTACAGCGCCGTATCGATGACCAGCCGGGTTTCGTGCCCGCTTTCCAGGTCGATCATGCGGCTGTCGGTGAGCGTCCAGTAGCCCTGGGTGCGTTTTTTGCTGCGCAGCAGCCAGCGCTTGCTGGGCGTGTTGCCGCTCTGCTCGAAATAGTCCACGCGCTGCGGGATCGCGGTGGCGGGATCGATCCAGCTGATGCGTTTCTTGTACACCGAATCGTCGGCGTCCAGCGGCACGCTTTCGAGCACGTCGCAGAGGATGCCGTTCTCGAGTTGTTTGCCGAGCAGGCGCTGGCGATCCTTCGAGGGTTTGCGTTCCTGCAGGTCCTCGAAATAGAGGTCGGAACCGACGAAGCGTCCGCCCTTGCGGTCGCTGGAAATGCGGCGTACACGGTCGAGCGCGGGCAGGTACAGCCACTGGTCGGTACTGCCGTCGGCCTTGTCGATGCTGAGCAGGCCGGTTCCCGCGATGTCTTCAGGTTCGAGAAAACGGATCAGGTTGGCGGTTTCGCCGCGCGCCTTGTCGAGGCGGTAGGTGACCAGTTCGCGGATGCGCGGCGCCCGGCCCTTCTCGGTGAGCACCATGCGGCCGAGCGTGGTGAGGTCGCGCCCGTTGGGGCGGTCGTAGACGCGCTGGGCCAGGTCGGACGCATCGTCGGCGCGGACGGCGGCGGCCCCGAGCAACAGCGCGACCAGCAGCAGGAAACGAACCAGAGACGGCGGCGGAATGGATGACATGTGATTTCCGGGTGAGCAGCGCATACCAACGGCTTTGTCAGCCCGAACTTTACCGCAAAACCCGCTGCGCTCCCCAGCCCGGGGGTGCTGGATTTCGCGTCCGTACTATGATAAAAAGACATCGTTATCTGATGGTGGGCGCCTCCATGACTTCGACTCTTCTGGAACTGCTCCAGAAATACAGCGTACCCGGCCCCCGTTATACGTCCTATCCGACTGCGCCGTATTTCCGCACCGGCTTCAGCGAGACGGACTGGACCGATGAGTTGGCTACGGCATCCCCTGACCGCGGGTTGTCGTTGTACGCCCACATTCCCTTCTGCGACACGCTCTGCCACTTCTGCGGCTGCAACATGGTGGCGACGCGCGACTACAGCAAGACCCAGCCCTATCTGGCCTATCTCGACCAGGAAATGGCGCATACGGCGCAACGGGTGGATCCGGGCCGCCTGGTTCGCCAATTGCACTGGGGCGGCGGGACGCCCACTTACCTGAATCCCGGCGATATTCGCCGCCTGATGGACATGATGCGCCGGCACTTCACGCTGGCTGCCGACGCCGAGATCAGCTGCGAGATCGACCCGCGCGAACTGACGCGCGAGCATCTGGTGGCGTTGCGCGAATCCGGTTTCAATCGCGTCTCGTTTGGCGTGCAGGACATGGATCCGGACGTGCAGCAGGCAGTCAACCGTATCCAGTCGCAGGCCCTGATCCAGCAGGTGCTCGACTGGTCACGCGAGTTGGGCTTTTCCAGCATCAATCTGGATCTGATCGTGGGATTGCCGAAACAGACGGTCGCCAGTTTTCGCCACACGCTGGAACAGGTGACCGCATGGTCGCCGGATCGCCTGGCGGTGTTTGCGTATGCCCACGTGCCATGGCTGAAGAAGCACCAGCGCCTGATTAAGGAAGAGGACCTGCCGGATTCCGCGACGCGTCTCGGCCTGCAGCAGGCGGTGAACGAGATGCTGGGCGCAGTGGGCTACGTCAACATCGGCCTCGACCACTTCGCCCGTCCGGACGACGAACTGGTACGCGCCCAGCAGAACAAGACGCTATGGCGCAATTTCCAGGGCTATACCACGCACAAGGACTGCGACATCCTGGCCTTCGGCGTCTCCAGCATCAGCCAGACAGCCGACGTGTACATGCAGAACGAGAAGAATCTCAAACGCTACCAGGAACGTATCGCTGCGACCGGCCTGGCCGTCGAGCGCGGTCTCAGGCTCACGCGCGACGACCAGATCCGACGCGACGCGATCACCCGCGTGATGTGCGATCTGGAGCTCGACTTTGCGGCCTTCGGCCAGGAATGGAACATTGCCTTCACCGATTATTTCGCTGACGCACTGACCGATCTGCGCCCGCTCGCCGACGACGGGCTGGTTACGGTTGCGTCGGACCGGATCAGCGTCACCCCGCGCGGCCGGCTGTTCCTGCGCAACATCGGCATGTGCTTCGACCGCTATCTGAAGGAAACCGCCAGCACGCAGCCCCGTTATTCGCGTACCGCCTGAGTTCCGCCGCATCTTCAGTGTGATTGACGAATGCCATTGACAATTCCGCTGCGACCTCGCGATAGTTGGTGACATAACAAGCGGAGGGAAGCAGGCGGTGCGTATTGCGCATTCACGCGCCGTACCCGATAGACATGGCATTCAATCACGCCGGGCCGACGCCTGCGAGACCCCTTCGCTTGCTTGCGGTCGGGCTGGGGTATTACCTGGGTGCCGTGCTCGGCGTGGCCGCCTCGTCCATGTCCGAGGGCATCTCTATCTTCTGGCTGCCCAACGGCATCCTGCTGGCGGCGCTTTTGCTGGCGCCGAGGCGCGACTGGCCGCTCTATCTGCTGGCGGCCGTGGCGGCGGAAATCGCCGCCGACCTACCTACCTTCAACCTCGCGCAGGCGATCGGTTTTGCTGCCGTCAACCTGTTTGAATGCCTGCTGGCTGCCTGGCTGCTGCAGCGTGTCGCCTGTCCCTTTGCGCTCGATCGGTTGCGCCATGTCGCCCTGTTCGGGCTGGTCCTGGGGCTGGCCAGCGGACTGGCCGCCCTGCTGGGCGCGTCGATCTATTCGCTGAGCGCTCCGACCACCACATCGATCTGGGACTTATGGACAATCTGGTGGCTGGGCGATGGCATGGGCGTACTGCTGGTCACGCCGCTCGTGCTGGGCTGGCTGCAGACTCCGTCCCAACCAGCCATACGCCGTCTCCTGGAAGCCACCGCGCTATTGGCGCTGACCCTGCTGCTCACCGCCTGGGTTTTCTCGCAGGGCACCACCGACAGTTTCCCCAGAAGACCTTTCCTGTTGTTTCCGCTGCCCCTCTGGGCGGCCGTCCGCTTCGGGGTGCGGGGTGCGGCCAGTATTGTGTTACTGATCGCCGCCATCGCAATCACGGCCACGCTCAATGACGTGGGCCCCCTGCTTGCCGCCACGCCGGCGGACACGGTTCTGCTGTTGCAGGAATATCTGGCCGTGCTGGCATTCTCGTCGCTCGCGCTGGCCGCGCTACTACAGGATCTGCGGGCGACCCATGACGAACTCGACCGTCTCAACTGCGAACTCGAAGCACGAGTGGAGGCGCGTACCCATGACTTGGAGCTGGCCAACCAGCATCTAGAGGAATTGGCCTCTGTCGACCCCCTGACCGGTGCCAGCAACCGGCGCCATTTCATGGAACAGGCCAAGGTCGAGATCAGCCGCGCCAAGCGTCAGGGGCTGCCATTGTCGCTGATCATGCTGGACATCGATTTCTTCAAATCGGTCAACGACCGTTTCGGCCACGAAACCGGCGACAAGGTGCTGGTGGCGCTGGCTGCCACTATCCACGCCACGCTGCGCGGCGGCGACATCTTCGCGCGCCTGGGAGGCGAAGAGTTTGTCGTCCTGCTGCCAGGCCAGGGGCTGTCTGAAGCCCTGCTGATGGCCGAGCGCCTGCGGTTGCTGATTGCACAAAACGTGGTCCCGGGGTGCCCGGCCCATATTACCGTCAGTGCCGGGCTTGCTGCGCTGGAGGATGCATCGGAAGAAATCGATGGCCTGCTGCGACGGGCCGACGCGGGGCTCTATCGGGCCAAGGACCAGGGCCGCAACCAGGTTTGCCCGGGTTAGACTGCAGCGCCGGTCACCTGATACATGGATTTTCAGCAGCAGCCACTACCATCGTCGCGCTTGGGACAGCCCTCGGGCCGGTTGCGCGGCGGCAGGGGGCAGCGGTTGATTTCATCCGCGCCACGCTGGAAATAGCAGGTCATCGCGCTGGACGCGATACCCAGCAGCCAGAACACGAAGAAGCCGATGGTATAGGCGGCGAGCCGCTGTTCGATCACCGCCTCGCCGTGGTACATGATCTCCAGCGGATCGAACAAGATGGTGAAAACGATGTCGGCCACGCCAGCCACAAGGAAGGACGGCCACAGAATGTGGATCAGGCGCTGCATCATGGCGTGCTCCTCGTCTGGATGGACGTCATTCTTCGGGATTGTTCATCTTGCGCTTGTACCAGACCATCAGGTAGATCGCCATGCCGATGATGAAGAGGATGGTAAACAGGCTCAAGAGGCCGATCGGGCTGCTGAACAGCAGATTGAGTACAACGTCCATTTTATTCTCCCTGTGGTTGATGAACGACGGAATCGGATGACAGCGTGACGGCTTGCCTGAACGGGGAGTGCAACACGCCGGCAAGGCGCCAGGTGGATGCGGCATCGGTCAGCTGGGCATGCCATTTCCCGTCGGGCATGGCGGGAAGCGTGGCGCGATAGCGATTGCCGCCGGCGTGGTGCAAGGTGAGCGTGTGATCCATCCCCTGATGGGTTGGATGGGCCAGGGTGAGGATCAATTGGTCGGGATAGGCCGTCAGATGACCGGTCAGCGTGAGCACCAGTGCACCGTCCTCGCTTTTCACGGTGGCGGCGAGCGCCAGGGCGTGCGCGGCGTCGTCACGCTCCAGCGTCTGGTTGATGGCGAGTCCTTCCTTGTAGTAATCGCCCACCACCAGCCCGTCGGCGCTCTCGTAGGCGATCCACACGGTAGTCAGTCCGGCGGCGACTGCGATGGCGGGCAGGCTCATGAGGAACCATGGCCAAGGTTCGCGATACCAGGGTTTGGCATGAAGGGTTGTATTCGTCATGGCGCCGTGTCTCGCAATCTAGCGGTTGAAGAACTTGGTGGCGACGTCCTGTCTGATGCGCGGATCGTCGGTGGCTTGTATCGTGAACGTGACTGCGATCGAGCGGCCCTTCAGTTCTTCCGGGTCGGCTGTCAGGCTGACGGGAATGTCGATGGTCTGCAAAGGCGCGGCCGCGATATCGTGCGTGGCAGTCTCGAGCTCGAGATGCTCGATGCCGTGTGCCTCGATCGTATAGCGGTGAGCCTGGCCATCCTTGTTGATGATCTGCAGGCGATAGACGTTCTCGATCTTGCCCTCGTCGGTTTCCTTCGACAATGCCGCGCGGTCGCGCACCACGCCGACGTTGAGCGGTACCCGCGTGGCGAGGCTATAGAGGAATGCACCCGCGATCAGCGTCAGCAGCACGGTGTAGATGATGGTGCGCGGACGCAGAACGTGCTTGACGATGCCGGTGTCAGGGTATTTCCCCTTCACCACGTTTTCCGTGGTGTAGCGGATCAGCCCGCGCGGGTAGCCCATCTTGTCCATGATCTGGTCGCAGCCGTCGATGCAGGCGGCGCAGCCGATGCATTCGTACTGCAGGCCGTTTCGGATATCGATGCCGGTGGGGCAGACCTGTACGCAGACGTTACAGTCGACGCAGGTACCGAGCCCGGCTGCCTTGTAATCGGCTTTCTTGCTGCGCGGGCCGCGCGGCTCGCCGAGGGAAGTGTCGTAGGTCACGGTCAGCGTGTCGGAATCGAACATCACGCTCTGGAAACGCGCATACGGGCACATGTACTTGCAGACCTGCTCGCGCATGAAGCCGGCGTTGCCCCAGGTGGCAAAGGCGTAGAACAGGATCCAGAAGGTTTCCCATGGACCGAGGTTGGCTTGAATCGTCTCGGCCGCCAGCGTCTGGATCGGGGTGAAATAACCGACGAAAGTGAAGCCCGTCCACAGCGCGATCGCGAACCAGACGGCGTGCTTCAACCCGCGCTTTCTCAGCTTGTTGGCATTCCACGGCGACTGGTCGAGCTTCCTGCGTGCGAGATGGTCGCCCTCCAGCCAGTTTTCCACCCACATGAAAATCTCGGTGTACACGGTCTGCGGGCAGGCGTAGCCGCACCACAGTCGGCCGGCCACCGCGGTAAACAGGAACAGCGACAGCGCCGACAGGATCAGCAGACCGGTGAGGTAGACGAAATCCTGCGGCCAGAACACCAGGCCGAATATGTAGAACTTGCGCGCGGCCAGATCGAACAGCACCGCCTGGCGGTGGTCCCATTGCAGCCAGGGTATGCCGTAGTAGAGCGTCTGGGTCAGCAGCACCAGCGCGATGCGCCAGTTGGCGAACATGCCATGCACCGCACGCGGCTGGATTTTTTGCCGGATCGCGTAGAGCTGCTGCTCGGTCGCCGCATCGGCGGAGGCGGGTTGCTTGTCGTTGGTCACTGCGTTTCCGTTGAAGGTCTGAGCCGCTTGAGCGCACTATGGGCAATGCGCTCAAGCGGCTCGCCGGCTTGTCCGGCGAATACCGCTCACTACTCACTACTCACTACTTACCGCTTACCGGTCACTTCTGCTGCGACAACCCATATACATAGGCTGCCAGCAGGTGCAGCTTGGCTTCCTTGTTGGAGGTGGTGCCGAGCGTCTGGGTCAGGGCAGGCATGACACCATTGCGGCCTTTGGCGATGGTCTCGATGATCGTCGCCTCGTTGCCGCCATACAGCCACACCTTGTCGGTGAGGTTGGGCGCGCCCAGCGCCTTCATGCCAGTGCCGTCCGGCATGTGGCAGGCGGCGCAGTTCTCGGCGAATTTCGCCTTGCCTGCTTCGGCCAGGGTGGCATCGTGCTGTCGGCCCGACAGCGAGAGCACGTAGTTGGCCACTTGCTTGACGCCTTGTGCACCGAGGATCGGCTCCCATGCCGGCATCACCCCGGCGCGACCGTTGGTGATGGTGGCCACGATGGTGTCGGGTTCGCCGCCGTAGAGCCAGTCATTGTCGGTCAGGTTGGGGAAGCCCTTGGCGCCCATGGCATCGGAGCCGTGGCACTGCGAGCAGTAGGTCAGGAACAGGTGCTTGCCGATGGCGCGCGCGTTCGGGTCGGCCGCCACGGTGGCGACATCCTGCTGCATGAAGCCGGCATACATCGGCTGGAACTTGGCTTCGGCGGCTTTCACCTCGGCCTGGTATTCCCCTTTGGAAGTCCAGCCCAGCAAGCCGGCGAAGTTGCCCAGTCCCGGCCACAGGGCGAGGTAGCCCAGCCCGAAAATCATGGTGCCGTAGAACAGTCCCAGCCACCAGCGCGGCAGCGGGTTGTTGAGGTCCTGCAGATCGCCGTCCCAGGTGTGCTCCATGAGCTCGGCCTTCTCGCCGGGCGCAAACTTGCGGGTGGTTTGCGATTTGAGAAATACCCAGGTGCCCAGGATGCTCACCAGGGTCAGGACGCTGATGTAGATCGGCCAGAAGCCGCTTGTGAAATCGCTCATTGCTTGTCTCCTTGTTTGGCGGGCCGGTCGTCGTCATCCTCGAAGGGCAGTCGGGCGTCCTCTTCGAAGCGCTGTTTGTTGCGCGTGCTGAAGGCCCACCAGACGATGCCGATGAATACGATGACGAAGACCGCCGTGATGATGCCGCTGAGGGTTCCGCTGTCCATGCCGCGCTCAGTTCTTCGGCGCGTGGGTGCCGAGCACCTGCAGGTAGGCGATGACGGCGTCAAGCTCCGTCTTGCCCTGGAGCGCCGCGGGTGCCGCGGCGATTTCCTGCTCGGTGTAGCCGTGGCCGACGATGTCCAGCGTGCGCATCTTGGCCTGGATGCCGGTGTCCTTGAGCGGACGGTCGAGCCAGGGGTAGGCGGGCATGATGGATTCCGGCACCACGTCGCGCGGGTTCATCAGGTGCGCGACCTGCCAGGCATCCGAATAACGACCGCCGACACGCGCCAGGTCGGGACCGGTGCGCTTGGAGCCCCACAGGAACGGACGGTCGTAGACATACTCGCCTGCCACCGAATAGTGGCCGTAGCGTTCGGTCTCGGCACGGAACGGGCGGATCATCTGCGAATGGCAGCCGACGCAGCCTTCGCGGATGTAGATGTCGCGTCCCATCAGTTGCAGCGCCGTGTAGGGCTTCAGGCCTTCCACCGGTGTGGTGGTGGAAGTCTGGAAGAACAGCGGCACGATCTGTACCAGACCGCCGACGCTGACGATGAGGATGGTCAGCACGATCAGCAGACCGAGGTTCTTTTCGATGGTTTCATGCGAAATCATGTTCGGTCTCCTATCAGGCGTGGACGGCTTGCGGGATGGGGGCGTCATTGACGACGCGTCCGGCACGTACGGTCTGCCAGACGTTGTAGGCCATCATCAGCATGCCGCCGAAGAACAGCGCTCCGCCCGCGAGACGGATGCCGTAGAACGGATGCATGGTGGCGACCACCTGGGCGAAGCTGTAGGTCAGCGTGCCGTCGGGGTTGGCTGCGCGCCACATCAGGCCCTGGGCCACGCCGGCGATCCACATCGAGGCGATGTACAGCACCACGCCGATGGTGGAGAACCAGAAGTGCCACTCGATGAGCTTGGTGCTGTACATCGATTCACGGCCGAACAGGCGCGGAATCAGGTAGTACATGGAACCGATGGTGATCATGGCCACCCAGCCGAGCGCGCCGGAATGTACGTGGCCGATGGTCCATTCGGTGTAGTGGCTCAATGCGTTGACCGTCTTGATCGACATCATCGGCCCCTCGAAGGTCGACATGCCGTAGAACGACAGCGCGGTGACCATGAACTTGAGGATGGGGTCGGTGCGCAGTTTGTGCCAGGCGCCCGATAGCGTCATGATGCCGTTCATCATGCCGCCCCAGCTTGGTGCCAGCAGCATCAGCGAGAACACCATGCCGAGCGACTGTGCCCAGTCGGGCAACGCGGTGTACTGCAGGTGGTGCGGGCCGGCCCACATGTAGATGAAGTTGAGCGACCAGAAGTGCACGACCGAGAGGCGGTAGGAATAGATCGGACGGCCGGCCTGCTTGGGAATGAAGTAGTACATCATGCCGAGGAAGGCAGTGGTGAGGAAGAAGCCCACCGCGTTATGGCCGTACCACCACTGCACCATCGCATCCTGCACGCCGGCGTAGGCGGAGTAGGACTTGTACCAGGCACTCGTGCTGCCGCCCAGAATCCAGGGCAGTTCGGCGCTGTTGACGAGATGCAGCAGTGCGATCACCAGGATGTAGGCGCCGAAGAACCAGTTCGACACGTAGATGTGCTTGGTTTTGCGCTTGATGATGGTGCCGAAGAACACCAGTGCGTAGGAGACCCACACTACCGTGATCAACAGGTCGATCGGCCATTCGAGTTCGGCGTATTCCTTGGAACTGGTGATGCCCATTGGCAGCGTGATGGCAGCCAGAACGATCACGGCCGTCCAGCCCCAGAAGGTGAACGCGGCCAGCTTCTCGGCCCACAGCCGCACCTGGCAGGTACGCTGCACGATGTAGTACGACACCGCAAACATCGCGGAACCGCCGAAGGCGAAGATCACCGCATTGGTATGCAGCGGCCTGAGGCGGCCATATGACAGCCATTCGATGCCAAAGGTCAGGTCCGGCCAGATCAGTTGCGAGGCCAGGATGAGCCCGACCAGCATACCGACGATCCCCCACACCACCGTCATGATGGCGAACTGGCGGACGACCTTATAGTTGTAGGTTGTCGCTTCCATACACGTCTCCCGTGATTGATGACTTGATTAGTACATGCAAATTCGATGATCTGTTTCGCATATGAAGATAAATATATCTATTTATTCTGGTGTGTCAAGTTGTCGCACCACGTGCTGAGCGGATCGGTCGACCATAGTGTTGTTTCGTTGCGAAAAAAGACGCATCCCTGTTTTTTATGCCAAATTTGAATTTGGTATAGATCAGTTCCCGTGCAATTGATATGCATCCATTTTCCAGACCGACAGGCACCCACATCTGCGTCATCCGCCATGGTGAAACCGGATGGAACGTGGAGAAGCGCATCCAGGGCCACACCGACATTCCGCTCAATGAGACGGGACGGGCCCAGGCGCTGGCGATGGCATTCAATGCGGCGCACCATCGATTCGACGCGATCTACCGCAGTGATCTGACGTGGGCGCTGGAAACGACACGGGTACTGGCCCAGCGCGAGGATCTGGAGGTGAAATGCCTGCCGCAACTGCGCGAACGGCATTTCGGGCTGTTTCAGGGGCTCACGGCGGCGGAAGGCGCCGAACGTTATCCGCAAGCGTATGCGCACTATGTGGCGCGCGATCTCGACTACGATTTCGGGACAGGCGAGTCGCTGCGCGGCTTTGCCGGGCGAGTGAGCGAGGCGATCGACTGGCTGGTGCGGCATCACGGTGGCCAGACGATTGATCTATCGCCTCACGCCTGATCTGCGCGCGGCAGGACACGCGTGGCTGGACGTGCCCGCGTCCGTCCCGACCTGATTCAGTTGAGCACCAGATCCTGCGCCAGGCCGGCGTGGGTGATCTTTCCGGCATGCACCTGTAGTCCCGCTTTCAGTCCGGTATCCGTATCGAGTGCAGCGAGGCCCTGCGCGGCCAGCGCCTGGACATAGGGCAGGGTGGCATTGGTGAGCGCGTCGGTGGCGGTGCGTGCCACCGCGCCGGGCATGTTGGTGACGCAATAATGGACGACGCCTTCGGCCACGAAGAACGGAGCGCTGTGGGTGGTGGGACGCGAGGTCTCGGCAATGCCGCCCTGGTCGATGGCGACATCCACCAGTACGGACCCGGGCGGCATCTGCCTCAATCGTTCCCGGCTGATCAGGCGCGGCGCATGGCGTCCCGGGATCTGGGCGGCACCGATGACGATGTCGGCCTGTGCAAGAAACGTCGCAATCGCCTCGGGTGAGGAGAAGCGCGAGGCCACTCGCGCACCGAACAGCGTTTCGGCGTACGCAAGCTTGTCGGCCTGGCGGTCGATCAGCGTGACGCGTGCGCCCAGTCCCACTGCCATGCGTGCGGCGCTCATGCCGACCGCGCCGGCGCCGATGATGACCACATGGGCGGGCGGCACCCCCGGCATGCCGCTGATCAGCTTGCCATTGCCGCCGTGGGAGGTATGCAGGCCCAGCGCACCCATCTGCGGCGCAAGCCTCCCGGCAATGTCCGACATCGGTTGCAGGAGCGGCAGGCCGCCGGTCGGGTTGCTCACGGTTTCATAGGCAATCGCCGTCACGCCGCGTGCCATCAGTTCGCGCGCCAGTTCCGGCGCGGCCGCCAGATGCAGGTAGCAGAACAGCAGTTGGCCGCTGCGCAGCAGCGCCACTTCGTCTGTTTGCGGTTCCTTCACCTTCACTACCAGGTCGGCGGCATAGATCTCGGCAGCGGTGGCAACGACAAACGCCCCGGCCCCACGGTAGGCGTCGTCGTCGAACCCCACGGTGGCGCCGGCACGAGTCTCGACGCTCACCCGGTGCCCGGCCTGGGCCAGTACCCGTACACCCTCGGGCGTGAGCGCCACCCGGTATTCGTGATTCTTGATTTCCTTGGGAATGCCGATGTGCATGGCGAGCCTCGTGGGGATGGATAAGTTGCAGCATAGCCAAAGCTGCAACACGCCAGAAGGGCCGGTTTTATTGCACCGGTGCGGAATCGGCGCGGCGTTCGAAGCGGTAATACGCTGGCGGAGCGTGCTCGAGCCTGATCTGGCGCGTGCCCCAGGCGATGGCCATGCGGCCGACGTTGCGGTAGGGGCCGACCATCGACGGCGCGGCTTGCACCTCATAGAGTCCGGGCGTGAGCAGGCGCGCCGACAAGGTCAGGCCGCCGCCGCGGGTATCGTGACGGATGCCGGCAAACGGGCGCGCCAGCGGTTCGCCGATGAAAACGCCCTGTCCCGGCATCTGCACGCTTTTCCAGTAGGCCTCGATCAGCGTTTCGCCTTGCAGGTAGTGCGCCATGACAATGCCGGGAACCGGAAACTTGGCGGGGAAGTTGCAGGGTTCGACCACCGCGCCGTAGCTGCCGGTGGCGCCGGCCTCCAGCCAGCGCAGGCTGCTCATCTGGCCGCCGCCGAACAGTTCGCCGCCGGCCGAGGTGAGGTGGTCCGCGATGGCGCCGGGTAGAAAACGGTTGCTGTCGATGGCCGGTACCTGGGCCAGTCCGGTGAAATAGAACATCACGTCGGGTTTGTGTTCGAGAGCGTTGGCCTCGACGATTTCGGTCGGCATGACGGACTGCATCAGTGCGCGCACGGATGCGTACCCGGCGGCGCGCACGTTGCGGTTCTTGTCATTCGTGCTGACGAGGTAGGCGGTGCCGGCCGGGTTGCTGCCGTCGGACGCCACGCCGCGGTCGATCAGTTTCCTCGCTTCGGCCACGCTGGCGGCGGCCAGGCTCATGGTCGGGCGCATGCGATAGACGGCATAGGGTCGCGTCACGCTGCTGTTGAAATACGGGCTCGGCTGCGTCGGTTTGCAGCTGTTGGCGCACCAGGCGGGATCGAAGCCGAAGGCGAAGGCGGACGTGATCGACATGCAGTCCACCCGGTACGGCTGCGCCCAGGTCAGCGCATAGGCCTGCACATTCTGCGGCGTCTTGCGATCGACGAGACGCTTGAGGTTGACGAACTCCTCGCGTGCGAGCGTGCTGCTTCCGGGCTTGAAGCGCACATGGATCAGGTTGGCCGCGGGGATGCCGCGCTTGTCCCGGTAGTATGCGGCGATCGCCACGCTGTCGGGATCGTCGTCGTTGACGATCACGCCGAGCTGGTCGGCACCGAGGGCGGGTTGCGGAAAATAGGTCAGGACCGGCTCCGTCGGCGCGGCATGTGCGCCGGCATGCAGCAGCCCCATCGCAATGACGGCCCCCGCAAATCGTATGGCCGTCAGGCGAGGCGTTGCACGCATTCCCGCACCAGTTCCGGCCCGCGGTAGATCAGGCCGGAATACAACTGCACCAGCGACGCGCCCGCGTCGATTTTTTCGCGCGCATCGTCGCCCGAGAAAATGCCGCCGACGCCGATGATCGGCACCTCGTTTTTCAGATGCCGTGCCAGTTCGCGCACCACCCGGGTGGACGCCGCGCGTACCGGCGCGCCCGACAGGCCGCCGGCTTCCTCCGCATTGGGCAGGCCGGCGACGGCGTCGCGCGCGATGGTGGTGTTGGTGGCGATCACGGCGTCGATACGGTGCATCATCAGCAGCGCGGCGATCGCGGCGATCTGTGCATCGTCGAGGTCGGGCGCGATTTTCAGCGCGATCGGCACGTATTTGCCATTCTTCTGCGCGAGTTCGGACTGGCGCAGCTTGATCGCGGAAAGCAGCGCGTCGAGCGCCTCGTCCTTCTGCAGTTCGCGGAGGTTCTGCGTGTTGGGCGACGAGATGTTCACCGTCACGTAGCGTGCGTGCGCGTAGACCTTGTCGAGGCAGTCCAGATAATCGTCGACCGCATGCTCGTTCGGCGTGTCCTTGTTCTTGCCGATGTTGATCCCGAGCACCCCGCGGAAGCCGCTCGCCTTGACGTTCTTCACCAGGTTGTCAACGCCGAGGTTGTTGAAGCCCATGCGGTTGATGATGGCCTCGGCCTTGGGCAGGCGGAACATGCGCGGCTGCGGGTTGCCGGGCTGCGGGCGCGGGGTGACCGTGCCGATCTCGATGAAGCCGAAGCCCAGTGCCGCCAGCGCGTTGATGTGCGCGCCGTCCTTGTCGAGGCCGGCGGCGAGGCCCACGGCGTTGGGGAAGTCGATGCCCATTGCCTGCACGGGCTTGCCGGCGGCGCGCGGCAGCAATGCCAGCAGGCCGAACCGCTGCGCGAGGTCGAGGCTGGACAGGGTCAGCCGGTGCGCATCCTCGGGGTCGAGGCTGAACAGGGCAGGTCGCAGAAGTGAATAAAGCATGGTGTGCGGGAAGGGGGAAGCTGCCTGTGAGTTTAACAGGGGAAACGCGCCGGGCTGCCGCTCGGCGGCCGGTCGGTGTTATCCTGAACCTATGCGCGTGATGCCTGTCTCTTCGCTTCAACCCCATTCTTTTTACCACTCGTCAACAAGCCCATGACTACTCCGCATTTCCTGCAACGACTCGTCCTGTTTTTCAGTGTGCTGATCGCGCCGGCCGTTTGGAGCGCCCCCTTCGTTCCACCGCCCCCGGAGATCTTCGCCAAATCCTACGTGCTGATGGATGCCGCCAGCGGCGATGTCCTGGCCGAGCATGACGGCGATACGCGCCTGCCGCCGGCCAGCCTGACCAAGATGATGACGGCCTACATTGCGACCCTGGAAATGCAGCGCGGGCGGATCCATCCCAACGACATGGTCACCATCAGCGAGAAGGCCTGGCGTACGGGCGGTTCGAAGATGTTTATCGAGGTGGGCAAGCAGGTCTCGGTGGACGATCTGTTCCACGGCATCATCATCCAGTCGGGCAACGATGCCAGCATCGCGATGGCCGAGCATATTGCCGGCAGCGAGGACGCCTTTGTCACGCTGATGAACGCCGAAGCGCAGCGCCTGGGAATGCGCAACACCCACTTTCTGGACGCGACCGGTCTGCCCAACCCGGGCCATTATTCGAGCGCGCACGACATGGCCATCCTGGCGCGCGCCATCATCAATGCGGATCCGGCGCACTATGCGATCTATGCGCAAAAATATTTCCTGTGGAACGGCATCAATCAGCCCAATCGCAATCTCTTGCTGTGGCGCGATGACGGTGTCGACGGCCTGAAAACCGGCCATACCGAAGAGGCCGGTTACTGCCTGGTGGCCTCCGCCAAGCGCGGCGACAAGCGGATGATCGCCGCCGTTTTCGGCACCGACAGCGAAGCGGCGCGCGCGACCGAAACCGCCAAATTGCTCGGCTATGGTTTCCGCTTTTTCGATAGCAAGACCTTCTACAAGAAGGGCGCCGTGCTGACGCAGGCGCCGGTGTGGAAAGGCGCGGCGCGCGAGGTCAAGGCAGGCGTGAGCGCCGATGTGGCGGTCAGCGTGGCTGCGGGCGAGGCCGACAAGCTCGTTGCCCAGATCGTGCTGAAGCCGACCCTGATCGCCCCGGTGAAACAGGGCGCCGTCATCGGCAAGGTCGAGATCCGCCAGGGCGACAAGGTGATCAAGCAGGCCGACGTGGTCGCGCTGGAGAACGTGGATGAAGGCGGCTTCTTCCGCCGCATGTGGGACAGTATCCGGCTGTTCTTCAAGGGTTTGTTCGGCTGACGATCAAGCGCAGACTAAACAAGCGACCCTCGAAAGAGCGGTCGCTTTTTTGTCGCCGACGTTGGGTGATCTTTGCCCGGTATCGACTGCGGCTTCGATGACATCGAGATGGCCTGCAACCCAAGCGTCGGTATGGCTACGCAAATGGGCTGTCTCAGCCAGAGCTCGAAAAACCGTATCGCAACGGGCTCGAAAATGCCTGGGAACCCTGCGGCAAGAATTCAGATGGCGCGATTGGCGTGAAAGTTGCTTGGTTTGGATCCAGTGTCAAAATCATGATGTTCCACGCCCCGGATTTGAAACACTTTGTTTCAAATCGTTCAATGCCAGGGGCAGTCATGCTGGATCACGACCCGGAAATTGCAGAAGGGAGATAGTGTCACGGCAACGTTCGATTTTGCGACTTCAGTTCGAGGAAGAAAGAAACTGTCCAGTTCAACGGCTTAATCAATAAAAGTGGAGGAATGAAGATGTCCATTCTTGATCCAAATAGCGACGCCAAGAACCAATTGAAAATAGCGTCTTTGGTTGAGGCCGAAGAAGCATTTCTCGCCAAAGCCAGAAAAAACGCCAATTCAGCATATTTCAGTCAGAATCACATTGAGCCGGAAAAGCCTGTAAAAGGTGAGCCTGCCAAAGGCGTTGATCCTCTTCAGCGACCACACAATCGACGGCATTTCCTGGCTTCCTTTGCGGTGCTCGCCAGTTCGAGCGTGGCCGGAAGAGCCATCGCGCAAACCGCTGCGTCCCCGGACGGCAAAGCCCCTCCGGGGGCGGTATGGCGGTCGGTCCCGGAAGATGCCACGAAAATTCCAGGCACCGCTATTGGCGAAGACGGGGGCTACGGGACGCGCTCCCAGTTCGAAACCGAGGTTCGTTGGCGCTTTGGTACCAAGACACCCCTCTCATCCTGGTCGATGACGCCACTGGAGCATGGCGTAGGCATCATTACTCCGTCAGGACTGCATTTCGAACGGGATCATGGGGGCATCGCCACAATTGATCCAGCCACGCATAAGGTGTTCGTGCACGGGATGGTGAAGCAGCCGAAGAAATTCTCGATGCTGGACGTGAAGCGCTTCCCGTCGATATCTCGAATTCTTTTCATTGAATGTTCTGGCAATGGCCTCACGGAGTGGTCGAAGCCTACGTTGAAAACCGTACAGGGCACGCACGGTCTCGTCTCGACTTCCGAATGGACAGGGGTTCCCCTGTCGACAATCCTGAACGAAGTCGGTGTCAAATCGGGTGCCAAGTGGTTGCTCGTAGAGGGGGGCGACTCTTCGGTCATGACGCGAAGCATCCCGATCGATAAGGCAATGAAAGATTGTTTCCTTGCCTACGGACAGAATGGGGAGGCGATTCGTCCCGAACAAGGCTACCCGTTGCGCCTGATCGCACCAGGATACGAGGGCAATACGCATATCAAGTGGGTTCGCCGAATCGAGTTATCTGACAAGCCGTTCATGACGCGCGAAGAAACCTCGAAATATACCGATCTGCTACCCAGCGGCAAGGCGGTGCAATTTTCCTTGGTCATGGATGCCAAGTCTGTCATTACGCGGCCATCCGGAGAAATGACGCTTTCAGGCCCCGGTTTTTATGAAATTACCGGCTTAGCGTGGTCCGGACGCGGACGCATAAAACGTGTCGATGTATCGACGGACGGGGGGAGAACCTGGAAGCCTGCGGGCTTGCAGGGCCCGATCCTGCCTATTTGTCAGACACGCTTTCGTTTTCCCTGGGTATGGGACGGTAAAGAAGCGATTTTGCAAAGTCGTTGCGTGGATGAAACAGGGTACGTCCAACCCACGCTGGGGCAACTTATTGAGGTTCGGGGTTTAAACGGGCCCATTGGTTCCATCTACCATCTCAATGCAATCCAAAGCTGGAAAGTTGATACCGAGGGGAGAGTAAGCAATGTTCACTACTACTAAACTCTTTTTACAGGTAACGGCGTGCGGCGCTTTATTCGCATTGAATACGTATGCCGTGAGCGCAGACCCGACGCGGTATGGATTTGGAGAGCCGGCATCTGCAAACGACCTGCAGGATTTCGTCTCTTCCTTGCCGGATGGACGGGATCTGCCGGCAGGCAGCGGCACGATTTCAAAGGGCAAACAGGTTTACGACGAAAAGTGTGCATCCTGCCATGGACAAAAGTTGGAGGGTGACATAGGGGATCGTCTGATCGGCGGAAGGGGAACGCTGGTGAACAATGATCCCAAGAAAGCGCCGGTCAAGACGGTTGAAAGCTATTGGCCCTATGCAACGACATTGTTCGATTACATCAAGCGGGCCATGCCGTTCTATACGCCAGGGTCATTGACGAATGACGAGGTCTATTCGGTAACCGGGTATATCCTGTCTGAAGCCAAGATTCTTAACGGCGATGAGCCAATCACTGCGAAAAGTCTGTCAAAAGTCGCCATGCCGAATCGCAACGGGTTTATTCCCGATCACCGGCCAGATCACTTCAAACCGGCAGATAAGCATCCTCGCCTGCGTTAGTCGAGTGCTCCATATAGTTATTTACTTCTGACTGCCTATCCGTAAAAAACTGACACTGGGTCATTCTTTGTTTGCATGACGTAAAAAGAGCCGCATCAGCGGCTCTTTTTACGCCAGATGACAGGGGCCTTACTTCTTCGCCGTCCGCCGCAGGCGGTTCAACAGCCGCCGCGCCAGCTCGCCGAACAGCTCGGTCTGCGTCGGGTGCGGGAAGATCGCCTTGGCCACCTGGGTCAGCGTCATCTCGCCCGCCACCATCATCACGCCAATGCCGATCAGGGTGTCGGTGTGGTCGGCCAGATAATGCACGCCGATGATGCGGCCGGTGGCCTTGTCGGCCACCAGCTTGATCATGCCCTCGGTCTCGCCGGTGATCATCGCCTTGGCGTCGATGCTCATCGGCATCTTGGCTTCCACCGCGTCGATGCCCTTGGCCTTGGCCTGCGCGACGGACAGGCCGACGAAACCGGCCTGCGGGCGCGAGAAGGTGACGCCGCAGTCCTTGTCCTGGTCGTATTCGCTGGCGTGACCGAGCAGGTTGTTGGCAGCGACGCGGCCCTGGGTGGCGGCGGTGTGGGCGAGCATGTAGCCGCCGATCACGTCGCCCACCGCATAGATGTGCGGCGCACTGGTCTGGCAGCGGGCGTTGACCTTGATCGCTGCGCCGTCGACTTCGACGCCGATTTTGTCCAGATTCAGCTTGCTGGTGTCGGGGCGCTTGCCAGTGGCCATCAGCACGACGTCGCAATCGAACACCGACTCGACGCCTTCCTTGTTGGCGTAGCGCAGCTTCATCGCGCCCGGGGTGCCGCTGACTTCGTTGATGCTGGCGCTGGTGAGTACGGTGACTTCCTTTTCCAGCAAGGCGATCAGTTGCTTGGCAATTTCCTCCTCGGTTTCGGCGAGGATGCGGTCGTGGCGCTCCAGCATCAGCACCTCGGTGCCGAAGTCGCGGAAGATCTGCGCCATTTCCACGCCGATCACGCCGCCGCCGACGATGCCGAGTTTCTTCGGCGGCGTGGCGAGGTTCCAGATGGTGTCTGAGGTGACGACGCCGCCGGTTGCCAGGTTCTCGCGCGCGCCAGGGATCGGCGGCACGAAGGCGGGGGCGCCGGTGGCGATGACGGCTGCGCCGAAGCTGACGGTGTAGGGCTCGCCCTCGACCGGGGTGATCTTCAGCGTGTGGGCATCGACGAATTCGCCGTAGCCTTCGCGTACGTCGATCTTCATGCCCTTGTCGGCTTTCAGCGCCATTTCGCCGCGGCTCGACTGCACCCAGCGGCGGTGCTTCTCGACCTGCTCCCAGTTCAATTTCGGGGTATTCGTGCCGTCCACACCCATGTCGGCGTCGTGCGCGCGGTTGCGGATGACGTCCGCCGCGGCGCGCCAGGCCTTGGATGGGATGCAGCCGCGCCACAGGCATTCGCCGCCGGGGAAGGGCTCGTTGTTGACCATCATGACCTTGACGCCGTGGTCGGCCAGATCGCGCGCGCAGTCCTCGCCGCCGGGGCCGCCGCCGACGACGACGACCGGGAAGTCCCAATTACCCTCAGGGATGGGCGATACCGGTGCTCTGACGGTTGCGGCCGTGCCGGTGACGGCTTCAGCCGCAACGGCGCCGCCCGCCATCCATGCATCGGGTGCCTCGATGGTCTGCTTCAGGGTCGCAAGATACAGCGCCACGTCGGCGCCGTTCAGCACACGGTGGTCGCCGGTGATGGTGAACGGCGTGCCCTGCGGGCCGTTGGCGGCGATCGCCAGGATCGCGGAGATGCCGGGGGTGGGGATCGCGGTGAAGTGCGACACGCCCAGCATGCCCATGTTGGAGATGGTGAAGGTGGGGTTGGAATACTCGGCCGGGGCCAGTTTCCTGACCCGCGCGCGTTCGACCAGGCCGGTCCAGTCGCTCTGCAGCGCTTCCAGCGGCTTCTTCTCGATGCCGTGCAGGATTGGCACCACCAGGCCGCCGTCGTTCGACATGACTGCCACGCCGAAGTCGTGGTTGCTGCGTTCGACCAGCTTGTCGACCGGCTGGTAGGCCCAGTTCATGCGCGGGAACTTCGCCATCGCCACCGAACAGGCCTTGGCGATCGCGACCGTCACCGAGACCTTGTTCGCCTTGGCAGCGGCGGTGAGTTTGGACGTGTCGATGTTCACCGTGACGTTGAAGGTTGGCAGCGTGAGCGAGGCGGTCATCGCGTGGGAGACCGCCTTTTCCATCGAGGTCATCGCGCGGCCCTGGCCGGGGACGTCGACCTGCGGCAGCGAGTGGGCGACTTCCTGCATCGAGGGACGCGCGCGCGCCACGTCGGCGGCGACGATCACGCCGGACGGACCGGTACCGGCGAGGCCGGTCAGGTTCACCCCCAGCTGCGCCGCCACCTTGCGCGCATAGGGACTGGCCTGGCGGCCCTGCGGGCGCGCCACCGGCGGCACGTTGCCAGCCGCGGAGATATGCGCGGGCGCGGCCTTGGGCGTGGGAATGTGCGCCGGTTTGTCGGCGGACGGCGGTGCCACCTTGTGGGTGTTCTGGACCTTGTGGTCGGCGCTGATGGTGACGCCGGTATCGTTGGCCTTGGCGGCGTCGTCGACGATAAAGGCCATCGGATGGCCGACCTCGACCACGCTGCCGACGTCGGCGATCGGGCCGGAGAGGAAGCCTTCCTGGAATACCTCGACGTCCATGATGGCCTTGTCGGTCTCGACCGTGGCGACGATGTCGCCGCGCTTGATGACGTCGCCCGGCTGTTTTTCCCAGGTGACGACCACGCCCTCGGTCATGGTGTCCGACAGTTGCGGCATCACGATCGGCGTGCCGGCATGGTGCGGGATCATCTCGGTCTGAGCCTTTTCTTCCACCACTTCGCCGGCGGCGATCGCCACATCGCCCGCGGTGTCGGTGATGTAGCCGAGCGCGGCGCCGACGGCGATGGTCGTGCCGACGTCGGCCAGCGGGCCGGCCAGGTAGCCGGCCTTGAACACCTCGACGTCCATGATGGCCTTGTCGGTCTCGACCGTAGCGACGATGTCGCCGCGCTCGACCTTGTCGCCCGGCTGCTTTTCCCAGGTGACGACCACGCCCTCGGTCATGGTGTCCGAGAGCTGCGGCATCGTGATGGCGTAATGTTGGGACATATGTATTTCCGTGATGGGTTAGGGGTGAGCGGCGAGGCGGGCAGGGCGCAACTGCACCTTACCTCTCACTTCTCACGCCTTGCCAAAGAGCTTCAGTACCGCCTTGACCACGTCTTCATGATCCGGGATCGCCGCTTTTTCCAGCGTGTGGTTGTAAGGCTGCGGTACCAGTGCCGAATGCACGCGCACCGGTGCGGCATCCAGTTCGAAGAAGCATTCTTCGTTGATGATGGCGATGACTTCGGAGCCGACGCCGACCGGCGCTTCGTCTTCTTCGGCGATGACGGCGCGGTGGGTCTTGCTGACCGATGCCTTGATGCCTGCCCGGTCCAGCGGCGACAACGAATAGAGGTCGACGACCTCGGCCGAGATGCCGTACTGCTTGTCGAGGATCTCGGCCGCCTTGAGGCACCAGTGTACCGAAATGTTATAGCCGAACAGCGTCACGTCGGTGCCCGAGCGGGCGATTTCGGAGCCTTCCAGCGGATGGAAATATTCGCCGTCCGGCACTTCGCCCTTCATGTTGTACATCAGTTCGTGTTCGTTGATGAACACCGGATCGTCGCAGCGGATCGCCGACTTCAGCAGACCGTAGGCCTGCTTGGGATTCGAGGGGGTGACCACGCGCAGGCCGGCGATCCCCATGAACACCTTCTCCATGCGCGCCGAATGCTGGGCGCCGAGCTGGTGCGCGGCGCCGCCGGCGGAGCGGAACACGCACGGCGCGGTCAGCTGGCCGCCCGACATGTAACGCACCTTGGCGGCGGAGTTGAACATCTGGTCCATCGCCAGCCAGGCGAAGTTGACCGACATGATTTCGATGACGGGACGCACGCCGAGGAAGGAAGCGCCGATGCCGAGACCGGTGAAGCCGCCTTCGGAGATGGGGGTGTCCATCACGCGCAGCGGCCCGTATTTTTCGTACAGGCCCTTGGTGGCCTTGTAGGTGCCGCCGGCCACGCCGATGTCCTCACCCATGCAGATGACGAGCGGGTCGCGCGCCATTTCTTCGTCGTGGGCGCGCTGGATCGCTTCCCAGTACATGATGTTTGCCATGCTGTCTTTTCCTTAAAACCTTAAGCGGCCTTGCCCGTGAGCCACGGGAGCTGGGTTGCGCGATCGGCAAAAACGTATTTCTCGAGATCCTCGACGCGCGGTTCGGGCGATTCCTCGGCGAACTTGATCACTTCGTTCTCGATGTAGGCGTCGGTTTCCTTTTCCAGCGCCTCGAAGTCGGCCATGGTCATGGCACCGTCCTTGATCAGGCGGTCGCGCAGGATGAAGATGGGGTCGCGCTGCTTCCACAGTTCTTCCTCTTCGCGCGAGCGGTAGCCGCGCGAATCGGACATCGAATGGCCGCGATAGCGGTAGGTCATCAGTTCGAGGAAGTAGGGGCCGTTGCCCGAGCGCACATGGTCGACCGCCTTGCGTGCGGCTTCGTAAACGATTTCGATATCCTGGCCATCGCATTCGTCGGCCGGGATATTGTAGGCGGCGACGCGCTTGTGCTGGTGCACCACGGCGGTGGAGCGTTCGATCGAGGTGCCGATGCCGTAGAGGTTGTTTTCGCAGACGAACAGCACCGGCAGCTTCCACAGCGCCGCCATGTTCAGCGTCTCGTGGAACACGCCCTGGTTGTTGGCGGCGTCGCCGAGGAAGCAGATGGCGATCTCGTCGCCCCCCTTGAGCTGGATCGCCTTGGCGATGCCGGCCGCGAGCGGAAAGGGGCCGCCGACCAGCGCGTAGCCGCCCATGAAGCGCTTGTCGCCGTCGAAGATGTGCATCGAACCGCCGCGTCCCTTGGAGGAGCCGGTTTCCTTGCCATACAGTTCGGCCATCACGGCCTTCGGATCGGCCCCGCACTTGATCGCGTGGACGTGGTCGCGGTAGCCGGTGATGACATAGTCATGGCCGGGGCGTGCGGCCTCCATCACGCCGTTGCAGCAGGCTTCCTGGCCAGGGTAGAGGTGGAGGAAGCCGCCGATCTTGCGTTCGATATAGGCCTGATAGCAGCGCTCTTCAAAACGGCGGTGCAACACCATTTCGCGCAGCACGCGTTTCTTGTCTTCAATCTTCATTCGGTTACCCTTGGTGGATGGGCTCGGAAAAAGCGCCGGAAAAATTCAAACGCGCAATTATCCGGTAAACCCCGCCAACCATCAAGAAAAACGCCACCCCCAAGGAACCCACATGCTGCCTAAACTCGCTGAAAACAAACAGGAAATCACGGCCAAATCGCTAGAGGGAGCAGGCCATGCACTCGTGCTGCTGCCGGTGTCGAAAACCCTGCCCGACGTGCCGGGCAGCGCCGAACTCAAGGCTGTGATGAAGCGGCGCGACCTCAAGGTCGACGCGCTGGCCAAGTCGCCGGTGGCGGTGCAACTGGCCGGCGGTACGCTCGCGGTGTTCGCCATGCTCAAGACCGATGCCAGCACCTTCGAAACCCACGAAGGGGTGCGCAAGGCATTGGCCCTGTTGATGGCTGAGCATCCCAGGGCGCTGACGCTGGCCGTGTTCGGCGACGACGCATTCAAGGCGCGTGCGGCGGACGCCGCGGTCTACACTACGCTGGTCAACGCGGTGCCGCTGCCGTCGCGCAAATCCAAAACCGACACGGTGCTCAAGCGCGTGCAGCTGTTCGGCTACACGTCGTCCAGCGGCTTTTCCCGCGTGCAGGCGCTGGCCGAAGGCAATCTCCTGACCCGCAGCCTCACCGTGCAGGGACCGGATGAACTCACCCCCGGCGTCTACCGCAAGCGCATCAAGGCGCTGGCCAAGCAGTATGGCTGGACGGTCGAGGAATACGCTTTCGACAAGCTGAAGAAAATGGGCGCGGGTGCCTTCTGCGCGGTGGCACAGGGGTCCCCAGCGAGGGACGCGGCGATCGTGCGGATCAGCTACAAAGGCAAGGCCGGCAAGGCGAAGCCGATCGCCTTCGTCGGCAAGGGTATCTGCTTCGACACCGGCGGCCACAACCTCAAGCCCGCCAAATACATGCAGGGCATGCACGAGGACATGAACGGTTCGGCGGTGGTGCTCGGCATCCTCGCCACAGCGTCGAAGCTGAAACTGCCGGTCGCGCTGGACGGCTGGGTCGCGCTCGCCGAGAACCACATCAGCCCGCAGGCCTACCGGCAGAACGAAGTGGTCACGGCGCTGAACGGCACCACCATCGAAGTCGTCCACACCGACGCCGAAGGCCGCATGGTGCTAGCCGACACGCTGACGCTGGCGGCCAGGGCCAAGCCCGCGCTCATCGCCGACTTCGCCACGCTCACCGGCTCCATGCATTACGCGCTCGGCAGCCGCATGTCCGGCGTGTTCGCCACCTCCAGCGCGCTGGCGCACTTGGCTTCGCGCGCAGCGACGGTGAGCGGCGAACGCATCGTCGTTTTTCCCTATCCCGAGGATTACGACAGCAGCCTCGATTCGACGGTGGCCGACGTCAAGCAGTGCAGCATGGAAGGCGAGGCCGACCACATCCTCGCCACCCGCTTCCTGTCGCGCTTCATCGGCGACACGCCGTGGCTGCACATGGACCTGTCCGGCCATAGCTGCAAGGGCGGGCTGGGTGCGGTAATGAGCGACGCCAACGGCTTCGGCGTGGCGTGGGGGCTGGCGTTGCTGGAAGGGCTTCAGGCGTAAGAAAAACCCCACTCGAGCGGTGACCATGACGCCGTACCCGGGCAGCGTTGCCATCGAACCTCTCTACGCCGACGACACCCTGCTGGTATTCGACAAGCCCAGCGGCCTGCTGGCCGTGCCGGGACGCGGCGTCGACAAGCAGGATTGCCTGAGTGCGCGGGTCCAGGCCCGCTATCCCGATGCGTTGATCGTGCACAGGCTCGACATGGCCACGTCCGGCTTGATGGTGATGGCGCGCGGACCAGCGGCGCAGCGTGCACTGAGCAAGGCCTTCGCGGCACGCGAGGTGACGAAGCGCTACGTCGCAATCGTGGCCGGCAGGCTTGAGCCGCCGACGGATGGATGGGGAACGATCGACCTGCCCATCATCGTCGACTGGACCCGGCGGCCGCTGCGGATGGTCGATCGCATTCACGGCAAGCCCAGTCTCACCCGCTGGCGCGTGCTGGAGATCGACGAAACCGGAACGCGTACGCGCGTCGAACTCGAACCGGTCACCGGACGCTCGCATCAGTTGCGCGTCCATCTGCGCGAGTTGGGCCATCCCATCCTGGGCGATACCCTGTATGCGCCGCCGGATGTGCAGGCCCAGGCTGGGCGTCTGCTCTTGCATGCCTGTGCCCTGCGCTTCGCCCATCCGCTGACCGGCGAAGCGCTCGAATTTGAGCGTCCCGCCCCGTTCTGACGGGCGTCGATCTCATCGGGCCTTGCCCATTCCAGTGCGGCACACCGCAGTCAAACGCGGTCACACCGTTGTCATGCGGAGCAAGTACATTCCCCATCCTTTCCGCTCCGCGCCCGGAATTCGAGAGTTCAGGAGATCCGTAGCTCGTTCAATAAACAGGTAGGAAATGTCGCTCGCAAACATGAAAATTGGCGCCAGAATGGGCGCTGGATTCGGTCTGGTTCTGGCCTTGGTGCTGCTGATTGCAGTGTCCGGCCTGATGCGGATGTCGCAGATCCAAAACCATCTTGATCAGGTAACGGGTGATCACATGGTCAAGATCAAACTGGTCGGCACCATGCGCGATGCGCTGCAAACCACGGCCATCTCGGTCCGCAATCTTGTCCTGCTGACGGACGACAACGCCATGGAAGCTGAAGCGAAGCGTGTCCAGGCGCAGCGAACGCTGTATGCCGAGGCAAGCAGGAAGCTGGCTGCCATGGTGACGGGCGACGCGGAAAAGTCGCGCCTCGCCAGGATTGCGGCGGCGCGCGCAAAGACCGATCCTCTGCTCGACAAGGCAATGGGGTTTGCGCTCGGCAACCCCATTGCGGCGACCCAGGTGCTGGTCGATGAAGCCCGCCCGGCACAGGATCAATGGATCAAGGCCCTGGAAGACATGGCCCGGCTTCAGGAAAAGGGAAGCGCCCAGGCGGTGGCGGACGCGGAGGCGGTCTATGCCAGTGCACGTGTGTTCATGCTTTTCATGATGGTCTTGTCGCTGCTGCTCGGCAGTCTGGCCGCCTGGCTGATCACGCGGTCCATCACGGCCCCGATCAAGCATGTAGTGAAGCTTGCCCAGACTGTTTCAACCGGCGACCTGACGCAACGTATCGACGTCCACTCCACCGATGAAATCGGCCAGTTGATGCAGGCGCTCAAAGACATGAACGCCAGCCTGGTAACCATCGTCGGCCAGGTACGTCATGGCACCGAGACCATTGCCGTTGCCTCACGGGAGATTGCCTCCGGGAACGCCGACCTGTCGTCGCGTACCG
>JAIBEL010000053.1 GCA_019459285.1 Rhizobium sp. | reverse complement strand
ACTTCTTGGCAGCTCCGCCAAATTTCTTCGACAGAATGGTGGTGATCGCCGCGGTCAAGGTGGTCTTGCCGTGGTCAACGTGTCCAATGGTGCCAACGTTTACGTGCGGTTTCGTCCGCTCGAATTTTTCCTTAGCCATTTTTCAATACCCTATAAGATCAAAATTATTTCTTGGCAATGATCGCTTCAGCGACGCTTTTCGGCGCCTCGGAGTAATGCTTGAATTCCATCGAGTAGGTCGCGCGCCCTTGCGACATGGAGCGCAAATCGGTGGAGTAGCCGAACATTTCGGCCAGCGGCACCTCTGCCTTGACCAGCTTGACCCCAGCGGCATCTTCCATGCCCTGGATGATGCCGCGGCGACGGTTCAGGTCGCCCATGACATCACCCATGTAGTCTTCAGGCGTCTCGACCTCGACCGCCATCATCGGCTCCAGCAGGACAGGACTCGCCTTGCGCATCCCGTCCTTGAAAGCCAGAATCGCAGCCAGCTTGAACGCCAGTTCAGACGAGTCGACATCATGGTAAGACCCGTCAAACAGGGTGACCTTCACGTCCACCACCGGGAAGCCAGCCAGCACGCCGTTGTTCAGGGCTTCTCTCAAACCCTTCTCGACCGCAGGAATGAATTCGCGCGGCACGGTGCCGCCCTTGATGGCATCAACGAACTCAAAGCCCTTGCCAGCCTCGTTCGGACCCATTTTGATCCAGACGTGGCCATATTGACCCTTACCACCCGACTGTTTGGCGTGCTTGCCTTCCTGTTCGATTTCCTTACGGATCGCCTCACGGTATGCCACCTGCGGCGCCCCGACGTTGGCCTCGACGCCGAACTCGCGCTTCATGCGATCCACCAGAATCTCGAGGTGGAGCTCGCCCATGCCCGAAATGATGGTCTGACCGGATTCCTCATCCGTGCGCACACGGAACGACGGATCTTCCTGCGCCAGACGGCCCAGTGCGATACCCATTTTTTCCTGGTCGGCCTTGGTTTTCGGCTCGACCGCGACGTGAATCACCGGCTCGGGGAATTCCATGCGCTCCAGCGTGATCGGGCTGGCCACGTCACACAGCGTGTCACCTGTGGTCACGTCTTTCAGACCGACCGCCGCAGCGATGTCGCCCGCGCGCACTTCCTTGATTTCCTCGCGCTGGTTGGCGTGCATCTGCAGGATGCGGCCGATCCGCTCCTTGCGGCCCTTGACCGGGTTGTAAATCGTGTCGCCAGAATTCACCACGCCGGAATAGACGCGGAAGAAAATCAACTGGCCCACATAGGGGTCGGTCGCAACCTTGAATGCCAGCGCCGAGAATTTTTCGTCGTCCGCCGCACGACGCTCGCCCTGCTCGCCGTTGTCGAGCTCACCCTTGACGGGCGGAATGTCGGTCGGCGCCGGCATCAACTCGATCACCTTGTCGAGCATGGCCTGAACGCCTTTGTTCTTGAACGCGGTGCCGCACATCATCGGCACGATTTCGCTGGCGATGGTACGCGCACGCAGGCCCGCAAGGATGTCAGCCTCGGAGAGTTCACCCTCTTCGAGGTACTTGTTCATCAACTCTTCGGACGATTCCGCAGCCGCCTCGACCATGGTCTCGCGCCATTTCTTACTGACCTCAACCAGATCGGCCGGGATGTCGCGCAGGTCGAATTTCATACCCTGGCTCGCCTCATCCCAATAGATCGCCTTCATCTTGACCAGGTCAACCACGCCCTCGAACTTGTCCTCCGCACCAATCGGCACCTGCACGGGCACCGGGTTGGCTTTCAGACGGGTGCGCATCTGCTCATAGACTTTGAAGAAATCGGCACCGGAGCGATCCATCTTGTTGACGAAAGCCAAGCGCGGCACACCGTATTTGTTGGCCTGGCGCCACACGGTTTCGGATTGCGGCTGCACGCCACCCACCGCACAGTAGACCATGCACGCACCGTCCAGCACGCGCATGGAGCGCTCGACTTCAATCGTAAAGTCGACGTGCCCCGGGGTGTCGATGATGTTGATGCGATGCTCGGGGAATTTGCCATCCATCCCCTTCCAGAAGCAGGTGGTCGCAGCAGAGGTAATAGTGATGCCACGCTCCTGCTCCTGCTCCATCCAGTCCATGGTGGCCGCGCCGTCATGGACTTCGCCGATCTTGTGCGACACACCCGTATAGAACAGGATGCGCTCGGTGGTGGTGGTCTTGCCGGCGTCAATATGGGCCGAAATGCCGATATTGCGATAGCGCTCAATGGGAGTCGTGCGTGCCACTTTAGTTACCTGCCAATCAAAACGTTGGGTTTAGAAGCGGAAATGCGAGAAGGCCTTGTTGGCTTCAGCCATACGGTGCACTTCTTCACGCTTCTTCACTGCGCCGCCACGGCCCTCGGCCGCATCCAGCAACTCGCCCGCCAGACGGGCGCCCATGGATTTTTCGCCGCGCTTGCGTGCCGCATCCTTCAGCCAACGCATTGCCAGCGCAGTACGACGGCTCGAGCGCACCTCGACCGGAACCTGGTAGTTGGCACCACCGACGCGACGACTCTTCACCTCGACCAGCGGACGGGCGTTGTTCAGCGCCGTGCTGAATACCTCCAGCGGATCCTTGCCGGACTTGCTGGTGATCTGCTCGAATGCGCCATAGACGATACGCTCGGCGACCGACTTCTTGCCGCTGGACATGACGACGTTCATGAATTTCGAAACCTCCTGATTGCCGAATTTCGGATCAGGCAGGATTTCACGCTTGGGGACTTCGCGACGACGGGGCATTTTCCTGTCTCTCTATCTAGTTAAGCTTGCTGGCCAATTAGGCTTTTTTGGGACGCTTGGCGCCATACTTCGAGCGCGACTGCTTGCGATCCTTCACGCCAGCCGTATCCAGGCTGCCGCGCACCGTGTGGTAACGCACACCCGGCAAATCCTTGACCCGGCCGCCACGCACCAGCACCACCGAGTGCTCCTGCAGGTTGTGGCCTTCGCCGCCGATGTAGCTGATCACCTCGAAGCCGCTGGTGAGCTTGACCTTGCAGACCTTACGCAAGGCGGAGTTCGGCTTCTTGGGCGTCGTGGTGTACACGCGGGTGCATACGCCGCGGCGTTGCGGGCAGGCCTTCAAGGCCGGAACCTTGCTCTTTTCCACCGGCGCCTGGCGCGGCTTGCGGATCAGCTGGTTAATCGTTGGCATGTCAAAAATTCCGAAAAATTAAGGTGAGCGTATCGTTTCTAAAACAAGCGGGACGGCATGCGCCGTCCCGGGCTACAGTCCTGCGCTTCCCGGCGCACGTATGGCCGGAAAAAGACGCGTGATTCTAGGGGAGAGACCTTCCCCTGTCAAGCCACTTCCTGATTCTCGTCTGCGCTGGCCTCTCCGCCTTCGATCAGGTGAGCCGCCCCCAGGTCTTCCCCGGCCGCCTGGCGGCGGCGGGTATTGTGGTAGGCCAGACCGCTGCCGGCCGGGATCAGACGACCGACAATCACGTTCTCCTTCAGACCGCGCAACTCGTCCTTCTTGCCCATGATGGCCGCCTCGGTCAGCACGCGGGTGGTTTCCTGGAAGGACGCTGCCGAAATGAAGGAATCGGTCGACAGCGAGGCCTTGGTAATGCCCAGCAGGATCGGATCGTAGGTTGCCGGTTCCTTGCCTGCGGCGACCATCTCGTCGTTGATCTGCAGCACTTCCGAACGCTCGACCTGCTCCCCGGGGATGAGGCCGGTTGCACCCGGGTCCGCCACGGTCACGCGACGCAGCATCTGACGCACGATGACCTCGATGTGCTTGTCGTTGATCTTCACGCCCTGCAGACGGTAGACGTCCTGCACCTCGTCGGTGATGTAGCGCGCCAGCGCTTCCACCCCCTGCAGGCGCAGGATGTCGTGCGGATCGACCGGACCGTCGACGATCATTTCGCCCTTCTGGACGATCTGGCCGTCGTGCGCGGTCACATGCTTCTCTTTCGTAATCAGGTACTCATGCGCGACGCCGTCCATGTCGGTGATGACCAGACGCTGTTTGCCCTTGGTGTCCTTGCCGAAGGAGACGGTGCCGGTAACTTCTGCCAACACGCCGGCATCTTTCGGGGAACGCGCTTCGAACAGCTCAGCCACGCGTGGCAGACCACCGGTAATGTCGCGTGTCTTCGAGGTTTCCTGCGGGATACGTGCGAGCACGTCGCCCACCGCCACGTCCTGTCCATCTTTCACCGTGATGATGGAGCCGATCTGGAAGGTGATGTTGACCAGCGTGTCCGTTCCCGCAATCTTGATCTCGTTCCCGGCTTCGTCCAGTAGCTTGACCTGCGGGCGCAGACCTTTGCCGGCACCGCTGGCCTTGCGCTTGGGATCGATCACCACCAGCGTGGACAGGCCGGTGACGTCGTCGAGTTGCTTGGCCACGGTGACGCCTTCTTCGATGTTCTCGAAGCGGATCCGACCGGCATATTCAGTGATGATGGGACGGGTGTGCGGATCCCAGGTGGCCAGTACGGCGCCCGCCTTGATCTTGGCGCCGTCGGTCACCATCAGCGTGGCCCCGTACGGGACCTTGTGGCGCTCGCGCTCACGGCCGCTGTCGTCGGCAATGATGATTTCACCGCTGCGCGAGATCGCGACCAGTTCCTTGCGCGCGTTGGTCACGTAGCGCATGGTGGCGGTGTACTGTACCGAACCATTCGACTTCGCCTCCAACTGGCTGGCAGCGGCGGCACGCGACGCTGCACCGCCGATGTGGAAGGTCCGCATGGTGAGCTGGGTACCTGGTTCGCCGATCGACTGGGCGGCGATGACACCGACGGCCTCGCCGGCATTGACCAGATAGCCGCGACCCAGGTCGCGACCGTAGCACTGGGCACATAGGCCATAGCGGGTCTCGCAGGTCAGCGGCGTACGCACCTTGACCTCGTCGATGCCCAGCGATTCGATGGTGTCGACCACATCTTCCACCAGCAGCGTGCCGGCTTCGAAAACGGTTTCCTGGGTCTCGGGATGGATGATGTCGCTGGCAGCCACGCGACCGAGAATCCGTTCGCGCAGTGCTTCGACCACTTCCCCACCTTCGACCAGCGCCTTCACCACCAGGCCGTTCTTGGTACCGCAATCGTCCTCGACCACGACCAGATCCTGCGTCACGTCGACCAGGCGACGCGTCAGGTAGCCCGAGTTCGCGGTTTTCAGTGCGGTATCAGCCAGGCCCTTACGCGCACCGTGGGTCGAGATGAAGTACTGAAGCATGTTCAGGCCTTCGCGGAAGTTCGCCGTGATCGGGGTTTCGATGATGGAGCCGTCCGGCTTCGCCCTCAGGCCGCCCATGCCGGCCAGCTGGCGAATCTGCGCAGCGGAACCCCGCGCGCCCGAGTCGGCCATCATGTAGATCGCGTTGAACGACTCCTGGGTGACTTCCTTGCCATTGCGATCGACGACCTTCTCGCTTCCCAGCTGCGCCATCATGGCCTTGGCCACGGCGTCGCCGGCACGGCCCCAGATGTCGACCACTTTGTTGTAACGCTCGCCCTGGGTTACCAGACCCGAGGTGTACTGCGATTCGATCTCTTTGACTTCGGCTTCGGCCGCGCCCAGGATCTGTCCCTTCTCGTTCGGGATCAGCATGTCCTTGATGGCGATCGACATCCCCGCACGGGTGGCGAAGGTGAAGCCGGTGTACATCAGCTTGTCGGCAAAAATCACCGTTTCACGCAGACCGCAGCGGCGGAAGCTGGCGTTGATCAGCTTGGAGATTTCCTTCTTCTTCAGCGCCTTGTCGACGAAGCTGAACGGCAGCCCCGGCGGAAGAATTTCGGACAGCAGCGCGCGGCCGAGCGTGGTTTCCACCCGCTTGACGGCCTCGACGCGATTTTTGTTCTCGTCAAGCGTCACTTCCTTGATGCGCACCGTGACGCGAGCATGTAGCGCTGCCTCGCGGTTGTCGTAGGCACGACGCGCCTCGGTAACGTCGGCAAACATCATGCCTTCACCCTTGGCGTTGACCATTTCGCGCGTCATGTAATACAGGCCGAGCACGATGTCCTGCGACGGCACGATGATGGGCTCGCCGTTGGCGGGCGACAGCACGTTGTTCGACGCCAGCATCAGGGTGCGCGCTTCGGCCTGCGCCTCCAGCGACAGCGGCACGTGGACGGCCATCTGGTCGCCGTCGAAGTCGGCGTTGAATGCCGCGCACACCAGCGGATGCAGCTGGATCGCCTTGCCTTCGATCAGCACCGGCTCGAACGCCTGGATGCCCAGACGGTGCAGCGTCGGTGCGCGGTTCAGCATCACCGGATGCTCGCGGATGACCTCTTCCAGCAGATCCCAGACGATGGGCTCTTCGTCTTCCACCATCTTCTTGGCGGCCTTGATCGTGGTCGCCAGGCCCAGCACTTCGAGGCGGTTGAAGATGAAGGGCTTGAACAGCTCCAGCGCCATCTTTTTCGGCAGACCGCACTGATGCAGTTTGAGGTATGGACCCACCACGATGACGGAACGCCCCGAGTAGTCGACGCGCTTGCCCAGCAGGTTCTGACGGAAACGGCCGCTCTTGCCCTTGATCATGTCGGCCAGCGACTTCAGCGGGCGTTTGTTGGCACCGGTCATCGCCTTGCCGCGACGACCGTTGTCAAGAAGCGAATCGCCCGCTTCCTGCAGCATGCGCTTTTCGTTGCGCACGATGATTTCAGGCGCTTTCAGTTCCAGCAGACGCTTCAAGCGGTTGTTGCGGTTGATGACGCGACGGTACAGGTCGTTCAGGTCGGAGGTCGCGAAGCGGCCGCCGTCCAGCGGCACCAGCGGGCGCAACTCAGGCGGCAGCACCGGCAGCACTTCGAGGATCATCCACTCGGGCTTGATGCCGGATTTCTGGAACCCCTCGAGAATCTTCAGCCGCTTGGACAGCTTCTTCAGCTTGGTATCGGAACCGGTCTTGTTGATTTCCGCGTGCAGGGTCTCCACCTCGGTATGCAGGTCGAGCGAGCGCAGCAGTTCGCGCACGCCTTCCGCACCCATCAGCGCCTTGAATTCATCGCCGTACTCTTCCAGCTTGGCGAGATAATCCTCCTCGGTCAGCAACTGGCCACGGTTGAGCGGCGTCATACCCGGCTCGACCACCACGAAACCTTCGAAGTACAGCACGCGCTCGATGTCACGCAGCGTCATGTCGAGCACCATGCCGAGACGGCTGGGCAGCGACTTCAGGAACCAGATGTGGGCAACGGGTGAAGCGAGCTCGATGTGACCCATGCGCTCGCGGCGCACCTTCGACAGGGTGACTTCGACACCGCATTTCTCACAGATCACGCCGCGGTGCTTGAGACGCTTGTACTTGCCGCACAAGCATTCGTAATCCTTCACCGGACCGAAGATCTTGGCGCAGAACAGGCCATCGCGCTCCGGCTTGAAGGTACGGTAATTGATGGTCTCCGGCTTCTTCACTTCGCCGTAGGACCAAGAGCGGATTTTCTCCGGCGACGCCAGGCCAATCTTGATGGCGTCGAACTCTTCTTCGTGAGTCGCCTGTTTGAACAGATCGAGCAATGCTTTCATGTCTTTTCTCCGTGAGGTGTCAGGTGTTAGGCGTGAGGCGCGGGGAAGCGTTCTTTCCCCTCACCCCTCACTCCTCACTGTTCAATAACGTTCCAGATCGATGTCGATGCCGAGCGAGCGGATTTCCTTCACCAGCACGTTGAAGGATTCCGGCATGCCCGCCTCGATCTTGTGATCGCCCTTGACGATGTTCTCGTACACCTTGGTACGACCGTTCACATCGTCCGACTTCACGGTCAGCATTTCTTGCAACACATAGGATGCGCCATACGCCTCCAGTGCCCACACTTCCATTTCGCCGAAGCGCTGACCGCCGAACTGAGCCTTACCGCCCAGCGGCTGCTGGGTGACGAGCGAGTACGGGCCGGTGGAACGCGCGTGCATCTTGTCGTCGACCAGGTGGTGCAGCTTCAGTACGTGCTTGTAGCCCACCGTCACCTGGCGGTCGAAGGCTTCGCCGGTGCGACCGTCGTACAACGTGACCTGGCCGCCTTCGGGCAAGCCGGCCAGCGTCAGCATGCGGCGGATTTCCTCTTCCGAGGCACCGTCGAACACCGGCGAGGCAAACGGCACGCCTTTCTGCAGGTTGCGGCCCAGTTCGATCACTTCCTCGTCGGTGAAGCTGTCGATGTCTTCCGACTTGCCCGACTGGTTGTAGATTTCCTTGAAGAAGTGACGCAGGTCCTTCACCAGCGTCTTGGTCTGGGCTGCCAGCATCTGGCCGATCTTCTCGCCCAGGCCCTTGGAGGCCCAGCCGAGGTGGGTTTCCAGAATCTGGCCGACGTTCATCCGCGACGGCACACCGAGCGGGTTCAGCACGATATCGACCGGACGGCCGTCCGCCATGAAAGGCATGTCTTCGACCGGCGCGATCTTCGATACCACACCCTTGTTGCCGTGACGACCCGCCATCTTGTCGCCGGGCTGCAGGCGGCGCTTGACCGCCAGGTAGACCTTGACCATCTTTTGCACGCCGGGCGGCAATTCGTCGCCGGCGGTGAGCTTCTTCTTCTTCTCTTCGAACATCGCATCGAATTCGATGCGCTTTTGCGTGAGGCTGTCCTTCAGCGATTCGACCTGGCGGCTGGCGTCGTCGTCGGCCAGACGGATGTCGAACCAGTCATGACGGTTGACCGACTCCAGATAATCCTTGGTGATCTTGCTGCCCTTGGCGAGCTTTTTCGGACCGCCGTTGGCGACCTTCAGGTGCAGCAGCTTTTCCAGACGCGCGAAGGTATCGTCCTCGACAATGCGCATGCGGTCGGTCAGGTCCTTCTTGTATTCGGCCAGCTGGGTGTCGATGATCGACTGCGCGCGCTTGTCGCGTTCGATGCCCTCGCGGGTGAACACCTGCACGTCGATGACCACGCCCGACATGCCGGACGGCACTTTCAGCGAGGTATCCTTCACGTCGGAGGCCTTCTCGCCGAAGATGGCGCGCAGCAGTTTCTCTTCCGGCGTCAGTTGGGTCTCCCCCTTGGGCGTGACCTTGCCGACCAGCACGTCGCCCGCCTCGACTTCGGCGCCGATGGCGATGATGCCGGAGTCATCCAGGCGCCCCAGCTGGCGCTCGGCCAGGTTGGAGATGTCGCGGGTGATTTCCTCGGGCCCGAGCTTGGTGTCGCGCGCCACGACCGACAGTTCCTCAATGTGGATCGAGGTGTAGCGGTCTTCGGCCACCACCTTCTCGTTGATGAGAATCGAGTCTTCGAAGTTGTAGCCGTTCCACGGCATGAAGGCGACCAGCATGTTCTGGCCCAGTGCCAGCTCGCCCATATCGGTCGAGGCACCGTCGGCGATGACGTCGCCGCGGGCGATGACGTCACCCACCTTCACCAGCGGACGCTGGTTGATGTTGGTGTTCTGGTTGGAACGCGTGTACTTGATCAGCGAATAGATGTCGACGCCGACCTCGCCCGCGCGCGCCTCCTCGTCGTGCACGCGGATCACGATGCGGCTGGCATCGATGTAGTCGACGATGCCACCGCGATGCGCGGTCACCACCGTGCCCGAATCGACTGCAGCAGTGCGCTCGATGCCGGTGCCGACGAAGGGCTTCTCGGGACGCAGGCACGGCACGGCCTGGCGCTGCATGTTGGAGCCCATCAGCGCGCGGTTGGCGTCGTCGTGCTCGAGAAAGGGAATCAAGGATGCCGCCACCGACACGATCTGCGCCGGTGCCACGTCCATGTATTCGATACGATCGGGGGCCGACAGGGTGAATTCGTTCTTGAAGCGGCACGACACCAGGTCGTCCTTGAACTTGCCCTTGGCATCGAGATCGGCGTTGGCCTGCGCGATCACGTACTTGCTTTCCTCGATTGCCGACAGGTATTCGATTTCGTCGGTCACCTTGTGGTTGACTACCTTGCGGTAAGGCGTTTCGATGAAGCCATACCAGTTGGTGCGGGCAAACAGGGCCAGCGAGTTGATCAGACCGATGTTCGGGCCTTCCGGCGTTTCGATCGGGCAGACACGGCCGTAATGGGTCGGGTGCACGTCGCGCACCTCGAAGCCGGCACGTTCGCGGGTCAGACCGCCCGGGCCCAGCGCGGAGACGCGGCGCTTGTGGGTGATCTCGGACAGCGGATTGGTCTGGTCCATGAACTGCGACAGCTGGCTGGAGCCGAAGAATTCCTTGATCGCCGCCGACACTGGCTTCGCGTTGATCAGATCATGCGGCATCAGGTTGTCGGATTCGGCCTGTGACAGGCGCTCGCGCACCGCGCGCTCGACCCGTACCAGGCCGGCGCGGAACTGGTTTTCCGCCAATTCGCCGACCGAACGTACACGGCGGTTGCCGAGGTGGTCGATGTCGTCGATCTCGCCGCGGCCGTTGCGCAACTCGACCAGTATCTTGATCACGGCGACGATGTCTTCGGTCGACAGCGTACCGGCACCGGTCAGCTCGTCGCGACCGATGCGACGGTTGAATTTCATGCGGCCGACGGCCGACAGGTCGTAGCGCTCTTCGCTGAAGAAGAGGTTGACGAACAGCGCGTTGACGGCGTCCTCCGTGGGCGGCTCGCCGGGACGCATCATGCGGTAGATCGCCACCTTGGCAGCATATTCGTCGGTTGTATCGTCAGTGCGCAGCGTCTGCGAAATGAAGGCGCCGTGGTCGAGGTCATTGGTGTAAAGGGTGTTGAACTTGTCGACGCCCGCTTCGGCCAGCTTCATCAGCAGGTCTTCCGTGATCTCGTCGTTGGCGCGCGCCACCAGCTCGCCAGTGTTCTTGTCGACCACATCGTGCGACAGCACGCGCCCTACCACGAATTCGGCCGGAACCGCCCATTTCTTGACGCCGGCAGCGTCAAGCTCGCGAATGTGCTTGGCGGTGATGCGCTTGTCCTTGGCGACGATCACGTGGTCGTCCTTGCCGCAGATGTCGAAACGCGCCAACTCGCCGCGCAGACGCTCCGGCACCAGCTCAAACTGGATGCCCTGGGTGTTGATATAGAACGTGTCCTTGCTGAAGAAGGCATCCAGGATGCTCTCCGGCGTATAGCCGAGCGCCTTCAGCAGGATGGTGACCGGCATCTTGCGACGGCGGTCGACACGGAAGAACAGGATGTCTTTTGCATCGAACTCGAAGTCCAGCCACGAGCCGCGGTAGGGAATCACGCGCGCCGAGAACAGCAGCTTGCCCGAGCTGTGGGTCTTGCCGCGATCGTGTTCGAAGAACACGCCGGGCGAACGGTGCAGCTGCGACACGATCACGCGTTCGGTGCCGTTGATGACGAAGGAGCCGGTCGGCGTCATGAGCGGAATCTCGCCCATGTAGACTTCCTGTTCCTTGACCTCCTTGATGGTCGGCTTGGATGCTTCCTTGTCCATGATAACCAGGCGCACCTTGGCGCGCAGCGGCGCGCAAAAGGTCAGGCCGCGCTGCTGGCATTCCTTGATGTCGAACACCGGCTCGCCCAGCAGATAGCTGACGTATTCCAGACGAGCGTTGCCGCTGTGGCTGACGATCGGGAAAATCGAGGTGAACGCGGCCTGCAGGCCTTCGTTCAGGCGCTCGTCGCGCGAACGGCCCTCCTGCAGGAAGGCACGATAGGATTCAAGCTGGGTCGCCAGAAGAAACGGCACCGGAAGGGTGTTGGTCCGGCTGGCAAAGCTCTTGCGCAGACGTTTTTTCTCGGTAAAGGTATAAGCCATGGGGTCTCCTTGACGATCAGGGGCGGGCGGGCACGCGAGTTACGCACCGGCGCCTTGTAGGGCACACGCAAAAAGCAAACGACCCGGAAGCCGATTCCGGGTTCCGGGTATTTGCTGCTTGCGTCTGCCGCGGGTTTCCCCGCAACACACCACCGCAATATGAATGTGGCGAAATAAATGCGTCTCCGGAAACGGCGGCACGCTTGCACGCGCCGCCCGGGGGACCGTACTTATTTGACTTCGACGCCCGCGCCAGCTTCTTCCAACTGCTTCTTCAGCGCGTCGGCATCGGCCTTGGACACGCCTTCCTTCACGGCCTTGGGTGCGCCGTCGACCAGATCCTTGGCTTCCTTCAGGCCCAGGCCGGTAGCAGCGCGCACCACCTTGATGACTTCCACTTTCTTCTCGCCAGCGGAGGTCAGCATCACGGTGAACTCGGTCTGCTCTTCCGCAGCGGCGGCAGCGCCGCCTGCAGCGGGGGCAGCCACGGCAACCGCGGCGGCGGCGGCGGAAACGCCGAATTTCTCTTCCATTTCCTTGATGAGCTCGGACAGCTCAAGCACGGTCATGCCAGCGATGGCATCCAGAATGTCAGCTTTTGCAACAGCCATTTGTATTACTCCTGTCAATTATGCTTCAGATTAAAAATCAATGTCGTTATATATGCGGATGTCGACAGGCTGCTCAGGCAGCCTGCTTGTCGCGCACCGCAGCCAGCCCGCGTACGAACTTGGTCGGCACTTCGTTGAGCGTACGAACGAATTGCGCGATCGGGGCCTGCATGGTGCCCAAGAGCTTGGACAGCAGTTCTTCGCGGCTGGGCATGCTGGCCAGATTCCCCACATCCTTGGCGGACATGATGAAGTTGGGCATGGCACCGGCCTTGACGACGAACTTGTCGTTGGTCTTGGCAAACTCGTGCATCACTTTGGCGGCAGCCACCGGGTCTTGGGAAATGCCATAGGCGAGCGGACCGACCAGCTGGTCGGCAATGCCCGCAAACGGCGTATCCGCAATCGCGCGGCGTACCAGCGTGTTTTTCAACACGCGCAGATAAACCCCTTCCTTGCGCGCTTGCGCACGCAACTGGGTCATGTGCTCCACCGTGATGCCACGGTATTCGGCAACGACAACCGTCTGGGCAGCTGCAACCTGCGCAGCAACCTCGGCAACGACGGCTTTCTTTTCTTCAAGATTCAGACTCAAGGTCTTACCTCCTTCTCAGTTACGGGGCGCCGTCCGCTTGTGCCCACGGGACGCCCCGGCTGGCGACCTTGACAGGAAAATCCTGCTGGGGAGCGCCATCTGCGTAGGGTCCGATGCCCGCAAACAGAGGATGAAACTCATCACCCACTTGCAGCCACCGGCAATTAAATCCTTGCGGATGCCTACGGTCTTTGACAACCCGTCAGCCAAACATCTGTCTGACGGCCCAAAGTTCAGACTGGGGCACACCTCCCGGCGTACCCCCAAATAAATTTATGCGCTGACGCTGGCCTGGTCGACACGCACGCCCACGCCCATGGTGCTCGACACCGACAGGCGCTTGAAATAGATCCCTTTGGAGCTGGCCGGCTTGGCGCGCTGCAGCGCGTCCAGCAAGGCCGCGAGATTCTCCTTCAGATCCTCGACGCTGAACGAAGCGCGACCAATGGTGCAATGCACGATGCCGCCCTTGTCGGTACGGTATTGCACTTGACCGGCCTTGGCGTTCTTCACCGCGCCCACCACGTCAGGAGATACCGTGCCGACCTTCGGGTTCGGCATCAGTCCACGCGGACCCAGGATCTGGCCGAGCTGACCGACCACGCGCATGGCGTCGGGCGTGGCGATGACAACGTCGAAATCCATCTTGCCGGCCTTGATCTCCGCCGCCAGATCATCAAAACCCACGATGTCGGCGCCGGCGTCCTTCGCTTTCTGCACGTTGTCGCCCTGGGCGAACACCGCCACGCGGATGGTCTTGCCGATGCCCTTGGGCAGCACGACGGCGCCACGCACCATCTGGTCGGATTTACGCGCATCGACGCCGAGGTTCACGGCGATATCGATCGATTCGTCGAATTTGGCGGTTGCGCTCTCCTTGACCAGCTGCAGGGCGTCCACCACCGGGTAATTGCGGTTACGGTCGATCTTTTCTTTGAGCGCACGCAGGCGCTTGGATGTATTAGCCATCTCAGACTCCCTCCACGATGATGCCCATGGAACGGGCTGTACCGGCAATGGTGCGCACTGCCGCGTCCATGTCGGCCGCGGTCAGATCGGGCTCCTTGGTCTTGGCGATCTCTTCCAGCTGGGCGCGGGTGATCGTGCCGACCTTGTCGAGATGCGGTTTGGCGCTGCCTTTGTCGAGCTTGATCGCCTTCTTGATCAGCACCGTTGCGGGCGGCGTCTTCATGATGAAGGTGAAGCTCTTGTCCGCGAACGCAGTGATCACGACCGGAATCGGCAGACCGGGCTCCATGCCCTGGGTCTTGGCGTTGAATGCCTTGCAGAATTCCATGATATTCAGGCCGCGTTGACCGAGCGCGGGACCGATGGGAGGCGACGGGTTCGCTTTACCCGCCGGCACTTGCAGCTTGATGTAGCCGACTATCTTCTTTGCCATGATGGCTCCTAATAAATGAGTACCAACGCGCTTTGGGCTGCCCTACTCGCGCTCCTCGCCGGTTTCCCGGACCTGCTTCCTGCCCGATGCCGTCCCAGCTTGACGCCGGGGAAACTTCAACCAGCCAGATGGCTGGACTAGCTTTTCTCGACCTGACCGAAGCCCAATTCCACAGGCGTCGCCCGGCCAAAAATCATGACCGACACGCGCAACTTGCTCTTGTCGTAGTTCACTTCTTCCACATTGCCATTGAAATCGGTGAACGGACCGTCGATGACCCGCACCACCTCACCCACCTCGAACAGCACCTTGGGCTTGGGTTTTTCCACGCCCTCGCGCATCTGGTCGAGAATGGCCTGCACTTCCTTTTCGGAGATGGGCGCCGGCTTGGTCGCCGTTCCGCCAACGAATCCGGTGACCTTGGGTGTACTCTTCACCAGGTGCCAGGTATCGTCGTCCATCTCCATCTGGACCAGGACGTAGCCAGGAAAGAATTTGCGCTCGGCAGTCTTTTTCTGCCCCGCCTTCATTTCCACCACTTCTTCCACCGGCACCAAGATTTCGCCGAAGCGATCCTTCATGCCAGCACGTTCGATGCGCTCAACCAGGTTGCGCGCAACGCTTTTCTCGAAGCCGGAGTAGGCATGAACCACGTACCAACGCATACTCAACTCCCCTGTCCCATGGCCAGCTTGACCAGCCACAACAAAATTCCATCCACCGCCCACAGGAACAGCGCCATCACGACCACAAAAGCCATGACCACGCCCGTCATCTGGACAGTCTCCTTGCGCGTCGGCCAGACAACCTTCTTGGCCTCATCGCGCGAGTCAAGCGCAAAACGGTAAAAGCGCTTGCCCGGGGCCGACAACCCCGCCACCACACCCGCCAGCACGACGCCGCCGACCACCGACAGGACACGCACCACGGTTGGCGCATCCGCAAAAAAATAAAAGCCGGCCACCCCTGCGATGACCAGCAATACCGCTACCAGCAGCTTGATTTTGTCAGCCATGAATGCTGTGCGCCTTACGGCTTATCCTGTGGCAGGCCAAGAGGGTCTCGAACCCCCAACCTTCGGTTTTGGAGACCGACGCTCTACCAATTGAGCTATTGGCCTGTATTACTCAAGGCCGGGGACAGGCATACGGCCGACCTGACCCCATCCTTCCGGTCAAACCGGCTTACTCTTCGATCTTGGCCACGACACCCGCACCGACGGTACGACCGCCTTCGCGGATGGCGAAACGCAGACCTTCGTCCATGGCGATCGGCTGAATCAGCGAGACTTTGATGCTGACGTTGTCGCCAGGCATCACCATCT
>JAIBEL010000065.1 GCA_019459285.1 Rhizobium sp. | reverse complement strand
CCCCCCCCCCCCCCCCCCCCCCCCCCCGCCGGCCCCCCCCGCCCCGGCCCCCCCCCCGGTCCGGCCGCCCCCGCCCCCCCGCCCCCCCCCCCCCCCGGGCCCCCCCCCCCGCACGTCCCGCAGGCCGTACGCGACGCGCAGAATTTCACCTATGAATCCCTGAAAGCTGCGTTCCGACCAGGCATGGGCCAATACATCCCTGAGCGTTTCTTCTGGGCACAGGATGGGCAGGCCGAAGGCAATGCCTGATTCTTGCCATGCGTGAATTTCCGGGCGGCATATACGCCCTCACCTCCGAAACCGCCGACACCGAGCAGCTGCTGACGCAGGTCGAGGCGGCGCTCGCTGGCGGCGTCGCCGTGGTGCAGTACCGCGACAAATCGGATGACGTCGCACGCCGCCACGAACAGGCGAGCGAACTGGTCGCGTTGTGCCGCCGTTTCGGCGTGCCGCTGATCGTCAACGACGACCTGCGGCTGGCCGATTTGTGTGATGCCGACGGCGTGCATCTGGGGCGCGATGACGGCAGCCTGCGCGAAGCGCGCATCATCCTCGGCAAGGGCAAATTCATTGGCGCGTCGTGCTACCAGAACCTCGAACTGGCGCAGACAGCCCAAGCCGTGGGTGCCGACTACGTGGCCTTCGGCAGTTTCTTTGCGTCGCCCACCAAGCCGGCCGCACCGCGCGCCGGCCTCGACCTGCTGCGCGCCGCCACGGCAGTCATCCAGGTGCCGCTGGTCGCCATCGGCGGCATCACGCTGGCCAACGCGCCGCAGCTGCTCGACGCCGGCGCCGACAGCCTGGCCGTGCTCTCGGCCCTGTTCAACGTTCCTGACATCCAAGCCGCTGCGCACGACCTGAATCAATTATTCGAAACCGAATCCGAAGAGTGAACGCCCAACGATGAAAGCAGCCATGACCCGTAACGAACAGCTATTCGAACAATCGCAGAAAGTCATCCCCGGCGGGGTGAACTCGCCGGTACGCGCCTTCAAGAGCGTCGGCGGCACCCCGGTGTTCTTCAGTCGCGCCAAGGGCTCGCGCGTGTGGGACGCCGATGGGCGCGAATACATCGACTATGTCGGCTCGTGGGGCCCGGCCATCCTCGGCCACGCCCATCCCGGCACGGTGAAGGCGGTACAGGACGCGGCTGTCAACGGCCTGTCGTTCGGCGCACCGTCCGAGGCCGAACTCACCATCGCAAAGCGCATCATCGAACTGGTGCCGAGCATCGAGAAGGTGCGCCTGGTGTCGTCCGGTACCGAGGCAACGATGAGCGCGATCCGTCTGGCACGCGGCTTCACCGGCCGCAGCAAGTTCATCAAGTTCGAGGGCTGCTACCACGGCCACGCCGACTTCCTGCTGGTGAAAGCCGGCTCGGGTGCCCTCACTTTCGGCAACCCGACCTCGGCCGGCGTGCCGCCCGAAGTCGCGGCGCAGACGATCGTGCTCGACTACAACGACGTCGCCGGTCTGGAACGCACCTTCGCCGAAATCGGCAGCGAGATCGCTTGCATCATCGTCGAGCCCTTCGCCGGCAACATGAACCTGGTCAAGCCGACCGCCGAATTCATGGCGGCGATGCGCCGGCTGTGCGATCAGCACGGCGCCCTGCTGATTTTCGACGAGGTGATGACGGGTTTCCGCGTCGACCTCGGCTGCGCGCAGAAGCTGCTCGGCATCAAGCCGGATCTGACCACGCTCGGCAAGGTGATCGGCGGCGGCATGCCGGTCGGCGCCTTCGGCGGCCGCGCCGACGTGATGGACGCGCTGGCGCCGACCGGTCCGGTTTACCAGGCGGGCACATTGTCGGGCAACCCGGTAGCCGTCGCGGCCGGCCTGGCGACACTGGCGGCCATTTCCGAGCACGGTTTTTATGCGGCGCTCACAGCACGCACCGAAAAACTGGTGAAGGGCCTGACCGCCGCGGCCAAAGACGCTGGTATCACCTTCTGCGCCGACTCGGTCGGCGGCATGTTCGGCCTGTATTTCGCCGCGAAGCCGCCGGCGAGCTTTACCGAGGTGATGCAGGGCGACAAGGAGAAATTCAACCGCTTCTTCCACGCCATGCTCGACCACGGCATCTACCTCGCGCCGTCGGCGTTCGAGGCGGGCTTCGTCTCGGCCGCGCATACGGACGCAGACATCGATGCCACCATCGCGGCCGCGCGTGAGGTATTCAAGGCACTATGAACGACGAGTTGTCCCCCGAAGACGAACTGCGCCTCAACGTTCTCTTCAATACCGAGCTCAAGGCCGTCCGCATCGACGAATCGAACATGACGCTGTGGGCGCTGACGCCGCAAGGCGAGGCCAGCGTGCCGTTGAAGCCCAACGAACGCTCCGACCGCTATCTGAAACGCGTGCGCGAGATGCTGTCCGGCCATGCGCTGGGTTCGCCCGGCGGCTATCCGGTGCACCTGACGCGCTGGACGCGGCAGTCGCAGGCCGGATTGTCGACCCAGCATCTGGCGCAATTGCTGTTGATTGCCGAAGAAGAAGCGGTGGTCGCGGTGGTGCACTCGCCAGCGCTCACCGACGAGCTGGCGCGTTACGCCTGGTGGTGCATGCCGACCATCGAGAACGCACGGCTGATGCTGATGCGTGATGTCGTGTGCCAAGGCAGCATGGGCCGCACGCTGGCCGAGTTCCTGGTCGAGCATCTCGCCTTTCTGCACGAGGACGACGTCGGCATTCTCGACACTGTCGCGGTGATGCTGTACTCCGGCGTGCTCACTGACGCCGAACGGCTTTCGATCTGGAAACGCGGCAACAGCCGCAACTCCTATTACGTGGCCTTTCTCGAACTGCAGCCCGACACATTGCCGAACCCGCGCCCTGCGCGGGCCGACCACCCCACCGTGCCGCAGCTAGCCGGCAATCCCTACTGCACGATGCTGGAAAAAGCGCTCTCTGGACAAGGCCAGACCTTCCTCGCCACCACCGCGACCATCCTTGATCGTCCGGAAATCCAGGAAGTGGTGAACCACACGCTGAATGCGCTGGCCGGCTGGAGCGCGCCGCTGCGCCAGACGGACGAAGCCGCGCGGGCCATTGCACGCGCCGCACTGCTCGCTGCCGAACCGCAATTCGAAACGGACTGCGCGGCGCTGGACGCACTGGCTGCGGTGGATGCCGACACGGTGCGGCCGATCTTCCTCAAGACCACGGCCATCGGCTCGCTGATGCGGCGCAAGATCCAGCCTGTCGTCACGTCTTTGCTCGACGCCATCGCGGTATTGCGACGCCAGCCATAAAAGCGATGAAGCCCTGCGGGCACACGCTCGCAGGGCTTCATGGGGCTGCCGAACCTTACTGGCCGAGTGCCGAGTTGATACTGGCGAGAAACTTGTCCGCTTTTTCGAAACCGATCACCTTGTAATCCGACTGCGCACCTGTGCCGTCCCAGAAAATGAGACCGGGCGGCCCGAACAGGTTGAAACGTTTCAGCAAGGCCTTGTCGGCATCGGTGTTGGCCGTGACGTCGACCTGCAGCAGGACCATCTTGTGCAGGCGGGCCTGCACCTTGGGGTCACTGAAGGTCAGATGTTCCATTTCCTTGCACGACACGCACCAGTCCGCATAGAAATCGAGCATGACCGCACGGCCCTCGGCCTTGGCTGCGGCCAGTCGGGTATCGAGCTCCGCGACGCTCTTTACTCTCTCGAACGCCAGCCCCTCCTGCTCGGCCGCCATCGCAACGCCGCCCGTGCCTCCTTTGAAGACGCTGCCCTTGTAGATCTCGAGCGGCTGCAACAGGTCGCGGCTGCCCGCCAGCATGCCGAGAATGATCGACAGCCCGCCGACCAGCAGCACCACGCCGAGTCCCTTCCACAAACGCTTCCAGCCCGATGCCTTCTCCGGCAGCGGATCGAGCGCATGCAGGTAGATCGCGGACGCGATCAGCAGCACGGCCCACAGCAGCATGTTGATCCAGGCGGGGATGATGGGCGAAATGAGATAAATGGCGATCGCCAGCATCATCACGCCGAAGAAATACTTCACCGCGTTCATCCAGCCACCGGCACGCGGCAGCAGCGCTCCCGCCGACAGGCCCACCAGCAGCAAGGGTACTCCCATGCCCAGCGCCAGCACGAACAGCGCGACGCCGCCCAGTGTGGTGTTGCCGGTCTGCGCGATGAAGGCCAGCGCGGCGGCGAGCGGCGGCGCGACGCAGGGGCCGACGATCACGGCCGACAGCGCGCCCATGACGAAGACGCCGACAAAGTTGCCGCCTTTCATCTTGTTGGAGGCGTCGGAGAACTTGCTCTGGATGAAGCTCGGCAGTTGAAGCTCGAAGAAACCGAACATCGACAGCGCCAGCAGGACGAAGATGCCGGCGCCGATGCCGAGTGCCCACGGGTTCTGCAGGGCGTTCGACAGCAGCGTGCCGGACAGGGCTGCCGCCACGCCGGCCAGCGCGTAGGTGATGGCCATGCCCAGCACGTAGGCGAGTGAAAGCAGGAAGCCGCTGGCCTTGGTCAGTTCCTTGTTCTGTCCGGCGATGATGCCCGAGAGAATCGGGATCATCGGGAACACGCACGGCGTCAGCGCCAGCAGCAGACCGAATCCGAAGAAGGTGGCGACGACCGCCCAGAAGCTGCCGCCCTTCAGCACGCGCTCGATCTTCGAGGTATCGGATTCGTTGGCTGCCGGCTTCGTGGCATCCGGGGTGGCGGATACAGCCGCCCCGCTCGCCGCAACCCCTGCGACAATGCCGCCGGCCGTCAGGGAAAAGTCGTGCTTGATCGGCGGATAGCAGACGCCGACCGCCTCATTGCAGCCCTGCCAAGTTGCGGCTAGTACCAGGGTTTCGTTGCCGGCCAGCGCACGCGACAGCGCAAGGCTGGCGGAAAAATCATGGTGATATACCTCGGTGCGACCGAAGCTCGGGTCGTCCTTGATGTCGCCCGCAGGCGTGTCGACACGCGTGATCTTGATGTCGGCCGGCGATTTGACGACGAAGGCGAGCTTGTCGCGATACAGGTAGGTGTTGGCTGTCGGCGCATAGTCCAGCTTGACCGTCTGCGCATCCGGCATGGCCGCCTTGACCAGGAAAGCCTCGTCCGGCGGCAGGAGTTGCGGCATGCCGGTATCGCCGCCCAGGCTGCGCAACCGATCCAGCGCGGAGGGCGCGGAAGCAGCCGCACTGGCCGCAGGCAGGGCTACCGCCGCGGAGACGGCCGCGGGCAGCTTGATCGTGACGCTTTCGCTTTGCGGGGTGTAACAGAGACCGGCATCCGCGCAGCCCTGCGACACCGTTTTCAGGGTCACCGACGTGACGCCCGCTGCACGCTGGATCGGCAATGCGATTCGCACATCCTTGCGGTAGGTCTCGACCGTGCCGAAGTTCTCGTCGTGCTTCACCTTGCCGGCAGGCCGTTGCGGCGTGCCCAGCGTGGCGCCGTCGACCTCGAACTTGAACTTGTCGCGATACATGTAGTAGCCGTCGGCGATCTGCCAGCGCGCTTCCAGCGTATTGGCGTCCAGCGCACGTGCCGAGAACTTGAACGCCGCTTCGGGGTCAAGAAAATCTTCGGCGTGGGCCACTGGAAAATGCCCAAACGCACCCCCAAGTGCAAACAGTGCGCTCAGCAAACGAATCCACTTAATCATGCTTTTCAGTCTCCTTGGCCACCCAGTCGAGGTAAGCGGGCAGGCCATGTGTTATCGGTACGGCAATCAGTTCAGGTACGTCGTAGGGGTGGTGGGCGCGGACGATCGACTCGACCAGCGGGTAGTGTGCCGCGGTGGTTTTGATCAGCAGCGGGATTTCGTCGGCCGTTTCCACCGCCCCCCGCCAACGGTAGATGGAGCGGCACGCCGCCAAAACGTTCACGCATGCCGCCGCGCGGCTTTCGATCAATGCGTGCGCCAATTTCTCGGCCTCCGCAACATCGGGTACATTCGTCAAGATTAACAAAGGTTCCATGTCATGCGCTTTGGTTGGATTGTGCTACTGCTCCTGTCGTTTCCGGTTCTGGAGGCCATCGGTATTTTCTGGGTGGCCCATGCCCTCGGCAGCTGGGTGCTGCTGCTGCTGCTGGCGGCCGTTGCCGGCATCATGCTGATTCGCATCGAACGCGCCGTCTGGGGGCCGCGCCTGCTGTTTTCGCTGCAGTCCGGCGCGAATCCGCTCACCTCCCTCTTCGCCAGCGGCCGTATTCTCCTCGCGGGCGGCCTGCTTGTCTTCCCCGGCTTCATCAGCGATGCCATCGCACTCGTGCTGCTGCTGATCCCGGGCACCTGGGCCGGCCGCAAGGCGGACCCGATGCGCCCGGCAAACGACGATGTGCTGGAAGGCGAGTTCAAGCGGGAACCGGACGACCTGCTGCGCTGAACTGGATCGTTCAAAACAGCTTCATCTGGCCGCGTGTCTGCCGGATTTCGCGCAACAGGTCGTCCGAAGTCGGATAACGGTATTTCAACCGCAGTTCGTGCGTGGTGCGCACGTTCGACAACTGGCGCGACTCGCGCAGAAACGACAACAGCGCTGCGGACAGCACCTTTTCCGCTTCGGCCCGATTCACCCGCGGGGGACGCGGCAGGCCAAAGGCGTCGGCGCAGCTGTCGAACCAGTCCCCCATCTTCAGCGGATGCGCGTCGACCGCATGGTAGACGCGCTGCGCGCGCCCCCGGAACAACGCCGCCCACGCCAGGCGCGCCAGGTCGTCGGCGTGGATATGGTTGGTATAGCTGTCGTCGCGGGCAATCAGCGCGGGCGTGCCGCGCTTGATGCGTTCGAGCGGCAGACGGTCGGCGGCGTAGATGCCCGGTGCGCGCAGGATGCTCACCTGCACTCCCAGGACCTCGCCCCAGGCGCGCAGCTGCCGCTCGGCGTCCACCCGCCGCACAGCACGGCCGTTCACCGGCGCCACCGGACGCGTTTCGCTGACCCAGTTGCCGCCGCAATCGCCGTACACACCGCTGGTGCTGATGTACACCAGCGCGCCCGGCTTGCCCCGCCGGGCCAATGCATGCAGCAGCCGGGCCGTGCGCGGATCGGTCGTGCCTTCATTGGGCGGCGGCGCAAAATGGAATACGCCGTCGACACGCGGCAGGCGCTTCAACGTGGCAGGCGCATCGAGGTCGCCGATATAGGGCGTCACCCCCAGCGCGCGCAACGCGGCGGCACGCTCGGGCCGGCGGATCATGCCGATGAAGTCGGCCTGGCCAGCGTAGCGTGCCACCAGTCGCTCGGCGACGTCGCCGAATCCCACGATCAATATCTTTTTCATTGCCTCCGCCTGTAACCCTTGCGCTCCAAGGGTGAAAACACCGTCCACTCGGGCGATAATCCGCCGGTTTATCCCCGCATTTTAAGCGCACATCATGCCGTATCAGGTCACCGTCCAGCCCAGTGGGCACCAATTCAGCGTCAACGACGACGAAACCATCCTCGAAGCCGCCCTGCGCGAGGGATTCTCGCTGCCTTATGGCTGCCGCAACGGCGCCTGTGGCGCCTGCAAGGGCAAGGTGCTGTCTGGCCAGATCGATTATGGCGTGCATTCCGCCAACGCACTGAAAGAGGAAGAAAAAACGCAGGGACGCGCCTTGTTCTGCCGTGCCAAACCGCTGAGCGACATGGTCATCGAGGCCAAGGAAATCGGCGCCGCCAAGGACATCATGGTGAAAACCCTGCCGTGCCGGGTGGAAAAGCTGGAGAAGCGGGCCGACGACGTGATGCGGGTGTTGATCAAGCTGCCGGCCAACGAACGCCTGCAGTTTCTCGCCGGGCAGTACATCGACTTCCAGCTGAAGGACGGCAAGACGCGCAGCTATTCGCTTGCCAATCCGCCGCACGACGATGCGCTGCTGGAACTGCACATCCGCCACGTACCGGGCGGCCTGTTCAGCGACCAGGTGTTCACCACCCTGAAGGAACGCGACATCCTGCGCCTGAAAGGCCCGCTCGGCAGTTTCTTCATCCGCGAGGACTCCGACAAGCCGATGATCTTCATCGCCGGCGGCACCGGCTTTGCGCCCATCAAGGGCATGCTGGAACACGCCTTTGCCGAACATACCGACCGCGAACTGGTGCTGTATTGGGGCGTGCGTTCGCGGAAGGACCTGTACATGGTCGAATTGCCCCAGCAATGGCTGGCCGAGCGGCCGAACTTCAGTTTCATCCCGGTGCTGTCCGACCCGCAGCCTGACGATCAGTGGCAGGGGCGGACTGGCTATGTGCACGAGGCCGTGCTGGCCGATTTTCCCGATCTGTCGGGCTACCAGGTGTATGCCTGCGGCGCGCCCGTCATGGTGGACAGCGCGCGCGACAGTTTCGTGAAGACCCGCCAGCTGCCCGAGGACGAATTCTTCGCCGACGCCTTCGTCTACGCGGCCGACACGGAAACGGCCGTCGCGCAATAAAAATGCCCGCTTGAAGCGGGCATCTCGGTTCGAGCGTCTTACGATTTAAGGATGGCGTTCAGCTCGAATCGGGACCAGCTTACAAATCCCCGTGTGCGCCCGCCTGCATGATTTCGATCAGCCCTTCGCGCACTTTCTTGATGCGCGCAGTCAATTCCTGTTGCAGATTCTTTTCCTTCGCCACCAGATCGACATTGATGTCCGGCATGATCAACCAGCCCTTGCCGTCGGCATCTTCGATCATCGAGATACGGCACGGCATGTAGATGGCAAAGTCCATGCTCATGTCGATCAGTTCCTTGGCCGTGACCGCGTCGCAAAACTGGAAAATGGTGATGGTGCGCTGCGGCTTGCCCGTCACCGCTTCCACCTGTTTGGACAACGGCAGTTCCGCGACCAGTTTCAGATTCAGCGCATTGGCTCGCAGGCGCATCGATTGGGCCGCATCGTCGAGGCTGACGCCAGGGTCGATGGCCACCTTGTAGACGCCGGCAGTCTGGCCCGACTGCTGGGCCTTGGGCGCGGCAGCCCAGCCGGCGGGCGCGGATAAGACCAGGCTACCCAGCACGATCCCCAACACGGCAAAAAAGGTACGGCGCATGGGACACTCCTTCCAAATATTAGAAAAATCTAATGGTACACGCTGCACTGGATGGCGACCCCGTACAAACGTGCCAGTCGCCTACTCTAAACCCTACTGCGCACGGCACAATGCCAGCGCTTTCTGATAATGCAGACAGGCTTCGCCGGGTTGGCCACTCTGGTTCTTGAGCTCGGCCATGCGGATATGGCCGTCGGCGCTGGCGGCAATGGCGAGGCTGGCCTCCAGATAGCTCTGCGCCTTGCCCCATAGCTGCTGCACGCTGCACAACTGCGTCAGCGTCAGCAGCAACTGCGCATCGCGCGGCTGCGCATGCAGCCATTTTTCGGCCTGCTCGATCTGCCGGGTCGGGCTGCTGCCGCGCACTTCGCCGTAGAGGGTCACCAGTTCCTCGTTCCACTCGCGCCCGAGTGCGGTCTCCAGCACATCGAGCGCGGTATCGTGGCCGCCGCGCTGCATGAAGGCACGTGCGCCGGCGCGCGCCACCCAGGGGTCGGCCTTGAAATCGGCCGGGATTTTCTTCCAGTATTCCAGCAGCCCGCGATCGTCCTCGGCACGGCGCTTGAGATTCTCGGCGTACACCATGCGCCGGCTCTGCGCGGCAACGCCCGGTTCCAGCGCATTGCTGCGGATCAGCGCGTCGAGCAGACGCTCGGCTTCGTCCCACTGCCCCGTCATCTGCCTCGCCTTGAGTTCGAGCCGCAACAGCGCGGTGTGCTGCGGGGCGATTTCCTTCGCCCGGTTGATCGCCACCAGCGCCGCCGTGGCGTCCTTGGCGTCGAGGCGCGCCTCGGCTTCAAACAGCTGCGCCGCGAGTTCGGCGCCGTGTTCGGTGGCTTCCTGTATATGCCGCTCGCGCTGCGCGATCGCCCGCATTTCCTGTGCCGCACGGGCTGCGAGCACGCGCGCCAGGCCGATCCTGGGCTCGTCGCCCAGCCATTGCCCCAGGGATTGTTCGGCATCCTGGTAGCGATATTCGGCATACGCCCGCAGGCCGCCGACGAAATTCTCGTCGCGCTTGCGGACGGCGCGGCGCTCGCGCTGTTCGCGCACGATACCGGGCAGGTTGAGGGTCAGCATGGCCAGCCGCAGCAGCACGATGCCGCCGACCACCATCCCGACTACCGCCAGCACGAATCCGATGAAGGATATTTCCATCCGCCATGGCGGATAGACCAGCACCACGTAGCCCGGGTCGTAACGTCCCGCCATCGCCAGGGCGACCGCCAGCACGGCAACGATGAGCAGCGAGATCAGCCAGCGCATCACGGATTCCCCTTGTAGGCATCGAGGGCGGCCAGGCTGGCGTCGATGCCGGGCAGCTTGATGGCGATCTGCAGGCTGGAGAGGCGCTTGACCTCCTTGATGGCGTCGGCGACGCCGGCATCGCGCGTATTGAAATAGCGTTCAAGCATGAGCAGCACCGCGCGCAGGTCCGCACGGAATGCCGCTTGATCCTGCGACAACAGCGCCAACCGCGCCGACAGCAGGCGCAGGCGCAGGTTCTCGCGCAGGAAGTAGGCCTGGTCGGGCGGCAGCAGCACCGCTTCGTTGCCTTCCACGCGGCGGATCTGCACCAGATGCTTCAGTTCCGCCCACAGCTCCTGGCCGAAGTTGGCCGCCCGCACGCTGCGCGGTGCGGGTACCGCCTCGGAGGCCTGCGCGCTGGCCAGCGGCCAGTCCATATGGTGTGCCACCAGGGCCTCGATGCGCGCGCTCATTCCCACTTCGTCAACCGAGGGTGCCGCGCGCAGGTTGGCCAGATCCGAGGCAATGGCACGGCGCAACGCGGTGAACTGCGGTTTGTTTAGGCGCTGCAGACGGGTATCGGCGCCCTCCAGTGCGATGATCGCCGCCTTTACATTGCCCGCCAGCTGCAACTGCTGCGCGGCGGTCAGCAACACCTGTTCGATCTCGGCCAGCGTCCACTGGTCGCGGCCCTGCGCCAGATCCTTGTACAGCGACTCGAGCGCCAGTTGCTGCTGCTGCGAGGTCGCCATCTGGCTTTCGATATGCGAGACCTTTTCGCTGACCTGGCGCATCGCGTCGTCGGCGTTGCGCGCCAGCAGGCGGGATTCGCTCACGTCCTTGCCCGACTCGGCCAGACGGCGCCCCAACTCGGTCTTCAGGTCGCGGATGCGTTCACGGCTGTCGGACCACGACCACCCCGCCGCAGCCAGCGCCAGAACGGACACCAGCACGGCAACGAGCGGCAGCGCATGCATGCGCGGCTGCGGCGTTGCCGCAGGTGGGGAAACGGGCGGGGCGGAGGAGGTGTCGGGCGTGTCATTCATGTGTAGAGCCTGTCTTATTCCTGAACCAGTTAACCAGACCATCCAGCAGGCCTGCATCGCCGCCCGGCGTGGCGACGACGTGCGCAACGCCGAAGCGGCGGGCCGCATCGGCTATTTTCTCATGCGGGACGAAAAGCGGGGTGGCCGCCAGCAGCGGCGCACCCGGCTCGCCCAGCAGCGTCGCCAGATTGTGCAACGTCTCCGCGCTGGCAACCGTCACCGCATCGATGCCGCCCGCCTGCCAGCGCACCAGCAGGGGCGCGGGGTCGGCGTGGGGACAGGTGCGCCGGTAGCACTCCATGTATCGCACGTCGGCACCGCGCGCCCGCAGCGTGTCGGCCATCAGCGCGCGGCCGCCGACCCCGCGCACGATCACCACCTGCCTGCCTGCCATCGCCTGCAATTGCGGCAACGCCAGCACGGCCTCGCTGTCCTGGCCGTCCGGCGTGATGACGCCTTCGACACCCTGTTCCGCCAACGCGCGCGCCGTGCCGGGGCCGACCGCAACAATCCGGAGCGCATCGGACGAGCCGCCGTGTGTACGGATCGCCGCCATGCCGAACTGTGCGGCATTGGGGCTGATGAAAATCGCGATGTCAGCCCCGGCCAGATACGCGAGCGCCTCCGCCAATCGATCCGCCGCAACCGGCTCGATCCCAAGCGCGGGAAACACAAATGCCTCCCCGCCTGCGGCCGCAACCTTCTGTGCCAGTGCAGTTGCCTGATGGGCTGGCCGCGTCACCAGCACGGTGCGGCCGGCCAGAGGCTGCGTCATGCGGCCGGCAAGGCGTCGAGGATGGCGCGCGCGCCCTGCGCCAGCAGCTTGTCGGCCAGCGCCTGGCCGACCGCTTCAGGATCGGCCGCATCGCCTTCGGCACGATCATGGATGAAGCCGCTGCCGTCCGGATTCGCCACGAAGCCATTCAACACCAGTCGGCCCGCCTGCAGCACCGCATGCGCCCCCAGCGGTACTTGGCAGCTGCCGCCGAGCACGCGGCTGACCTGGCGCTCGGCGCGTACGCAGGCGGCGGTTTCAGGATGGTTCAATGCAGTCAGCATGGCCGCCACGTCGCCGTTGCCGCTGCGGATTTCGATGCCGAGCGCGCCTTGACCAGCAGCGGGGATGCTGTCTTCCACACTCAATAGGCTCTTGATGCGGTCGCCCAGCCCGAGCCGCTTGAGGCCGGCGGCGGCCAGCAGGATGGCGTCGAACTGGCCTTCGTCGAGTTTCTTCAAGCGGGTGCCGACGTTGCCGCGCAGCGGCTTCACCGCCAGATGCGGGTAGCGCGCACGCAACTGCGCTTCGCGGCGCAGGCTGGAGGTGCCGACCACGCTGCCGGGCGGCAGCTCCGACAGGCGTTCGTAGCGGTTCGAGACGAAGGCGTCGCGCGGGTCCTCGCGCTCGCCGATCACGGCGAGTGCGAAGCCCGGCGGCAGTTCCATCGGCACGTCCTTCATCGAATGTACCGCCAGATCGGCCTCGCCGGCCTCCAGCGCAACCTCGAGCTCCTTGACGAACAGGCCCTTGCCGCCGACCTTGGACAGCGTGACGTCGAGGATCTGGTCGCCGCGCGTGGTCATGCCCAGAATGTTCACCGTGCAACCGGGGTGCAGTGCGCGTAGGCGATCGCGAATATGCTCGGCCTGCCACATGGCAAGTGCACTTTCACGGGAGGCGATGGTCAGGGTATGCATGGCGGTAGGAATAAACTGTTTGATTTGGCAAATGATGGCGCGATACTGGCGATTATGACGTACCCGAAACCACCCGCAGGAATGGCGACAATCGCACGACAGATCGCAGCCTGGGCCCTGATTTTAGCATGGGGCCTGGGGCTGTCCGGCACGGCCCGCGCGGCAGACAGCCTGGTCCACGCCAAGGATTTTCAGGCTGACGCGCGCACGGCTGCCAAACGGCAGGTGCCCGTCCTGGTCGTCTTCACCACGCCGCACTGCCCGTATTGCGAACGCGTCAAGCACGACTATCTGATTCCCATGCACAAGGACCCGGCCTACCGCAAGCGCGTCATCATCCGCGAGGTCACCATCGGCACCACCGACTCCATGACCGACTTTGACGGCACGCCCACCACCGAAGGCGCGTTTGCCGCCGCACACAAGGTCTTCATGGTGCCCACCGTCCAGGTCTTCGATACCCAGGGCAATGGAGTCGGCGACCCCATCGTCGGCCTGCTGATTCCCGACTACTACTTCGGCTATCTGGAAAACGCCATCGACGCCGGCGTGAGCAAAGTACGCGGCAAATAATCGCGGCGCAGCCGACATGGCTCGCCGATCGGTCTCGCCCCCCGCGCGCATCGATTCTTCAAGCCTGGCAGGCTGCTAGAATCCCGCCATGCAGGACGCGCAGACATGAAAACCCTTCTGGCCGACGATCATCCGCTGATGCGCGAGGGCGTGCGACAGGTGTTATCGCAACTGGAGCCGCCGGTCGAAATCATCGACGCCCACGATTACCCCAGCCTGTTCGCCCAGACCGCGCTGCATACCGATCTCGACCTGGCGCTGGTGGATCTGAACATGCCCGGCTTCGTCGGCATGCAAGGGATCACGCAGTATCGCAGCCGTTTCCCCGACATTCCCCTGGTGGTCCTGTCCGCCTCCGAATCGCCGCACGACATCCGCAATGCGCTGGAAGCCGGCGCGCTCGGCTACATTCCCAAGGCCGCGTCCACCGCCGTGATGCTGTCTGCGCTGCGGCAGGTGCTGGCGGGTAACATTTTCGTACCGGCCTGCCTGGGCGACGGAAACGGCGGATTGCATACGGTGGCGCCGGCCGATTTCGAGGCCCTGCAGCATAGCGGGCTGACCGCGCGCCAGCTCGAGGTGGCGCGCCTGCTGGCGCAGGGCTGTGCCAACAAGGCCATCGCCGGCATGCTGGCGATGTCGGAAAGCACGGTGAAAGTCCACATCGCGGCAATTTTTCGCGCCCTCGACGTGACCAATCGAACCGAGGCCGTGCTCGCCATTCAGCGCTTGACCCATAATTCGTGACCTCGCCGCGCGCCTGGCTCCGCCGCCTGTCGCCTTCCAGCATCCGCAGCCGGATGCTGATGATCGCCCTGCTGCCTGCGCTGCTCGCCGAATTCAGCATGGTGGCCTATTTCACCTCGCAAGCGCTGGCCACGGCCGAAAAAGCCCTCCACGCGCGGGCCACCAGTTCAGCCCGCCATCTCGCCGACGCCTTGCCCTACGCGCTCGTCAGCGGCGACATGGCCCTGGCCCACCATCTGCTCGAGACCGAGGCCCACAACAACCAGCTGGCGTTTGCCCGCATCATCGACCTCCATGGCCATACGCTGGCGAGCGCCGGCGACACCCTGGACGCCGGACAGTTTGCCGAGCGCTACCGGCAGCGCGCCAGCATTTTCCTGCCCAGCACCGTGTTCCAGGACAACGCGCTGTTTCCGGTCGGCCCGGCCGCCGCCAGTGACCTGCTGGGCGAAGTGGAAGTCAGCGTCCAGCTCGACCAGATCGCCGCGTTCAAGCGCGACACCCTGATCCATGCCGTCCTCCTGATGTTGCTGGCCCTGGCGCTGACCGGCGCGTTGGCCTGGCGCCTGTCCAACCGGCTGGCAAGCCAGCTGCAACATGTCGGCCGCGTGGTGGGGCTGCTCGCCTGCGACGATCTTTCGGTGCGTACCCACTTGCCACCCGAAGGCGAGGTCGGTGCCCTTGCCGCCGGCGTGGACAACCTGGCCGAGGCCCTGCAGACGCATCGCGGCGAACTGGAACGGCGCATCCGCGAAGCCACCGCCGATCTCGCCGCCAAGAAGGACATGGCCGAACGCGCCAACCAGGCCAAGTCGCGCTTCTTCGCCGCGGCCAGCCACGACCTGCGGCAGCCGCTGCACGCCCTGTCGCTGTTCGTCGCCGCGCTGAAGGCGCGCAACCAGCAGCCCGAGGCGCAAATCCTGATCGACAACATCGAAGCCTCCACCGCAGCCATGGAACTGCTGTTCAATGCGCTGCTCGACATTTCGCGGCTCGACGCCGGCACCATCGAAACGCATCCAGTGCATTTTCCGCTGCAGAAGATGTTCATCGAATTCGAACAGCAGTTCGGTGCGCTGGCGGCGGAGAAGCAGTTGCGCCTGCGTTTCCGTCCATGCGACGCCACCCTGTACAGCGACCCGTTGCTGATCGAGCGCATCCTCGTCAACCTGATCGCCAACGCCATCCGCTACACTGACGACGGCGGCATCCTGGTGGCCTGCCGGCAGCGCGGCAACCTGGTGCGCATCAGCGTGATCGACACCGGACGCGGCATCCCGCCCGACCAGCAGGAGAGCGTATTCCAGGAATTCGTCCAGCTGCACAACCCGGCCCGCGACCGCAGCAAGGGCCTCGGACTCGGACTCGCCATCGTGTCGCGCCTCGGTCGGCTGCTCGGACACCGGGTGGACCTGCTCTCGCGTCCAGGGCACGGCTCGGTATTCAGCATCGACGTGCCCGGCGGCGAAGCGCGCCTGATCCAGCCGCCCACCTCCGCGCATTCGCCCGGCTCCATCCCGGCCGACGCGCTGGTACTGTTGGTGGACGACGAAAGCGCCATCCTGCGCGGCATGGCCGAACTGTTCGACAACTGGCAGATCGACCTGGTCACCGCCCACAGCGCCGACGAAGCCGAGCACTGGCTCACCAGCCTCGACCGCGTGCCCGACGTCATCGTGTCGGACTACCGCCTGCCCGACGACATCGACGGCATCGAGGTCATCGTCCGCCTGCGGCAGAAATTCGGCCACGACATTCCGGCCATCCTGGTCACCGGCGACACCGCACCCGACACCATCCTGCGCATCAGCCAGGCCGGTTTCCCCTTGCTGCACAAACCGTTGCGTCCCGCCAAACTGCGCGCCCTGCTGACCCACCTGATCCAGCAGGCACGCGCCGCCGCCATGGGATAATCCGCTCACCGCTTCCCGCTCACCCCTTACTACTCACCCCTCACCGCTCACTACCCACAACCATGCACATCCACATCCTCGGCATCTGCGGCACCTTCATGGGCGGCATCGCCGCCATCGCCCGTGCAGCCGGCCACACGGTCACCGGCTGCGACGCCAACGTCTACCCACCCATGTCCGACCAACTGCGCGCGCTCGGCATCGACCTCATCGAAGGCTTCGATGCCAGCCAGGCCGACCTCAAGGCCGACATCTTCGTCGTCGGCAACGTCGTCACCCGCGGCAACCCCTTGATGGAAGCCATCCTCGAACGCGGCCTTGCGTATACCTCCGGCCCGCAGTGGCTGGCCGACAACGTCCTGCGCGACAAATGGGTGCTCGCCGTCGCCGGCACCCACGGCAAGACCACCACCTCCGCCATGCTGGCCTGGATCCTCGACGACGCGCGCATGCGCCCCGGCTTCCTCATCGGCGGCGTACCGCAGAATTTCGAGGTCTCTGCGCGGCTCACCGACAGCCCCTTCTTCGTCATCGAAGCCGACGAATACGACACCGCCTTCTTCGACAAACGCTCCAAGTTCGTCCACTACCGGCCGCGCACCGTCATCCTCAACAACCTCGAATACGACCACGCCGACATCTTCCCCGACCTCGCCGCCATCGAAACCCAGTTCCACCACCTGGTGCGCACCGTCCCCGGCAACGGCCTCATCGTCGCCAACGGCGCCGACGCCAACCTCGAACGCGTGCTCGCGCGCGGCTGCTGGACCCCGGTCGAGCACTTCGGCGCTGAGTCAACCAACGGCGCAGACGGTTGGACCGCAGGCAAAGCCGACGCCCAAGGCAGCTTCGACGTCTTCTTCAACGGCACGCTGCAAGGTCGCGTGAAATGGGAGCTGATCGGCGAACACAACCGCCTGAACGCACTCGCGGCGATTGCCGCCGCGCGCCACGCCGGCGTGCCCGCCGCCACCGCGATCGACGCCCTGTCCCGTTTCGAGAACGTCAAGCGCCGCATGGAAATCCGCGGCGCCGTCCACGGCATCACCGTCTACGACGACTTCGCCCACCATCCCACCGCCATCGCCACCACCGTCGAAGGCCTGCGGGCCAAGATCGGCAAGAACCGCATCCTCGCCATCCTGGAGCCGCGTTCCAACACCATGAAACTCGGCGTCATGAAAGCCCAGCTACCCGGCAGCCTCACCGAGGCCGACCAGGTCTACTGCTACGGCGCCAACCTCGGCTGGGATGCAGCGGAAGCCTTGGCACCGCTGGGCGAGAAGGCGCGGGTGTTCGACAATCTGGATAAATTGGTGAGCCAGCTGGTCGCCGATGCACGGCCTGGCGACCATGTGCTGATGATGAGCAACGGGGGGTTCGGGGGCATCCACGCCAAGCTTCTGGATGCGCTGCATCATCACTATCACGAGGATATTGTGTTGACGCCGATGCATCGGTATGGGGGGTATGCGTAAGGGGAGATGTTGGGGTGGTTGCGGTACGTTGCCCTAATCACCGTTCGCCCTGAGCTTGTCGAAGGGCTGGTTGTTGTAGTTGGGGATTTTACAGGACGGCTGACCGTTGGCCGGGGGTAGCCCGGCAGCTAGTCACTTTTCTTGTCTCGCCAAGAAAAATGACCAAAAGAAGGCGACCCTGACATCCCCGAATTCCCGGAAATCGAACCTGCCGGACGGGCTGCAAGGGGGAAGGTCAAAACCAGGACGGAGCCTAAGATGATGACAACACCTGAATGCAACTCACCGTAAAGACTCGCGGGAAATGCTAGAACTGAACCACCTTCGTCAGTGCTCACGTCCTGTTGTTTTCGAGACTGGCATTCCTAGTGCGCCTTACTCAATTGCTGGGACTGCCTTCCTCGTGGCTTTCCATCGCACGTTATTTGTAATAACAGCACGCCACGTCGTACGCGACCATCCAGTAAATAGATTGCGGATCTTTCCATCTGACCGATCAATAGAAGGGCTACGGTTATCTGATTGGTGGCATATCGAAGATCCCAAGAATGATCCCGACAGCTCTGACATTTTGCTGATTCGCGCCGACCTAACTAATGTCCCGAAATCCATTCGCAAATCTAACCACCTGCTCCATCTAACCCCTCCTTCTGTAAGTGAGTGGTTCGATGATCGATATATTTCGAGATTTTTCTTATTCGGCTATCCCTCGGCCACAAATGAAGCTGACTATGCACACTCCAAATTACAGCTCCAGCAGTTCTTCTTACCTGGTCGTTATGTTGGTCCAAGCATCGCTCATAACTGTCACGAACTCCTGATCGAGAATCCCCTGAACTTGAGCGATTTCAACGGCCTTAGTGGTTCACCGGTCTTTTGTCTGCGAAATGAAATTGCCATTTCAAGACAACCAACCTTCTGTGGCATGGCAATTCGTGGGTCAGCACGTTCCCAGCGTGCTCACTTTATTGAGGCCAGTACCATTCTGCTTGCACTTCAAGAAGCAATCGAAGCTCACTAACTTGGTCTGGCTATGCTGTAAAGCCACGTAGGGGCGACGTCGCAACACAAGCACCCAACCCGCCCAGTCATCACCGCCCTGGTTTTGACTTTCATCCCCTTACAGACCCGCCGAAGATCAAGTGCGTCGGGTGGATCAGCGGCAAAGGTGTTTGAGCCCCGCTCACAAAAATTAAAAAGGCATAGCAAAAGCGGGGCGAGTTCTTTGCCGCCCACTCGGCGCGCTTGATCTTCGGGAATTCGGGACTGTCGGGGTCGCCGTGTTTTTGTTATTTTTATTTGGGAGACAAGAAAAGGAACTAGCTGCCGGGCTACCCCCGGCCAACGGTCAGCAGTCCTGCAAAGAACCTAGCCACAACGAACATGCCCTTCGACAAGCTCAGGGCGAACGGTGCTGAGCTTGTGCGCTTCGGCAGGCTCAGCGCGAACGGGGCACGAAGACCGCCCCTAAGCCTCCGCCAACGCCTCCACCAGATAATCAATAAACACGCGCACCTTCGGACTCAGATGCCGATTCGACGGATACACCGCATAAATCCGCGCATCCTGCTCGGGTAAAAAGGTGCCCAGAATCTCCACCAGCCGCCCCGCCCGAATATCCGGCTCCAGCCGATAGCTCGAGCCGAGGATGATCCCCAGCCCCGTCATCGCCGCCCGCCGCAGGGCATCGATATTGTTGGTGGAAAAATTGCCAGCCACCGGCACGTTAAGCGCACGGCCCTCGCTCACGAACGCCCAGCGGGTATCGCCCGCATCGTCGCTGCGCAGATAGCGCAGGCAGTTGTGGTCGACGAGGTCTTCCGGCCGCTGCGGCGTGCCGCGGCGTTCGAGATAGGCGGGGGCGGCGCAAAGCACCTGGCGCACCGCAGTCAAGGGCCGCGCCACCAGCAGTTCGCCGGGCTGGGCAGTAAGGCGCAGGGCGAGGTCGTAGCCGCCATCGACCAAGTCCACCACGCGATCGTCGCAGACCAGTTCCACGCTCACTTCAGGGTAGCGCGCCAGGAAGCCCGGCAGCAGCGGGGCGATGCGCAGGCTGCCGAAGCCGACGGTCGCGCTGACGCGCAGGTGGCCGCGCGGCGCTTCATGCAGTCGGCTGACCGCGCGCTCGGCGGCGTCGGCTTCTTCGAGCATGCGCACGCAATGCGCGTAGAACGCCGTGCCGGCTTCGGTCAGGCCGAGGCGGCGCGTGGTGCGCTGCAGCAGCCGCGCATCCAGCGATTTTTCCAGGCGCGCCACCTGCTTGCTGATGACCGGCGCCGATACGCCCAGCTTGCGCGCGGTTTCCGAAAAGGACTGGTTCTGGACCACGAGGGTAAAAATGCGGGCGGCTTCCAGGTCGAGCATGGCCTGTTAGATTGTTAACGTGAGGGAAACAATCATATGCCTTCCGGGGGGATTTTTAACAGGCCTCGTATGGCTACGCTACGCACATCGCATTGTTGCAAGGAGATCACGATGTCCCGCGCTTCGCTTTTCCAGGCCATGGGCCTGCTGCTGCTTGCCGCCGTCTCCTGGGGCGGCATGTTCCAGGTCGCCAAGCCCTTGCTGCCACAGATCGACGCGTTCCATATGACCGCCATCCGCTATGGGGGCGCCGCCTTTCTCTTCGCCGGCTTGCTGGCCTACCGCGAAGGGCGGGACGCCTTCAGGCTCGAGGGTCGCGGCATGCTGCTCTGGCTATATGGCAGTCTGGGCTTTGCTGGCTTCAACCTGCTCGCGTTCACCGGTCTGGCGCACAGCCGGCCCGAGCACGCTGCGGTCATCATGGCGCTGATGCCCTTGATGACCGCCCTCGTGAACTGGGGCATGCGCGGCACCCGTCCGGCCTCGCACACGCTGGTCGCCATCGCCATCGCCTTGACCGGCGTGGTGCTGGTGGTGAGTAACGGCCACCTGTCCGCGCTGTCTGCCTCGGGCCAGGTCGGCGGTGACCTGCTGCTGTTGCTCGGTGCACTGTGCTGGGTGTTCTACACCCTGGGGGCCGCACGCTTCACGCACTGGTCGCCGCTGCGCTACACCACGCTGACCTGTCTGCTCGGTGTGCTGAGCATCTTTGCCGCGACTGCCGCGATGACGCGCCTGGGTCACATTCATCCGCCCTCCATGGCGGCCGTGCAGGACGGCCTGTGGGCACTGGCCTACATGGTGGTGATAGGCGCGGTGATCGCCGTGCTGAGCTGGAACGCCGGCATCCGGCAGCTGGGCGCGCTCAACGGCGTGCTGTTCATCAACTTCGTCCCGGTATCCGCGTTCGTCATCGGGGTCATCCTCGGCCACCGTTTCGGGCTTGCCGAACTGGCCGGCGCTGCGTTTGTCATCCTGGCGCTGATATTCAACAGCCTGCTGAGCCAGCGCGCCAGTGCCCACGTGGCGGTGAACGCGGTGGCGATGGCGCGCTGACCACACTACCATCATTGCGTACGGCCACTACGGTGGCCGTACGCCCTTTCAACCTTCTCCCGGAATGCATGGTAAGTTGTCGATCTGTAACCGCATCCACGATATCAATACCTTGCGCGCGTATTTCCCGGCATGCGCGACGCGAGATCGGGAGGAACGTATTTGGATCGGCAATTCGAAAGTCACCGCATCGGCCTCATCGGCGGCCTCATCCTGATTGTCCTGACGCTCGCCGCCGGCCTCGCCGTGTATGCCTTGATGCAGAGACAAGCGGAATCCGTCCTCGTCAAAAGCTTGGCCACCGCCCTGCAGAACGACCGCCGCCTGTTCGAAAGCGAGATCAGCGCCGGCGTGACCAATGCGCTGGCCGTTTCCACCCGCCCTTTCGTGATCCACAACCTGCAGCTGCTGCAGGCGAAGCCGGGCAATGACGCCAGCCGGCTGGCCTTGCAGCAGATCGCGGACTCCTTCCTGCCGATCGGATTCACCAGCGTCTCCTTTCATGACAGCCATGGCCAGGCGATCGTGCATGCAGGCCATCCGTCGAAAAGCCCGGCGCTCAGCGTGCCCCTCAATACGCAAGCCAAGTCACATCTGCTGTGGGATGGGCAATTGATCCTGCGGGTCGACCGTGAGGTCATGGACGAAGCGGGCCACCTCATCGGCACGGCGCGGACCGAATCCACCCTGCCGCGGCTGACGGATGCCATCGCCGAGGCTGGGGTACTGGGGAAAACCGTGGAACTCGCCCTGTGCGCCCCGCTGGAAAAGGACATGCAATGTTTCCCGCTCACCCGGTCGCAACATGTGTTCGCACGCCTGGCCCGCACGATCGGCGGGCAGCCGCTGCCCATGAGCCATGCGCTGGCTGGGGAAACCGGCACCGTATTCACGCAGGATTATCGCCACGAGAACGTGGTCGCCGCCTACACGCCATTGGGCCGCCTGGGGCCCGGCATGGTGCTGAAGATCGATCGAGCCGAACTGTTCGGCCCCATCAGACAACAACTCCAAATCGTCATTCCGCTGCTGGCCATCCTGGTCGTGACCGGCGTTCTCCTGCTGTACGGACTGGTGACGCCGCTCGTGCGCAAGCTTGTCCTCTCCAGACGGGAGACCGCGGAGATCAACGCCAGGTTGCGCGATGTGGAGGAACGCTGGCGCTTCGCGCTGGACAGCACGGGGGCCGGTGTATGGGACCTGGACATTCCGGCCAACCGGATTCTGCTTTCAAGCCGCAGCAAGGCCATGCTGGGATTTGCCGACGATGAGATCGGGCCTCGCATGGACGACTGGCTGCAGCGTGTCCACCCGGACGACCTGCCCAGTCTGATGACCGCACGGCAGCCGCTGCTTGACGGCAGCCGCGACACTTTCGCCCACGAACATCGCAAACGCTGCAAGGACGGCAGCTGGAAATGGGTCCAGACGCATGGCATGGTGGTCACCCGCGATTCGGCTCGTGTTCCCACGCGGCTGATCGGAACCTACCTCGATGTCAGCGAGCGCAGGCAGGCGGAGGAAACCATCCAGCGCCAGGCCAACTTCGATCCGCTGACGCAACTGCCCAACCGGCGGCTGTTCCTCGACCGCCTGGGCCAGGAAATCATCAAGTCCCAGCGTGCCGATTTTTTCCTGGCGCTCCTGCTGGTCGATCTCGACGAGTTCAAAGAGGTCAACGACACGCTGGGGCACGACGTGGGCGATATCCTGCTGCAGGAGGCGGCCCGGCGCATCCGCAGTTGCATTCGCGATACCGACACGGTCGCGCGCCTGGGCGGCGACGAGTTCACGGTCATCCTGGCCGACCTGTCGGATCGTACCCATATCGAGGACATCGCCCAGAAAATCATCGGACGCATGGCCGAGCCTTTTCGCCTTGGCGACGAGGTGGCCTATGTCACGGCCAGTATCGGCATCACCGTGTATCCGGGTGACGCCGACGATATCGACACCCTGCTGAAGCATGCCGACCAGGCCATGTATGCCGCCAAAAAACACGGGCGCAATCGCTTTTTCTATTTCACGGCGTCGCTGCAGGTAGCCGCCCAGACTCGCCTGAAACTGTCCCGCGACCTGCGCGAGGCGGTCGCCGCCAGGCAATTCGTCGCCTATTTCCAACCGATCGTCGAGCTGTCCACCGGCCGCACCCGCAAGGCCGAAGCGCTGCTGCGATGGCAGCACCCCACGCGCGGACTGGTCAATCCGATGGATTTCATTCCGCTCGCCGAAGAAACGGGACTCATCAACGAAATCGGCGAATGGGTCCTCATGGAATCGGCACGGCGTGCGCAGGCATGGCGCCATGAATTCGGTGACGATTTCCAGATCAGCATCAACATGTCGCCCGTGCAGTTCCGGGCGGAAGGACGCCCGCACACCCGGGCATGGCTACGGCATCTGCAGGACATCGGACTGCCGGGCACGAATCTTACGATCGAGATCACGGAAAACCTGCTGCTCAATGCGCATGCCGACGTCACCGAGCAATTACTGGCGTTTCGCGACGCCGGCATCCAGATCGCCATCGACGATTTCGGCACGGGCTATTCCACGCTGTCCTATCTCAAGCAGTTTCCCATCGATTACCTGAAGATCGACCGGTCGTTCGTGAGCGACATCGAAACGGACCCGAACGACATGGCCCTCTCGAGGGCGATCATCGTCATGGCGCACGAACTGGGGCTGAAGGTCATCGCGGAAGGGGTGGAAACCGCCGGGCAGCGCGCCCTGCTGGCCGCGGCAGGGTGCGATTACGCGCAAGGGTATCTCTACGCCGGAAAACCGCTGCCGCCGGATGAGTTCGAGGCCTGGCTGCGGCGCAACTAAGGGGTCAATACATCTTGTACGGCAGGAACTTCCCGTTCAGCACGATCTTCACCCGATCCCCTTTGGGATCCGGCACGCGCGAAATATCCATCGAGAAATCGATCGCGCTCATGATGCCGTCGCCGAATTCCTCGTGGATCAGCGACTTGATCGTGATGCCGTAGACCATGATCAGTTCATAGAAGCGGTAGATCAGCGGGTCGGTCGGCACCGCGGAAGGCAGGCTGCCCTTGTACGGCACCATCTGCAGCTGGTCGATTGCTTCGGGCGGCAGGCCGAGCAGCTTGCCGACGGTGGTGGCCTGTTTCTTGTCGAGCGTCATCTGGCCCAGCAGGGCGGCGGTTGTCCATTCTTTGCTCTGGCCGACTTTCTTGGCGATGTCAGCCCATTTGAGGCCTTTCTTGTGCTTGGCGGCGAGGATGAGGTCGGTGACTTCGGTGCGGGTCATGATGGTCCTTAGGCGTTGACGAGGTGGATGTGAGGCTTGCCGACGGGCGGCGTGTGGGCGACGACCGGCTCGACGTCGGACTCGATGAGGTCGGCCGGATCGAACACGGTGGGCGAACTGGGGGCGTCGGGCGCGTCGCGCAGGCTGCCGAACTGCTTCGACCGGCTCACCAGGAAATCGACCAGGTGGTTGCGGATCGGGTAGTAGTGCACTTGCTTGTGGATGGCGCTGCGCTCGCGCGGACGCGGCAGGGTGTTGTTGACGATCTCGGCGATGCGCGCATGCGGACCGTTCGACATCAGCATGATCCTGTCGGACAGCAGGATGGCTTCGTCGACGTCGTGCGTGATCATGAACACGGTCTGCTGCGTCTCGGCGCAGATTTTCAGCAATTCGTCCTGGATGACGCCGCGCGTCAAGGCGTCCAACGCGCCGAAGGGTTCGTCCATCAGCAGCATCTTCGGCTCGATGGAAAAGGCGCGCGCGATGCCGACGCGCTGCTTCATGCCGCCAGAGAGCTGCGACGGCTTCTTGTGCTCGGCGCCCTTCAGGCCCACCAGTTCGATGTAGCGCATGGCGTGGGCGCGGATTTTCTGCTTGTTCCGCGAAGGCCAGCGCGATTTCACAGCGAATTCGACGTTCTCCTGTACCGTCAGCCACGGCATCAGCGCATGGCCCTGGAAGATGACGCCGCGGTCGAGGCTGGGGCCGGCGACTTCGCGGCCGTCCATGAAGACGTTTCCTGTCGTGGCGCTGTCGAGGCCGGCGAGGATGTTGAGGATAGTCGACTTGCCGCAGCCGGAGTGGCCGGTGACGCAGACGAACTCGCCCTTGTGGATGCGGAAATTGACGTGGTCGAACACGGTGATGGCGTCGCCCCCGGTGGGGCTGGGGTAGGCGCGCGCCAGGTTTTCGACCTGCAGAAAGGGATGGATGGCTGACATGCGTTACTCCTGATACGCGACGCGCTTGCCCAGCACGCCGAAGACACTGTCGAGCGCCATGCCGACGACGCCGATCATGAGGATGGCGAACAGTACGTTGGTGAGCGACAGGTTGTTCCACTCGTTCCACACGAAGTAGCCGATGCCCGTACCGCCGACCAGCATTTCGGCGGCGACGATGACCAGCCAGGCGATGCCCATGGAGATGCGCATGCCGGTCAGGATCGTCGGCGCCGCAGCTGGAAGAATCACCCGGAATGCCTTGCGCAGCGGATTGACCTCCAGCGTGCGCGAGACGTCGAGCCAGTCTTTGCGCACATTGGCGACGCCGTGCGCGGTATTGATCAGCATCGGCCACAGCGAGCAGATGAAGATGACGAAGATGGCCGAGGCCGACGCGTCCTTGATGGTGTAGAGGGCGAGCGGCATCCACGCCAGCGGCGAAATCGGCTTCAGCAGTTGCACGTAGGGGTTGATCGCCTGGTAGACCATCCGCGAGTTGCCGATGGCGAAGCCGAGCGGGATCGCCACCACAGCGGCGAGGAAGAAGCCGCCGAGCACGCGCGCCAGCGAATAGGCGAGCTGGATGCCGATGCCCTTGTCATTGGGGCCGTTGTCGTAGAACGGGTGCGACAGCTTGTCCCACAGCGTCTGCGCCATCGCCGCCGGGGTGGGGAAGCTCGACGCCGCCCTGGCCGCGCCGCCACCCATCAGCGCGGCATACTCGGGGTCGACGTCGGCCGCGACGACCTTGGCTTCCGGCAGCGTCGCCAGCTGCCAGACCAGCAGGATCACCGCAAGCAGCCCGAGCGACAGCAGGCCGGCCTTCTGGCTGAGCGAGAGTTTCGTCTTCATGTGCGTTTGATGGCGAAGGAGTTGAGGTACTCGGCAGGCTTCGCGGGGTCGAACACCTTGCCCATGATGGTGTGCTTGGCGTAGTTCGACTTCGGCGGCTTCATGCCGAGCTCGGCCATGCGGGCGCGCGCGTCGGTGGCACGGAACACGTCCTCAGCGACCGCCTGGTAGTTGATGTCGCCCTTGATGTAGTTCCAGCGCTTCAGCTGCGTGAGGATCCACACCGCCATCGACTGCCACGGGAATGGATCGAAGTCGACGCGGTCGGGCACGTTCCGCACCTTGCCGAGTCCGTCGGCGAAGCGGCCGGTCATGACCTGTTCCAGCACCGGGATCGGCTGGTTGAGGTAATTCGGCGGCGCGATCGCCTCGATGATGGCCTTGCGGTTCTCCGGCTTGTGCGCGTAGTCGGTGGCGCTGGCAATCGCGCGGAACAGCGCGGCATAGGTGTTGGGATACTGCTTGTAGAAGCCTTCCTGCACGCCGAAGGCGCAGCACGGGTGGCCGTCCCACAGGTCGCGCGACAGGGTATGGATGAAGCCGACTTCTTCATACACCGCGCGCTGGTTGAACGGCTCGGGGCCGAGGAAGCCGTCGATGTTGCCGGCGCGCAGGTTGGCCACCATGTCGGGCGGCGGCATCATGCGCAGCTCGACGTCCTTGTCGGGATCGAGGCCGGCTTCGGCGAGGTAGTAGCGCAACAGCAGGTTGTGGATCGAATAGTCGAACGGCAGGCCGAACTTCAGGCCTTTCCAGTCCTTGGGGTTCATCTTGTCCTTGTGCTTGAGGGCCAGGGTGATGGCCTGGCCGTTGATGTTCTGGATCGACGCCACGTCGACTGCCTGCTTGGCCGAACCCAGTCCGAGCGACATCGCCAGTGGCATCGGGGAGAGCATGTGCGAGGCGTCGTATTCCTTGTTCTGTACCTTGTCGCGGATCACTGCCCAGCCGGCGGTTTTCTGCAGACTGACGTTGAGCCCTTCACGTGCATAAAAGCCCATCGGCCCCGCCATGATGATGGGCGTGGCGCAGGTGATCGGGATGAAGCCGATCTTGAGGTCGGTCTTCTCGAGCTTGCCCTTCTCGGCGGCCAGCGCCTTGGCCGCGCCCATCGGGAACAGCGTCGAGATCGCTGCCATCGCCGTGCCGGCGCCGACCGCGCGCAGGAAGTTGCGGCGCAACTGGTCGTCGGGGAACAGACCACGCATCACCGCCGATTCGACCACGCGCGACACGCGCGCATCCTCGTTCTGCATGTCGGCCTCGTGGTCGGCCTGGCTGTGGTGGCGGCCGCAGCTGCATCCTGCACGGTGCAGTGGGGTATCGGGGTCAAACGGATTATCAAAACCGGACATTAAGCGCTCCCATCGGTTGAAAAACTTGGCTTCACAACACGTCCGCATGCACCAGCATCGCCGCACTGCGCTCCGGTCTGGTGCATGGCCACGATTCCGGTTTGCAGCACGCCGACCGCTCTAACACCTGATTGTGCGGGCCCGGAGGAACCGGGCCGGGCGATGCGTCGTGTTGACACCTGAAGTCTTATCAGGAAGCGTGCCAGCCCACACGATCGACACTAAGAAGCTGTTTATCCAAGACTTCTCCAGGAATATTCGGAACCGCCTTCGATACTGGTCCGATTCTTGATTACACAGTGTTGACAAAATGTTTTGAGGAATCGCCATGACATCCCCTGCATTGCCAGCCGAACATCTACAGAACGAGGAAATGCTGGTCATTCGCGAATCGGCACGCCTGGTGGGAAAAAGCCTGGAGCCCGGACCGGTGATCCGCGAAATGCTGCATCTGGTCTCGGAGTTTCTCGGGCTCAACCGCGGGCGCGTGGTGTTGCGGCAGCCCGGCGGCGACTATGCGATCCGTTATGCCTACGGCCTGACGGCCACGGAAATCAAACGCGGCGTCTATCACCCCGGGGTCGGCGTCACCGGGCGCGCCCTGCAAAGCGGCGAGCCGGTGATCGTGCAGGACATCGACAACGATCCGCATTACCTCGCGCGCGGTGGACCGTTCGCACCTGCCGAACGAAACGGTCAGCTTCATTGCGCTGCCGCTGCGCAGCGATGGCGAGGTCCTGGGTCTGCTGGGCGTGCACCGCATCCGCGGACGCGCGCGGGCGCTGACCGACGATCTGCGCATCCTCGAAATCATCGCCACGCTGATCACGCAGATCCTCAAACTGAACGATCGCGTGGCGGAGCAGACCGCACGCCTGGAGCACGAGAACCGCGAGCTCAAATGGGCGCTCGAACGCGGCACGCCGCAGCCGGCCACGCTCGGCATCGTCGGCGAATCGCCCGCCCTGCGTCATGCGCTGCACCAGATCGAACAGGTATCGTCCACCGATGTGACGGTGCTACTGCTGGGCGAATCGGGAACCGGCAAGGAGCTGTTCGCGCGCGCGCTGCATCTGTCGAGCCCGCGGCGCGACCAGCCTTTCGTCAAGGTGAACTGCGGCGCGATTCCGGAAAACCTGTTCGAGTCGGAATTGTTCGGCTACGAGAAAGGCGCATTCACCGGTGCGGTCACGGCGCGCGCCGGTTACTTCGAGCAGGCGAACGGTGGCACGCTCTTCCTCGACGAGATCGGCGAGTTGCCGCTGGCGATGCAGGTGAAACTGCTGCGCGTGTTGCAGGAAAATCGCTGCAGCGCGTCGGCGGCCGCCGCGAAACGCCGATCGACGTGCGCATCGTCGCCGCTACCAACCTCGACCTGCAGCAGCAGGTGAGCGCGGGGCGCTTCCGTCTCGACCTGTATTACCGCCTCAACATCATTCCGATCCGCCTGCCCGCACTGCGCGAACGTCCCGAGGACATCCGCCCGCTGGTACGCCACCAGCTCAACCTCATCAGTCAGAGTTATCAGCGCAACGTCGGCCTGACGCCGGAGGCGATGGAGAAGCTGGCGGGCTACCACTGGCCGGGCAATATCCGGCAATTGCGCAACGTGCTGGAACGCCTGGTGCTGCTGGCCGAAAGCGCGACGATTCCCGCACAGGAGGTCGAGCGCGTGATCCACAGCGAAGCCACGCCGGAGAACGGCAGATCGCTCGGCAGCGTACCGGCGAATCCGCCTGCAGCTGCCACCGTGCGCCCCTATCTCCCTGCGCAGTCGCACGATCGTCAGCAGATCGCGCAGGCGCTGGCACACGCCCATGGCAACAAGTCGCGCGCAGCCCAGATGCTGGGGCTGACCCTGCGCCAGTTGAACTACCGCCTGCAGCGGCTCGAAGCAGCCGAGGCAAGCTGACAATGGTTGACAATTTGTTAGCGCAGACAATTGGCGGCAACCGGACGGAAAGGAATATCTGAATAACAAACAACGGTTTACCGCGTTTTTCGGAGCTGGCACAGGAATCGCAATACAGGGCATGTCGGTTCCTCGATCCTCTCAACCAAGGAGTCATGCCATGTCTGAAGTCGTTGCCCTGAAAACCCAGGCCATCCTCGAACCCATTTCCGGCGAAGGCCTCGCCGCGCTGTCCGCCAAAGGCAAGGCCAACCCGCAATCGGTCGTCACGCTGAAAGCGAAGACCGTGTGCGAAAGCAAGTTCCGCAATCTCACCTACGTGCGCAACCTGCCGGCGCACGTGATCGACGAGCCACCGCACCTGCTGGGCGACGACACTGCGCCGAATCCGTCCGAAGCCGTGCTGGCCACGCTGGGTTCCTGTCTGTCGGTCGGCCTGCACGCCAACGCCGTGGCACGCGGCATTTCGCTGACCCGCCTCGAACTCGAACTCGAAGGCGACATCAACGTGACCGCGGTATGGGGCGTGGGCGACCTCGATCCGCTGAAGAAACTCGGTTTCACCGACGTACGCGTCAAGGTGCACCTGGAAGGCGACGCCAGCGAAGCCGAGCTAAAGGACCTGGTCGCGCATTCCAACGCCTGGTCGCCGGTGGCCAACACGCTGCGCAATCCGGTGAACGTCAGCGTCGAGCTGGCCTGAGCCGTCCCTTTATCGAACCAGGAGCGCACCATGCCCGCCGTCGCCCTCGCCCCCCCTCTTCCGGATGAAGCCTGCGAAATCCTGCCGGGCTTGTCCGAACTCATCGCCGAAGAGCTCGCGCCCAAGGTGGTCGACATCGACCTGAAGGGCCTTTATCCCGACATCTTTCTGCGCAAGCTCGGCACGCTCGGCGGTCTGGGCAGCCTCACGCCGGCCTCGCACGGCGGCAGCGCACGCGGCCTGAAACACGCCATCCAGGTGGTCGAGGAAGCGTCCAAGCAATGCGTGTCCACCGGCTTCCTGCTGTGGGCGCAATACGCGCTGCAGTGGTACGTGCTGAATGGCACCAACCCCGCACTCGCCGCCGACATGCTGCCGAAGATGGCACGCGGCGAGGTATTGGGCGGCACCGCGCAGTCGAACACCATGAAGTCCTGCGTGGGCATCGAGGAAACCCGTCTCAAGGCGCAGCGCGTCGAGGGGGGCTACCGCGTCAACGGCGTGCTGCCCTGGGTGTCGAATATCGGGCCCGAGCATCATTTCCACATGGGCGCCTCGCTGGCCGACGCGCCGGGGCTGGTGATCGGCCTGCTGCACGGCAGCACGCCCGGCCTCACGCTGGCGCAGAACGCGCACTTCATCGGCATGGAAGGCACCAACACCTTCGCCTGCCAGTTCCGCGACGTATTCCTGCCCGACGCGCAGGTGGTCTGCCACCCGCACGAATTCGACGCTTTCCGCGACCGCACCAAATCGGCCTTCATCCTGCTGCAGATGGGCATGGGCCTCGGCCTCGTCGACGCCTGCGTCGTCATGATGCAGCGGGCCGACAGGCAGTTCGGCCACATCAACCGCTTCCTCGACGTACAGGCCGACGCCTTGCAAGCCGAGCTCGACGCCGCGCGCGCCGCGACTTATGATCTGGCCGAACGCATCGACCGCGACGGCAGCGCGCCGCACGTCAAGGAAACGCTGCAATTGCGGCTCGCCGGCAGCGAGTTGAGCCTGAAGGCCGCCAGCGCGGCGATGCTGCATCTGGGCGCCAAGGGCTATTTGTCGAATAATGCGGCACAGCGCAGATTGCGCGAGGCCTACTTCATCGCCATTGTCACCCCCGCGATCAAGCACCTGCGCAAGGAGCTGCATGAGTTCGACAGCCACGCCTGCGCACTGGCGCAGCCTGAAAGAGAGGTCGCATGACCCGTTTTGCCGTATCGCTCTCTGTGGACGAAGCCGCAGGGAAACTGATCGCCGCCATCGCCGCCTACCCGATGGGTCTGGTCGCCCACGCCAATGGCCAGGCCAATTGCGCAAAAAAGGGGATCGAGGTGCCGGCCGACCAGATCCTCGAGGTGTTTCGCCCCGACTATGCCGCCAAGGTCTGGGCGGCGGAAAAGGCGGCGGGCATCGATATCCCGCTACGCATCCATCTGTACGAGGCCGACGGCCGCACGTGGGTCGCGTACCGCCCGGCCATCGATGTCTTCAAACCCTACGTCAACCCGCAGCTCGATGTGCTGGGCAGCGAACTCGACGCCATCTTCAATCAACTGCTGGCCACGCTCGATCCGTGGAAATTACCATGATGAATCTCTCCGCTGCTGTCTCTGCCCCCGAATCCGTCCCCGCCTTCCGCAAATGGACTTGCGCCGTCTGCGACTACGTCTATGACGAAGCGCTCGGCGACCCCGACCACGGCCTGGCACCGGGCACCCGCTACGAAGCCATCCCCGACGACTGGAGCTGCCCCGACTGCGGCGTGACCAAGGCGGACTTCTACTGCTTCGACGATTAGGACCCATTCACACTTAATTTCTGGAATGGGAGCCGCCCCGGTAAAATCTGGGGATGATCGTCTATCTCCACGGCTTCAACTCCTCTCCCGCATCCGGCAAGGCCCGGCAGCTGGGCGAGCACATGGCGCACCTCGGCCGGCAGGCCGATTACTATTGCCCGGCGCTCGCCAACAGCCCGCGCGCGGCCATTGCCCAGGTCGAGGTCGAACTGGCGCAACGCCACCCTGAATCCGTCACCTTGGTGGGCAGTTCGCTGGGCGGCTTCTATGCCACCCACCTGGCCGAGAGGCACGGCTGGAAAGCGGTGCTGGTGAACCCCGCCGTGCACGCGCACACGCTGCTGCGCGCCGCACTCGGCCCGCAGACCAACTGGCACAGCGGCGAAAAATGGGAACTTACCGAGGCGCATCTGGCCGAACTCGCGGCACTCGACGTTCCCGCCATCTCGCAACCCGAGCGCTATCTGCTGCTGGCGCAGACCGGCGACGAGGTGCTCGACTACCGCGACGCCGTCGCCTACTACACAGGCGCCACGCAGATCATCGAAGACGGCGGCGACCACGGCTTTGCCGGGTTCGAACGCCACTTCCAAACCATCCTGGATTTCTGATTTTCCATGCATCTCATCTTTGAAGAGGACGGCCATTTCAAGGCCGGCTCCATCCTGTCCGAAACCGACGCCACGGCGCAGGTGGAGGCGGCCTCGGGCAAGCGCAGCAAGATCAAGACGGCGAACATCCTGCTGCGCTTCGCCGCGCCGGCGCCGGCCGAGGTGATGGCCGAAGCCGAGACGCTGACGGCCGAACTCGACGCCGATTTCCTGTGGGAAGCGGCAGGCACCGAGGAATTCGGTTTCGAGCAACTGGCGCAGGAATACTACGGCCACGCGCCGCGGCCGGCGGAGTCGGTGGCGCTGCTGCTGAAGCTGCACACGTCGCCGATCTATTTTCACAAGAAGGGCAAGGGCCGCTACCGCCCGGCGCCGGCCGAAACGCTGGCAGCGGCCAAGGCCGGCATGGAGAAGAAACGCCTCGCGGCGGAACGACAGGCTCACCTGGCTGCCGAGCTCGCGGCCTTCCGCCTGCCGCCCGAATACGCCTCGCTGATCCCGCGCATTCTCATCGCGCCGGACAAGAACACGCTGGAATACAAGGCGCTGGAAGACGCGGCAACGGCCACCGGACTGTCCCAATTGAGACTCATCGAGCGCTGCGGCGCGATCCCGTCGACGCTCGACTTCCATCTCGCGACTTTCCTACTGGAATACTTCCCCCGCGGCACCGGTTTCGCGCCCGTCACCGAACCGCTCGACCCGCCGGAATTGCCCAAGAGCAACGTGCGCGCCTTCTCGATGGACGACGAGGCGACCACCGAGATCGACGATGCGCTGTCGGTCGAATGGCGCGGCGACGGCAGCGCCCGCGTCGGCATCCACATTGCGGCACCGGCGCTCGGCATCGCGCCCGGCTCGGAATTCGACAAGGTCGCGCGCGAGCGACTCTCCACCGTGTACTACCCCGGCAACAAGATCACCATGCTGCCCGAGGCGCTGATCCATCACTACACGCTGGGCGAGACCCACGATTGCCCGGCGCTGTCGTTGTATGTCGACGTGGCCGCCGATCTGCGCGTGCTCGGCACCGAGACCCGGCTGGAAATGGTGCACATCGCCGATAACCTGCGCCACGAAACGCTGGAAGTGCAGTTCAACGACGACACCCTGCGCAATCCCGACGTGCCCGACTATCCTTACCGCCGCGAACTCGAATGGCTGCGCGATTTTGCTGCCGTACTCGAGGCGGGGCGCGGCAAGGCCGACAACGTGGATCGCGTCGATTACAACTTCAAGCTCGACGGCGAGCGCATCAGCATCGTCCCGCGCAAGCGCGGCAGCCCGATCGACAAGGTGGTCTCCGAGTTGATGATCTTCGCCAATGCGCACTGGGGCGGCTGGCTGGCGGAAAAGCGCGTGCCCGGCATCTACCGCGCTCAGGCAGGTGGCAAGACCCGCATGACCACCTCGCCCGACCCGCACGTCGGCCTGGGTGTCGACCAGTACGCGTGGTCGTCCTCGCCGCTGCGGCGCTACGTCGACTTGGTCAACCAGCGACAGCTGATCAGCATCGTGCAAGGGGCCGATCCGGTGTATCCCCCGAGGAGCGAGCAACTGTTCTCGACGGTGCGCGACTTCGAGCTGGCATACGACGCCTACAATGAATTCCAGCGGCGGCTCGAACGCTACTGGATGCTGCGCTGGCTGATCCAGGAAAACGTGAACGGCGTCGTCGCCAGCGTCATCCGCGAAGACCTGGTTCGATTCGACACCCTGCCGATGGTGACGCGCGCACCCTCGGTGATGGGCATCGCACCGGGATCGAAAGTTCGGCTGGCCATTTCCAACATCGATCTGCTGGACATCAGCTTTCATGCCGAGTACCTGGAGACGATGGCACCGCCGCCTGACAGCGCCACCGTCGTTCCGTAGAATCCAGCTTGTCCGACTATTTCGAGTCCATGGTGTCTTCTGCTCCTGCCCCGTCTCCCGCTCTCGCCGCGCCCTCCAAGCAGGGCACGCGCATGGCGCTGGCCCTGCTGGCGTCGGCGGCGGTGCATGGCATGGTGCTCTCGACCCAGTTCGTGCATGTCAATCCGCACTTGTTCGAGGATCCCAATCTGCCGATGGAGGTGGTGCTGGTCAACGCCAAAAGCGTGGACTCCCCGCTCAATCCCGACGCACTGGCGCAGGTGAATCTGGCGGGGGGGGGCAACACCGATGAAGACCGCCGGCTGAAAAGCCCGCTTCCTGCCAGTGCCAGAACCCAGACCGGGACCGACGAAGCCGCCTTGCAGGCGAAGGTGGCCTCCCTCGAACAGCAGGCCAAAACCCTGTTGAGCCAACTTAAACCCGACGCTCAACTGCACACTCCACCGCCCGTCGAAACCCCCGCTCCCGTCCAGCCCACCGTCGACGCCAGCCAACTCAACGAACAGGCACGCGAAATGGCGCAACTGCAGGCGCGTATCTCGCAGCAATGGGACGAATACCAGAAACGTCCCAAGCGCGCCTTCGTCGGGGCCAACACACGCGAATACGACTTCGCACGCTACGTCGAGGACTGGGTCACCAAGGTCGAGCGCATCGGCAACGTCAACTATCCCGAGGCTGCGCGCCGCCAGGGCATTTACGGCAGCCTGAGGCTGACCGTATCGATCTACGCCAACGGCCGCATCGAGAAAGTCGACATCGATCGCTCGTCCGGTTCCAAGATCCTCGACACCGCCGCCATCAAGATCGTCGAGCTCGCCGCCCCCTACGCGCCCTTTCCCGACGAGATGCGGAAAAAGGTCGACATCCTGTCGATCACCCGCACCTGGACCTTCACGCGCTCCGATCAGCTCGTCGGGACTGACTGAATCCCGTCATTGCCGACGTGCGCAGGGCCCGGCCCCACGCCGCGACCGACTCGCCCATCCTAAAAAATCAAATACCAATCAATAGCTTACGGATAGCCGCCTCACAAGGCATGCATGTTGCTGCATTCAGGCAAAGCCGGCTGCAGGGCCTCTCCCCTGGCCGCGCCGAATGACAGGAGCAGACATGACCTCATTCAATCGATTTGCCGCCATCCTGGGTATTGCCCTGGTTTCCGCCCAGGCGCACGCCGTGGACGTTTCCTTCACCTCGGGCGCCGGGCTCGCCCAGAGCTATGGCAACACCTACACCACCACGGTGGATGGCCTGACGATCTCGGCCAGCGCCTGGTCGAACACAGCACGCGCCAACCAGTTCGGGCAGGCTGCCCTGACCCTCACGCCGGGTTTCGGCCTGGGCGTATGCAACAGCCAGGAGAAGGCCAATTGCACGGCCAAGAATTTTGCCGATGCGCTGGGCAACAAGGGCGCCGACGATCTGATCCTGTTCACGTTTTCCAGCGCGGTCAACCTGCAATCCCTGTCCATGCTCCAGTTCGGCGGCGATTCCGACCTCAGCATCTGGGCCGGCGCCGGCGCTTTCAGTCCGGCCGGGCTGAAGGCCAGCCTGATTGGCACGGCGACCTTGTATGACAACACCAGCAATGCGAACACCGTCAAAACCGTCAGCCTCGCCAATTTCACCGGAAGCTACGACTGGATCGCGGTGGCCGCCCGGATCGGCCAGAACAACGACTTTGCCAAGCTGCAATCCCTGACGATCCATCCCGTGGCCCAACCGGTACCGGATGCAGCCACCTGGATGACGATGCTGGCCGGTCTGGGTCTGGTCGGCTTTCGCGTGAGCCGGCGCCAAGCCTGAACTCCAGGCCACACACGACAACAACCCGCCTCCAGGCGGGTTTTTTCATGTCCCGGGTACACGCTTCGTCAGTCCGCCGGAGATATTTGATATCTTTATCACGTGATAAAATGTTTGATTGTTCTAATATTTTCATTTAATTCCGCTCCTGGAGACCGTCATGCACACCGGCACCACCCTTACCCAGTTCATCATTGAAGAACAGCGCCGCACCGCCGGCGCCACCGGCGATTTCACCTCGCTCCTGAACGACGTCGTCACCGCCTGCAAGGCCATTTCCAACGCCGTCAACAAAGGCGCGCTGCTGGGCGTGATGGGTTCGCTGGACTCCGAGAACGTGCAGGGCGAGACGCAGAAGAAGCTCGACGTCATCACCAACGAGATCATGATCCGCTCCAACGAGTGGGCAGGCCACCTGGCCGGCATGGCTTCGGAAGAGATGGACGAGGTGTATGCCATCCCCAACAAATACCCGCTGGGCAAGTACCTGCTGGTGTTCGATCCGCTCGACGGCTCCTCCAACGTCGACGTCAACATCTCGGTCGGCACCATCTTCTCGATTCTCAAGGCCCCGGTCGCCGGCCGCGCCGCCAAGATGGAAGACTTCCTGCAGACCGGCACCCAGCAGGTGTGTGCCGGCTACGCGATCTACGGCTCCTCGACCATGCTGGTGCTGACCTTCGGCCACGGCACCAACGGCTTCACGCTCGACCGCGACGTCGGCGAGTTCGTGCTGACCCACCCCAACATGAAGATTCCCACCGAAACCAAGGAATTCGCGATCAACGCCTCCAACATGCGTTTCTGGGAAAAGCCGGTGCAGCGCTACGTCGACGAGTGCCTGGCCGGCAAGACCGGCCCGCGCGGCAAGGACTTCAACATGCGCTGGGTCGCCTCGATGGTCGCCGAAGTGCACCGCATCCTCACCCGCGGCGGCATCTTCATGTACCCCAAGGACACCAAGGACCCCGCCAAGGCCGGCAAGCTGCGCCTGCTGTATGAAGCCAACCCGATGGCCTTCATCGTCGAGCAGGCCGGCGGCGCCGCCACCACCGGCTACCAGCGCATCCTTGATCTGGCGCCCGAAGGCCTGCACCAGCGCGTGCCGGTAATCCTGGGTTCCAAGAGCGAGGTGGACACCGTGACCGGCTACCATCACGAAAAAGCCGCGTGACCCAATCCGACGCCGCCATAAAAAAGCCGGGCAGTGCCCGGCTTTTTTGTTGTCCGGCCATGCCCTAGGCTGCCACCCGGCGCAGGCCGGCCCGCATCAGCTTGATGCACTCATCCGGGGGGAGCGGCCGACTGAAGAAATAGCCCTGAGCCTGATCGCAATAATGGGCCCGCAGATAAGCCAGTTGCGCGTCAGTTTCGACGCCTTCCGCGACCACGGTCAGGCCGAGACTGCCGGCCAGCGCGATGATGGTGCGCACGATGGCGGTGTCGTTGTCGTCGCCCGGGATGTCGCTGATGAACGAGCGGTCGATCTTCAGGCAATGGATGGGAAAGCTCTTCAGATAGCTGAGCGAGGAATACCCGGTACCGAAATCGTCCACGGCGATACGAAGACCCAAGCGCTCCAGCTCGGTCAATACAGTAGCCGCGGTCGCCAGATTGTCCATGATCGACGATTCGGTGATCTCCAGTTCCAGGTCGCCCGCCGCCAGCCCGGTGTCGCGCAGGGCGGCGCTGACCTCCTCCGCCAGATCCTTCTGGCGAAACTGGCGGGTCGACAGGTTGACCGCCATGGTGCCGGCCAGCAGGCCCGCGTCCTGCCAGGCGCGCATTTGACGACAAGCCTCGCGCACCACCCAGTCGCCGATCGGCAGGATGAGGCCGGTGTGCTCGGCCACCGGAATGAATTCATCGGGGCTTACCATGCCCAGTTCCGCCGACTGCCAGCGCAACAGTGCCTCCCACCCCATCAGGCGGCCTGTCCGGATTTCCAGCTTGGGCTGGTAGTGCAGGGCCAGTTCCTTATGCTCCAGCGCCTGCTTGAGGCGCGCCTCAAGCAGCACACGGCGCTGGATTTCTTCGGACAGATCGTGGCTGAACACCCGGAAGCAATTGCGGCCGGCCGATTTGGCGCGATGCAGGGCCAGATCGGCATAGCGCATCAGGACGCTGGCCGACTCGCCGTCGGCTGGATAACTGACGATACCGATGCTGGCGCCGATCCCCAGGCGGTCGTTGCCGATATCGAATTCCCGCCCCATGGCGTCCAGCAGGGTCTGCCCCACCTGCTTGGCCTGTTCGGCGGAGGTGTTTTCCAGCAGGATCACGAATTCGTCGCCGCTGAAACGGGCCAGGAAAGCGGCAGAAGGCAGGCTCGTCCGGATGCGCTCGGCGACCGCCACCAGCAGCAGGTCGCCGTATTCGTGACCCAGCGTGTCGTTCACGTTCTGGAAATGGTCGAGATCCAGCAGCATCACGGTACAGGGTGCCGCCTCATTGCAGGTGAGGACAGACTGGTTGAGCCGTTCGCCGAATGCGGCCCTGTTCGGCAAGCCGGTCAGGTCATCATGCGTGAGCATATGGCGCATCTGGCGGAACGGGCGGCTCACCGCTTCGGCATAGATCGCGCGATAGAGAAAATAATAGGCAAACACCTTGTAGGTATGTCCCAGCAGGTTGGCCGTGCTGCTCACCTGTACATACACGACGAAGAACAGCTCGGCCGCAGCCATCAGCAGCAGGGCCAGCATCAGGCTCTCGAAATCGCAGTGAGTGATGCGCGCACGACGCAGGTACAGCAGGATGGCAATCGCCAGGTAAAGGCCGAACACCCCCCATTCGAACGCCACTTTGAGCGGGGTCAATCCCTCGCCCATGACATACATCGCAGGAATGGCGTGGGGCGAAGCCAGCAGCCCGTACGACAGGCTCCCCAGTATCAGCAGGACGACCATCCAGCCGTAGCGGCTCGCGGGGACACGCGTGGCAGGGGTTTCCGGAAGCAGCACATACGCCAGCAGCCCGATCCCGGCCGCCAGGCGACCGCACAGCCAGAACAGGATGGCTTTGTGGGGGGAATTCGGACTGACCAGGTCCGGCATGCCGATATAGGACAGGAAATGCAGGGTGTCGAATAACGCCACCGCAAGGAACGCGCAGCCCAATGCCACGGAACGGATCGAGCGCAAGGTTTCCTGTACGCCGTGGCCGGTGAAGAAAACCAGCGCGGCCACGATGACGGCGAAGATTTCCATCATCGAATGGACTGCCAGGAAAGCCGGGGCCGAGAGCGTCAGTTGATTGGCTGGAAATGCCTGCCACAGCAGCAAAGGGATGCTTGCGGACAGCAGCAGTATGCCGGCGAGGCGGTGTGTGTCTTGTCCTGACATTTAAGCAGGCGATCCTCTCTTGACTGGAGGGTTGCACAATTAACCATACTACCGATGCAAGTATTTCGGTTTTACCGGCCGCGGTCAACGCCGGCATGTGCAATGCCGTCCAACAGGTCGCGTTTCGATGGTGTTATGGGCATTGCCTTCCGGCCCACGGCGAGCGATCGCGATGGGCCGGCGGCTTTACGGTGTTTCCGGCGGTTTCGATGCCGGCGACGGATGGTGGGACGGCATATGGACGTTGTCGTAGCGCGTGGCATGCGGATGCGCATCGATCTCTTCCGTCTTGGCTTGCAGCCGCCTGTCGGACACCCAGTGGAAAAAGAGCGGGATGAAGAACACCGCGAGGAACGTGGCGGCCAGCATCCCGCCGACGACGCCCGTGCCGACTGCATGACGTGCACCGGCCCCCGCGCCGGTCGAAATCGCCAGCGGCAGCACGCCGAGGATGAAGGCGAGCGAGGTCATCAGGATGGGACGGAAGCGCAGGCGGGCGGCTTCGAGCGCAGCGGCCACGCTGGAATAGCCCTCCTGCTTCTTCAACACCGCGAATTCGACGATCAGGATCGCGTTCTTCGCCGCAAGCCCCAGCAAGGTCACCAGACCGATCTGGAAATACACGTCGTTGGACAGTCCGCGCAGCCACACCGCCGCCAGCGCACCGAAGGTGCCGAAGGGCAGCGCCATCAGCACGGCAAACGGCAGCGTCCATTTTTCATACTGCGCCGCCAGGATGAGGAATACCATCAGCACCGCCAATCCCAGCGCGATGCCCGACGTCCCGCTCGAACGCTTCTCCTGGAACGAGGCGCCGGTCCATTCGTAGCTGAAGTCGGGCGGCAGCACTTTTTTCGCTATTTCGTCGATGATGGCAAGTGACTGGCCCGAACTGACCCCGGGCACCGCGCTGCCCATGATCTTGACCGCCTGGGAATTGTTGTAGCGGTCGAGCGTTTCCGGTCCGGACGAGAAGCTGATTTTGGCCAGGGCCGACATCGGGACCATCTCGCCGGACGCGTTGGGCACGAACAGCGCAGACACGTCCTGCGGCGTCTTCCGCGCGCCCGGCTCGGCCGACATCAGAACCTGCCAAGTGCGGCCATACTTGTTGAAATCGTTGACGTAATACGAACCGAGCGTGGCCGACAAGGTCGTGAACACGTCATCGATCTTGACGCCCAGCATCTTGGCCTTTTCGCGGTCGACGTCGACATACAGCTGCGGCACGTGCGGTCGCCACAGCGTCAGCACCTGCGCGAGCCGCTTGTCCTGGCGCGCGGCGGCGAGAAAGGCATCGGCGACCTGCGACAGTTTCTGCGGGCCGCCCTCGCCTTTGTTCTGGATGTAGAACTCGAACCCGCCGGCATTGCCCAGGCCGAAGATTGGCGGCGGCGCGAAGGCCAGCACCAGTGCCTCGCGGATGCCCGACGTCGCACCCATCATTTCGCCGACCATCTGCTGGATGGTCTTCTTGCGCTCGTCCCAATGGCGCGCAGCGACGAAGATAGTCGCCGCACTGTTGCGGAAGCCGCCGCCGAGAAAGTCGAGCCCGGCGAAGGCAACCACGTGCTGGACGGCCGGGTCCTTGCGCACGATCGCATCGACCTGCTTGACCACCGCCTCGGTACGCGACAGCGCCGAACCGTCCGGCAGGTAGACCGCGCTGATGTAGTAGCCCTGATCTTCGTCCGGCACCAGGCTGCCGGGCGTGAACTTCCACAGGGTGACGGCCGCGGCAATCATCAGGAGGTAAATCGAGAGTGCGACGAGCGAGCGTCGCATGAGGAATTTCACGCCGCCCTGGTAATGCCGGGTCATGCCTGCGAAGCCCCGGTTGAACGCGCGGAAAAAGCGTCCCGGCTCATGCGGCTTCTCGCCCTTGAGCAGTGCCACGCAGAGCGCCGGCGTGAGGGTCAACGCGACAAGACCGGAAATCACCACCGAAATCGCGATCGTCGCCGCGAACTGCCGGTACAGCTCGCCGGTCAGGCCGCCGAGAAAGGCGATGGGGACGAACACCGCGCACAGGACCAGCACGATCGCGATCACCGGGCCGGTGACCTCGCGCATCGCCAGTAGCGCCGCTTCGCGCGGGGTCTTCTTGTGCTCGTGGATGATGCGCTCGATGTTTTCCAGCACCACAATGGCATCGTCGACCACGATGCCGATGGCGAGCACCATGCCGAACAGCGTCAGCGTGTTGATCGAATAGCCGAGCAACAGCAGGCCGACAAAGGTACCCAACAGCGACACGGGCACGGCGAGGACGGGGATGAGCGTCGCGCGCCAGTTTTGCAGGAAGACAAACACCACCAGTACGACCAGCAGAATGGCCTCGCCCAGGGTTTTCACCACCTCGCGGATCGACACTTCGACAAAGCGCGTGGTGTCATAGGGCACGGCATAGTCGAGGCCGGGTGGGAATTTCTTTTTCAGTTCCTCGACCGTGCGGATCACTTCGTCGCCCACCTCGAGCGCATTGGCGCCGGGCTGCAGGAAGATGCCCACCAGCGTCGCGGGTTTGCCGTTGTAGAGCCCCGCAAAGTCATAATCCTTGGAACCGAGCTCGACCCTCGCGACATCCTTCAGGTACAGCACCGAGCCGTCGGCATTCGCGCGTACGACGATATTCTCGAATTCCCTGGGATCGGCGAGCCGTCCCTTGGCGGTCAGCGAATACACCAGCGCCTGCCCGTTGTCGACTGGCGGCTGGCCGATCTTGCCCGGTGCGAACTGGGCGTTCTGCTCGTTGATCGCGCGCGTGAGATCGGCCACGGTCACACCCAGCTGGGCCATGCGGTCGGGCTTGAGCCAGATGCGCATGGCGTAGTCCTTGGCACCGAATATCTGCACATTGGTCGTGCCGGGAATACGCTTCAGGCGGTCCAGCACGTTAAGCGTGACGTAGTTGCTGGTGTACAGATCGTCGTAACGGCCGTCAGGCGACAGGAACGCCAGCACCTGCAAGAAGGCGGACGAGCCTTTCTCCACTGTCACGCCCTGGCGGCGCACTTCTTCCGGCAGCCGTGCCTCGGCCTGCTTGACCCGGTTGTTGACGTTGAGCGCAGCTTTGTCGACATCGGAACCGATCTCGAATGTCACCTGGATTTCCAGGACGCCGTTCGAGGCCGAGGTCGAACTCATGTACATCATGTCCTCGATGCCGTTGATCGCGTTTTCCAGTGGCGCCGCGACGGTCTGTTCCAGAACCGTCGCCGAAGCGCCCGGATAGACCGCGCGTACCGTGACCACCGGCGGCGCGATCTCGGGGTACTGCGCGATCGGCAGCACGCGCATCGCCAGCAGCCCGGCGAGCACGATCAGGATGGAGATCACGACCGAAAAGATCGGCCGGTCGATGAAGAAGCGCGAGAACATGAGCGTTCCTTATGGTTTGGTGGCGGCGGGCGGCGCAGCCGCAGCCTTCGGGTCAGTCCCGGCTTCAGAGGGCACGACGGGCATGCCGGGGAAGAAGATCCGCGCCATGCCATCGACCACGACCTTGTCACCGGACTTCAGGCCGCTTTTGATCACCCAGCGGCCGGCCCCCTTGCCGGGCTCGCCGCCGCCTACCCACGCGCCAACTTCGACCGGGTGGGGCAACGCGACGATCATCCCCTTCTCGCCGGGCGTGGCCACGTAGACGAATTTGCCGGTCGGGCCATCCTGCACCGCGGGTTGAGGCACGGTAATCGCATCGGGCAGCTGCCCGCCTTCGACGACCACCCGCACGAATTGCCCGGGTTTCAAGGCGCCGTCGGCATTGGCAAACTCGGCCCGCATATCGAACGCGCCGGTTTGCGAATTCGCCTTGTAATCGCTGAAGTTGAGCGTGCCGGTGGCCGCGATCCGCGTCCCGTCGGCAAGCACGAGACGAACGTGTTGCCGGCCCTGTTCCAGCGTCCCGTCGGCACGCTGTTTCTCCAATGCCAGGCGTGCATCCTCGCCGATCGAGAAGCGCGCATAGATGGGAGCGATCTGTGCCAGCGTGGTGAGCGCGGGCCCCGTAGGACTCACCAGCGCACCTTCGACCTGCAGCGCGCGGCCCATCACGCCCGTGAGCGGGGCGCGAATGTCGGTGTAGCCGAGACTGATGCGCGCGTTGGCCAGATTCGCCTCAGCCGTGCGCACGCCCGCCTCGGCCACTGCGAGTGCAGTCTGTGTGGCATCCAGCGCGCGTGTGCTGACGAAACCTTGCGCCGCGAGCGCGCGATTGCGGTCCAGTTCCAGCCTGGCTTCCGCGAGCAAGGCCTGTCGGTTGGCGAGTTCGGCATTCGCCGCACGAACCTGCGCGGCAAAGCTGGCGGCGTCGAGTTTGTACAACTGGGCGCCCGCTTTGACCGGGGCGCCTTCCTGAAAATAGCGATGCTCGATGACAGCCGCGACACGCGGGCGGATCTCCACTTCCCGCGAGGCTTCCAGCCGTCCGACATATTCGAAGTTGATCGGCACCACTTGCGGCGTCGCCGCTTCCACCGTCACCTGCGCTGGGGGCGGTGCTCCGCCGCCCTGTTGTGCCGTTTCATGTTGTCCGCACGCCGTGAGCAAAGCGCTCAAGCCCACAACCACTACCCCGGAAAATCGGTGCATGGTGCCCCCTGAAATTATTTGTACTTCGCCATCATAAAAGCATACATACATGAATGTAAATTGCGGGCACTGGTCATTTGTTGGACAATTCTGCGTATGGTCAAAAAAACCCGTGTCGAAGCGCTCGCCACCCGTGAAGCCCTGCTTGCCGCCGCGCTCCAGGTATTTCGCGAACGCGGCGTCACACGCACGCGGCTCTCCGACGTCGCCGAGCGAGCCGGGGTGACGCGGGGAGCCATCTATTGGCATTTCAAGGACAAGGCCGAATTGTTTCAGGCCGTCTGCGAGCGCGGCACCCTGCCGGTGGAAGCGCTCCTGGCCCAGGCCAGCCTGAATGCGCAGCGCGACCCACTGGCCATGGTCCGCCAGCTTGCCCTGATGGCCCTCACCCAATTGGCCCAGCATGCCGACACCCAGGCAATGTTCGACGTGATTTTCCACAAATGCGAGTTCACTGCGGAGCTGGCGCCGGTGGTGGCGAAAAACGATGCCGACCGCGCTGCCTGCCTGTCGCAGGTGCAGCAACTCTTCGACCAGGCCGTTGCCTGCGGCCAATTGCCGCCCACCACCGACACCTTTCTGGCGACCCATGGCCTGCACGCCTACATGGTCGGCCTGATGCACGAATGGGTGCTGAATCCCGAGAGCTACGACCTCGCAGTGTGCGCCGAACCGCTGATCGACTGCTATCTGGCCGGACTGGCCACGCGCCCGCCCATCTGCCCGCCGGACGCCGGCTAGACCGAACGCGCCGGCCGAATGGCCTTGAACAGCGCCAACGCCTGCTCGCGCTGGCGCGCATGCTCGACGATGGGCGCAGGATAGATCTGCCCGACGATCACGCCAAGGCGCATCTGTTCGCTGACTGGCAGCCGCCACGGTGCATGGATGAATTTTTCCGGCAACTGGGCAAGTTCGGGCACGTAACGGCGGATGAACACGCCTTGCGGGTCGAATTTCTCGGATTGCGCCAGCGGATTGAAGATGCGGAACCAGGGCTGGGCATCGCAGCCGACCGAGGCCGCCCATTGCCAGCCTCCGCTGTTGGCGGCGAGATCGTAATCGATCAGCCTGTCGGCGAAGTAACGTTCGCCGAGCCGCCAGTCGACCAGAAGATCCTTGGTCAGGAACGAGGCCGTGACCATGCGTAGCCGGTTATGCATGTAGCCGGTCTGATTGAGTTGGCGCATTGCCGCGTCTATCAGGGGATAGCCTGTACGCGCTTCGCACCAGGCCTCGAAATGCCCCGGCGGGTTCGGCCACGGCAGCGCGTCGTACTGCGGCTTGAAGGTGTGGCCCGACGCGACGTCGGGGCGATGCCAGAGGATCTGGTGGTAAAAGTCGCGCCAGACCAGCTCGGACAGCCAGGTCTGCGCCCCATGTCCACCCTGCTGCCAGGCCGCAGCGGCAAGCTGGCGGATGGACACCGTGCCGAAGCGCAAATGCGCCGACAAATACGACGGTCCCTTGCGTGCCGGAAAATCGCGCGTGGCCTGATAACGATCGATCCGCTGCAGGAAATCCCCGAACAACTGCACGCCGCCCGACATGCCCGTCGGGAACCCGAGCTCACGCAGATTGGTGGGGACGAACCCCATTTCCCGCAAGGTGGGAATCGATGTCGACAATGCTGACAGTTGCCCGGCATGCGCTTCAACCGGGCAGGCTTGCAGATGAAAAGGCGTCAGTTTTTTCAGCCAGGCATTCTTGTAGGGAGTAAAGACGCTGTAAGGGGTACCGCCGGTTGTAAGCACTTCCCCCCGTTCGAAGATGACCGCATCTTTATAGTGGTGGACGGCTCTGCCCTGCGTATGCAGGGCGGTTTCGACAGCCGCGTCGCGCGCCAAGGCGACCGGGTCGTCATCGTGGTTGAAAAACACGGCGCCGACCCCGAGTTCGGCTGCCAGTCGAATGATCTCGTCGCGGGCCACGCCATGCCGCACGATAAGCCCGCCGCCCCGGGCCTGCAGGGCGTGCTGCAACTCGGTGACGCTGGCATGGATGAACTCGAGCCGCCGATCGGCCGGGTCGGGGAGCGCATCCAGGATGTCGCGGTCGAATACGAACACGCAGGCCACCTGCCGGGCGCACTTGAGCGCGTGATAAAGCGCAGCGTGATCGAAATCCCGCAGGTCGCGGCGAAACCACACCAGGGCGTGGGCATATTCAGGCATGGGACGAGATGGTCGCTATAGTGGAAAGGCAAGTTGAAAAAAGTGGTGCTTGCCGGATTTGAGGCAGATTACAATGGGAACGCAACCATGGATACCGTCAACCTGACCCACAATTTCCTGATCGCCATGCCCGGCATGGTCGACCCCAATTTCAACGGCACCTTGACCTATATCTGCGATCACAGCGACCAGGGCGCGCTCGGCGTGGTGGTCAATCGGCCGATCGACCTCGAACTGTCGACGCTGTTCGAGCAGATCGGGCTGTCGCTGCCGGAACGCCTGCACCACGACACCGTGTACTTCGGCGGCCCGGTGCAGACCGAGCGTGGATTCGTGCTGCACACGCCGCCGCTCACCTTCAGCTCCACCCTCACCGTCAACGACGCGGTCAGCCTCACCACCTCGAAGGACGTGCTCGAAGCCGTCAGCCAGGGGGCGGGCCCGGAAAAATTCATGGTGTCGCTGGGTTACGCGGGCTGGTCGGCCGGCCAGCTGGAAGATGAGATCAAGCAGAATGCATGGCTGTCGGTGGCCGCCGATCCGCAGGTGATTTTCGACCTGGCGCCCGAAGAACGTCTACCTGCCGCGATGAAGCTGCTGGGCATTGACTTCGCCAGCCTGTCAGAAGAAGCCGGGCACGCTTGAACCCGGAGCATACCCACGGCACGGTGCTGGCCCTCGATCTGGGTCTGAAACGCACCGGCGTGGCCTCGGGCGATCTGTCGATCGGGATCGCGCATCCACTCACCGTCATTCAGGCCGACTCGACCGATGCCCGGCTCATCGCCATCGGCAAGCTCATGACCGAATGGCAGCCGGTGCTGCTGGTAATGGGCTTGCCCACCCACGCCGACGGCAGCGAACATGACATGACGCGGGTGGCCAAAAACTTCGCGCGCAAATTAGAATCCCGCTTCAATCTCCCGGTTTTTCTGGTGGACGAGCGCCACACCAGCACGGCAGCCGAATCCGAGCTCCATGCGTGCGGCATCCACGGCAAGAAAAACAAGGCGCTGACGGACGCCGTCGCCGCCCAACTCATACTGCAAGGGTTTTTCGATGCACGCCTCACTGCCTGACGCCAACACACTGATCGCGCGGCTCGCCGACGCCATCGCCCCCACCCTCACGCCCGACACACTGATCGTCGGCATCCACACCGGCGGCGTATGGGTGGCCGAGCGGCTGCACGCGCTGCTGCAGTGCGCCCAACCGCTCGGCACGCTCGACATTTCGTTTTACCGCGACGATTTTTCGCGCATCGGCCTGCACCCGCAGGTCAAGCCCTCCAACCTGCCGGTCGATCTGGAAGGCCGCGCCATCCTGCTGGTCGACGACGTGCTGCACAGCGGACGCACGGTCCGCGCGGCGATGAACGAACTGTTCGACTATGGCCGTCCGGCATCGATCCGGCTGGCTGTCCTGGTCGATCGCGGCGGCCACGAGTTGCCGATCCGCCCGGATTTCGCCGGCCTGACGATCACCGTGCCCGACCACCAGAACATCCACCTTTCCCGCCTCGACGACGGCCATCTGACTCTCAGCCTTGCATGAACCGACAACTCACCCAAGACGGCAGGCTACGCCACCTGCTCACCCTCGACGGCCTACCGCGCGCCATCATCACGCAAATCCTCGACACCGCAGAATCCTTCATGGACGTGGGCGAGCGCGAGGTGAAAAAAGTCCCGCTGCTGCGTGGCAAATCGATCTTCAACCTGTTCTTCGAGCCCTCGACGCGCACCCGCACCACCTTTGAAATCGCCGCCAAGCGCCTGTCCGCTGATGTCGTCAACCTCAACATCGCGACCTCCAGCCAGACCAAGGGCGAAGCGATCCTCGACACCGTCGACAACCTCGCCGCCATGCACGCCGACATGTTTATCGTGCGCCACTCGCAATCAGGGGCGGCGCACTTCATCGCACAGCACGTGGCACCGCACATCTCGGTGGTGAACGCGGGCGACGGCCGCCATGCGCATCCCACCCAGGGCCTGCTCGACATGTTCACCATCCGCCGCTTCAAGGGCGAGTTCCACAATCTGACCGTGGCCATCGTCGGCGACGTGCTGCATTCGCGCGTGGCGCGGTCGCAGATTCACGCGCTGACCACCCTGGGCGTGCCGGAAGTCCGCGTCATCGGCCCGAAAACCCTGCTGCCTACCGGAGTCGAACAGATGGGCGTCAAGGTGTTCCACGACATGGAAGCGGGCCTGCGCGGCTGCGACGTGGTCATCATGCTGCGCCTGCAGAATGAACGCATGAAAGGCGCACGCCTGCCCAGCGCGCAGGAATACTTCAAGTTTTTCGGCCTGACGCCGGAAAAACTCGCACTCGCCAAGCCGGATGCCATCGTGATGCATCCCGGGCCGATGAACCGCGGCGTCGAGATCGCGTCCGAGGTGGCCGACGGCCCGCAGTCGGTGATCCTGCCGCAGGTGACTTACGGCATTGCGGTGCGCATGGCAGTGATGGCAATGCTGGCAGGGACGGGGAACGCATGAAGATCCATATCAAGAACGGGCGGGTGATCGACCCGATGAGCGAACGCGACGAAGTCGCCGACGTCTTCGTAGCGGCGGGCAAGATCGTCGCCATCGGCCAGGGACCTGCCGACTTCCACGCCAACCGCACGATCGACGCAACGGGCCTCGTCGTCTGTCCCGGCCTGGTCGACCTGTCGGTGCGGTTGCGCGAACCCGGCTTCGAGTACAGGGCCACGCTCGAATCGGAAATGCTCGCCGCCGCTGCCGGCGGGATCACCTCGCTCGCCTGCCCGCCCGACACCGACCCGCCGCTGGACGAACCGGGCCTGGTGGAGATGCTGAAATTCCGCGCCAAGAACCTGCCGGGACCGCGCGTGTATCCGATTGGCGCAATGACGCAAAAGCTCGAAGGCCAGATGCTCACCGAAATGGCCGAGCTGACCGAAGCGGGCTGCCGCGCCTTCACCCAGGCCGACGCACCATTGACCGACACCCTGGTATTGCTGCGTGCCATGGAATACGCCGCCACCTTCGGCTTCAGCCTGTGGTTGCGGCCACAGGACGTGTCGCTGGCTCGCGGCGGCGTCGCGCACGACGGTGCGGTCGCCACGCGGCTTGGGCTGCAGGGCATCCCGGCGCTGGCCGAAACGGTGGCGCTGGCAACCATCCTGCAACTGGCACGCGAAACCGGCGCACGCATTCATCTTGCCCGCCTGTCGACGCGCGACGGCATCGCCATGGTGCGCGCAGCCAAGGCGCAGGGGCTCGCCGTGACCTGCGATGTGGCCTGTACCCATGTGCACCTGTCGGAAAACGATCTCATCAGTTTCGACTCGCACCTGCATCTGGTGCCGCCGCTCAGAAGCCTGCGCGACCGCGATGCCATTCGCGAAGCCTTGCGCGACGGCTCCATCGACGCGCTGTGCTCTGACCACACCCCGGTCGACGAGGACGAGAAGCAGCTGCCCTTCGGCGAATCTTCGCCGGGCGCATCGGGGGTCGAACTGCTGCTGCCGCTGACGCTGAAATGGGCGCGCGAGATGGGCGTACCGCTGATGCAGGCGATCGACCTGATTTCCTGGAAACCGGCGCAGATTCTCGGGGTGCCCGGCGGCAACCTGTCGATCGGCGGCTACGCCGACGTCTGCATATTCGACGAGTCCGCCGAATGGGTCGTGACGCCTAAAACCCTGGCCAGTCAGGGCGACAACACCCCTTTCCTCGATCATCCGATGCAGGGCCGGGTACGCTACACAGTGATCGACGGCCATATCGACTTTGAAACACCCCGCTAGCCACGGCGACCTTCATGGCGGATAAGCGTTCCGTCATGCGCCGCCCCCCCTTCCTGCCGCTGCTTCTCAGCCTGCTAGCCGGCGCGACGGCCATCGCCGGATTCGCGCCGTTTGAATTCTGGCCCTTGCCCATCCTGAGCCTAGCCGTACTGTTTGCGCAGCTGTCGCGCACCCCGTCCAGACGGACCGGATTTCTGATCGGTCTGGCCTGGGGGCTGGGATTTTTCCTGACCGGCGTAAGCTGGGTATTTGTCAGCCTGTGGGTATACGGCGGCATGTCCCTGTGGCTGGCCGGACTCGCCACTTTTTTGTTCTGTGCATTCCTCGCGCTGTTTCCGGCGACAGTCGGCGCGCTGCAGGCCGGGTGGCGTCACACACCTGCACTCAGGACCGTGCTGCTGCTTCCGCTTGCCTGGAGCATGACGGAATGGAGTCGCGGCTGGATATTCACCGGCTTCCCCTGGCTGGTTGCGGGTTACTCGCAAGTGCCCCAGGGCCCGTTGGCCGGTTATGCCCCCCTCGTCGGCGTGTACGGCATTTCGTTTCTGCTGGCGCTGATCGCAGGCCTGCTGACATGGAGCGTGACGCCGCGCACCTCGCCGGCATCGCGCGTCTGGGCGGCGGCGGCCATCGTGGCGCTGGGGGTCGGCGGTCAGGCCCTGCGCGACATTCAATGGACCACACCCGACGGCGCGCCGACTTCGGTCGCCTTGCTGCAAGGCAACATCCCGCAGGACATGAAGTGGCAACCCGACAAAACCCGCGCCACGCTGGACAGCTACGCGCGCATGGCCGCAGCCGCGCCCGCGCGCCTGATCGTATTGCCGGAAACGGCGCTGCCGCTGTTCGAGTCCGAACTCCCGGACGCCTATCGCACCGAGCTGGCCGCGCTCGGCCGGCACAACGGCGGCGATGTGCTGGCCGGGCTGCCGACCGGTTCGCTCGATGGCGCCTACTACAACAGCGTCGTCAGTTTCGGCAGCGCGCCCAGCCAGCGTTACAGCAAGGTGCACCTGGTGCCATTCGGCGAATACATCCCGCTGAAGAAGGTGTGGGGTTGGGTCATCGAGATCCTGCACATTCCGTTATCAGACTTCGCGCGCGGCGCCATCGACCAGCGCCCGCTCGCTATCGGCGGTCAGCGGGTTGCCGCCGACATCTGCTACGAGGATGCGTTCGGCGAGGAAATCATCCGCCAGTTGCCGCAAGCGAGCGTGCTGGTCAACGTCAGCAATCTGGCCTGGTTCGGCGATTCGCTGGCGCCCTGGCAACACGCGCAGATGTCGCAGATGCGCGCGCTGGAAACCGGACGCATGATGCTGCGCGCAACCAACACCGGCCTCACCGCGATCATCGACGCAAAAGGTCACATCCTGGCCAGCCTGCCGCTCTTCACTGCCGGTAGCCTCGCCGGCGAAATTCAGGGCTACGCCGGCAGCACGCCGTATGTGCGCTGGGGCAATGCGCCGGTACTGACGCTGTGGGGGATATTGGGGATCGTCCTGCTGGCGGCCGCCCTCAGGCGGCGGCCCTGACCCGCGTAGCGTTGCGCCCGCCACGCTTGGCCTCCAGGAGCGCCGCGTCGGCGCGCGCCAGCGCCTCGTTTTCCTCGCGGTCGTCGCGGCTGAATTCGGACATGCCGCCGCTCCAGGACAGCTTCTGCGTCACGCCCGGAATGAGCTCGACGCTCTCCGGCATCTTGGCGCGCAGGCGCTCCGCCAGTTCCTGTGCCCGATCGAGCGGCGTGTAGGGGAATACCACGCAGAATTCGTCGCCGCCCAGACGGGCGATGAAATCGCTGTTGCGCAGGCAGGCCTTCAGCGCATTGCCGAACTTGATGATGAGCTGATCGCCCGCCTCGTGGCCGAAGGTATCGTTGACCTGCTTGAAATTATCGATGTCGAGAATCAACAGGCTGTGAGTCCAGCCGTCCTTCAGCGTGCCAAACAACTCCTTTTGCTTCTCGTCGAAGCTGCGCCGGTTGTTCACCTTGGACAAATGGTCGATCCTGGCCTGCGAGGAGACTTCCTTCTGTTTACCCAGCATGACCTTGCCCAGTTTCAGCATGGTCTCGAGTGGTGTCTGGAACTCCGCCAGGCTGACCGGATAATCGGCGCGCAACCGCTGCTGGCGCAGGTCGTTGGTGAATTTCACCAGCATGCGTAGATTGTCGGCGACCCGGTTACGCACCGCCAGAATGGTGGCCGCCACCAGGATGGCGATGACCAGGCTGGCCACCAGCCAGCCCAGCAGATAGGGCGCGACGCTCTCGACCACCGGCGTAACCGGACGCCATACGGCAATCTGCCAGGGCGTGCCGGCCAGCGCGATGAGGGTGGGGCGGACGTTCCGCTTGATCGCCTGGTTGCCGCGTCGCATCAGCACCATGGCGGAATCGCCACCCCCGCTTTGCTGCAATTCGGCATAGGCGGCGGCGTCCGGCAACGGCAGGGTATCGAACAGCGCCTGCAGCTGCGGCACGCTCTGCTCGACGATGACATAGCCGAGCCGCTTGCCGTCGGCGCCCGTTACCGGATGCGAGAGCGAGAGGTTGAAGGTAGCGGTGGCGGTCGCCCCGCTACCGCCACGCCCGGCGTTGGCCAACAGCTTCCGCGTGTCGCCCGGCAGGAAACCGGGCAGCAACTGGCGCTGGCCTTCCGTGACGAACAACACGGTCGCATCCTGGTTCAGCGCCTGCAGGTTGGCTGCCTGTGCCTGGCACACGTCGGGCGACGCGCTGGCAAAACACGCCAGTGTCTGCGGATGCGCCGCAATCCGTGCGGCACTGCGCTTCATGGCATCGGCAAGAAACTCGATCTGCGCCGCCATCACCGGTTTGCCCAGTTCTTCCGGCACCGTTTGTGCCTGCGGCCGCGTCAGAAAAATCGCGGATGTGATGAGCCCGGCCAGCAGCACCAACGCTGCAGCCAGGATCAGGCCAAACCGTGATATCGACGTATGGGGCATGACTGCGCCAGCCGGCTCTCCAACCTCTTAGTATTTGTTTCTCCGCAATGACGGGCGCCCAGACTCCAGGCAACCCGCCGACATGGTCTTGATACAGCAAATTCCATGCCCTGATGTGCGCGCACCCGGCAGGCTCGCCTGCCGGGTGCGTCTTTTACCGGTATGTAAAAATTTCCGACACTACTGTCGGCCCGTGCTGCCGAATCCGCCCTCGCCGCGCTCGCTGCTTGAAAACGCTTCCACCACGTTGAATTCGGCCTGCATGACCGGGACGATGACGAGCTGGGCCAGACGTTCCATCGGCGTCAGTTCGAACGCCTGCTGCCCGCGATTCCAGGCGGACACCATGAGTTGGCCTTGATAATCAGAGTCGATCAGCCCCACTAGGTTGCCCAGCACGATGCCATGCTTGTGGCCCAAACCGGAGCGCGGCAGGATCAGCGCGGCATAGCCCGGATCGGCCAGATGGATCGCCATGCCGGTCGGGATCAGCTGGGTTTCGCCCGGCGCCAGTACGATTGGACCATCGATACAGGCACGCAGATCGAGCCCGGCGGCACCCGGCGTAGCGTAATGCGGCAGCTGATCGCGCAGGCGAGCGTCGAGAATCTTCACATCCATCTTCATTTTCGTCGGAATTTCGTCAGTTGAGCAGGGTTGCGAGATGGCGAACCAGATGGCGCGCCTGGGAGAGTTTGTCTGCACGCGAGAGCGGATGCCGGCCTTGATCGTCGAACAGCACCAACTCGGCGCTGTCCTGACCGAGCGTGTCCTGCGCCAGGTTGCCGACCAGCAGCGGTAGTTTTTTCTTCAGGCGCTTGGCCTCGGCATGTTCGGCCAGCCGTTCGGTCTCGGCGGCGAAACCCACGCAGAACGGCGCGTCGGGCAGGGCGGCGACTTCAGCCAGGATGTCGGGGTTGGCCACCAGATTCAGGGTCAGGCCCGCGGCACTTTTCTTGATCTTCTGCGATACCGCCGCGTCCACCCGGTAATCGGCCACCGCCGCCACCGCGATGAACACGTCGGCCGGCAATTCGCGCAGGACGGCATCGCGCATTTCGGCTGCGCTTTGCACATCGACCCGACGCACGCCTGCCGGTATGGCAAGGCAGGTCGGGCCCGAGACCAGGCAGACCTCGGCGCCCGCCTCGGCCGCCGCCTGGGCAACCGCGTAGCCCATCTTGCCGGAACTCAGGTTGGTCAGGCCCCGCACCGGATCGATCGCCTCGAAGGTGGGGCCGGCCGTGATCACGGCCCGCTTGCCCGCCAGTACGCCCTTTCCCAGCAGGCCGTGCAGAGCAACTTCGAGGTCGGCCGGCTCCAGCATGCGCCCAAGACCGGTTTCGCCGCAGGCCTGTTCGCCCGCGGCCGGTCCCAGCACCTGCACGCTGTCCTCGTGCAATTGCGCAAGATTGCGCTGGGTCGCAGCCGCTGCCCACATTTCGCGGTTCATCGCCGGCGCCACCGCCAGATTGCAGGTACGTGCCAGGCACAGCGTCGTCAAGAGATCGTCGGCGCGGCCGTACGCAAGCTTCGCCAGGAAATCGGCCGAGGCCGGCGCCACCAGAATCAGATCGGCGTCACGCGACAGGTGAATGTGCGCCATGCCGTCGCCGCTGGCGGCGTCCCACAAAGACGTCAGCACCGGCCGGCCGGATAGTGCCTGGAAGGTCAGCGGCGTGACGAACTGCTGCGCGGCAGCGGTCATCGCCACCTGCACCTCGGCGCCAGCCTTGACCAGCAGGCGACACAACTCGGCTGCCTTGTAGGCCGCGATGCCGCCGGTCACCCCCAGAATGATTTTCTTGCCTGCCAGCGACACGGTCTCGATTCCCTGCCCGCTTTCCTTGAAAATGGCACATTCTACGGGAGGGGGAGAGTCATGGCGATTCGGGACTGGCCGGAAGACGCGCGGCCACGCGAGAAACTGCTGAAACAGGGCGCCACGGCCCTGACCGATGCCGAACTGGTCGCGGTTTTCCTGCGCACGGGCGTCGTCGGCAAAAGCGCGGTCGACCTGGGGCGCGAACTGATCGAACGCTTCGGCGGGCTGGGTGGATTGTGTCGTGCCGACTGGAAATCCGCGTGCGCCGCACCCGGCGTCGGCGAAGCCAAATACGCGCTGCTGCAGGCGGTGATGGAAATGGCACGGCGCACGCTGGCCGAGGACATGCAGGCGGGCGACGCGCTGACTTCGCCCACCGCCGTACGCGACTACCTGCGGCTGATCCTGCGCGGCAAGGAGTACGAAGTGTTCTGCTGCGTGTTTCTCGACGCGCAGAACCGCGTGATCGCGGTGGAAGAGCTGTTTCGCGGCACCCTGACGCAAACCAGCGTCTATCCGCGCGAAATCATCAAGCGCGCGCTTTCGCACAATGCCGCGGCACTGATCCTGGCGCACAACCATCCCAGCGGCGTGGCTGAGCCCAGCCAGGCCGACCGCTCGCTCACCCGGCAACTGGCAGATGCGCTGGCGCTGGTCGACATCCGCGTACTCGACCATTTCATCGTGGCGGGCGCGTCCTCGCTGTCGTTCATGGAATCCGGCCATCTTTGAGGGCCCGCCGAACTTGCCTCGCACTTGCAAGCTGTGATATAAATCGCGGTTCTCGGGTTAACCCCTTTCGTTAACCCTCACTGGTTAACCCTTAATTTTGGAGCAGCATCATGGCTCGCGTATGTGTCGTGACGGGCAAGAAGCCCATGGTCGGGAACAATGTTTCCCACGCCAACAACAAAACCAAGCGTCGTTTCCTGCCCAACCTGCAATACCGCCGGTTCTGGGTCGAGAGCGAAAATCGCTGGGTGCGCATGCGTTTGTCCAACGCGGCGCTGCGTACTATCGACAAAAACGGCATTGACGCTGTTCTGGCTGACCTGCGCGCCCGCGGCGAAGCAATTTAAGGAGTTGAATCATGGCTAAAGGCGGACGCGAAAAGATCAAGCTGGAGTCCAGTGCGGGCACCGGCCACTTCTACACCACCACCAAGAACAAGAAGACCATGCCCGAGAAAATGGAGATCAGCAAGTTCGATCCCAAGGCTCGCAAGCATGTGATGTACAAGGAAACCAAGCTGAAGTAATTCAGCCCAGTTGCCAATAAAAAACCCGCCGATCGGCGGGTTTTTTATTGCCTGTAATCGGGTGGCCATGAGACCACCCGCCACGGTCATGCGTAGCTGCGCAGGCGCACCGAGAACTGCTGCAGGGACTGGATGCCGCTTTCCTCGGCGCGTTTGCACCAGGCCTGCAACTGGTCGAGCAATTGCTCACGACTGGCGGTGGAACGGCCCCAGATGGCGGCCAGATCCTGGCGCATGCGATAGACCGTTTGCAGGCGCTCGCTCTTGCCCAGCAGGGTGTCGAGCGCAGCCTTGTCGGCCGCTGCCAGTTCGGCGGGCTCCTTGTGAAGCCAGCGGCGGAAGCTGTCGAAATTCCAATTCTGCGGCAGATTCGCGCCCGCCTTCAGTTTGGCGATCTCGGCCTTGCTGTCCGCGCGCACGCTCTTCACGAAGCGCGTCATCACATCGTAACGATGGGTGATGACGGCCTGCAGGGTATCCAAATCGCACAGCGGCTTGGCCGGCTGCCACTTCACCGTCGGCGCCACCTTGCGGATGGTGGCCAGGCCGACGTAGGACATCAGCTTGATGTAGAGCCAGCCGATGTCGAACTCGTACCACTTGTTCGACAACCGCGCCGACGTGCCGTAGGCGTGATGGTTGTTGTGCAGTTCCTCGCCACCGATGAGGATGCCCCACGGGACGATGTTGGTGCTGGCATCCTCGCTGGCGAAGTTGCGGTAGCCCCAGTAGTGGCCGATGCCGTTGATGATGCCGGCGGCGGTGACAGGAATCCACGCCATCTGCACGGCCCAGATGGTCAGGCCGAGCGGACCGAACAGCGCGAGGTTGATCGCCATCATCGACCAGATGCCTGCGGCCGAATGGCGGCTGTAGACATTGCGCTCCATCCAGTCGTCGGGCGTGCCATGGCCGTATTTTTCAAGCGTCTCGGTCACCTTGGCTTCGGCGCGATACAACTCGGAGCCTTCCCAGAAGACTTTCTTGATGCCACGCGTCTGCGGGCTGTGGGGGTCATCGGGTGTTTCGCACTTGGCGTGGTGCTTGCGGTGAATGGCGACCCATTCCTTGGTGACCATGCCCGTAGTCATCCACAGCCAGAAACGGAAGAAGTGGCTGACGATAGGGTGCAGATCGACGGCGCGGTGCGCCTGCGAGCGGTGCAGAAAAATGGTAACGGCAGCGATGGTGATGTGCGTCAGGCCGAGCGCGACCAACACATATCCCCACCAAGGTAAATCCAACAGGCCTAATTGCATGGTTCAGAGTTCCAAAAAAGGACAATAGCATCCTATAATTTACGGACAAACCCCATAAAAATCAAGGATTATTATCAATCGAAGACGGGGTCGCCATATGTACAACGCGTTGCGGAAAGGGGATCTCGATGCCGGCAGCCTTGAAACGTCGCCAGATCGCCCAGTTGATGTCCGAACGCAGATTATTCTGCCCCTCGCTGGGGTCGCGTATCCATACAGCCAGTTCCAGAAGAACACCATTATCGGCAAACTCCTTCAGGAACACCCTGGGCGGGCTGTCCGGCTCATCGTGCACCACCCGGATATGACTGTTCGCCGCCTCCAGCATCAAGGCCTCGGCCTGCTCCAGATCGGTATCGTAGGACACTTGGATCGGCAATGCGATCCGCACGTTGGGTTTGGACAGCGAATGGTTGACGACCGTCTGGGTGATCAGCGTCTCGTTGGGGACGATGGTTTCGGTACCGTCGAGCGCCCGCAACAGCGTGTAGCGCGTATTGATCTGGCTGACCTGGCCGTATTTGCCATCGACCGTCACCAGATCGCCGATGCGCACCGAACGGTCGAGCAGGATGATGAATCCGGAAATGTAATTACTGGCGACTTTTTGCAGGCCGAAGCCAATTCCCACGCCAAGCGCCCCGCCGAACACCGACAGCACCGTGAGATCGATCCCCACTGCCGGCAAGGCCACCAGCACAGCCAGAATCAGCAGCACAGTGCGCGCAGCTTTCGACAAGGCCATGCGCAACGACAGATTCATCTGCGTGATGCCCATCAGGCGGTTCTCGACGAGACGCGCCAGCGTCAACGCAATGATGAGCGCCGCCACGATGACCGCCCCGGCCTGGAACAGCAGCCACAGCGAGAAGCGGTGGTCGCCCGACTGGAACGAGAGCGCCTCCATCGCCGCATGGATGCGCGGCAGCAGGCCGGTGATATGTAGTGCGAACGCGCTCCAGATCAGCCAGGCGGCCGTGCGTTCCCACAACTTGAGCGATTCGCGCGGCTTGAGCGCGTAACGCAACGCATAGATCACCAGCCGCACGCCCGCCAGCGCCAACAACAGCGGCACGGCCAGATCCAGCAGGTGCGGTTTGGCCAGCCAGTGATGGGCCAGGTCGCGCCCGAGCAGCAACACCAGCAGCATGAAGAGCGGAAATCCCACCCTGCGCAGCCCTGCGTGCCAGACAGTATCGGTCCTCGCGAGAAAGGGGGTGATCAGGCGCATCGCGCCCCAGGCCACGAGCGCACACGCCGCAAGTACGCCCATCTGCCACAGCAGATCGACGTTCTTGCTGTCGTCGATCAGGCGCGTCAGAAGGTTGTCAAAGGGGATGGGCTGATCCAAAGGCGTCGTACGGGAACGAGGTGACCCGGATTATAGCGGCCCGCGCGCCGCCAGGCAGACGCTCATAGGGACGTCGGTCTCCACTTAGAAGTTGTGGGTAAACTGCGCCGACAGGATGTCGACGGCGCCTTCGTAGGTTCCGCTGAGCGTCACGCCGCTTTCCGTCTTGTTGATGCGCGTATCCCGGATGAAAAGGTGGGCGTATCCGAAGTCGAGCGTGCTCCGGTCAGACACGCGATACTGCCCGCCGAACGCGATCCAGGTGCGGTCGCCGTCGGGAATGCGCGCCGTGCGGTAGGCATCGGATACGGGCGTCTGGTCGTAGGCCACGCCGCCGCGCAAGGTGACCCTGTCATTGAGGTGGTAATTGGCGCCCAGCGAATAACGGTAGGTATCGTCCCAGTTTTCGGTAGTCAATCCGAGCGTCGAACCATTGTTGCGCACGATGCGCAATTCCTTGAAATCGCTCCAGCCGGTCCAGGTGACGTCGGCCAGCAGATCCCACTGCGTGTTCAGCTTGTGAAACAAGCTCAGGGAAGCCGAATCCGGCAGGGTGAGATCGGCGGTCACCCCGCCGTTCGCCGCGGCCATCGCACTGAATGTGGCATCGCCTTTCAGGGTGTGATCGACTTCCGAGCGGTAAGCCAGACCAATCCGGGTCGCCTCGCCCGGTTGCCACAGCAGGCCCAGATTGAATCCCCAGCCATAGTCGTCACCGTGGACATTAGCCGTGCCTGGCGCACCGGCGAAGTTGGTCAGCGTCGCCTCCGCATACTGGATGCTCAGCCCGGCACCCAACGACAGCGACTCGCTCGCTTTCCAGGCAATCGAGGGATTGAGGTTGATCGTCTTGAGTTCGGACTTGATCGCCTCGGTACGCCCTTTCCATGTGCTGTCATATTCGGTCTTCAGGCCGAACGGCGCATTCATCCCGATTCCGAGATGCACATCCGGCGTCAGCCGAAAGGCGAAGTAGGCATTGGGCACGAAGGCAAGATCGCCGGCATCGCCGCCATTGCCGCCCCCGATCGCTGGGCTGACGGTTCCGCTGAATTTGGCCTGCGGCTTGATGAGGTGGCCACCCAGTACAAGCTGCCGGTCGGGCAGCAGCGTCATCCCCGCCGGGTTGAAAAATATCGTACTGGCATCCTGCGCACTGGCGGCCTGGCCGGCATAGGCATTGCCCAGGCCGCTGGCGTTCTGTTCGACCAGGGCAAAGCCGGCCGCCTGGCTCAGGTCGGCGAATCCGGCCAGTGCAAGGCCGAACATCAGTTGTTTACGCGGAAACGAAAGCATGAAGTATCTCCCTAATCGGTTTTATGTGGTCAACGTGCGAAATCAGCATACATGGCCTCGACCGCTGCACGGTAACGGTCGAGCACCTGGTTGCGTTTGATCTTGAGGGTGGGGGTCAGGAGGCCGTCCTCAAGCGTCCATGGCTTGAGCTCGGGATGCAGCCGACGAATCTGGGCATAGCCGGGAAAATGCTTGAGATGGTGCGCCACGCGGTGGGTCAGCGCCTTGATCACCTTGGGATCGCGCAAGGCCCCGGGATGGCGGGGATCGACATTGAGATGCGCGGCAAATTCCTGCCAATGCTCCTCGTTGAGTACGGTCAGCGCGGCCAGATAGGGTTTGCCTTCGCCGACGACCATCACCTGTTCGAACAGCGGGTCGAGCAGGATGGCGGATTCCATGTCGGTCGGCGGCACCTTCTCGCCGTTGTTGAGCACGATGATGTCCTTGATGCGCCCGGTGATGTGGTAGTGGCCCCATGCATCCATCGTGGCCTGATCGCCGCTATGCAGCCAGCCCTCGCTGTCGATCATGGCGCGGGTGGCAGCCTCGTCCTGCCAGTAGCCGCGCATGATGCAACGGCTGCGTGTGAGCAGTTCGTCGTTGTCGCCGATCTTTACCTCGATAGCCGGCAGCGGCGGGCCGATGCTGGACGGAATGTTGGACTCCGGACGGTTGACGCATACCACGGGGCTGGTTTCGGTCAGTCCGTAGCCTTGGATGATCGGCACGCCCAGGCCGATGAACATGTGCGCGATTTCCGGCGAGAGCGCCGCCCCACCCGAAATCGCCAGTTTCAGCCGGCCGCCCAGTTTTTCGGTAACGTTGCGCGCGACCTTCCGGTCGAGCGCAGACCACAACCAGAGCGCCGGGTTCCACCCCGCCCGCCCCTGGCCGCGCTCGAAGCGCCGCCAGCCGACCCGCACCGCCAGTTTGAATATCAGCCTGGCGAGCAGGCTCTTTTTCTCCAGGCTGTCCTGAATGCGCCCATACACACGTTCGTAGATACGCGGCACCGAAATCAGCACGGTAGGGCGAATGGCCTGCAGATCCTGCGCCAGCTGGGCGATGGAGCGTGCATAGACAACTTCGGCCCCTATCAGCATCGGCAGGTAATACCCCCCGGTGCGCTCGAGCGTGTGCGACATGGGAAGGAAGGACAGGAACACCTCGTGCGAATCGAAATCGGCACATTGCGAAGCATAGAACGCGTTCCACAACAGATTGTCGTGCGTCAGCATCACGCCCTTGGGTCGCCCGGTCGTGCCCGAGGTGTAGACGATGCTGGCCAGCAGGTCGGGGGTGAGATGACGTTCGGGCACCGGCGTCCCCGCAGCGCCGGCCAGCCAGTCAGCCGCCACCACGAAACGCGTGCTCCAGTCCACCAGGCCGCCTTCCGGCGCAGTCAGACTGACGATGTGTTGCAGGGTCGTGGCCGACCCGGCGATTTCGGCCAGTTTCTTGTGCTGGAACTTGCCTTCGACCAGCAGCAGCCTGGTGCCGGAATGATTGAGGATGTAGGCGGCGCTCTCCGGACGGTCGTCGAGATACAAAGGCACCGTGATCAGGCCCAGCGCCAGTGCGGCCTGGTCAAAAATCACCCACTCGACGCTGTTTTTCAGCATCACTGCTACCCGGTCGCCCGGAACAAGTCCCTCTTTCGTCAGCGCAGCCTGCCAGCGCGCCACCTCGGCCGCCACCTGCACCCAGGTGAAGCTCACCCAGGTATCGCGCACCTCGTCGAACTGGCGGTAGGCCACCTGATCTGGCGTTGCCGCGACGCGCGAACGGAACAGGCCGCACAAGGTGCCGAGCGTGTCGGGATGGAAGGGCAAATCTGCCATGTCAGCTTATTCGAACGGCCGGGGGAACGCCGCATTGATAACTGCAAAGCCCGGGTGGGTCAAGCAGTGGCCTTGGCCAGAACGGCAGCGAAGAAACCGTCCGTTCCGTGCACGGCGGGCGACAGCTTCAGCATGGCGCCCGTATCAAGGTCGATCTTGTTCTGCGCCAGCAGTTCATTGACCGGCAGCAGGGCAAATCCGCCGCCCGCCAGCAGCGCCTCGACGATGGCCTCGTTCTCCTCCGGCAGCAGGCTGCACGTGGCGTACACCAGCCGGCCGCCGGGTTTCAGCAGCTTCGCGGCCGCGCGCAGGATGGACGCCTGCTTCTGCGTCAACTCCGCCACGCTTTCGGGCGACTGGCGGAATTTCAGGTCGGGGTTGCGGCGCAGGGTGCCGAGGCCGGAGCAGGGCGCATCGACCAGCACGCGGTCGAGCTTGCCCGCCAGCCGCTTCACCCGCGTGTCATTCTCCGAGGCGATCAGTTGCGGCATCACGTTGGACAGCCCCGAACGCGCCAGCCGCGGCTTCAGGTTGGCGAGCCGCTTTTCCGCCACGTCGAAGGCGTACAGGCGGCCGCTTGACGCCATCATCGCGCCGATGGCGAGCGTCTTGCCGCCGGCACCGGCGCAGAAATCGCACACCATCTCGCCGCGCCGCGCGCCCAGCAACAGGGCCAGCAACTGGCTGCCCTCGTCCTGTACTTCCAGGCTGCCGTCGAGAAACAGCGGATGACGGTTGATCGCCGGATGCTCCTTGAAACGGATGCCCCACGGAGAATACGGTGTCGCTTCGACCTTGAAGCCTGCCTCGCGCAGGTGCGCCAGCACGGTGTCGCGGCTGGCCTTGTGGGCATTGACACGCACGTCGAGCGACGCCGGCTGCTGCAGGGCACGGCCAAGCGCAAGGATGTCGGCATCGTTCATCGACGCCTGCAGTTTCTCGACCACCCAGTCGGGCAGCTCCGCATTCACGGCCAGCGGCAAATCGTCCGTCTTGGCATTGCGAATGTGGTCGATCAGTTCGGGCTTGGCGAATTTCTCCAGCGTCGCTCCGCTCATGCCGCGCATCTTGATCAGCCAGGCGATGATCAGCGTGCGCGGATTGGCCGCCGGCACCACTACCGACAGATAGCGATAGCGCCGCAATACGCCGAATACGGCTTCGGCCACGAATGCACGGTCATGCGAGCCGAGCTTCTTGTGCTCGCGGAAAAACGCCGACAGTACGGCATCGGCCGGGCGATTGAAGTCCAGCACCAGATCGAGCGCCTGGGTGGCAAGTTGCAACAACGGCGGAGTCAGTTCCATCAGGGGGCGGCAGGCAGGTTGGCTGGCGGCAGGGTCATTCCTGCCGGGGTTTACTCGTCTTCGCCGAGCTCGGGATCCCAGCCTCGCTCGCGGGCACGCTCGACGGCCATCTTGTAGAGCGCGGTATGGCGAGCGAGCAGATCAGGCGGAAGACGGCTGGGCAGGTTGCCGTATTTGTCCCATTCGGCCTCGATTTTCTCGGTCAGGGTCTGCATCTGCCCCAGCTGCCAGCCGGCGCAGTCTTCAGTCTCGGGGATGAAGCCGAACAGCCAGCCGTCGAGCACGACGCGCGCCAGCATGGTGACGCCGTGCTTGTCGTTGTAGAAGCCGGCATAGGTCATTTTGGTATTCATGGTTGCGTATCTTTGTCCTTTGGATTTTCGTCATACGGGAAACGGATATGACCATAACGAATCACCAGCACGGATAGAGCCAGCAACAGCATCGCAGCAGTCACGCCCAGCATCCGCCATGCATCGAGGCTTTTCATGTCGAGCACGAGATAACGTGCCAGCGCCACAATGGCGATGTAAATGGGAAAGCGCACCGGCAACTGGCCGGAACGGAAATACACCCCCACCATGGCGAGGACTTCCAGATACAGGAATAGCAGCAGCAGGTCGCCGAGCGCCACCGTCCTGGCCGCGATCATGGCATTGACCTCGAACACGCCAGCGACCAGGGTGGCAAGCGTGATGACGATGAGGCCGATGGCCTCGAACACACCCAGCACGTTGAGTGCCAGACGCGCGAATAACCGGTCTTTGGCGGGATTCATGGGCGTTACGATCAAGTGACTGGCAAGGATACCTCAACCTCAATCCGGACGCGCATGTCCCAGCCATTCACGCCAGATCCCGACCGTTACCGCAAGCAGCACGGGGCCCAGGAACAGCCCGATCAAACCGAAGGCATGGAGTCCACCCAACACGCCCAGAAAGACCAGCAGGAACGGGATCTGCGTCGGGCCACTGATGACGAGCGGACGGATCAGGTTGTCGATCCAGCTCACTACCAGCGCCCCCCACAGGAACAGGCCCAGCGCCGCACCGGTCTCGCCGTTGGCCAGGAGGGTCAGGGACAGCCCGATCCAGACCACCGGACCGACGAAAGGAATCAGCGACACCAGGGCGGTGATCACCCCCCACAGCGCGGGCGCGGCGAGTCCCGCCACCCAGTAACCGAGGCCGGCAAGCGTGCCCTGTGCCAGCGCGGTCAACACGATACCGAACACCACGGCCCGCACGGTCACGCCGACCGCCTGGATGTAGCCGCGCGCCGCCTCGCCCAACCAGCGCGTCGCCACGCCGCGAAACTGCGCCAGCACGCTGACACCGTGGCGGTACAGGAAGAACAGCGCGAACACCGCGAGGCCGAATTTCGCCACATTACGGCCGACGCCGCCTGCCAGCGATTTCAACGCGACCGAATTGGTCAGGCCCAGCGCATCGAACTGTGCATGCATCCATGTCGGATCGGCCTGGACGCGCTGGTACTGCTCGGCCAGCCACGCCCCGCCCGGCCAGTTGCGCACCACGGCGGGCAAGGGCGGAAGCCCATGAGCGGCGAACTGCTTGAGTGTCGCCGAAGCCGCCACCACATCAGCCGCCACCGTGAACATCACCCACACCAGCGGCAGCAGCAGGGTCGCCGTCACCCCCAGTGTCATCAGCAGCGCGGCGAGATTGTCGCGTCCCGGCATCCGGCGGCATACCCACTGATGGAGCGGCCAGGTCACGTACGCGAGGATCCCCGCCCAGGCCAGGGCAGCGAGAAAGGGTGACAATACCCAGATCGTCAGCCCGAATATGGCGACGAGGAATGCAAATCCCACGATACGCCGAGCGAGGGGAGAATCGGTATAAGTCGGCATAGTTGGCCTTCAGCCTTGATACCCACAAGGATACTTCAGCGCGCTCCCGAACCCAGGTTTATCAGCAGGCAGTTCCCACCTTCGTCAACGCCCTCAGTCTGGGACAACTGGTTTTCGCGTCACCCACAGGCTGGCAAACATGAAGCTGGCGATGATGAGGCCGACGATGCCGAGCGACAAGCCCACCGGGATCTTGTAGAAGTCGACGATCAGCATCTTGGTCCCCACGAACACCAGCACCATGGCCAGACCATATTTGAGCAGATGGAAGCGGTCCGCCATGCCGGCCAGCATGAAATACATCGCCCGCAGTCCCAGGATGGCGAAGATGTTGGAAGTGAACACGATGAAAGGGTCGGTGGTGATCGCAAAGATCGCGGGGATCGAATCGACCGCGAAAATCACGTCGGACAACTCGATCATGATCAGCACCAGGAACAGCGGCGTGAACAGCCGCACGCCGTTCTCGCGCACCCAGAATTTCTCGCCGCGGTAGTCCGGCGTCAGGCGCATGTGGCGCTTGATCCAGTTGAGCATGGGATTCTTCGCCAGATCCGGCTCGACCTCGGCGAACATCAGCATCTTGATACCGGTGACGACGAGGAAGGCACCGAACACATAGAGGATCCAGTGGAACTCTTGCACCAGCCAGGCACCCGCCAGGATCATCACGGCACGCATCACGATCGCTCCGATCACACCGTAGATCAGCACGCGCCTCTGGTATTCCGCCGGCACCGCGAAGAAGCCGAAGATCATCAGGAAGACGAAGATGTTGTCGACCGCGAGCGATTTCTCGATCAGGTAACCGGTCAGGAACTCCATCGCCTTGGCGTCGGCCACCTCGCTGCCGTACGCGCCCTTGAGATACCACCACAGGCCGACGTTGAACAGCAGGGCGAGCGAGACCCACACGACCGACCACGCCGCCGCTTCCTTGAAACCGACCTTGTGCGCCTTGTTGCCGCCGACCAGGAACAGGTCGACAGCCAGCATCACCAGCACGAAGCCGACGAACGCCGCCCACATCCAGGGTTCACCGATATGCACGACAGCGTCCACGTTCTTCCTCGATCCGGTTTAAGGCTTACTGCACCGCGCGCAGGGCAGCGATACGCTCTTCCAACGGCGGGTGCGTCATGAACAGACGCTTCCAGCCCTGCGGGCTGCCGCCGGCGATGCCGAAGGCCGCCATTTTGTCGGGCAGCGGGTGCGGATGCAGGCTACCCAAACGCTCCAGCGCGGCGATCATCGCACCTTTGCCAGCCAGGCTAGCACCACCGCGGTCGGCACGGAATTCACGCTGGCGCGAGAACCACATGACGATGATCGACGCGAGGATGCCCAGCACCAGTTCGGCCACGATCATGGTGACGAAGAATGCAGGTCCATGGCCTTCCTCGTTCTTGAACACGACGCGGTCGACCGTATGGCCGATCACGCGCGACAGGAACATCACGAAGGTGTTGACCACGCCCTGGATCAGCGCCAGCGTCACCATGTCGCCGTTGGCGACGTGCGCAATCTCATGCCCCAGCACCGCCTCGGCTTCTTCCCGCGTCATCTGCTGCAGCAGACCGGAGGACACGGCAACCAGCGAGCTGTTCCGGGTCATGCCGGTGGCAAAGGCGTTGACGTCGGGCGCATCGTAGATGCCGACTTCCGGCATCTTGATGCCGGCGTCCGCCGCGTATTTTCGGATGGTTTCCATGAGCCAGAACTCGGTCGAGTTCGACGGCGTTTCGATCACCCGTACGCCCATCGATTTCTTCGCCATCCACTTGGAGATCGCCAACGAGATGAACGAACCACCAAAACCCATCACGGCGGCAAAGATCAGCAGCGAACCCAGATTCAGTCCGTTCGCGGTGAGATAGGGTTCGACGCCCAGGATGCGCATGGTGAACGACAGCACCAGCACGATCGCCAAGTTGGTGGCGAGGAATAAGACAATACGCTTCATGGTGTTCTCCTTTCATCCCTGCCCGATCGGCCGGGACCATTGCACGACATACGTGCAGAGAATACAGACTGGACAATAACAATAAAATTCGATTTTTATAATGCTATTGTTCGTTTTTATCGAACTATTTCGGCGCCATGCTCAATTACAAGCACCTGTACTACTTCCGCACCGTCGCCAAGGCGGGTGCACTCAACCGGGCCGCCGAGAAGCTGCATCTGACGCCGCAGACATTGTCCGGGCAGATCAGCACCTTCGAGGAACGCCTGGGCGTGGCGCTGTTCCGGCGCAGCGGGCGACGGCTGGAACTGACCGATGCCGGGCGCACCGCGCTGGTCTACGCCGACGACATTTTCCAGGTCGGTGCCGAACTGGAAGACGCCCTGCAAAACCGTCTTGCGCCTCGCGCTCATCCGTTCCGGGTGGGCATCGCAGACGTCGTTCCCAAGGCGATCGCCTACCAGCTGCTGGCCCCCGCGCTCACCTTGGCCGAGCCGGTCAAACTGGTGTGCCGGGAAGACCGGCTGGAACAACTGGCCGCCGACCTGTCCATCCACCGGCTCGACATGGTGCTGGCCGACCGCCCCCTTCCCGCCACGATGGATATCAAGGGCTACAGCCATCCGCTGGGCGAATGCGGCATCGCCTTTCTGGCCGCACGCGCGATCGCCGACACGCTGGAAACGGACTTCCCCGCCAACCTGCACGGCCTGCCACTCCTGATCCCGGGCGAAGACAGTGCACTGCGCGTGCCGCTGTTGCGCTGGCTCGAACGCAAGGGCATCCAGCCCACCATCGTCGGCGAATTCGACGACAGCGCACTGATGAGCGCCTTCGGTCAGGCGGGTGCCGGCGTGTTCCCGGTCCCGCTCACGACGGTTCAGGACGTGATGCGGCAATACGACGTAAGCGAGCTGGGACGGACGCATGAGATACGCGAACGTTTTTTTGCCATTTCGGTGGAGCGGCGACTGAGTCATCCAGCCGTACTGGCGGTCAGCGAAGCGGCGCGACAGCGGTTTCGGCCGCAGGGCGATTAAGCGCATCCGTCAACCAGCACACCGCTTCCGCGGGGAGCATGATCCGAAAACGCGCCGCACAGCGGCGCCGCAAGCGGAGCACCGCGCGATCCTTGCTGACCAGTCCTTGCGCATGGGCTGTGGCGGCCAACTCGATGAACTTCTGGTCGTCTGCATCACGACAAAGCGGCAGGTCTGCAACGATAGCTGCCGGCTCCAATACGGCCAGGGCTTGATAGCGCGCGTACAGCGCCGCCTGGCGCGCCGAATCCAGCCCAAACGCCGGATACGCCAGTACGCGCCGCCACTCGTTGAGCGTGGCGCTCGTCACCACGCAGCGTATGCGCCCCGCTTCCAGCGCATGCAGCAGGGGACGCGCCGCCGCATCGTCATAATGCAACAGATCGAGCACCACATTGGTGTCGAGCACGATGCGTGTGTCACTCAATATCGGTGTGCTCGGCGATGAATTCGCGCACCCAGTGCTCGGGATGGGCACTGGAGAAACGCCCGACGATCTCGCCCTTGACGAACAGCAGGACGGTGGGAAAACCGCGCAAGGCATAGCGTCCGGCAAGCTTCATGTTGGCGCCTTCGTCGACTTCGACCTTGGCCATGTGGATCTTGCCGGCGTGCTGTGCGACGACACGCTCGAGCACGGGTGTCAGCGCACGGCAAGGCGGGCACCAGTCGGCCCAGAAATCGACCAGGATGGGAAGCGTATGCGAGGCTTCGATCACGTCGTGATCGAAATGCTCCAGATGGGTATCGAAAATCAGGCCCGGGCCGCGGGCAGGAGTGGAATCGTTCATGGTGATTGCGGTCAGAATATCTGATCCCTATTTTGCCTCAAGGGCGCATGATTCCCGCAGACACGCGTCACGCCTCGCCCGCACACAGGCACGTGAGCAAAAAATGCTTAACCAACCGGGAGCCGGACTGCTAACGTAACGCCATGGACGAACGTTTTTATCGTGAACAGGAAATCGCGCGCTTGCCGGCATTTCTTCCCGCCGCCACCTACAATCTTGCGCACACTCTGCTGGCACGGGCCGGAAAATGTCTATTCGTGCCAATTCGCAGCCTGCAGTACATGGCAGTGCTGGATGCGGAGGAGTTCATTTTCGTCGACAGCCAGAACAAGGCCTGGGTCGAACTGGCCTGGCAACACTTCCATCCCCAGGCGCGCGCATCGCTGGACGAGCGCGTGCCGTTCGAGGTAGTGCATTACCTTCCCCCGGCGGCGGAAACCATGAAACGCCTCCCGGGAGAATTCCATCAGGCCCTGCTGCTGCTCGCCGAGCGCCAAAAACCGGATGCGCCCGCCCCTGTGATCGCGCTTCACCCCGGGGACAGAAAACCCCGCGACGACACATCAATCTGACGCGCCGCCGAGTGGGGCGTTCGTCTCACTCCTTGAGTTTCGAAATTCCCAGCGCGCGCAGCGTGAGGTTTTCGTAGAAGGGCCCGACATTTCCCTTCTTGATCTTGCGCAGGAAATACTTCTCGAACGCAATCTTGGCCAGGTGCACCCACTTGCCTTCGGAGAACCAGTTGACGTTGCGCGGCGGAATCTGCGGCAGCGCCACGAACGCAATGCCGGTGTCGCCGAAGTCGGCCAGGCAGACTGCGTTCCAGGTGGCTTTCTCGGCAGGTTCCTTGCCGTCCAGCAGCGAGCGGATGTTGTGCGCGGTGGCCGTCACCATGGATTCGATCATATAGCCGGTCTTGGGCACGCCGACCGGCAGCGGCGTGGCTTCGACCGGGGGAATGGCGACGCATACGCCGACGGAGAAGACGTTCTTGAAGGTGGGGTTGCGCTGGTATGGATCGATCAGGATGAAGCCGCGCGGGTTGGTCAATCCTTCGATGCCGAGGACGGCATCCACGCCCTTGAAGGCGGGCAGCATCATGGAGTACTTGAACGGCAGCTCGTGCTGTTTCTTCTCGCTGCCGTCCTCGTTCACTTCGGTGACAAACATCTTGCCGGCTTCGACCTTGGTGACCTTGGCGTTGCAGATCCATTTGACATGCTTGTCGCGGAAGGCCGATTCGATCATGCCCTTGGAGTCGCCTACGCCGCCGAGGCCGAGATGACCGATGTAGGGTTCGGCGGTGACGAAGGTGATGGGTACCTTGTCGCGCAGCTTGCGGCGGCGCAGGTCGGTTTCCATGATCATGGCGAATTCGTAGGCGGGACCGTAGCACGAGGCGCCCTGTACGGCACCGACGACGATGGGGCCGGGGTCTTTGACGAAGGCCTGCCAGTTGTCGTTGGAGGTGACGGCGTGGTCGACGTGGCAAACGGACTGGGTGTGGCCGTTGGGGCCCAGCCCCTCGATCTCGTCGAAAGCCAGTTTGGGACCGGTGGCGATGACGAGGTAGTCGTAGTCGATGCTGCGGCCGTCTTCGAGTTCGATGCGGTTCTCGGCAGGATGAACGCGCTTCGCGGCGACGGGGATGAAGTCGATCTTCTTTTTGCTGAGGATGGGTTCGATCGGCAGCTCGATGTCCGCACGGGTACGCCAGTTGACCGCCACCCAGGGGTTGGAGGGAACGAAGTGGAAGGTGGGGGTGTTGGAAACGACGGTGACGCGGTCTTCGGCGCGCGCATTCTCCCGCATCTCGAACGCCATCGGCATCCCGCCTATACCGGCTCCCAAAATTACGATGTGGGCCATTTTCTGTCTCCTGATGGTTGTGATTGCACAGTTAACTTCTTTTTTATACGTCAACTGACCAGGTTCGCAATCAGAATCGGTTCACCGCTCAAGTAAGCAGCCCTACGCGGGCGGGCCGCATCGCGGCTTACATGGCTTTTCACGGTCGGTGTCCGGATCAACAAAGGACATCAACGCGAGCGGTCGAAAGCCGGTCGCATCCCGCCGGCACCGGGCAAAAGGGCAGCATGGCCGCGGCCTCCCCGGCAATGCGTACGCAAGCCTCCGGTTAGCCCTGCATGCGTCCTGAAATGCCAAAACCGCTGTGTCATACCCGCCTAATGCTTTAAAATGCGCCCACTATGCAAAAAACTCTTTCCAAACTCGCCCTCGTCTGTCCTCTCTGGGTTTACAGGATGCTCCCCTTTCTCCGCTGGTGGCCTTCGGTCAACGGCAGTACGACCCGCGACGATGCGATGGCGGGGCTGACAGGCGCCCTGATCGTGCTGCCCCAGGGCGTGGCCTTCGCCACCATTGCCGGCATGCCGCCCGAATACGGCCTTTACGCGGCGATGATGCCGGCCATTATCGCCGCGCTGTTCGGCTCGTCATGGCATCTCGTGTCCGGGCCTACCACCGCCATTTCGATCGCCGTGTTTGCGTCGGTCAGCCCGTTTGCCCATCCTGGCACACCCGAATTCATCAGCCTGGTGCTGACCCTGACCTTCCTGACCGGGGTATTCCAGCTCATTCTTGGCCTGGCGCGCATGGGCGTGCTCGTCAACTTCATTTCCCATACGGTCGTGATCGGCTTTACCGCCGGCGCGGCCATGCTCATCGCAGGCAGCCAGATCAAGAATTTCTTTGGGGTCAGCATCCCGCGCGGCACGCCGTTCTTTGAGATCCTGTCCTTGTTCGTCCAGCACCTTCAGGACATCAACCCATACGTCACAGCGGTATCCGTCATCACGCTTGCCTCGGGCATCCTGGTCAAGCGCTTCATGCCCAAGTTTCCCTACATGATCGCCGCCATGCTGGTCGGCAGTTTTGCGGCGCTGTTCTTGAACGCGCGCTACGGCGTGGACGTCACCCACATCAAAACGGTCGGCGCCCTGCCGTCCGGCCTGCCGCCGCTGTCGTCGCCCGACTTCTCCTTTGGTTCGCTGAACCAGATGCTGTTCCCGTCCCTGATCATCACCATGCTGGCCCTGACGGAAGCAGTATCCATCTCGCGTGCCGTCGCCACCAAATCCGGGCAACACATCGACGGCAACCAGGAATTCGTCGGCCAAGGCCTGTCCAACGTGATCGGCAGCTTCTTCTCCAGCTACGCGGCCAGCGGATCGTTCAACCGCAGCGGGGTCAATTACGCGGCAGGCGCGCGCACGCCCCTGGCCGCCGTGTTCGCGTCGGTATTCCTGCTGATCATCCTGTTGCTGGTTGCGCCGCTGGCTGCCTACCTGCCCGATGCGGCCATGGCCGGGATCCTGTTTCTGGTGGCCTGGAGCCTGATCGACTTCCACCATATCAGCCTGCTGCCCAAGATCAGCCGGCAGGAAACCATCGTCCTGTGGGTGACGCTCATCGGTACACTGATCGATCTGGAAAAAGGCATCTTCTTCGGCATCGCCCTGTCGCTGGTGTTCTACCTGTATCGCACCTCGCGCCCCGCGCTCGAACCCGTGCTACCCGATCCCGATCCGGCAAGCTACCACTACACGCCCCTCGATGGCCGGCCGGAGTGTCCGCAGATGAAAATGATGCGGATCAATGGCTCGATCTTCTTCGGCGCAGTCGCCCACCTGCAGCAGCAATTGCAGGAAATCGAAGAATCGGAACCCGAGCGCAAGCATCTGGTCGTCATGGCCAGCGGCATCAACTTCGTCGATCTGGCCGGAGCCGAGTTCCTGGCCGAAGCCGCCCGCCAGCGGCGGAAAATGGGCGGGACCCTGTCTTTCTACCGCATGAAGAACAGCCTGGCCGACACGCTGAAACGCGGCCATTTCATGGACGACGTCGGTGAAGAAAATCTTTTCCCGGCCAAAACCCGCCCTGCCGAGATCCTGTATCCGAAGCTCGACAACGAGATTTGCCGGAATTGCACCATACGCGCCTTCCCCATCTGTCATCAACGCCTACCCAACGGAGAACCCCGCCCATCATGATCCGCAGAAACCCGTCCGGACATTTGCCCGTCGTACATGACACCGCGTTTGTCGATCCCACCGCCATCCTGTGCGGCAAGATCATCGTAGAAGAAAACGTGTTCATCGGGCCCTATGCGGTGATCCGCGCCGACGAGGTGGACGACAACGGCGAGATGGAGCCCATCGTCATCGGCGCCCATTCCAATATCCAGGACGGCGTGGTCATCCACTGCAAGGCGGGCGGCGGCGTCACCATCGGCCGAAGCACCTCCATCGCGCACCGTTCGATCGTGCATGGCCCCTGCACCGTGGGCGATAACGTTTTCGTCGGCTTCAACTCGGTGCTGTTCAACTGTATCGTGTCCGACGGCTCGGTCGTCCGCCACAACTCGGTGGTGGAAGGCTGCACCGTGCCGCCCGGCTTCTACATCCCCTCCACCGCCAACATCCACTCCGATGCCGACTTGGCGACGATCGAACGCGTATCGCCGCAGGCCGCCGACTTCTCGGAAAGTGTGGCCCAGGCCAACCATGAACTGGTCAAGGGCTACAAGCGCATCCGCAATGAGTTCTAGGAACTGACGTGATCGCCGCGCTGGAGTCCTGGCGGGCCGGGTTGTTCCACCGGCGCCATCTCATGCGCAACATCGGCGCCGGCCTGGTGGTCGGCGTGGTGGCCCTGCCGCTGGCCATGGCCTTCGCGATTGCCAGCGGCGCACGCCCGGAGCAAGGCATCTACACCGGCATCGTCGCCGGCCTGCTGGCCGCACTGTTCGGCAGTTCGCGGGTGTCCATCAGCGGACCGACCGGCGCCTTCATTGTCATCCTGGCCGGTATCACCGCGAAATACGGCATCGACGGCCTGCAGGTCGCCAGCCTCATGGCCGGCCTCATCCTGCTGGCAATGGGTCTGGTCAAGCTGGGGGGCATCATCCGCTTCATCCCCACGCCGGTGATTACCGGCTTCACCACCGGCATCGCGGTGATCATCTGGGTCGGGGAGTGGAAGGACTTTTTCGGCCTGCACCCGGCCATCTCAGGCCGCCACTTCCACGAAAAACTGGCGGCGCTGATCCAGGCGCTGCCCGGCTTCGACCTGCCGACCACGATGCTCTCGCTGGCGGCACTCGCCATCGTCGTGATAACCGCCCGGCTTCACCGGCGCCAACCCCCCCCCCCCCACGCCAAAAGAGCCCCAGCCGATAAGCCAGCGATAAGGGCGGAATAAAGCCGTGCCCCACAACCCACCCCAGAAAGGGGCCCCACCCCCCGCC
>JAIBEL010000055.1 GCA_019459285.1 Rhizobium sp. | reverse complement strand
GAGGTTCCTCACTTCGGAGGCGACGACGGCAAAGCCGCGCCCCTGTTCGCCCGCTCGCGCTGCTTCGACAGCGGCGTTCAAGGCCAGGATGTTGGTCTGGAAGGCAATGCCGTCGATGACGCCGATGATGTCGGCAATCTTGCGCGAGCTGTCCTTGATCGAACCCATGGTGTGGATGACCTTGCCGACGACATCCCCGCCGTTCACCGCAATCTCCGCCGTCGAGGAAACCAGCTTGCTCGCATGGTGCGCACTCTCTGCGTTCTGCTTGACGGTGCTGGTCAGTTCTTCCATCGAGGAGGCCGTCTCTTCCAGGCTCGAGGCCTGCGATTCGGTGCGCGCAGACAAGTCCGCATTGCCCGATGCAATTTCGCTTGCGCCGGCATTCACCAGATCGGTGCTTTCCCTGATCTGGCCGACCAGCCACTTGATATTGATCTGCAGGATGCGCAGCGACTGCATCAGCCTGGCCAGTTCGACGATTCCCTTGGCCTCGATCTGTCCGGTCAGGTCACTCGAACTGATCCGGTCGATTTCCTCCCGAACGTGCTCGAGCGGCACCACCACGCTGCGATAGGACAACACCCCGAACACCACGGCCAGCGGCACGCCCAATATCGAGATCGCCATCAGCCAGTTCAGGTAGGCCGTACCGTCGCCGGTCGTCGCCAGCCAGGCCAGAATGCCGATTCCGGCAAACAGGGCACCGACCGACCCGGCGGCGATGGCCAGCATGGTCTTCAGCGACAGGTTCTTCAGCAGGCGGCAGCGCTGGATGAAGGAACGCTTGACTGCCTCGCCCTCGTGGATTTCGAGCATCGATTCGCCGGCCTTGATCGCACGATAGGCGCTGTCCGCTGCCTGCACCTGGTCGCGACCGGGTTTGCCGCGAACGGAGGTATACCCGACGACCGTGCCGTTCTCGACGATCGGTGCCACATTGGCTTCCACCCAATAATGATCGCCATTCTTGCAGCGGTTCTTCACCAATCCGGTCCAGGCCTTGCCGCTCCGTAGCGTGCGCCACAAATCGGCGAACGCCTCGACCGGCATGTCGGGATGCCGCACGATGTTATGCGACGCCCCGATCAGTTCGTCCTCGCTGAAGCCGCTGATGTTGACGAAGTCCCGGTTGACAAAGGTAATTTTGCCGTGGATATCCGTCTTCGAAGTCGGCGTCTCGTGGTCCTTCAGGACGTATTCGGTATTGGTGACAGGCAGGTTGGATCGCATTGCTTTTTCCTTTTTTAGGTTTGGTAGCGGCGCTTCACTCTCCCGTGCCGCCGCTCAGAATTCTTCCCATTCGTCATTGCTGCCGCCGGCTGCAAGTTTCTTCGAACGCGACAGCGGCACCGCCTTGGGCGGCGTGCGCTTCCGGGTAGCCGGCAGCCTGGCCACGTTGCCATTCGATATCGGCAACTCGGCCGGTCGACTGTAGGCCTGCGCAGCGGATTCCAGCTTGAATACGCTCACCGCCTCGGCCAGCTTGCCCGCCTGGTCCTGCAGACTCTCGGCCGCAGCCGCAGCCTCTTCGACCAGCGCCGCATTCTGCTGCGTCATCTCGTCCATCTGGCCGACGGCCTGGTTGACCTGTTCGATCCCGGCGCTCTGCTCCTGGCTCGCCGCCGCAATCTCGCTCATGATGTCGGTGACCCGCTTGACCGAGGTGACGATCTCGTCCATGGTCTTGCCGGCTTCGTCAACCAGCTTGCCGCC
>JAIBEL010000048.1 GCA_019459285.1 Rhizobium sp. | reverse complement strand
GGTTCTGGGGGGGTGGACGGCGGGGCGGTGCCCCTGTTTTTTTTGGTGGCGGGCGGTCCGGGGCGGGCCTTTCTGTTTGCACCTGTCCGCCATGAGGCCTGGCGTTTGCTGCGCCGAACCCGCTGGCTGATGGTTGTCCTTCTGCTTACCTACGCCTACACCATGCCCGGTACGTCATTATGGCCATCGCTCGAATGGGCCAGCCCGACCTGGGAGGGAGTCCGGCTGGGTGCGCTGCGCGTGGCGCGGCTGGCGCTGATGATCGCAGGCCTGGGGATACTGCTCGCCACCACTGTCCGCCCTCGCCTGATTTACGGCCTGTATGGCCTGGCCCGGCCGCTGGTCTGGTTGGGGTTTGATCGTCGCGCCTTCGCAGTACGCCTGGGGCTGACCCTGGATTACGTCGAGCATGCGCCCAAACCGGCCCGGTGGCTGGATGCGCTGCGCGCGCCGCTGCCGGATGACGCCGGCCCCGATACTTACACCTTGCACACCGAACGCTGGCAAGGCTGCGATAGCGCCGTCATACTTGCGGGCTTGCTTGGAGTGTGGATCGTGCTGGCGTGAGGCCGGGTGAGTATGCGTATCGTATTGGGTCTGGAATATTGCGGCGTCGGTTTTTGCGGCTGGCAGTCGCAGCCGCAGGGGTGTGGCGTGCAGGACGCACTGGAAGCGGCCGTGTCGGCGATTGCCGGCGAAAGGACGGTCGTCACTGCAGCGGGGCGCACTGACACCGGCGTGCACGCGGCATTCCAGGTCGCCCATTTCGATACCTCGGTCCAGCGTCCGATTACGGCCTGGGTGCGCGGCGTCAATAGCCATCTTCCGCCTGGCGTGGCGGTGTTGTGGGCGCGTGAGGTGGGCGAGGATTTCCATGCGCGTTTCGCCGCCACGCAACGGGGATACCGCTATGTACTGCTGAATCATCCGGTGCGGCCCGGCCTCAATCACGGCCTGATCGGCTGGCACCATCGTCCACTCGACGCCGATGCGATGAACCGGGCAGCGGCGCACCTGATCGGACAGCACGACTTTTCCGCTTTCCGTGCCGCCGAATGCCAGGCCAAATCGCCGGTTAAGGAACTGCGGCTGGCCCAGATCGAGCGGCGCGGCGATTACCTGTTGTGCGATTTCCGCGCCGACGGTTTCCTGCATCACATGGTGCGCAATCTCATGGGTTGCCTGGTCCATATCGGTGCGGGCGCGCAGCCGCCCGAGTGGATGCACGAGATCCTGCAAGGCCGCGATCGCACGCTGGCCGCGCCCACTTTCGACGCTGCCGGGCTGTATCTCACCCACATCCGGTATCCTGCGCACTTTGCCTTGCTGGAAAGCTCTGAACGATGGCAGTTCGCGTAAAAATCTGCGGCATCACCCGCCTGCAGGACCTGAAGGCCGCCTGCGCCGCAGGGGGGGATGCCGTGGGCTTCGTGTTTTACGAAAAAAGCCCCCGCCACGTGTCGGCCGAAACGGCCGCCGGACTGGTGCGTGCCTTGCCGCCCTTCGTCCAGAGCGTGGGCCTGTTCGTCAACGCAGAGCCGGCTTTCATCGATCGCGTGTTGCAGCTTGTCCCGCTCGACCTGCTGCAATTCCACGGCGACGAGACGCCAACTGACTGCGCGCGCTTTGGCCGACCTTATATCAAGGCGGTACGGGTGAATCGGGACACGGATTTGCTAAAATACGCGGCTGACTTTGATGCCGCACGTGGTCTGCTGCTCGATGCCTTCGTGCCGGGCGTACCGGGCGGCACCGGGGAACGCTTCGACTGGAGCCTGATCCCGTCGGACCTGCCCAAACCGGTCATCCTGTCGGGTGGCCTCACGCCCGACAACGTTGCCGAAGCGGTGCGAACCGTTCGCCCGTGGGCGGTGGACGTGTCGTCCGGCGTGGAAGTTTCCAAAGGCATCAAGGACGCGCACAAGATTGCGCAATTCATTGCGAAAGCGAAAGAAGCATCATGAAGCTCACTGATCTCCCGGATTCACACGGCCACTTCGGCCCCTACGGCGGTATTTTCGTCGCCGAAACCCTGATGGCGGCGCTGGAGGAGCTGCGCGCCGAATACGACAAGGCGCGCAACGATCCCGCCTTCGTGGCCGAATTCGAGTACGAACTCAAGCATTATGTGGGGCGTCCGAGCCCCGTGTATCACGCCAAGCGGCTCTCCGAAGCCTATGGCGGCGCGCAGATCTATCTCAAGCGCGAGGATCTCAACCACACCGGCGCGCACAAGATCAACAACACCATCGGCCAGGCGCTGTTGGCACGCCGCATGGGCAAGAAGCGCGTGATTGCCGAAACCGGCGCCGGCCAGCACGGCGTCGCCTCGGCCACCGTCGCCGCGCGCTACGGCATGGAATGCGTGGTCTACATGGGCGCCGAGGACGTCGCCCGCCAGTCGCCCAACGTCTTCCGCATGAAGCTGCTGGGCGCCACCGTGGTGCCGGTGTCGTCGGGCTCGAAGACATTGAAGGACGCGCTGAACGAGGCAATGCGCGACTGGGTCACCAACGTCGAATCGACCTTCTACATTCTCGGCACCGCCGCCGGCCCGCACCCGTACCCCATGCTGGTGCGCGACTTCCAGTGCGTGATCGGCCGCGAATGTCTCGTGCAGATGCCGGAACTGACCGGCCGCCAGCCTGACGCGGTGGTCGCCTGTGTGGGAGGCGGCTCCAACGCCATCGGCATCTTCCATCCCTACATTCCGTATGAAGACGTGCGCCTGATCGGCGTCGAAGCCGGCGGCTCCGGTATCGCCAGCGGCAAGCATGCCGCGCCGCTCACCGCCGGCACCCCCGGCATTCTGCATGGCTTCCGCAGCTATCTGATGCAGGACGAAAACGGCCAGATCATCGAAACCCACTCGGTTTCCGCCGGCCTCGACTACCCTGGCGTTGGTCCCGAGCACAGCTACCTCAAGGATGCCGGCCGCGCCGAATACGTCGCGATCGATGACGACGAGGCGCTGGCCGCCTTCCACGACCTGTGCCGATATGAAGGCATCATTCCCGCGCTCGAATCCAGCCATGCCGTGGCCTACGCCAAGAAACTCGCGCCGACCCTGGGCAAGGACAAGATCATCCTGGTCAATCTCTCCGGGCGTGGCGACAAGGACATCAACACCGTGGCCAAGGTATCGGGGATCACACTCTGAACCGGCTCCCCAATTGAATCGCACCTTCCAGAAGACCCAACCATGAGCCGCATCGGCCAGACCTTTACCGCGCTGAAAGCGCACAACAGAAAAGCCCTGATTCCCTTCATTACCGCAGGCGACCCCGGCAAGGGCCTGACGGTGCCGCTGATGCACGCGCTGGTGGAAGCCGGCGCCGACATCATCGAGCTGGGGGTGCCGTTTTCCGACCCCATGGCCGACGGCCCGGTGATCCAGCGCGCATCCGAGCGCGCGCTGGCGAACAAGGTCGGGCTGAAGGACGTGCTGGCGATGACGGCGGAATTCCGCAAGAGCAACACAACCACGCCGGTGGTGCTGATGGGCTATGCCAACCCGATCGAGCACATGGGTTACGAGGCCTTTGCCCAAGCGGCGAAGGCGGCGGGGGTGGACGGCGTGCTCACGGTGGACATTCCGCCCGAGGAATCGGCTGGCGTGTCGGACGTGTTCAAGGCCCACGGCCTCGACCCGATTTTCCTGCTGTCGCCGACCACACCGGAATCGCGCGTTGAGCAGGTGGCCGCCGCCGCCGGTGGTTTCATCTACTACGTCTCGCTCAAGGGCGTGACGGGTTCGGCCAACCTCGACACCGAGGAAGTCGCGCAGAAGCTGGCCATGGTGCGCAAGCATTGCAGTCTGCCGGTGGGCGTGGGCTTCGGCATCCGCGACGCGGCAACCGCCGAAGCGGTGGCCCGCATAGCCGACGCGGTGGTGGTGGGCAGCCGCATCGTGAACGAGATCGAGACCGCGCCCGAAGGTGAATGCACCAACCGCGTCAAACACGTGGTGGCTGAATTGCGCCGCGGCGTCGACGCGGCATCGAAATAAACGGAGAAGACACATGAGCTGGTTCCAGAAAATCCTGCCGCCGAAGATCAAGCGGCGTGCCCAGGCATCGAAGAAGTCGATGCCCGAGGGGCTGTGGTCCAAGTGCCCGGCCTGCAACGAGGTGCTCTACCGTGCCGATCTGGAAAGCAACCTGGAAGTGTGCCCGAAATGCGGTCACCACCACCGCATCGGTGCGCGGCAGCGGCTGGCCATGCTGCTGGATACGGAGGGGCAGCATGAAATCGGCGCCCATATCACGCCCCTCGATCCGCTCAAATTCAAGGACAGCAAGAAATATCCCGACCGCCTGAAGGAAGCGCAGACCGGCACCTCGGAAACGGATGCGCTGGTGGTGATCGGCGGCAGTGTCAAGGCGGTGCCGGTGGTGGCCGCGGCGTTCGAGTTCAAGTTCATGGGCGGCTCGATGGGGTCGGTGGTCGGTGAGCGCTTCGCCCTGGGTGTGGAAGCGGCGATCGAATCGAATTCGGCCTTCATCTGCTTTTCTGCCAGCGGTGGCGCACGCATGCAGGAAGGCCTGTTTTCGCTGATGCAGATGGCGAAAACCTCGGCCGCATTGACGCAGCTGTCGCGCCATCGTCTGCCCTTCATTTCGGTGCTGACCGACCCCACCATGGGTGGCGTGTCGGCGAGCTTCGCCATGCTGGGCGACCTGATCGTCGCCGAGCCCAACGCGCTGATCGGCTTTGCCGGGCCGCGCGTGATCGAGCAGACCGTGCGCGAAACCCTGCCGGAAGGATTTCAGCGAGCCGAATTCCTGCAGGAGAAGGGCGCCATCGACCGCATCATCGATCGCCGTCAGATGCGTAGCGAGCTCGCATCCACGCTGGCGATGATGATGGGCCGGCCGGCGCTGGCGGCCTGACATCCGAGCTGGTTGAGCGCCCAGGTCGCCGCAGACATGCCCGCATCGCGGCAATTTGTTTGATTCCTGCCTGGCTGCCATCCCGACGTAACCTAGATCGTGCAACGTCTGACTTCCCTTGATGCCTGGCTGGCGCGGCTGGAACGACTGCATCCCAGTACGATCGATCTCGGCCTCGATCGGGTGCGTCGGGTCAAGGAGGCACTTGGACTTGTTCCGGATTTTCCGCTCATCGTCGTGGGCGGCACCAATGGCAAAGGCTCTACCTGTGCGTATCTGGCCGCCATCCTCGATGCCGCCGGTTACAAGACCGGCCTGTACACCTCGCCGCATCTGCTGCGCTACAACGAACGCGTGCGGGTCGCCGGCAGGGAGGCAAGCGACGCCGAACTCATCGCTGCATTCGAACGGGTCGACGCGGCACGCGGCGACGTCTCGCTGACCTACTTCGAATTCGGCACCCTGGGTGCGATGGCCCGGTTCATCGATGCCGGCATCGATGTGGCCGTTCTTGAGGTGGGTCTTGGCGGGCGGCTCGATGCCGTGAACGTATTCGACGCCGACGTCGCGGTTGTCACCAGCGTCGATCTCGACCATATGGACTACCTGGGCGACAGCCGCGAAAAGATCGGCTTCGAGAAGGCGGGGATTTATCGAACCGGGCGTCCTGCCATTTGCGTCGATCCCGCGCCGCCGCTCAGCTTGCTTGAACATGCCCGTCGTATCGGTGCCGACCTGCGGTGTGTGGGCGGGGACTTTTCCGCGCAGCGCGAGGACGACCACTGGACCTATCGCAGTCTCGCTACATACTGGGCAGACTTGCCGCTGCCCGCCATGGCGGGCGCCTGCCAGTTGCGTAACGCGTCCGGTGCGCTGGCGGCGCTGGATGCCATACAGGATCGTCTGCCCGTAAACGAAGTGGCAATCCGCCGCGGGCTGGCGGCCACGCGCGTGCCGGGCCGGTTCCAGCACATCGCCCAGGCGCCAGCCGTCATTCTGGACGTGGCGCACAATCCGGAAGCCGCGCGGGCACTGGCGGCCACCCTGCACGGCCAGCCGGTAGGTGGACGCACGCTGGCAGTCGTTGGCATGCTGGCCGACAAGGATGCAGCGGGGGTGTTTGCGGCATTGCGTGACGAAATCGATGAATGGTGGACATGTACGCCTGCTTCGCCACGTGCGTGGGATGCCAAGGCACTGGCTGCCGAACTGCGCGGGCAGGTGGGCGAGGTGCCGATACACGTGCAGCCGGATGTCGCCCGTGCACTCACGGAGGCACGAAGCGCGGCGCGCGAAGATGATAGAATTCTCGTCTTCGGTTCGTTTTATACCGTTGCCGCCGTGCTCGACCATGCCGCCACCCAGCAGTGAAAATGACCTCAAACGCCTCGCCCGGCGCCGACTGATCGGTGCGGTGACGCTGACCCTGCTGGCGGTGATTGTGCTGCCGTTGTTGCTGGAAGACGAGCCGCCGCCGACGAGTACGCTGTCGGTCCACATGGCCGAAGCTCCGTCGCCTCTGCCCGAACAGACAGCCGCGCCAGTGCCTGCGGCCGAACCTGCGCCTGCCGCGCCGTCGCAGCCTGCGCCACCGGCCGAGCCCGCCAAACCGGCAGCCAGACCCGAGCCTAGGCCTGAAGCCGAACCAGTCAAGCCTGAGCCTGTCAAACCAGAACCCGCCAAACCGCAACCCCCCAAACCGCAACCCAAGCCGCATCCAGTGGCCGCGCCTGTCCCCCAGAAAAAACCTGCGGCAGCCAGCGAAATGTTCGTGGTGCAGCTTGCCGCCCTGTCCGATGGTGCCAAGGCTCGCGAACTCAAGGCGCGCGCGGCACTGGCAGGATTGCCGACCTACACTGATACGGTTGGCAATCTGACGCGTGTGCGTGTAGGGCCTTATCCGACGCGGGAGGCCGCGGAGGCAGCGGCAGGGCGGCTGGCTGAAAGCGGCATGACCGGGCAGGTGCTGGCCAAATGAGCATGCTCGATCTCATCGTGGTGCTGGTGCTGGTCCTGACCGTGGTACGCGGGTTGATGCGCGGCATGGTCGACACGCTGTTTTCGTTGGTGGCCTGGGTTCTCGCGTTTGCGCTGGGCAAATGGGGCGCCTTGCTGGTGGCGCCGCTTCTGCCGATTGGTATCGAGAGCCCGGGTGTCCGCTATTTCGCCGGCTTTGCCGTGGTTTTTCTGGTGGTGCTGATCGGCGTATTGTTGCTGGGACATGTCCTGTCTTCGCTGGTCAAGGCGGTGGGACTGGGCGGAGCCGACAAGGTGCTGGGTGGCGTGCTGGGACTGGCCAAGGGGCTGGCGATCCTGGTCGGACTGACGCTCGCGGCCGGACTGACTTCGCTGCCGCGTACCGAGTTCTGGAAGCAGGCCAGATTGTCGGGTAGCCTGCAGGCGATGGCACAGTATGCCTTGCCACTGGTGCCGGCCGACGTGGCGAAATACATTCGCTTTGAATAACTTTATGGACGGGTGCACATCATGTGCGGGGTAATCGGAGTCGTTTCCAATTCGGCAGCCAATCAGCTTTTGTATGACGGGCTGATGGTGCTCCAGCATCGCGGTCAGGATGCGGCCGGCATCGTGACGGCTGAGGAAAGCCGTTTTCACATGCACAAGGGGCAGGGGCTGGCACGCGACGTATTCCGTACCCGCGACATGCGCAACCTGCTGGGCGACATGGGGGTGGCGCACGTGCGCTATCCCACCGCCGGCAGTGCGTCGTCGTCGGCCGAGTCGCAGCCGTTCTACGTGAACTCGCCCTACGGCATCGTGCTGGGACACAACGGCAACCTCACCAATACCGACGAGCTGAAGGAGTCGCTGTTCCGCGCCGATCTGCGCCACGTCAACACCAATTCGGATTCCGAGGTGCTGTTGAACGTGCTGGCACATGAACTCCAGGTGCGTGCCGCCGGGCGCCAGCTCAATCTGGACACGATCTTCGGCGCGGTGTCCGGCGTGCATGCGCGCTGCAAGGGTGCCTATGCGGTGACGGCCTTCATTGCCGGCCATGGACTGCTGGCCTTTCGCGATCCCTACGGCATCCGGCCGCTGGTGATCGGCGTCAACGAGCACGTCACGCCGCACGAGTACATCGTCGCGTCGGAAAGCGTGGCGATTGATACGCTGGGTTTCCGCCTGCTGCGCGACGTGGCGCCGGGCGAGTCAGTGTTCATCGACTACCAGCGCAAGCTGCACAGCCGCCAGTGCAGCGACAAGGCCGTGCTCAATCCCTGCATTTTCGAATATGTGTATCTCGCGCGTCCCGATTCGGTGATGGACGGCGTCTCGGTCTACAGCACGCGTCTCGCCATGGGGGTGTCGCTGGCCGAAAAAATCAAGCGTGAGTTTTCTCACCTGAAGATCGACGTGGTGATCCCGATTCCTGATACCAGCCGTCCTTCCGCGCTGCAACTGGCGAACCACCTCAACGTGCCGTATCGCGAAGGCTTCATCAAGAACCGCTACATCGGCCGCACCTTCATCATGCCGGGGCAGGCGCTGCGTAAGAAATCGGTGCGGCAGAAGCTCAATGCCATCGCCGAGGAATTCAAGGGCCGCAACGTGCTGCTGGTCGACGACTCCATCGTGCGCGGCACCACCAGCCGCGAGATCGTGCAGATGGCGCGCGATGCCGGTGCGGCGAAGGTGTACTTCGCCTCGGCCTCGCCGCCGGTGCGTTTTTCCAACGTCTACGGTATCGACATGCCGACGCGCAACGAACTGATCGCCAACGGCCGCACCGACGCGGACATCGCGCGCGAGATCGGCTGCGATGCGCTGATCTACCAGGATCTCGACGCCATGGTGGAAGTGGTCCGTGCCGGCAACCCGGCGATTCTCGACTTCGATACCTCGTGCTTCGACGGTCGCTACATCACCGGCGACGTGACGCCGGAGTATCTGAATTACGTCGAGGCCGTGCGCAACGGCGAAACCCCGCCACCGTCGGCGCTTTCCACGCAGCAACTCGACCTCAATCTGGCGGCGAATAACGGTTGACCGTGTCTGGCGTCGGGCGTAAATTGTCCATGGCGCCGATTTGAACCTCAGCTTGCGGGCGCTTGATAAATACGGCTAAAGCGTTTGGCAGGCCGTTGAAAACCTTTCCAGGAGCCGCGTTTGCCCGAGAAAGGCCTGGATGCAAGGCGCGGGCCGAAGGTCGTGGTCATTCCACGATTCCGAGGCCCGTAACGCCGCAGACGGGCCTTTCTCGGACAAACCCGAAGGGACGGGGTTTTCCGGGCGGCTCGCTTCGTTGCATCGCTTGCGAAGGGAACGACCCTTCGCTTCGCGATGCGCCTCGCGATCCATCCCGGAAAGCCCGCGTCGCGGCCCTGGAAAGGTTTTCAACGGCCTGCTTTGGAAACCCCGAACCACGCTGCCGTTCGGGGTTTTTTATTTTTGGGATCAGACATGGACAACGACGAATACGACATTGAGACGCTGGCCGTGCGCGCCGGTACGGTGCGCAGCCAGTTCAACGAACACTCGGAGGCGATATTCCTCACCTCGAGTTTCATGTTCGGCAGCGCGGCGGAAGCGGCGGCACGTTTCAAGGGCGAACAGCCCGGACCCATCTATGCGCGCTTCGCCAATCCCACCGTCAACATGATGGAGGCGCGGCTCGCCGCGCTGGAAGGCGCCGAGCGTTGCGTGGCGTTTTCCTCCGGCATGGCGTCGATCCTGGCGACGGTGATGGGGTTGATGAAGGCGGGCGAGCACGTCGTCGCGTCGCGCTCGATTTTCGGTTCCACCGTGCAGCTGTTTTCCAACATCCTCGGCCGCTTCGGCGTCGAGACGACCTATGTGTCGCCGACCGACCCCGCGGAATGGCGGGCGGCGGTGAAGCCGAACACCAAGCTGTTCTTCGTCGAATCGCCGTCGAATCCGCTCACCGAAGTCAGCGACATCCGCGCGCTCGCCGACATCGCGCACGAGGCCGGCGCGTGGCTCGCGGTCGACAACTGCTTCTGCTCGCCGGCGCTGCAGAAGCCGCTCGAACTCGGCGCCGACATCGTGATCCATTCCGCCACCAAGTATCTCGACGGGCAGGGCAGGGTACTCGGCGGCGCCGTGCTGGGCAGCAAGGAGTTGATGGAGGGGGTGTTTACCTTCCTGCGCACGGCCGGCCCGACGCTGTCGGCGTTCAACGCCTGGGTGATCCTCAAAGGCATGGAAACGCTCTCGCTGCGCATGGAAGCGCATTCGCGGAACGCGCTGGCGCTGGCGCAATGGCTGGAGGCCCAGCCGCAGGTGGCGCGCGTATGGTATCCGGGCCTGCCTTCGCACCCGCAGCACGAACTCGCGATGCGCCAGCAGAAAACCGGGGGCGGCATCGTCTCGTTCGAGATCAAGGGCGGCAAGGATGCGGCCTGGAAGCTGATCGACGCGACGAAACTGCTGTCGATTACCGCCAACCTCGGCGACACCAAGTCCACGATCACGCATCCCGCGTCGACCACGCACAGCCGCATGACGCCGGAACAACGTGCGGCAGCCGGCATCAGCGACGGGCTGGTACGCATCGCCGCAGGGCTGGAATCGGTGGCCGATATCCAGGCCGATCTGGCACGCGGGCTGGCGTGATGAAAGCGCTGTTCGGTCTGCTCGTGCTGAGCATGGGAATTGCGCATGCGGCCGACATGACGGTGCTGCGTTATGTCGACCAGGATCCGGGCGGTCCGCCGTATCCGACGCGCATCCTCGTGACCCCCGATTTCATGCGCATGGACAGTGGCGAGGATGCGGGCGATTTCACGCTGCTGGACCGGCATCGTCGCCTGGTCATCAACGTGTCGCGTGACAGCAAGCTGGCGATGGTGTTCGCGCCCGACAGGCTGCCGCCGAAACCTGCCCGCTGGAACGCCCGGCTCGCTGAAGGCAAAGCCGAGCGTGGCGGCCGGCGTTTCACGCTGTCGGTCAAGGGCGTCGTCTGCAATGAAGGCATTGCTGTCAGGCATGCCATGGATGCGGCGCGCGCGATGGCCGAGCAGAAATCCATTCTGGCTGCGACCCAGTACCGCGTATGGAAGGACTCGCCGCCCGGCATGCAGAACGACTGCGACCTGGCGAATCAGGTGTGGAACGCGGGTGACACGCTCAGTCTTGGCCTGCCGCTCGAGGAACGCGAGTTCACCGGGCGGTCGCGGACATTCGAGAGCGAAAGCAGGCTGCCTGTGGATCCCGGGCTGTTCCGCGTGCCGGAGGGCATGGCGCAGATCAATGCGCCTTCATAAGGCTTCCATCTTGAGCGCGCAACCCGTGGCGTCGCACGCGACATAGCCCCAGCGGGTATACCAGTCCGGCACCACCCAGCGCTCGCATGCGCGGCCGTCAACTGTATGCGCATGCTGCGCGGGACGATGGGTATGCCCGTGGATCAGGCGGCAGACCTGATGTTCGCGCAGCACCCGCACCACTTCATCCGCATTCACATCCATGATTTCAGACGGCTTGCTGGCCTTGGCCGCTTCGCTGCCCGCCCGCGCCTGACGGGCCATGCGGCTACGCAGCGCCCGCGGCAGGCGACGCAACAGTGCGCGCGTCAGCGGATGACGGACGCGGCGGCGGAAATTCTGGTAGGCCGTATCGTCGGTGCACAGGGTATCGCCGTGCATCAATAGCGTCGGCACCCCATACAGGTCGATCCGGGCAGGGTCGGCGATCAGTGCCATGCCGGAGCGTGCAGCGTAGCGTTCGGCCAGCATGAAATCGCGGTTGCCGTGCATGAAGTACACCCGCGTGCCGGCTGCAGCCAGCGCCGCGAGCCGGTTCGCCGTGTCGCCGGCGACTTGTTCCCCGTGGTCGTCGCCGATCCAGGCTTCGAACAGGTCGCCCAGGATGTAGAGCGCGTCCGCCCCGGCCGCCTCGTCCTGCAGGAAGCGAAAAAAACGCCCGGTGGCAGCCGGGCGTTCGTCGGTGAGGTGCAGGTCGGCAACAAAATAGGTGCGGCCTGCGCCTGGTTTTGAAGTCAGGCTCACCGGGTTGGTCAGACGATTTCCGCCTTGGTGATCACCACGTCCTCCAGCGGCACGTCCTGGTGCCCGGCGCGGTTGCCGGTCTTCACTTTCTTGATCGCGTCGACCACGTCCATGCCCTCGACCACCTTGCCGAACACGGCATAGCCGTAGCCCTGCGGGGTGGGGGCAGTGAAGTTGAGGAAACTGTTGTTGGCGACGTTGATGAAAAACTGCGCCGTGGCCGAATTGGGATTGGGCGTACGTGCCATGGCAATGGTGTAGGCCTCGTTCTTGAGGCCGTTGGAGGCTTCGTTCTCGATCGCGTCGCGGGTGGGCTTCTGCGTCATGCCGGGCTCGAAGCCGCCGCCCTGGACCATGAAGCCGTCGATCACGCGATGGAAGATCGTGCCGTCGAAAAAGCCGTCACGCACATACTGCAGGAAGTTTTCCACCGTCTTCGGGGCCTTTTCGGCGTCGAGTTCGAGGGTGATGATGCCGTGATTCGTATGCAGCTTGACCATGTGGAGTCCTATGGAAAATTTACAGGGATGAGGGGGCTTGAGGCCGCGTTGCAGGCACCGCGAGGGCTGCCTTTATTATTTTTTTGTCGGTTGGGCGGAACCCGACACGGGTTTGCCCGCCGATTTGGTTGCCTGGCCATCGAGCATGTTCTGGATCAGCTTGAGCCTCGTTTGTGCAGCCGGGTTGCCATTGTCCAGTGCCAGAACCTTGCCATACTCGATCGCCGCCATTTTGGCATAAATGTCACCGAGGTTCTCGTGCGCGGTGACGTAGTCGGGATGGGTTCGAATGGCCATTTCGAGGGCGTTCCGCGCCAGTTCGTAGCGGCCCTGCGAAGCATAGAGCACGGCCAGGTTGTTGTAGGGCTCGGGCAGTTCGGGGTAATTTTCGGTCAGGCCCTTGAACACGTCGATGGCATCGTTGGTCTTGCCCAGGTCGCCGAGGATCAGGCCTTTCAGGAACAGGGCCTGCGCGTCCTTTGGCTTGTTGGCCAGATAACGGTTGGCCTGGTCGAGCGCGGCGGTCAGTTCGCCCTTTCGGAACTGCAGGTTGATGTCCTGTATTTCGTCGGCCTGTATGGGGAGGCTGGCGAGCATGACGCCGGCAATAACGGCGGCAAGGAAACGTGACAAGGCCATGTGATATGCTCGGATCATCTTGGGAAGCCGGCATTCTAACAACATCGACCCCGCTAAGACAGTCGGTGCGCCGCCCCGGACCGCCCCCTGACATTTCGCCCAGGCCTGTTCGCACCATGCTGCACATCACCAATTCCCTCACGCGTACCAAGGAAGAATTCGTCCCGCTTACTCCCGGCGTCGTCCGCATGTACGTGTGCGGCATGACGGTGTACGACCTCTGCCATCTGGGCCACGCGCGGGTATTCGTGGTGTTCGACATGGTGACGCGCTGGCTGCGTGCCAGCGGCTACCGGGTCGACTATGTCCGCAACATCACCGACATCGACGACAAGATCATCAAGCGCGCGCATGACAATGGCGAAACGCCGGCCGAACTGACCGGGCGCTTCATTGCTGCCATGCACGAGGACGAGCGCGCGCTGGGCGTGCTGCCACCCGACCACGAACCGCGCGCCACCGAATACGTGGCCCAGATGCTGGCACTGATCGGGCAGCTGATCGCCAACGGCCTGGCCTACCCGGCGCCCAACGGCGACGTGTATTACAGCGTGCGTGCGTTTCCCGCCTATGGGCGGCTGTCGGGCAAGAGTCTCGACGAGCTGCGCGCCGGCGAGCGCGTGGACATCGACCCCAACAAGCGCGACCCGATGGATTTCGTGCTGTGGAAAGCCGCCAAGCCGGGTGAACCCGCATGGGAATCGCCGTGGGGGCCGGGCCGTCCGGGCTGGCATATCGAATGCTCGGCGATGAGCGCCGAGCTGCTCGGCCAGCATTTCGATATCCATGGCGGCGGGCAGGATCTGCAGTTCCCTCACCACGAAAACGAGATCGCCCAGTCCGAGGGCGCCCATGGCTGCACCTTCGTCAACTACTGGCTGCACAATGGTTTCGTGCGGGTGGACAACGAAAAGATGTCGAAGTCGCTCGGCAACTTCTTCACCATCCGCGAGGTGCTGGAAAAATACGACGCCGAAGTGGTGCGCTTCTTCATCCTGCGCGCTCATTACCGCAGCCCGCTGAACTATTCGGACGCGCACCTCGACGACGCCAAGGGTGCGCTGACGCGGTTGTACACGGCGCTGAAGAACGCCCCCGTCAGCGTGCCTGCCCCTGACTGGGCGCAGCCGGTTGCCCAGCGTTTCAAGGCGGCGATGGACGACGATTTCAATACGCCGGAGGCGCTTGCCGTGCTGTTCGAGCTGGCTGGCGAGGCCAATCGCGGCGATACCGCGGCCGCGACGACGCTGCGCAGCCTGGGCGCGGTGCTCGGTCTGCTGCAGCGCGAGGCCACGGATTTCCTGCAAGCCGGAAGCGCTGCCGATGGCCTGTCCGAAGCCGGGATCGAGGCTTTGATCGCTGCGCGCCAGGCGGCGCGCAAGGCGAAGGATTTTGCCGAGTCGGATCGCATCCGCGATGCGCTGACCGCCGCCGGTGTCGTACTGGAAGACGGGGCGGGTGGAACCACCTGGCGCCGGGCCTGACATGCCCGGCATCGACGGGGTGGCAGTGTGTTCCGCCCTCGCAGGATAATGGCCGTATGACATCCAGTGCACTCGTCTTGGTAGGCGCCATGAATTGGGACAGACCCGATTGGCGCGCTCGCTTCTATCCGGAAGACCTGCCGGATGACTGGATGTTGTCTTATTACAACACGCAATTCCAGGCAGTCTACCTGCCGGCAGCCATGTGGCAGGCCGCATCGGATGCGGTCTGGGCGCAATGGTTGGGCGATACCCAGGACGGATTTTGTTTCGTGCTCGAGCCGGACAATGCCGGGACGGTTCCGCCGGTTTCGCCCCGTGTCCTGCTGGCGACGCCCGCATGGACGACGGCGCATGTCTGGTGGCTGGATCAGGCGCCTGATCTGCGCGCGCTGGCACAGCGCATCGCGCAGCAAGCGACAACCGGCGAGCCACTCTTCGTTTTCAGCCGGCGTGGCGACCTCGTGCAACTGGAGCGGGCAAATAACCTGAAGCAGGTCATGGGTTATTGAGCAGGGGAAAAATACCGGCCAATGGCGGCGGCGTGGCCAGCTTCGGTAGAATAGCGGCCCTCAACTAAAAAAACAGGCTCGATTTCTTGCAAAACGACATTCTGGTCGAGATCGAAGATGCTGTATTTGGCTATGGCGCCCGGCCGGTTTTGAAGGGCATCAACCTGACCGCCAAACGGGGACAGGTCGTGGCCATCATGGGCAGCAGCGGTTGCGGCAAGACCACCCTCCTGCGCCTGATCGGCGGCCAGATCAAAGCCGGCCAGGGAACGGTGCGCGTGGCGGGCGAGTCGCTGGGTGAGCTCGACCGGGCCGGCCTCTACCGGGTGCGTCGCAAAATGGGCATGTTGTTCCAGTTCGGCGCGCTGTTCACCGACATGTCGGTGTTCGACAATGTGGCCTTCCAGCTGCGCGAACATACCGACCTGCCGGAAAACGTCATCCGCGACCTGGTGCTGATGAAGCTGCATGCCGTGGGTTTGCGTGGTGCCGCCCACCTGATGCCGGCCGAACTCTCCGGCGGGATGGCGCGGCGAGTGGCGCTGGCCCGTGCGATTGCGCTGGAGCCCTCGCTGGTGATGTACGACGAGCCGTTTGCCGGTCTCGATCCCATTTCACTGGGGGTGACCGGCAACCTGATCCGGCGCCTGACCGACACCCTGGGGCTGACTTCGCTGGTGGTTACGCACGATGTGCAGGAGTCGTTGAAAATCGTCGATTACGTCTATTTCGTCTCCGAAGGCGTGATCGTGGCAGAGGGCACGGCAGCGGAGATCCGGGCGTCCGGACTCCCCTATGTGCATCAGTTCGTGCATGGCGAGTCCGATGGACCAGTGCCATTCCACTATCCGGCACCGCCCTATGTCGATGACTTGAGGTTGGGAGTGCGGAGTGCTTAAGCAGGCTATCGAAAATCTGGGCAACCACACCATACAGGGCGTCTGGCGCATCGGCTTCGCCAGTCGGTTCTTCCTGTCGATGCTGCTGCATTCGGGAACCGCGTTCCGTCGCTTTGGCCTGACCATCCGCGAGATGTACTTCACCGGCGTGCTCTCGCTCATCATCATCCTGGTGTCGGGCTTGTTTGTCGGCATGGTGCTCGGCCTGCAGGGCTATGAAACCCTGCAGCGCTATGGCTCCGAGTCGGCACTGGGCACGCTGGTGGCGCTATCCCTGGTGCGCGAGCTGGGGCCGGTTCTGGCCGGGCTGCTGTTCGCCAGCCGCGCTGGATCGGCCATCACCGCGGAAATCGGCTTGATGAAGGCAACCGAGCAGTTGTCCGCGATGGAAATGATGGCGGTCGATCCAATCGCCCGCGTGGTGGCACCGCGCTTCTGGGCGGGGGTGATTTCGATGCCGCTGCTGGCGGCGCTGTTCTCGGCCATGGGCGTGCTGGGCGGCTACCTGGTCGGGGTGAAGCTGATCGGCGTGGACGAGGGCACGTTCTGGTCGCAGATGCAGGGGGCCGTCGATTTCGAGCAGGACATCCTGAACGGCGTCATCAAGAGCGTCGTGTTCGGTATCGCCGTCACCACCATCGCGCTGTTCGAGGGCTATGATGCGCCGCCAACCGCCGAAGGCGTGTCGGGCGCCACCACGCGGACCGTCGTGACCTCCAGCCTGGTCGTGCTGGCACTGGATTTTATCTTGACCGCATTCATGTTCCGGGGACTCAATTAAATGAACAAGACCGTACTCGATTTCTGGGTGGGATTATTCGTCATCGCAGGTATCGGCGCATTGCTGTTCCTGGCGCTCAAGGTCGGCAGCATGAGTACCGTAAATTCTTCAGACAGTTATGAAGTCATTGCCGATTTCCAGAACATCGGCGGCCTCAAGCCCCGTGCGCCGGTCAAAAGCGCGGGGGTGGTCGTGGGCAGGGTGGCGGATATCCGCTTTGACAATGAAAAATACGAAGCCGCCGTCACGCTTCGCCTGGACAAGCGCTATGCTTTCCCTAAGGACACTTCAGCGGCCATCATGACTTCGGGCCTGCTGGGCGAGCAATATGTCGGGCTGGAAGCCGGCGGCGACAGCCAGAAACTGAAAGACAAGGATCGGATCCTGATCACGCAGGACGCGGTGGTGCTGGAAAATCTGATCGGCCAATTTTTATACGGTAAGGCTCAAGAAGGGGCGCCAAAATGACACGCAACACTCTGACCCGCACACTCCTGGCAGCAGGCATGCTGCTGACCGCTCTCCCCGGGGAGGCCGAGACCATCAATCTGCAGCAGGCTGTGGAAATGAGCCTGGCTGCCGATCCCCGCATCAAGGAACGCGAACAGGTCGTCGAGGCCGCGCGCAGCATGGTGCAGGAGGTCCAGGGAAATGCCGGCTGGCGGCTCAACGCCAATGCGTTCATTGGACTGGCGCCACAAGTCGAGGGCGGGTTTTACCAGGGCGGGAGCTTTAGTGGAACTGTGCCACGCACCGACGGCGACGAGTTCCATGGCCTGTCCGACTGGACGCACCTCGATTTCGCGCTGATCAAGCCGCTCTTCACATTCGGCAAGATCGAACATTACGGCGAGGCCGCGCAGAGCAATGTCGACCTCAAGCAGGGCGAACTCCGGCAAACGCGCACCAATACGGTGTACGACACCAAGCGTGCCTATTTCGGCTATCTGACCGCGCGCGATACCCGGGTTTTTCTGGAGGACATGCAGGATCGGCTGAACCAGTCCATCGATTCGGTCCAGCGTAATCTCAAGAAGGAAAACGGCGAGTCCAAGCAGTCCGACCTGTATGCGCTGCAAACCGCGAAAGGCCTGCTTGCCAAATATGTGAGTCAGGCGCGTGCCGTCGAGAAAATCAGCCTGGACGGCTTGAAAGTGCTGACCGGCGTGGGCCTGAAGGAGGACCTGACCGTGACGGACGAGCGCATCGCGCCGGTGCCCTTCCCGCAAATCGATCTGGCCGAATTCCAGGCGCGCGCCCTGCAGGACCGTCCGGAAATGCAGCAGCTCGAAGCCGGGTTGCGCGCCCGCCGCGCCCTGGTGGCAGCCAAGAAGGCGGATCGCATGCCGGACGTATACGCGGGCGTGATCGGGCAGTTCAACTATGCTTCGCAGCGCGATCGGCTGGATAATCCCTACATCAACGATCCCTTCAACGGGGGCGGCCTCACGCCGGTGGTGGGCGTGAAGTGGGACACGATCTTCGGAGCCGCCAATGCACGCGTCAACCAGGCCCAGGCCGAGCTGGAAGCGCTCAACCACAAGAAGGCGTTTGCGGTGGCGGGTATCCCGTTCGAAGTGGGCGAGGCCTATATCAACGCCCAGGCCAACTTCAATGCGCAACACGAACTGAGCGAAGGTGCCACGGCGGCGCGGCGCTGGATGGTGGCGTCGCTGGCCGATTTGTCGGCCGGCCTGGAAAGCGCCGACAAAGTGGCCGACGCGATCAAGAACTACGTGCTGGTGCAGACGGAATATCTGCGTACGGTGAACGACTACAACATGAATGTGGCGCAACTGGCGCGCCTGACGGGTGAACTCAAGTAACGCGATTGCGTCTACTCCATAACCGATTTCCCGTATATCCATTAAATTCGAATAGGACAGAGTTATGTTGCGCACGTTTTTTCTGCTGCTGGCGCTGGTGTCGGGATTCAGCACCCCGGCACGGGCCGCAGATACGCCGCCCGATGTGCTGGCGCGCAGCACCACGCAGGAAGTGCTTGCCATCCTGAAGCAGGACAAGGAGATCCAGAGCGGCAACCTGAACAAGGTGTATCAACTGGTCGAAGCCAAGATCCTGCCCAATTTCGACTTCAACCGCATGACCCAGCTGGCCGTCGGCAAGCACTGGCCGCGTGCCACCGCCAACCAGAAGCAGGCGTTGGTGACCGAATTCCGCAATCTCCTGGTGCGGACGTATTCCAGTTCGTTGACGGCCTTCACCAATCAGACGGTCGAATTCAGGCCGCTGACGATGAAGCCGGACGATACCGACGTGACCGTGCATTCCGAAATCCGCCAGCCCGGCGGGCAACCGATTCCCATCGACTACAGCATGTACAAGACCAGCTTCGGCTGGAAAGTCTACGACGTGTCGATCGACGGAGTCAGTCTGGTCACCAATTACCGCGCTTCCTTTGCCAGTACCATCCGTCAGAGCGGGATCGATGGTTTGATCAAGACCCTGGCCGACAAGTCCGCACGTAGCGCGCCCCAACCGGCGCCGCGTTCCGGCTCGTGATCGCATGCGACGACACATGCTGTCGTATCGCCGGTGCGGTGACTGTCGACAGTGTGGGCGGCCTGCTGCGCGAATTGCAGCCTCAGCTTGCCCGCGGGGTTGAAACCCTGGATTTCAGCCAGGTCGAGACCGTCGATTCGGCTGCACTCGCGCTTATGTTCAGCGCCATGCGGCAGGCCCGCCAAGCGAACCGTACGCTGACCTGCACCGGCCTGCCGCCCAGTTTCACCACATTGGCGGAGCTGTACGGCGTATCGGATCTGCTGCCGACATGAGCCAGGCGACGCCCGCCATCCACGTCGACGATCTGCGCAAGCGTTTCCGCACCACCCAGGCCCTGGACGGCGTGTCGCTCGACATCCTGCCGGGCGAGTTCTTCGGCCTGCTGGGCCCCAACGGGGCGGGCAAGACCACCCTCATTTCGATTCTGGCCGGGCTCACCCGGGCTGACGCCGGCCAGGCCACCATCATGGGCCACGACGTGGTGCGCGATTATCGGCAGGCGCGCCGTGCGCTCGGGGTGGTGCCGCAGGAGCTGGTCTACGATCCTTTTTTCAATGTGCGCGAAACCCTGCGCATTCAGTCTGGCTATTTCGGCCTCAAGCACAACGACGGCTGGATCGACGAGATCATGCATCATCTCGATCTTGCCCAGCATGCCGACAAGAACACGCAAAGCCTGTCAGGCGGCATGAAGCGTCGCCTGCTGGTGGCCCAGGCGCTGGTGCACAAGCCGCCGGTCATCGTGCTCGACGAGCCGACTGCCGGGGTCGACGTCGACCTGCGCCGCTCGCTGTGGGAATTCATCAGCCGCCTCAACCGTGAGGGGCATACCATTCTCCTGACCACGCATTATCTGGAAGAAGCCGAGGCACTGTGCGGCCGTATCGCCATGCTGAAGAGCGGCCGGGTCGTCGCCTGCGATACCACGCGCAACCTGCTGCAATTGACCAACGAGCATTGCGCGCAACTGCGGCTGGACAGGGATGACGTGCCGGTTGCCTGGCAGGATCGGCTGCTGCGCGATGCGGAGGGTAGTTGGCGCATCAATTTCAGCGAGTACCTCGAACTGGAAACCCTGTTGGCCGACCTGCGCGTCACAGGCGTGCGCGTGACCGAAATGCATTTGCAGGAACCCGATCTGGAGGATGTCTTCACGGACATCATGAAGCGCACATGAGCGGATTCTCGGCGCTGTTTTACAAGGAACTGCTGCGCTTCTGGAAAGTGGTGGTGCAGACCGTAGTCGCCCCGGTGGTGACGGCGCTGCTGTATCTCCTGATCTTCTCGCATGTTCTTGAAGCGCATGTCGAGGTCTATCCCGGCGTTTCGTACACCAGCTTCCTGGTGCCGGGACTGGTAATGATGAGCATGCTGCAGAATGCCTTCTCCAACAGTTCGTCCAGCCTCATCCAGTCGAAGATGCAGGGCAATATCGTGTTCGTGCTGCTGCCGCCGCTGTCGTATCTGGAATTCTTCCTGGCCTATCTCGGCGCGGCGATCCTGCGCGGGCTGATCGTCGGGCTCGGCGTATGGGCGGTGACCCTGTGGTATGCGCCATTTCAACTGCCGCATCCGGTTTGGCTGTTGGCGTACGCGCTGCTGGCCTGTGCCATCATGGCTGCGGTCGGCATCGTGGCGGGTATCTGGGCGGAAAAATACGACCAACTGGCGGCGTTCCAGAATTTCCTCATCCTGCCGCTCACCTTCCTGTCCGGCGTGTTCTACTCGATCCACTCGCTGCCGCCCTTCTGGCAGGCCGTGTCGCGCGTCAATCCGGTGTTCTATCTGATCGACGGTTTCCGCTATGCCTTCGTGGGCCAGTCCGATACCGATCCCGGGCTTGGCCTGCTGGTCGCCGGTGCCTGCTTTGTGGCAATATCCGCGCTCACCCTGATGCTGCTGAAGAGCGGCTACAAGCTCAGACATTAGTATTGCGAAAGACGAGGCAAGACAAGCATGGTTACTCCCGACGACATCAAAGGCTGGATCACCGAGAAACTGCCGTGCGACCACATCGAACTGGACGGCGACGGCCAGCATTTCCAGGCGGTGATCGTCAGCCCGGCCTTCAGCGGCAAGAACATGATCCAGCAGCACCGGCTGGTCTATGATGCGCTCGGCACCCGCATGCACGCGCAGATCCATGCGCTGTCGATGAAGACCTACGCCCCCGAAGACTGGGCCGCCCGCTGAATGGATGCGCTGCTGATCCACGGCGGCAACCCGCTTGCCGGTGAGGTACGCATTTCCGGCGCCAAGAATGCCGCGCTGCCGATCCTGACGGCGAGTTTGCTGACCGCCGACCCCTTGCGGCTCGGCAACGTGCCACACCTCAAGGACATCAGTACCATGCTGGCGCTGCTCGGCCACATGGGCGTGCGCGTCACCCTGGACGACAAGAACCACGTCACCCTGTCCGGCGAGTCGATTCCGCACAAGGAGGCGCCCTACGAGATGGTGAAGACCATGCGTGCCGCCATCCTGGTGCTGGGACCGACGCTGGCACGCTTCGGCGAGGCACGCGTCTCATTGCCTGGCGGCTGCGCCATCGGCTCGCGCCCGGTCGACTTGCACATCAAGGGCCTGCAGGCCATGGGCGCCGATATCAATATCGAGCATGGCTATATCCATGCACGCTGCAAACGCCTGCAGGGTGCGCGCATCGTGATGGACATGGTCACCGTGACCGGCACCGAGAACCTGATGATGGCCGCCGCGCTGGCCGACGGCACGACCGTGCTGGAAAACGCCGCGCGCGAACCCGAAGTGGTCGACCTCGCACGGTGCCTGATCGCGATGGGCGCCAAGATCGAAGGCGCCGGTAGCGATGTCATCACCATCCACGGCGTCGACTCGCTGCACGGCGCCGAGTATTCCGTGATGGCCGACCGCATCGAGACCGGCACTTTCCTGGTAGCCGCCGCGATGACGGGTGGGCGCGTGCGCGCCACCCACGCCCAGCCCGATACGCTGGAAGCGGTGATAAGTAAACTGCGCGAAGCCGGGGCCCAGGTAAGCGTCGGCGAGGACTGGATCGAAATCGACTCCGATGGCAAGCTGAAGGCAGTCGACGTGCGCACCGCGCCGCACCCGGCGTTTCCCACCGACATGCAGGCGCAGTTCATGGCGATGAATGCCGTCTCCGAAGGGGCGGCCAGCGTCACCGAAACCATCTTCGAGAACCGCTTCATGCACGTGCAGGAATTGCGCCGCCTGGGCGCCAACATCGAGGTGTCCGGGCATACTGCGCTAGTGCGCGGGGTGCCGCGGCTCGATGGCGCCATCGTCATGGCGACCGACCTGCGCGCCTCGGCCTGCCTGGTGCTGGCCGGGCTGGTGGCGGCGGGCGAGACCACCATCGAGCGCATCTACCACCTTGATCGTGGCTACGAACGTATCGAGGAAAAGCTTACCCAGCTCGGCGCGCGCATCAAGCGCGTGCACTGAAGACAGACATTGAACATGAGCAACTCCGGCATCACGTTGGCCCTGTCCAAGGGCCGGATCTTCGAAGAAACGCTGCCGCTGCTGGCGGCGGCGGGCATCACGCCGACCGAGAACCCCGAGTCCTCGCGCAAGCTCATCATCGGTACCAACCGCGCCGATGTGCGCCTCATCATCGTGCGAGCGAGCGATGTACCGACCTACGTGCAATATGGTGCCGCCGATCTCGGCATCGCCGGAAAGGACGTGCTCAACGAACATGGCGGCAACGGCCTCTATCAACCGCTCGATCTGCAGATCGCACGCTGCCGCATGATGGTCGCGGTACGCGAAGGCTACGACTATGCCGGGACGGTGAAGCAGGGTGCGCGCATCCGCGTCGCGACCAAGTACGTCAACGCGGCACGCGACCATTTCGCCAGCAAGGGCGTGCACATCGACCTCATCAAGCTGTATGGCTCGATGGAGCTGGCGCCGCTGGTCGGACTGTCCGACGTCATCGTCGATCTCGTTTCCACCGGCGGCACGCTCAAGGCCAACGGGCTTGTTGCGGTCGAGCACATCAGCGACATCAGTTCGCGCCTGGTCGTGAACCAGGCCGCACTCAAGCTCAAGCGGAACCTGATCCAGCCGGTAATCGATGCGTTCACTTCGGCTGTCGCCGCCGGCAGCCCGCGTTAAAGCGTTCCGCACGCCGTGACGATCGAATACCGGCGCGCGGCAGGGAATTAGCATGTGCGGGATCGCAGGCGTCGTTTCAGCCAATCCGATCGAGGCGGCCCTGCTTGACGACATGGCGCGGCGCCTCGCCCATCGCGGGCCGGACGGGCAGGGCAGGCATGTGGCCGGCAATGTCGGCCTGTTGCATACGCGGCTTGCCATCATCGATCTGGAGGGCGGCGCGCAGCCGCTCTACAACGAGGACCGCAGCCTCATTCTGGTCGCCAACGGCGAGATCTATAATTACCGCGAATTGCGTTCCGAACTGGAAACGCTCGGCCACCGCTTCGCCACGCATTCCGACTGCGAAACCATCCTGCACGGCTACGAGGCCTGGGGCATCGGCTTCCTTGATCGCCTGCAAGGCATGTTTGCCTTCGCGCTCCACGATATCCAGCGCGGCGAACTGATCCTGGCGCGCGACCGGTTGGGCATCAAGCCGCTTTACTACTGCCGCGATAGCCGGGGGCTGGCGTTTGCATCCGAGATCAAGGCACTGTTGCCCTGGTTGGGGAAACCCGAGGTCGATCCGCAGGGTCTTGCACAGCTCCTGCAGTCCAATTTCACCTGCGCACCGCGGACGCTCCTGCAGGGCGTGGCGAAATTGCCGCCTGCGCACCTGGCCCGGATCGATCCCCGTACCCTGGCGATCGAATTGCATGCCTACTGGTCGCCGTTGCAGGTCACCCCGCTCGATCTTGGTTTGTACGATGCGCTGGAGTATTTCGACGTCTTGATGCAGGACGTGATGGACATCCATATGCGTGCCGACGTCCCGCTGGGCCTGTTCCTCTCGGGGGGCGTCGATTCTTCCTTGCTGGCCGCCATGCTGGCGAACCGGATGACTGAGCCCCTGCGTACGTTTTCGGTGGGCTTCCCGGGCAGTTCGGTGCACAACGAGCTTGACGCAGCACAGCGTGTCGCCGAGCAGTTCCATACCCGCCACAGCGTATTCGAGGTGAGTGCCGACGACATGCTGAACTGCCTGCCGCGCAGCATCTGGGCGGCCGACGACCTCACTGCGGACTATGCCAATTTGCCGGTGTCGATGCTGGCCGAACAGGCCGGCGCAGAACTGAAAGTGGTGTTTTCCGGCGAAGGCGGGGATGAAGTGTTCGCTGGTTACGGGCGTTATCGGGCACCCTGGATCAAGCGAGCCTGGGCGGCGATGCGTGTCCCCGGCGGCGGCGGCTTCCGCAGCAAGGGCGTCTTCGACGGCACCCGCGCTGCATTGTTCAGCCCGCGGCTGGCCGAAGCCTTGCCCGGCTGGCGGCAGCCCTTCCAGCAGGCGTGGCAGCGCACCCCGCGGCAGTGGACACGGCTGCAGCGCATGCAATGTGTGGATCTGGAAACCTGGCTGCCGGACGACCTCTTGACTAAGGCCGACCGCATGCTGATGGCCTGGGGCATCGAAGGCCGGGTACCGTTCCTCGACCACCGGGTGGTCGAATTCGGCCTGGCGCTGCCGGACGCTTACAAGATCGAGGGACGCACCGGCAAGCGCTTCCTGCGGCTGTGGGGCGAGCGCTATTTGCCACGCGAGCATCTATGGGCGCGCAAGAAAGGCTTTACCGTGCCGGTAAACGACTGGCTGCGCGGCGAGCGTTTGCAGACGCTGCTCAAAGTCCTGCCGGACGCGGACGGGATCCGTGCCTGGTTCGACTCGTCCGAGGTCCGCAAGCTGCTGCGTGCACAACAGCAGGGTGGCCGGCATGGCAGTGCGATATGGACGCTGCTCAGCTTTGCCGTCTGGCACCGCATCTTCGTCGAAGGTGAGGGAGAAAAACCCGCCGACCAGTCGGACCCGCTGGCTTTCATTGCATGAAAGTCCGGAGTCGTGCGGTACTATCCACCCTGCCGGATGCACGGTGCATCCGTCGATAAAGTCTAGCGATGAAATCCTTGTTCCGCCCTGCAACGTGGCCGCCCGTCGTCCTCGCCTGGTCGTTCCTCCTGCTGCTGCCGTTCGGCCGTTCGTCCGAATTGCCCGTGTTCATCATGGCCATCCTGGGCGGCATGCTGATCTGGCGACATGGCAAGCAGGTCGTGTGGGAAGGCGGCGCCAAGACCTTCAGCCTGCTGTTCCTGTGCATCTGGATTCCCATGGCGCTGTCGGTGCCGGATTCCATCTGGTTCACCAAATCGCTCAGTACCGCGCTCACCTACCCGCGTATTTACTTTGCCGGCATCTATCTGATCTGGATGCTGCACGAAGATCGCGCGCGCCAGCGTCTGCTCAAACTGTCGGCGTGGCTGATGCTTTTCTGGACCCTGGATGCCCTGATCCAGGCCGCAGTCGGCTACGACCTGCTTGGCTATGCCTACCCCGAACGGCTGAATGGCCTCTATGGTCCGCACGACTGGAAGCTCGGCCTGACGCTTGCCATGCTGTCGCCCATCGTGTGGGAATATGTTTCCCGTCATGGCGCCAAATGGCAACTGGCTTTGGCCTGGCTCGGCACCGCAACGGTCGTTCTGCTCGCCAGCAACCGCGAAAGCTGGATCGTCTTCGCCATCGCCACCCTGATGTGGAGTTGGGTGTACGCCAGGCGGCTGGGTTTTCATCCGGCCCGGCTATTGGTTCCCATTATGCTGATCGCCGTCGTGGCGGGGTTTGGAACCTATCAGGTCAACCCCAAGTTTGCCCAGCGCATGAACCAGTCCATAGAAGCGATGGACTTCAGTTACGAAGGGCTGGATGCCGCCAGTTCACTGCGTCTGCATTTGTGGCGCAACGCGGCTACTGTGTTGGAGAATTATCCGGTTAATGGCGCGGGTGTTCGCTCGTATCGCTACGCCTATCCCCAATTTGCCGAGGCAGGGGATCCTTTTCTTAGTCCTGACGGTACGGGGCAGATCTATGCCCACCAATTGTTGCTGGAGGTGGGATCTGAAACGGGGCTTATCGGGTTGGCAGGATTACTGGTGTTTTTTGTTCTTTTTATTCGGACAAGCCGGGGAATATCGGATTTTCCGTTAGCGTGGGTGTCATGGCTGGGAGCGTTTTCCTGGCTGTTCCCCCTAAACACCCACAGCGCACTTTATTCAGCATACTGGTCATTGTTGATCTGGTGGCTGATTGCGGTTTCATCTGCGCGCTAAGCGATGGCTAACAGGATTGTTGGCCCTGAATGGTTTGTGTGCCCGGTCATGGCTGTCCCAGGCCGCCTCCAGAATGGAGCCAATACTTGGAGCAATGTGTGCCCATGCTTTCTCGCCCCACATGAACAGCTTTGTTTATGATCGTCTCACAAGGTAAAATAACGCATGGATTTTTCTGGAATCGCTGCTTTTGCTCTCGTCTCGTAAGCTGGGGAAGGTCCTGATCACCGACGTCACCCGCCCGGTATGGTGCCTGCTTTTCAAGGTTTCTGATTAGTAAGCAAGAAAGGATGCTGAAGAGGTTGTAGGCTGTCCGGGCTTGCAACCTAGAGGCCGGTTAATAGGGTTTGTTGCCTCCATGTTGCTATATTCTTAAATTGGGCCCTCGGCAATTGGGTTGACTCCGAGCGGTTACATTCACTTCTTGCTCCATCCCTTATCAAAAGAATGTTGATGCTGACTTTTTTACATTGTGGCTGGATAGAAGTGGCTAGCTTTGAGTATTTCCCATTTTCGGGTGGGCAGGTTGATCTGGAGAATTTGCAATGACATGTGCCTTCCCGATAATCGAACTACCCCATTTCGAGGATGCTCGTGGCACTTACGGTGGCCCAGGATGTACTCCCATTAAAAGTTAAACGCACTTTCTGGATAACCGGCGCGGACGAATGCTTGCGTGGCGGCCACCGTCACCATCGCACGAGGCAGTTCCTTGTCGCAATACACGGCAGAGTGGTTATTCATATGGACAACGGGGTTGTCAAAGAAGATGTGGTTCTGACGCGCCCCAATCTCGGGCTGCTGGTCGAGCCAATAGACTGGCCACCATGAAATTTGATAAGGATGCTGTTTTGTTAGTGTTTGCCTCGGAGCCATATGACCGAAACGATTACATCGATGAACCGTACGCCCGATAAATTGGACTTGCCGCAATTTCATTTTCCGAGTGATTCGTGGAATGAACGAACTCAAAAATGGAAGATGATGAACAACGTTCCAGGGTCAAGCGTGGCTGTTTTGGTGAAGGCTAATGATTGAATATGAAAGCCTGACCCGCTCCAATGCCAGTTTTATGGCTGAGTTGGAGCAAGCCGCTGTCCGCGTCATTCGCTCAGGATGGTATGTTCTGGGCCAGGAAGTCGCCGCATTTGAGACCGAGTTTGCGCAATTTGTAGGCGCGAAGCACTGCATTGGGGTGGCAAATGGTCTAGATGCGCTCATTCTGTCGATCAACGCGCTCGACCTGCCGCATGGCAGCGAGATTCTAGTTGCGTCCAACACGTATATTGCGACCATTCTCGCCATCGTGCGGGCGGGACACAAGCCGGTTCTGGTGGAACCCGATCTGGAGACCTTCAATATGGATCCGGCGTGCTTGCCCGCAGCGCTCACGTCCAACGCCCGGGCGATTTGCGTCACCCACCTGTTCGGCAAAAGCTGCCGCATGGATGCCATCTGCGCTTTCGCAAAGGAACATGGCCTGAAGCTGGTGGAAGACTGTGCGCAGTCGCATGGCGCCAAGCTGAGTGGTCAGATGACGGGCACCTTTGGTGACGCGGGCTGCTTCAGCTTCTATCCCACAAAGAACCTTGGGGCCATTGGCGATGCGGGTGCCGTGGTTACCAACGACGACGCACTGGCTGACCGCCTCCGCCACACGCGCAACTACGGTTCCAAGCAGAAGTACGTGAACGAGTATGTGGGCGTGAATTCCCGCCTTGATGAAATGCAGGCCGCACTGCTCCGTGTCAAACTTCGCCATCTAGGGGAGATGACGCAGCACAAGCGCGCCCTGGCCGAGATTTATTTCGATCACCTTCCTGGCTGGCTGGCCCTGCCACGCCGCCGTGACGATGAATATGATGTCTTCCATATCTTCGGTGTGCGCCATGCGCGCCGCGATGAACTGCGCGAAGGGCTGTTGGAGAGGGGCGTCAAGACCGAGATTCATTACCCGATTCCGCCGCACAAGCAGAAGGCCATGAAGGGCATTTTGACTGGCGACTGGCCGCTGGCGGACGAACTGCACGCGACCGAACTGAGTCTGCCGATTTCGGTTGGCCACAGCGGGGAAGACATCCGGCAGGTCTGCGAAATCTTGCATCAATTTGATGGCTAATTAGGGCTGGACGGCAATATGAATTCATCGACTGATCGATCCAATTCCAGGGTGCTGGTGACCGGCGCGGACGGCTTCATCGGTTCCCACCTGACCGAAGCGCTGGTCCGCCTCGGCTACCAGGTCCGTGCATTCGTCATGTACAACTCCTTCAACTCGTGGGGATGGCTGGACCAAGCCGCGCCCGAGATCAAGGAAAACCTCGAGATCTTCGCCGGCGACATTCGTGATCCCAACGGAGTACGGCAGGCGATGCGCGGCTGCGACAAGGTGTTGCACCTCGCCGCGTTGATCGCCATCCCGTATTCCTACCACTCCCCGGACACCTACATCGATACCAACGTCAAAGGCACCCTGAACGTCCTGCAGGCCGCCCGTGACCTCGGGGCCACCCGGGTCGTACACACCTCGACGAGCGAGGTCTACGGTACCGCGCGCTTCGTGCCCATTACCGAGGAGCATCCGCTGCAGGGTCAGTCACCTTATTCGGCGAGCAAGATCGGCGCGGACCAGCTCGCCTATTCCTTCTACGCCTCTTTTGAGACGCCGGTGGTGATCGCCCGTCCGTTCAACACCTACGGGCCGCGCCAGTCTGCGCGTGCGGTGATCCCGACGATCATCACCCAGATTGCATCCGGCATGCGCGAGATCCGCCTCGGCGCGGTCTCGCCGACCCGCGACTTCAACTACGTCGAGGACACTGTTGCCGCCTTCATCGCGGCTATGGAGGGCGAGGGCGGGCTGGGCGAGGTGGTCAATTTCGGCAGCAACTTCGAAATCTCCATTGGCGATACCGTCTCCCTGATCAGCGAGGTGATGGGGGCCGAGATTACCGTGGTGACCGACGAGCAGCGCCTGCGCCCGGTGAATTCCGAGGTCGAGCGCCTATGGGCGGACAATCGCAAGGCCAGCGAATTGTTCGGCTGGAGCCCGGCCCATGCCGGTCGCGACGGCCTGAAGCGCGGCCTGGCGAAGACCGTGGCCTGGTTCTCCGAGCGTGCCAACCTGGCCCGCTACAAGGCGGACATCTACAACATCTGACCCACGGATTCCAGCCGTGACCCCGACATCGTCACACCTCATCGACTTCATCCGATCCAAATATCGGACCCAGGGGAGCATCCCCCTGCATGCGCCGTCCTTCGGCGCCAGCGAGCGCAAGTACCTGCTGGACTGCCTGGATTCGACCTTCGTTTCCAGTGTTGGCGCTTATGTCGATCGCTTCGAAGATGAATTCGCCCGCATCACCGGGGCGGCCAAAGCCGTATCCGTGGTCAACGGTACGGCCGGCCTGCACGTGGCCCTGCGCCTGGTCGGCGTCGAGCCGGGCGACCTGGTGCTAACCCAATCCCTGAGCTTCGTCGCGACCTGCAACGCGATTGCTTATTGCGGCGCCCAGCCCCTCTTCGCCGACGTCGACCGGGAGACCATGGGCCTCTCGCCAACGGCGATGGAGGCACTGCTCGAGGAAGTCGCCTTGCGCGACGAGGGTGGCGCGGTGCACCGCGCCACCGGTCGCCGGATCCGCGCCTGTGTGCCGATGCACACCTTCGGCCATCCAGCGGATCTCGACGGCCTGGTCGCGGTGTGCGACAAGTGGGGCATCGCGTTGGTGGAAGATGCGGCCGAGGCGCTCGGCAGCCTTTACCACGGCCGTCACGTGGGCCTCTTCGGCCTAATCGGAGTCTTCAGTTTCAACGGCAACAAGATCGTGACCACCGGCGGCGGCGGCGCCCTGGTATTCACCGAAACGCAACTCGCCGCCCGCGCCCGCCACCTGACCACGACGGCCAAGCGGCCCCATGCGTGGGAATTCGTTCATGACGAGCTGGGCTACAATTATCGCATGCCGAATATCAATGCGGCGCTGGGTTGCGCCCAGCTCGAGCGGCTGCCCGGCTTCGTCGAAGCGAAGCGGGCCCTGGCCGCCGACTATGCGGAATTCCTCCGCGGCAGCGACCTGGCGTTCTGTTCCGAGCCGGCCGGAACCCGGTCGAACTACTGGCTGTGTGCCGTGGTCTGCCCCGACCGCGCAACGCGGGATGCCCTGCTCACCGAAACCAATGCTAAGGGCCTCGGCATGCGACCGGTCTGGATGCCGATGCACCAGACTGCGATGTACCGCGACGCGCCCCGCGGCCCTCTGCCGATGACCGAATTCCTCGCCGAACACGTAGTTAACCTGCCGAGTTCCCCGCCGCCCGGGACCGCCGGCAATGGAGCAGCCTGATATGCAGCAGACATGGCGCGATGCGCTCGTCACTCCCGAGGCGACCATGGGCCAGGTGCTCAGGGTCCTCGACGATGCGGGAATCCGCATGGTCATGGTCGCCGATGCCACCGATCGCCTACTCGGCGTAGTGACCGACGGGGATATTCGCCGCGCGCTGCTGCGCCGGGTCGACCTGGACGCGAAGATCTCCGATGTGATGAACAGTCATCCACACACGGCCAAGGTCGGCGAGTCGCGCGAGTCCATCCGTGCAAAGATGGAACACCACTCCCTGCTGCACGTGCCCATCCTCGATAACGATGGCCGCATCGTCGGCCTGGAAACCTACCATCATCTGACCGCCTCGCCGGTCCGTGACAACTGGGTATTTCTGATGGCCGGCGGCTTCGGTACCCGGCTCAGGCCGCTGACCGACGATTGCCCCAAGCCGATGCTGCCGGTCGGTGGGAAGCCTATCCTCCAGTCGATCCTGGAGAGCTTCGTCGCGGCCGGCTTCCGCCGCTTCTACATCTCGGTCCATTATCTGTCCGAACTGATCAAGACCCACTTCGGCGATGGCTCGCGCTGGGGCGTGACGATCCGCTATGTCGAGGAAGCCACCCCGCTGGGAACCGGCGGTGCCCTCGGCCTGCTTCCCGAGGTCGATGTCGAGCCGGTGATCGTGATGAACGGCGACGTGCTGACGCAGCTGGATTTCAATGCGCTGATGGATTTCCATCTCGCGCAACAGTCGGCGATGACGATTTGCGTGCGAGAATACGAAATGCAGGTCCCCTTCGGTGTCGTCGAAGGTGAGGACACGACGGTCAGGAAAATTGTCGAGAAGCCCGTCCATCGTTTCTTTGTCAATGCCGGCATCTACGTGGTGTCGCCGGAGGTCGTCCGCCATACCCATCCGCCCCGCCGCCTCGACATGCCCGACCTGATCGAGGAAATGATCGGCCGCTCCAACCGGGTATCGATGTTCCCGATCCACGAATACTGGCTGGATGTCGGCCGCCCTGACGACTATGCCAGCGCCCAGCGCGGTGGCGGCAAGGACGCGGGAGAAAGCTGATGCAACGCGCACCGCGAAAAGTCTGTGTCGTCACCGGCAGCCGGGCCGATTACGGGCTGCTTTACTTCCTGATGCGCGAGCTGCAGCGGACCCCCCGCTACGAACTCCAGGTCGCGATCACCGGGATGCACCTTTCGCCCGAGTTCGGCCTGACCGCCCGGGTCATCGAAAGCGACGGCTTTCCGATCTCCGTACGGGTGGAAACCCTCCTCTCGAGCGATACGGCGGTTGGCGTGGCCAAGGCCACCGGCCTCGGCGTCCTCGGTTTCGCCGATGCGTTGTACAACTTGAAACCGGACCTGCTGGTGGTGTTGGGTGACCGCTTCGAAATTTTCGCCGCTGCCCAGGCCGCCCTGTTCCTGCGCATTCCAGTCGCTCACATCGGTGGCGGCGACGTCACCGCCGGTGCCTTCGACGAAGCCATACGGCATAGCATCAGCAAGTTGTCGCACCTGCATTTCGTCACCAATGCCGATGCCGCGGCGCGCTTGGCAAGGATGGGCGAGAATCCCGAACGCATTTTCAACGTCGGCAGTCCCGGCCTCGATCATCTCCTCCACGGCGAACTCCCAGACCGGGCGACGCTCGAGGCGGAACTGGAGTTCAAGTTCCGCGCGCGCAACTTCCTCGTCACCTTCCATCCGGTGACCCTCGATGCCGTCCCCTCCCAGATCCAGTTGGAGGCGCTGCTCTCGGCGCTGGACCGGTTCGGCGACGACACAGGGGTTCTGATCACCCTGCCCAACGCCGATACTGAAGGGAGGGCCCTGATCGAACGGCTGAGGCAGTACAGCGAGGGCAAGCCCGGCGTCAAGGTCTTCTCCTCCCTCGGCCAGCGCCGCTACCTGGGCGCCCTGGCCCAGGTGGACGTCGTCATCGGCAATTCCTCGAGCGGCCTCTACGAGGCGCCGTCGCTGCGGACCCCGACCGTGAATATTGGCAGGCGCCAGGAGGGACGCCTGCGCGCGGCGTCGGTTTTCGACTGCGCGCCCCTCGCCGATGATATCCACCAGGCCATCACGTTGGCATTGGCCTACGGCCATCAGGCCGTGGACAACCCCTACCAGCGGGGCAACTGCGCCAAGCTGATGATGGAGACCATCGACCAGGTGGCGGATCTCCCCACCCTGATCCTCAAGCATTTCCATGACGAGAAGGCTTCGTGCTGACGCTGCTTCGCCTGGCCACCGAGTTTGGCGAGTGCGCCAGCGAGCCGGACGGCATCCTGCTGCCGGCCGGGGCGAGTTCGGCCTGCCGCTTGGCCACCGGGCGCAGCGCGCTTTTTCACCTGATCAGCCGCCTGCCTGCCGGGCATCCAAAAACGGTCCTGCTACCCTGCTATGTCGCCGAGGGAGTGATCCAGCCGTTCCGCGCCGCCGGATTCGACTTGCGCTTCTACCGGCTGGGCGCCGATCTCCAACCGGACGAGGGCGACGTCGCCGAACTGCTGCGCGACGCCCCGGCGCCGGCCGTGTTCATGCTGATCCACTATTTCGGCTATCCGTCCGCCTCCCCCGCCTTGCTCGCCATGCTGCGCCAGGCCGGCGCCCTAGTGGTCAGCGACTGCGCCCACGCGCCGCTGACACGGACCGAGGCCGGGATCCCGCTGGGCGAAATCGGCGACGTCGCGCTGTACTCCCTGAACAAGTTCATCCCGGTTTGCGACGGTGCCATCCTCTTGAGCATGACGCCCCGGGTGGACGTCGCCCTCGACGAAGCGGCTTTGCCGGAGCTGCCCGCCGCCACGGTCGAGGCCTACGCGCAGCATCTGCAAGCCTGCCGACGGCTCTTCGATGCGCCATCCCCGGACCGCGCCGCGGAATACCTCGACATGATCTCGTCCAGCTACGAGGACTATTACAAATTCATCAATGACGATCTCGCGCCCCGCCGGCAGAGCCTCGAGTCGCGCCGCATCGAGGCGTGCTTTCCCTTCGCCGAGGCGGCCAGGATGCGCAGGCGACATGGTGCCCGGGTGACCCAGGCGCTCGCCGCAAACCCCCTCGTGCGCCCGCTGTGGCCGGTGCTGCCGGCCCGGGTCGTGCCGTTCGGAATTCCGGTGACGGTGGCCGACCAGCGGCGCGACGATGTCCAGCGCAGGCTATTCGAGGACGGTGTGCTGGCGTCCACCCTGGTCGACAAATGGGATTTCGTTCCGCGCCAGCGCGAGTTGCATTTCGCCGCCGAACTGGCCTTCCTGCGCGATCACCTGCTACTGCCGGTCAGCGAGTTCATGGCGGACGACGATGCGACCCGGCTGATCGATGCGCTCCACCGCATTCACTAACAGGAATTACAACATCATGAAGTTTACCGACCTGCTCGCCCACGCCAACGACCGCCTATTCATCATCGCGGAGGCCGGGGTCAATCATAACGGCGACGTCGAGACGGCCTTGCGCCTGGTCGACGCCGCCATCGAATGCGGCTGCGACGCCATCAAGTTCCAGACCTGGATCACCGAGAAGGTCTACTGCACCACGCGCTCGGTCAAACCCGAATACCAGGCACGGGCAACCGATGCCAGCGAGTCGGAATTCGACACGATCAAGCGGCTTGAATTGTCGTTCGCGGATTTCCGCCGGATCAAGGACTACTGCGACGCACGGGGCATCCTGTTCTTCTCCACCCCCGACGAATCGGACAGCGCCGAATTTCTCCTCGACCTGGGCGTCGGCCTGATGAAGACCGCATCGCAGGACGTGACAAATCTTCCTTTCCTGAGGCAGCTCTCGGCGATGGGCATGCCGATCATTTTCTCCACCGGAGCATGCACCCTGGCCGAGTTGGCGGAAGGGGTGGAGGCGATTTCGGCGAGCACGAAGGAAGTCGTCATCCTACACTGCGTCTCGTCCTATCCTGCCCCCTTCGATCAGATGAACCTGACCACCATCCCGAACCTGGCCGCCACGTTCGGCTTCACGGTGGGCTTCTCCGACCACACCGAGGGCGTCGAGGCCGCATGCGCCGCCGTCGCGCTTGGCGCCAGGATATTCGAGAAACACCTGACCCTCGATCGCGCAATGCCCGGTCCGGATCACCAGGCCTCGCTCGAGCCAAGCCAGATGACGGCATACTGCGCCGCCCTGCGCAACGTGCATCGCGCCTTGGGCGACGGGGTGAAGCGCATCATGCCCTGCGAGATGGACGCGCGAAAAGCCTTCAGGCGCTTCCTCGTCTCGGCACGCGACCTGCCCGCCGGAACCGAGTTGTCCGCGGCCGATTTCGTGTTCAAGAAAGTCGTCGACGGGATTGCCCCCAAGCACCTCGACATGCTGATCGGCAAGCGCCTGGCGAGGGACGTGGCGGCGGATACCCCCCTCGACTGGACGATGGTGGGCTCGGACTGACCCTCACCCCAACCCATGCCCTGAGGCCCGATCCATACCATGAAATTGGAGGTACTTGAACCCGGTGATCGCCGTTGGGGCGAATTGTTCGCCGCACTACCGCGTTCGGCACGCGACGTGTTTTATGCACCTGGCTTTGCCGCCATGTGCCAGGAGACTCTCGATGCGGTCCATACGGTACGTTGCGCGGCCTATTCCGACGATGCGGGAGGGATATTGTTGTATCCCTTCGTCTTGCGCCGGACGGGCACGCTGGTTGACCTGCCGGCAGCGAACGAGCTGGCCGACACGATCAGCCTGTACGGCCGCGGCGGGGTGGTGGGTGAGGCGAGCGCCGAAGGCCTAGCCACCTTCCATCGCGAGCTTGCCGCCTACATGGGCAGCCAGCATGTATTCTGCAGCTTCGATCGATTGCATCCTGTGATCCGCAACGAGCGGCTTAGCCCGCCAGACTCGAGCCTGCGCGATGTCGGCGGCTTCATCGTGGTCGACCTGCGCCCCCCCGTCGAGGCTATCGAGGCGAGCTTCAAGTCGTCGGTGCGCAAGGACATCCGCAAGGCCGGGCGCAATGGCGTCAGCTGCTTTGCCGAATCGAATTGCGACCACCTCGCCGACTTCCTCGACATCTACTACCAGACGATGGAGAGAAACTCGGCGAGCGAGTTCTACTATTTCCCGAAGGAATTCTTCGCCAGATTGCCCGAGGCCCTGCCCGGGATGTTCAGTTTCATCTACGCCGTATCGGGCGATAAAATCGTTTCCTGTGAGCTGGTCCTGCATTGCGGCGATTATTCGCACTCGTTCCTTGGCGGGACACGCAAGGAGGCGCTGCCGCTGGCGGCCAACCCGATGCTCAAGTTCGAGATCTGCAAGGAGATGAAGGCATGCGGATGCCAGTATTTTCTGCTCGGCGGTGGCCAGGCGCCTGATGACGGCATCTTCAATTTCAAGAAAGCCTATGCACCCGGGGGCGTCTATCCATCGCTGGTCGGGGGTACCATATGGCATGCCGATGCCTACGACGCCCTTCGCCAGCAGATGCTGGCTGCCGGGTTGCCCGTGGCAATGAATCGATTCCAGTTCTACGACATTTGATGGAAACCCCGCCGATCGACAATCCGGCAGAAAATTACTGGGAAACCCTTTTCACCACGCGAGGCGGGTGGGGCGCCTATCCGCCGGAGGAACTGGTGCGCTTCATGGCGCGCAACTTCGCCGCGCAGGATCGTGACGACCTGTGCATCCTCGAGATCGGCTGCGGACCCGGACCGAACCTCTGGTATCTCGCCCGCGAGGGCTTTCGCGTCGCCGGCATCGACTGCTCGTCGACCGCGCTGCGCATGGCGCGGGAAAGGCTGGAAGCCGAATCCCTGCCGACGGATGCCGAGCATCTCGATTTGCGAGTGGGCAATTTTGCCGCCCTGCCGTGGCCTGACGAAACCTTCGACGCAGTAATCGAGGTCGCCGCCCTCTATGCAAATCCAATTGCGGAAATTCGCCGCACCATCGCCGAGATCCACCGCAGTCTGAAACACGGGGGGCTGTTCTTCGGCAAGCTGTTCGGCGAGCAGACGACCGGCAGCGACAGCGGCATGGAAATCGAACCCGGGACGCGAAGAAACCCGGATCGCGGCCCCTGCGCCGGCAACGAGGTCGCCCATTTCTTCAGCCAGGCGGAGTTGGATGACTTATTCGCCGGATTCACCAGCCTCAGCATCGATTCCGTATTGCGCACCGACAAAGGCGGCGAAACCAGGATATTCCACTGGCTGGTTACCGCGCGGAAGTAGCCCGATTACATTTTTAGGAGCATTACAATTGAGTAAAAAAACCGATAAGCAGGGCTCGACCATCAAGGCGAAGTGGAACTCCTCCGCCCATGAGGAAAGCATCCGCGGCGACATCATCAAGTATTTCCACCAGTGCCCGATTCCGGACCGGGAGATCCTGCAGAACTTGCCCCTGTTTCTCAGCCGGCAAAATCTCTCGCAGATCCTTTTTGTGCACGAGATCTACCAGCACATCGTCGACGTCCATGGCGTGATCATGGAGTTCGGCGTGCGCTGGGGTCGCAACCTGGCCCTGTACGAATCCTTGCGCGGGATCTACGAACCCTTCAACCACAACCGGAAAATTATTGGCTTCGATACCTTCGAAGGCTTCCCGTCGGTGGATCAGAAGGACGGTGATGACGACATCATTGCCGTAGGGGCCTACAACGTGACGCGGGATTACGTGGACTACCTGGTTAATGTCCTCGATTACCACGAGCAGGAAAGCCCGATTTCCCACATCAAGAAGTACGAAATCGTCAAGGGTGACGCGTCCGAGGGGATCACCCGCTACCTCGGCCAGCATCCGGAGACCATCGTCGCGCTGGCCTATTTCGACTTCGACATCTACAAGCCGACGCTGGATTGCCTCAAGGCGATCCGCGGCTGCCTGACCCGTGGCAGCGTGATCGGCTTCGATGAATTGAACAACGCGACCTACCCTGGCGAAACCCTGGCGCTGAAGGAAACACTCGGCCTGTCGACCTACAAGGTGCGTCACAGTCGGTTCAGTCCGACCCAGTCCTACATCATCATCGAATAAACGGGCGTCCTACTCATCATGCGATTCGTGATCATGAGCCTGGGCAGCATCGGCCAGCGCCATCTGCGAAACCTTAGGGCGACCTTCCCCGACGCAGAAATCGCCGTCTGGCGCCGGGAGGGTAGCGCCGGGGACAGCATACCTGCTGGCACGGACTGGCTGTGCCTGTCGATGGACGAGGTGCTGGCGTTCTCGCCCGAGGCGGCAATCATCGCCAGCCCGGCCTCCGTCCACCTAGAGGCTGCCATGGCCCTGGCCGGGGCGGGGGTGCATCTGCTGGTCGAGAAGCCCCTCTCGGTATCCACCTCCGGGGTGGACGAGCTGATTCGCCATTGCCATGAACATCATGCCGTATTGATGGTGGGGTACAACCTCCGCTTCATGCCCAGTCTGATACGGATGCGCGAGCTGGTCAGGGCTGGCGCGATTGGCGAGGTCCTCTCCGCGCGTGCGGAGGTTGGCCAATACCTGCCGGACTGGCGCCCAGGTTCCGATTTTCGAAATGGCGTCAGCGCTCGTGCCGCACTGGGCGGTGGCGTGCTCCTTGAACTGAGTCATGACATCGACTACATGCTCTGGATACTCGGCCTGCCGGCGCGGGTGACCGCGGTCGGCGGAAAGTTCAGTGACCTCGAATGGGATGTGGAGGACCTCGCGGAGCTGCTCTTGGAGTACGAGCGGCCGCGCCGTCTCGTCAGTGTCCATCTGGACATGCTACAACGCAGCCCGACCCGGACATGTCGCGTCGTCGGCACCGAGGGCGTACTGGCCTGGGATTGCATTGCCGACCGGCTGGAGCAGTTCCATGTACAGGACAGGCAATGGCACCAGGTCGATGTCCCGCGCCTGACCGACAAAAATGTCATGTACATCGACCAGCTGACCACTTTCGTCGACTGCATCGAAACAGGTAAGCGCCCGCAATGCGGCGGACTGGAGGGGCGGCAGGTGCTCCAGGTCGTCGATGCCGCCCGGGTTTCCATGCAATCCGGGCGGGGAATCGATATTGACTGGGAGGGTGGTCCATGACGGGTCGGCGTGTTGCCTTCGTTTTCGCCAGGGGAGGGTCGAAAGGCGTCCCCAACAAGAATATTCGGCCGCTGGCCGGCAAACCGCTGATCGGCTATGCAATCGAGACGGCCCTGACCTGCCAGTGTTTCGACGACGTGGTTGTGTCCACCGACAGCGTCGAAATCGCTGCTGTCGCACGCGAATTCGGCGCCTCGGTGCCGTTCACCCGTCCTGCCGAACTGGCAACGGACACAGCGAGCGAATGGGAAGCCTGGCGCCATGCCATCCGTTTCGTACAGGAGGCCTCGGGACCCTTTGACACGTTCGTCAGCCTGCCGGCCACGTCACCCTTCCGCAATGTCACCGATGTCACCACCTGCGTCGAAATGCTCGAAGCCGACCTGGAGACGAGCATTGTCATCACCGGCAGGCGCGCGGAGCGCAGTCCGTATTTCAATATGGTCAGCATGGATGAGAAGGGGTACGTTCACGTCGTTATCCCCCCGGAAAAGGTACTGGTACGGCGACAGGATGCACCGCAGGTCTACGACATCACCACCGTCGCCTACGTTGCCCGACCCCAGTTCATCCTCGATGCCGCCAATATCTGGTGTGGCAACGTTAGGATGCGCGAGGTGCCGGTGGAGCGAGCCCTGGACATCGATACGCCACATGACTTTTTCGTCGCCGAATGCATCGCCAAGGCATATCCCGGCATCCACCTGACTCGATAGGACACTGATTAGATCATGAGAACGCTTGCCGAACTCGGAAACCTGAAAGGACAACTGGCCCTGATCACAGGCGGCGCGGGTCATATCGGTCGCACTGCCGCCGCCGGCCTGGCCGAGCTGGGGTGCAATCTCTGCCTCCTCGATCTGGCGGAGAGCAATGTCGACGAAGTAGCCTCGGAGCTGCAGACGCAATGGGGCACCAAGGTCGTCCCACTGCATGTCGATCTTGAGATCGAGGCCGAACGCTGCAAGGTGCCTGCCTTCATTGAGGAACACTTTGGGCGCCTAGACATCCTGATCAACAACGCCGCGTTTTATCCCAGGCAGAAGCTGGAGGGATGGGTCGCCCCGTTCGAGGAGCAGCGGCTCGAGGTCATTCGCCGGTGCATCGAGGTTAATCTGACCAGTGGATTCCATCTTGCCCAGATCATGGCCGCCCCGTTGCGGCAAACGCGCGGACGCATTATTAACATCGGCTCGATCTATGGCGTGCTGGGGCCGGACTATTCCCTCTACGGCGATACTGGGATGGGCAATCCCGCGGCCTATGCGATGAGTAAGGGCGGCCTGGTCCAGCTCAGCCGCTGGATGGCCACCACGCTGGCCCCGGCGGTGCGGGTTAACTGTCTCAACCTAGGCGGCGTGTTTCGCAACCAATCCGATTTTTTCGTCGAGCGCTATGTCGCGCGCACGCCGCTCAAGCGGATGGCGACGGAAGAGGATTTCAAGGGGGCGATTGCCTTCCTAGCTAGCGATCTGTCGGCCTATGTGACAGGCCAAGTCATCATGGTTGATGGCGGCTGGAGTGCCTGGTAATCAATGTTTATGAACTGGTATGTATGGTAAGGATACTCGGTGTCCAACATGTATGAACTGCACCCTGTTACCCGTGATTGTGCCAATTCGGCCATCCTGATTTCTGGGAGTGCGCGAAGCGGTACCACCATTGTCGGGAAACTAATTCACAGCTTTGCCTCTATCGAGTATGTGTTTGAACCTCCCGCCCTCATTGCGCTATTTTCGCTAATGGATATCTTGCCCAGGCAGCAATGGGATTTTCTTTATCAAGCCTATCTCTACGAAGAATTCCTGATAAATGCAGTATCAGGCCGTGCCATCAACACGAATCTGGCTGACGACAGTTCGATTTTCGCCGTCAAGAGTGAGGAAGAGATCATGCATCGTCTCAAGCGCTCATGGCCAAAGGTGGCCGCGAGTCAGGCCGCTGCGAACAGTCGTGCCGCTTACAAGATACCTAATATAGTGTCCAATATTCCGGAACTGCAGATTCGTTACCCAGGTATGTCTGTGATTATGATGGTGCGTGGCGCCTTGGAAACCATCCATTCTCTGCTGGAGAAACACGTATTTACTCCTGGACATCCAAACTCCGAGTTGCCGTGGCCGTTCCGTCTGAATGGTTTCGAGAAGATTCCATACTGGGTGAGGATGGGTGACGAAGCCCTTTGGCTAGAGCTGAACGAAATAGACCGATGTGCCTACTACTACATCCGCATGAACGAAGGCATGGCAGCTGCGGAAAGAAAATTCGTACTGAAATATACGGATTTGGTACGGGCACCGCTAAATGTGGCGCACCAGCTGGCAGAATTTCTTGATGTAGAGTTCGGCGATAAAACCGAATCCATCATTGACACGATCAAAGCGACCGGAAAAAAACTTGATGACGGAATAATCGGCTTGATTAGCGATAAATTCCGAAAAAGAGTTATTGAGTATTCAGAACGCTCGGAATAGGACTATGTCGGCGTCATCCGAATACCACAGAATAGTTGATCATTTTAAATAAATGGTCGGAAATCAAATTTCACCTGATTTGAGAGTATGTTGGGGGCAATGTGGTCTTCTCACATCTGTCAGATGCCTCTTTTGTCGCGGCTTTTTTTAGCCATTGTTGTCTCGTTTCTTTCTGCCAAATTCTTCGAGAACAAGAAATTATTTACGAGATATTTAAGGCAGACCTCTAGGTTCTAAGCCTTTTTTTGCCGACACGGATGAAAGTCTTATTTTTTAGCCCACACGCTTACTTTACAGCTCATGCCTTGCCAGAGGCATTGGTGGCCGATAGCCTGAGGCAAGCCGGTCACAGTGTGACTGTAATCACTTGCGGCGGCCTACTGCACAAGCATTGCCTGGCCATGTCTCACGTCGAAATGAATAATTGGGCTCGCAAACGAAAGATCTGTGCTACGTGTCAGCGTAATAGCAGCGCGATTGTCCGTGAATACGGGTTTTCCGCCATCCTGAAAATAGACGACTATCTTAACGATGAGGAGCGCACCCTATCGCGGAAGGCCGCGCAAGGGCTCGACCGCCAATCCTTTCTGCAGTACGAGGTTGATACAATTCCGATAGCCCGTTTTGCGCTCTATGAATTTTGGCTTAATCACAAACTGTCTTCAGCTGAAATCCCCGAAGACCTGTGGCTAGAATATCTAGCCATGTTCGAGAATGCATTGTTGGTTTATTACGGCATGCGCCGTATCTTGCAGCAGCAAAAGCCAGATCGGCTGGTCACATATAATTCTCTGTATAGCGTCAACCGGGTGGCGTCTGCCATTGCGGATCAAATGTCGATTTCCCATTTCGCACTGCATGCGGGACGGCATCACAAGCGCCGGCTGCAGCAGATGACCATCTACAAAGGCATAGGTGCTGCAGTACTGGTCAATCGGCAACCGGTTCTCGAGCAATATCGCTCGAGTCCGTGTTCCGCGGAGCAGGTGGATATGGTTAGTGAACATGTTCGGGAGCTGCTGCAGGCAACCTCACCCTGGGTCTATTCGATCAGGAGTAACAAGCGCTTGTCCTCGGACTTGCTTCAGCGCTTCGGCGTACAGGATGGTCAGAAAGTGCTTTTGGCAGTGATGCGCTCAAACGACGAGCGTTTAGCCGCTTCATTCGCAGGAATCGGATACTACGAGGCCACCCCGATTTTTGAGGATCAATATGCTTGGCTGTCGTGGCTAGCCGATTTCGCGAAAGGGCATCCCGAGTACGTTATTATTTTCAGGGTGCACCCTCGCGAATTTCCAAACAAGCGTGAGCAGGTGACGTCTCAGAACGCACTGCGATTCCTGAAATTTCTCGAAGGACTCGATAAGCCTACCAACTTGCATATTAATCTGCCGGAAGACAATCTTTCACTACACGATCTATTTAAGATCACAGATGTTTTACTGAACAACACCTCGACCGCCGGTTTGGAAGGGGCGCTGTTCGGCATACCTGCCTTGGGTGTCGGAGATGAAGTCTTCGCATTTGATACCGCCTTGCAGGACGAACCGGTTTCCGTCGATGACTATGTGGCTAAGATCGCGAATGCGGCTATTGAAGGATGGAGGTTCTCCCGCGTGGTCGCCGCATACCGCTGGCTGAACTACCTCAACACGGAAACAAGCATAGACATTTCGGACGGTTACAGGCCGATCCGGCCGAGTCCGCAGCGCAGCATACGTGCGCTTCACAGACTGGGCCGGGAGGTGCGCCGCATCCTCGGCATCAAAGGATATTTCCCGGAAGTAAAGAATCGTCCAGGTATGTTGAGAAACTCAGCCAAACTAACTTATGCGATCGTCCATGACAAAGAAAGCCACATAGGGGTGTTCCCAATGCACCCACCGGGAGACGCGGTTTCAGAATGGAAAATGATCGCGTATGCCTACAGATCGATCATGAATTCGATCTGCGATGCTCAGGATGATCGGTTTCGTTTGCGGATAGAAGAAACCATTTCCAAGGCGTAAGCTCTTTAAAACACCTAGTCGCCCGACATTTTGTGCCATTAGGAAGCAAGAATGAAATCCATTAAGAACTTCCTCATCCAACTGCTCATCATTCCGAAATTATTCCGAAACTGCAAACTAAGTTCGGCAAATTCCGCTGGAAAATGCGAAAAGGCGATATGAAGTTACTAAATAGCCTTAGCCCTGAAGTTAAGCAGGAGGTCATTGAGTACAACCTTGCGGCTTTCCATCACGACGCGGCATTTGGATGTGGCAACCGGATGGCGATTATTCTCTATCCGCTTGCGGCACTTATCCAAGAGAAAAGTTCAGCCAATGTTCTCATCGTAGGGCCGCGAACTGAAGACGACATCCATTTAGCTAAAGCGCTTGGATTTGTGCATAGCAAAGGAGTGGATCTGTTCTCTTACAGTCCATACATTGATCTTGGTGATTGCCACGCGTTAGCGTATGCAGATGCAGAATTCGACGCCGTTGTCATGGGATGGGTTGTTGCATATTCGGGTAATCCGCAGCTTGCACTGGATGAAGCCAAGCGTGTCCTGAAGCCAAATGGCTATCTTGCCATCGGCTGGGAGTGGCTCCCGAAAAGCCAGTTGAACGACCCGTCCAAGAACCGCATCAATACGGTCAATGAAGTCGATGAGTATTTAAAGATGGTCAACCTCAAGCCTGTCTTCCTGAATGACCCGGATATTTCAGGCAATCACAATAAGTCTATGATATTCAAGAAAGGGGCATGATTATGGCTTCCCTACGAGAATAGAGTGCGCCGCAAATCGTTTGCCCTGCGGAACAGATTTATTAAGCAGAACCCAGTTGCGATCGGACGGCTTTGCGAAATGATGCAGACATCCCCTAGCGGGCGGCAGGAAGTACTCGATTGGGCGACCGAATTTGCTGATCTATTAGAGGACAACCTGCTCAACAGGATTTCTAAAAGGGATCTGGCGCAGATTCTGGCAGGGATTGTTTCATACAGGAATACCGGAGTTACGCCGCAAGTGTCGCATCTTTCCCTGATTAAGGCCTATGAAAACTCCTCTGGACTGATGCAGGAATTGCTGCACAAGATACTATTCGCCAGCTACACCGATATGGGAAAATCGATAAAGTCAGAATTTTTCGGGGAAGTATCCGCAAAGGATACTGATGCGATTCTCGCGGAACTCGACGAGCAAGGCTATGCGGTTCTCCCGGAGCGCCTTGGTGAGCATTGGGTCGATGCTCTCCTGTCGGAGGCCGGAAAACTACATTACAAATTGTATAATATAGACCCTGACGAGCGAGAAACGGATAACAGGAAGATAGATCCGCTCAAACCACCCAAATGCGTTATTGCGTATGCCAATACTGCCGATCTGGAATCTAGTTCATTGTTGAGAAGTTTTTCCAACGATCCCTGGTTGGTGCATCTGGCATCCAGACACATGAATACGGCTGTTCAGCCTATTGATGCTCAGTTTTGGTACAGTTTTCCTTCGAAGGAAGCAAGCGGTAATGTCGCACAGTTGTTCCACTACGATCTCGATACTTTGCGGTGGCTGAAGGTATTTGTATATTTGACGGATGTGGGCGCCGAGAATGGGCCACATGAATTCGTACCTGCCTCGCATAAGCCCGGTTCAAAGCCACAGCCGCTCACCGTCCGTGACTATGCACGCATCGATGACCATGAAATTGACAAATACTGCCATCAAGGGAGAAAGACAATATGCGGCAAGCGCGGTACGGTCATCCTTGGCGACACCCGGTGTTTCCATAAGGGGAAGGTGGTCAACGACAAATTCAGGCTGATTTTTTCTCCGATCTATGCGCCATCGCGTATAGGTTACTTTCACGGTAAGTAACCGGTAATAATTACGGCGAGGGAAAACCACCCTTTGCTCGAATATCAAATATTTATATAAGTGGCATCCTATACAACTATAATTCGTCGATTGCGTCCGTTGCTGAACTTGTATCGGGAGCTATTGGCTTGGCGTGGAATAATAAATTTGCTGCTGTCTGGATTTGCGATTTCCCTGATCCAATTGTTCGGGTTGGCGTTGATTTTTCCCTTCCTCAAGTTTGTAACAGACCCGGATATTCAGCGTCGGTTCGAGTCACTGTTAGGCAACGGCGTCCTGGCTATACCATTTAAAAGTCATCAGCACGCGGTTGTGATAGTGGGCGTAGGTCTGATGGCCGTCTTCGTGATGGGCAGTTGGATCACGACCCGCCTCGTTTACTATCAGGCAAACATGGCGGCCGATATCAACAGCAAGATCAGCGACCAGTTGATCACGCGCGCGCTGACATCCCGTTACCAATTGTTCCTCGAACACAGCCCTGTCAAGATCGGCGGGATATCGTCGTCCCAAGCGATGCATGTCGCCTTATTATTTCAGTTTATCGCGGCGGCGTTTAATGAGTTAGCGCTGCTCGGTTTGGTTCTGTTTGGCTTAGTCGTGGCCAGTCCGCTGGCGTTGCTGGGTTTGGCCATATTGTTGGTTATATTAGGCGTGGGCGTCTTCCGGCCGTTGTCGCGTAAGGTCGCCTTGCTGGGCCGCCGCACCCAGGAACTGGATCTAGGTCGGCACCGATTTGTCTATGCAATGGCAAACGCCATCCGCGATATTAAAATTATGGGCCTGGAAAAGGCCTTTATCCGGCGGAATCGCGACCTGGCCACCACGCATGCCAGGTGTGCTGCCGAGTATTCCGTGATCAGCATGGTGCAACGCATGGCGGTGGAAGTTGTGTTTTTCTGCGCCGTTGTCGCGGGCGCAATCTGGTTCGCCCAGAAGGGCGGGGATTTGAATCAGATGGCACCGACCATTGCCACCCTGGGATTGATTGCAGGTCGTTCGGCGCCGGCACTATCCAGACTGGCAGCCAACTATAGCGGGTTTCGCTATTCTTTACCTTTTGTCGAAGCATTGCTGGAAATGCGGCGCGACCTGGGCGGCTATCCTCAGCAGCGGCAGGCCCAGGCAGCGGATTTTCCCGGCGAATACCGTGCCGAAGGCTTATGCTTCAGCTACGGAAACAGGCAGGTGCTCAGCGATTGCACGCTCAGTATCGGTCAGGGTGAAGTCGTTGCCGTGGTCGGCTCCTCGGGCGCAGGCAAATCCACACTTCTGGATTTGCTGGCCGGGCTACAGCCACCGAGCACGGGCGTTTTCACCCTTGGCGGGATGGCATTTTCACCCTTCCTCAGCACGAACTTCCCGTCACGCGTGGGCTATGTGCCGCAGTCCATCGCCCTGATTGATGATAGCATGGCCTTCAATATTGCACTGGAAGAGTCTCCCGATCCCGTGCGTCTGCAGCGAGCCGTCGAACGTGCTTGCCTGGCGCAGTTCGTAGAGAGCTTGCCGGATGGCTTGCAGACTCGGCTCGGGGAAGGTGGACTTGGCTTGTCCGGTGGCCAGCGCCAGCGCCTGGGCATTGCTCGCGCGCTCTACCGGGAACCCGCATTATTGATCCTGGATGAAGTGACCAGTGCGCTGGACATAGCGACGGCGCGCGCAGTGATGCATGAGATACACGATTTGAGAGGCCAGACTTCGATTCTTATCGTGTCTCACGATATGAGCCTGGTTGAGGCCGACCGTGTCTACCAGATCGTGGATGGACGGCTGTCCGAGTTTGCTTGAACCTCCGATAAATGAAGCTTAAATCCATCCTTCGACGCCTGCTCCGTCAGGATCCTGGCATGCAGCCCAACCTCTGCTACGGTCAAGATGGCGAGGACCTGATCCTGGACCGCCTGCTCGAGTACCAGGCGGAGGGGTTCTATGTTGATGTTGGCGCTCATCATCCGGTGCGATTCTCCAATACTTATCTGTTCTACCGCCGCGGATGGCGTGGCATCAATATCGATGCCGAACCCGGGTCGATGCGCCTATTCAGGAAGCACCGCCGCCGTGACATCAATGTCGAGTGCGGCGTGGCCGGGCGCGGCGGCTTGATGCCCTATTTTCGTTTCAATGAACCGGCACTCAATACCTTCGATGAAGGCGAGGCACGTTTAAAGGACAAGCCGCCCTTCAAGATCATCGAGCAGGTGGAGGTTCCCGTGCGGCGCCTCGATGATTTGCTGGCTCAATACATGCCGCCTAGGCAGCGCATCGACTTCATGACGGTCGATGTCGAAGGCAAGGATTATGAAGTGCTGGCGTCGAATGACTGGCAGCGTTTCCGGCCTCGCTACATTCTGGCCGAGACGCTGCGGACCGACATGTTGCATCTGGCTGAATGTCCCGTTGTAAAGCTGCTCGGCGGTGTCGGTTACATTCCCGTGGCCAAGGCTTACAACACCACCTTTTTCGCGTCCGGCGATATCGCATGATGCGCGTTGTACGTCAATGACCAGCCCGATTGCGCTCTTTGTCTACTCGCGCCCCGAGCACACCCGGCGCACGGTTGAAGCATTGCTGCGCAACGAGCTTTCAGGCGAATCCGATCTGATCATCTTTTCGGATGCCGCGCGAACGCCGGAGAATCGCGCAGCCGTTGACGAAGTACGCGCCTACCTGACGACGATCGAGGGCTTTCGCTCCGTTACCATTCATCACCGACCACACAACTTCGGGCTGGCCAGATCGATCGTTGAAGGCGTTACCGCTATGCTCCAGCAGTACGAGCGGATCATCGTGCTGGAAGATGACATGGTCACGTCGCCGTTCTTCCTGACCTATATGAACGAAGCGCTGGAGCGCTTTGCGGACGACAGCCGTGTCGTCAGTATTCATGGCTATGTGTATCCGGTGAGGGGGGCGCTGCCCGAAGCATTTTTCCTGCCCGGTGCCGACTGCTGGGGCTGGGCGACCTGGCGGCGTGGGTGGGCATGCTTCAATCCGGATGGCGCACAACTGCTGCGTGAACTGAAGCGGCGAAAACTCGAACGCGCTTTCGATTTCGAAGGAAGCTATCCCTACACCCAAATGCTCGAGGCCCAGATTGCGGGCATGAACGATTCCTGGGCCATCCGCTGGTACGCCTCGGCCTTTCTGCAGAGCAAGCTGACGCTTTATCCTGGGCGCTCGCTGGTCCACAACATTGGCAATGACGCGTCCGGCACCCATTGCGACGAGTACAGCGCGATGGATACGGTGCTCAGCGACCGTCCGATCGGACTCGACGGAGTCGCCGTGGAGTCCAGCACTGCGGCTCGAGAGGAATTCATCCGTTTTTTCAGGCGCCAGTCACGCCGCGGGATAGCAGGCTGGATCAGACGAGTACTCGGTTCACTCACTACGGAGCGAGCCGCATGACATCCGCCAAGGCTTTGATTCGAGATTGGATTCCACCGCTTGTTGTTCGCCGGCTGCAACAGTTGGGTAGGGGCGGTGTCCGATTTGAAGGGGATTATCCGAGCTGGGTCGAAGCCAATCGGCATGCTACTGGTTATGACACCGACGCGATCCTCGCGAAGGTGCTGGAGGCTACGCTCAAGGTCAAGCGTGGCGAAGCGATGTATGAGCGCGACTCAGTCGTTTTCGACCAGATTGAATACGTTTGGCCAGTGCTCGCAGGCCTGATGTGGGCTGCCGCCTGCAATCAGGGCCGCCTGAATGTGCTGGATTTTGGCGGGGCATTGGGCAGTACCTACTTCCAGAACCGCCAGTTTCTGGAAGGCCTCGCTGATGTGAGCTGGAATGTGGTCGAGCAGGCGCATTACGTTGAACGAGGAAATGCACTGATCGCGGAAGGCCCGTTGCGGTTCTACTCCGACATTGCGGCCTGCCTTGCCGAGCAGGCGCCGAATGTGGTGCTGCTCTCCAGCGTCCTACAATATTTGCCTGACCCGTTGGGGATGCTGGACAAATTGGGCCGTGTCGGCGCTGCAGTAATGCTGGTCGATCGCACTCCTTTAGCCAGCCTCCCGGAAAACCGGCTGCTGGTGCAGCACGTCCCGGCCTCGATCTACCCAGCGAGCTATCCGATGTGGGTTTTCTCGGATTCGCAACTGCTGGCGCATCTGGGTCAATGCTGGCGTTTAGTCAGCCGCTACGCGGGGCCTGAAGGGCAGGTTCGCTCGCGCGAGGGATTGTTTTTCAAATTTGAAGGCTTGTTGCTGAAAGCATGTTAAGCCTGACACGATTACGCGCGCTTTACCGCAGGCAGGCTTTCTACCCGGGTCCGCTTGGGGTTTTCGTCAATCCCTTTTATCTGGCGCGGTCTGCCTTACATGAGGCGATGCGCGACTGTGCCCCTGCGCTTGGTGGCCGGCTGCTCGACGTCGGCTGCGGCACCAAACCCTATCGCAGCCTGTTCAAGGTGACGGAATACGTCGGACTCGACATCGATAGCCCGGTGGCCCGGCAGCGGGGCGTCGCCGATGTGTTTTACTCGGGGCAGGCGTTCCCGTTCGATGCCGAGTCCTTCGACGCAGTGTTGTGCAATCAGGTGCTGGAGCATGTGTTCAACCCGGACGCGTTCCTGGCCGAAATCGAGCGCGTGTTGCGGCCGGGCGGCAAATTGCTGCTGACCGTGCCATTTGTCTGGGATGAGCACGAGCAGCCCTGGGATTACGCGCGCTATTCGAGCTTCGGCCTCAAGGCCCTGCTCGAAAAACGGGGCTTCCGGATCGTCAGCCACCGCAAACTGCGGGCAGACGTGTCGGTGCTGTTTCAGTTGGCCAATGCGTATCTGTTCAAGCTCACCCAGCGCTGGCCCCGCCCCGCGAGCCTGCTGTTCACGGCCACGGTGATGGCGGCACTGACGATGCTGGGGCTGTTGGGCGCCCGCCTGTTGCCGGATAATCCCGATCTTTACCTCGACCATGTGCTGCTAGCGGAGAAGCCAACGTGACCAACTACCTAAACCGTGAGGTGCTCATCACCGGTGGCCTCGGCTTCATCGGGTCGGCACTGGCCAGGCGGCTGGTCGGACTGGGCGCGAACGTCACGCTGGTCGATAGCCTGATTCCGCAATACGGCGGCAACCTGTTCAACATTGCCGACATTGCCGACCGCGTGACGGTCAACGTCTGCGACGTGCGCGACCCCTACGCGATGGCGTATCTGGTGCGCGGCAAGGATTATCTGTTCAATCTGGCGGGGCAGACGAGCCACCTGGATTCGATGAGCGATCCGCAGACCGACCTCGACATCAATGCCTCGGCCCAGCTCTCGATTCTGGAGTCGTGCCGCAAGGCGAACCCGGCCATCAAGCTCGTGTTCGCGAGCACGCGCCAGCTCTACGGCAAGCCGGATTACCTGCCCGTGGATGAGGGGCATCCGGTTCGCCCGGTCGACGTGAACGGCATCAACAAGCTTGCGGGCGAGTGGTATCACCTGCTTTACAACAACGTTTACGGCATCCGTGCCTGCGCGCTGCGCCTGACGAATACCTACGGTCCGGGAATGCGGGTGTGCGACGCGCGCCAGACTTTTCTTGGAATCTGGGTGCGCCTGTTGATCGAAGGCAAGCCGATCAAGGTCTTTGGAGACGGCCTGCAGTTGCGCGATTTCAACTATGTCGATGACTGCGTCGACGCGCTGCTGCTGGCCGGAGCCCATGACGCTGCCAATGGCAAGGTCTTCAATCTTGGCAGCCGCGAAGTCATCAATCTCAAGGATTTGGCGGTCATGATGACCGCTCTGGCCGACGGCAGCACTTTCGAGCTGGTGCCGTTTCCCGCCGACCGCAAGGCCATCGACATCGGCGACTACTACAGCGATTACACGCTGATCGAGCGCGAACTGGGGTGGAAGCCCCGGGTCGCGCTGGCCGAGGGCCTAGCACGCACTGTCGCGTATTACCACGAGCACTGGCCGCATTACTGGGAGGCCGGCGCATGATCCTGATGAACGATTTCAAGGCCGAGCCGCCCGAATTGCGTGAGGCGATGTTGAATGCAACCCGGCGTGTGCTTGAGTCTGGTTGGTATGTGTTGGGCAATGAAGTTGAGTCCTTCGAGAAGCAGTGGGCCTTGGCTTGTGGCGTTCAGCGGGCGGTGGGTGTCGGAAATGGTATGGATGCGATCGAAATCGTTCTGCGTGCGCTGAATATCGGCCCGGGTGATGAAGTAATAACGACCTCAATGACCGCATTTGCTACCGTTTTGGCTATCCTCCGGGCAGGGGCTACACCGGTTCTGGCAGATATAGAACCCGATACCGCATTGCTGTCGCTGGGGAGTGCTGCACGATGCATTTCACTGCGCACCAAGGCGGTTGTGCTTGTTCATCTCTATGGACAGGTGCGCGATATGAATGCTTGGGCAAGCTTTTGTAGTCAGCATGGGATCGCTCTGGTTGAAGACTGCGCTCAGGCGCATTTGGCTGCATGGAATGGCAAAGTCGCAGGCAGCTTTGGCGCCGCCGGCGCCTACAGCTTTTATCCCACCAAGAACCTGGGTGCGCTTGGCGATGCAGGTATGGTTGTCACCCGAAACGAGGCCTTGGCCCAGCGCGCCTGTCGATTGCGCAATTATGGACAAAGCGTGCGCTACCATCACCCCGAACTGGGACTGAACAGCCGCCTAGATGAAATCCACGCGGCCATGCTTGCAGAACGACTTAAGTGGTTACCGGCGTTTACCGAGCGTCGTTGCCAGATCGCTAAAGCTTATCTCTCCGGCATTCAGAATCCCGCCATTGAGCAACTCGCTGCGCCTGAGGAGGAGGCAGCGCATGTATATCATCTCTTTGCAATTACCTGCGAGCAGCGTGAAGCCTTGCAAACTCACTTGCAGCAGCATCATGTTCAGTCGTTCATTCACTACCCCATTCCGGTTCACCATCAAGAACCGTGCAGGACGATCCAGCGTGACCCGATGGGCTTGGGTGCCAGTGAAAGGCATGCAGCCACCTGTTTGTCGCTCCCCTGTCACCCGCAGATGTCCGATGACGACGTCGCCCAGGTCGTAGCCGCTGTTAATGGGTTCCGGGGCGGATGATGGAGCACTACGTCACCCTGTTCGATAGTCTGTTCCTGCCCCAGGGACTGGCACTGTATATGTCCATGGAGCGGCATGTAAAGGACTACACGCTATGGGTATTGTGCGTGGATGATGAAACGCATGAGATGTTGACCAAGCTGAGCCTGCCAAATCTGCGGCTGCTTAAACTCAGCCAACTTGAGACTGAAGAACTCAAGCATGTTAAACCCATTCGCACCAAGGGCGAATATTGTTGGACATTGACGCCATTCGCCCCTCGATTTGTTTTCGACACCGATCCTACCGTTACCCGTGTGACCTACCTGGATGCCGACCTGTGGTTTCGGAAGCACCCGGCGCCCATCTTCAGAGAGTTCGAGGCGTCCGGTAAGCACGTGCTGATAACTGACCATGCTTATGCTCCGGAGAACGACGCAACGTCCACTTCGGGACAGTATTGTGTGCAGTTCATGACCTTTACACGGGATGGTGGCGAGATGGTCAGAAAGTGGTGGGAAGAGCGGTGCCTTGAATGGTGTTATGCACGATTTGAGGACGGGAAGTTTGGGGACCAGAAATATTTGGATGACTGGCCCGAGCGATTCCCAGACGCTGTCCATGTCCTAAATAACAAAGAGTTGACGCTCGCGCCTTGGAATGCCACAAGATTCCCCTATGGCAATGGAATCGTGTGGCACTTTCAATCTTTAAGAATTGAAAAATACTCAGGAAGAACATTCGCGGTATTTTTGGGCCCCTATACGCTGCCACGCGTGACCTTGAATTTCGTATATGCGGGCTATGTCGCCGAATTGCGAAAAGCCGTCGAGATGTTGCTGCAAAATGGATTCGAAATACGGCCACAGCAAAGACGAACGTTATTAAGCAAACTTAGAACCCGAGCGCGTTTTGCTTATGGGCAAATACGAAAACTCTTTCCGGTGACAAGGATCCCGCTTTAACAGCGCCGATTCTTCTTGAGCCGCCCCCTGGAACCCATCGTCGAGCATGCGTATAGTAGGCCGCGCAGAGTTGAATTCCGAGATGCCAACGCTCCATATGACTGCCAGTTCTTCCGTGATCGTGAAACAGGAGGGCGGTACGCGTCTCCAGGGAGTGAATAAGAAATCCGAACCTGGGAGGCCACTGATCACAGTCATTACGGTTGTCTTCAATGGTGCGGCCACATTGGAAAATACCATTCAGTGTGTAGCGAAGCAGACCTACGATAATGTGGAATACATCATCATCGATGGTGCCTCTGTCGACGGCACATTGGACATAATCAAAAAACATGAAAATACAATTGATTATTGGCTGAGTGAGCCAGATTGTGGAATTTATGATGCTTTCAATAAGGCTATAAGCAGGGTGTCCGGTGATTATTACCTTGTGCTCGGGTGCGACGATGAGCTATTTGAAGATGCAATACAACAAGTTGTAAATACCCAGTTGAGGCACGCTGGTGCTGATTTTGTTGTGGCTTCAATGTGGCTAGGGAATAGGCTAAGGAAAGGGATGCACCCAAGTAAGGGATGGCTTGGGGCTCATGCCATGGTTAATGGGCATAGTGTGGGTATGCTGATTCGAACCAAGGTACATGATCAGCTTGGCCCCTATTCCACGCGTTACACATTGTCTGCTGACGGATTGTTCATTAAAAAGCTATTTTATTCAGGGTTACGGGGTGTCGAATCAGATGTTGTCATGGGCCGCTTTGCTACGGGTGGGGTTTCGAACTCTAATCTCGCCCGGGGTTTGTGTGAGGGGTTTCAGGTGCAATTGGAAACGGAAAAACACAAGTTTTTGCAAGTATTGATTTTCATTGCGCGATTAATAAAAAATTTTCCTCGGCTTTAATACGCATTGAAAATGCTGGATAAAAATGATTTCTTGAACCGACTGGATCAACTCGATAAGGTCGTGCTGGAGTTAGGATGTGGTCCTAACAAAAAACTGATGAGCGCCATAGGGATTGATGCCATTAATTACGAGGGTGTGGATATAGTTGGCGATATTTTCGAAGTTCTGGAAAAGTTTCCAGAAAAATCAGTGGATTCAGTTCACTCATTCCACTTCTTTGAACATATAGCCAATTTTCAAGAGCTGCTTAGCCATATAGCTCGGGTCATGAGACCCGGCGGCGATCTTGAAGTAGTGGTCCCCCATTTTTCAAATCCTTATTTTTACTCTGATCCAACTCATAGAACCTTCTTTGGCTTGTATACATTTTGTTATTACGCAAGCGAATCTTTGTTCAGTCGTAAGGTGCCAACGTACCAGCACACTATCCAATTTGATTTGATCTCTGTCGATCTCGTGTTTAAATCAACCCGCCCATTTTTTATTAGGCATGGAGTCAAGAAATTATTTGGACTTATTTTCAACAGCGTTGGCTACATGCAAGAGTTCTACGAGGAAAATCTGAGCCATATTGTTCCCTGTTATGAAGTCAGGTACCGGCTCAGGAAAAAATAGCCCGTTCGATGCCGCGCTTAAAAGTTCTTGTTCTGGCCCGCTACACCAATCTCGGTGCTAGCAGCCGACTCCGCTTCTACCAGTTTCTCTATTACCTTGAGGCTCACGGCCTCCAAGTCGATAGTGCCCCTCTCTTTGACGATGATTATTTGACGCGTTTGTACGCGGGTTCTGGACCTGATTGGCCAGGGGTGACCATGGCCTACCTGAAACGTATTTCTGCTTTGTGGCGTTCGAGGAAATACGATCTGGTTTGGCTGGAATACGAGGCTTTTCCCTGGTTGCCGGCCTGGCTGGAAATGGTATTGGGTTTGGGTGGGGTTCCTTATATTGTGGACTACGATGACGCCATCTTCCATCGCTATGATCTGCACCGCAATCGGTGGGTGCGCTCCCTGCTCGGTGGGAAAATCGACCGGATCATGGCAGATTCACAGTTAGTCATTGCCGGTAATCAATATCTGGCCGAGCGGGCGTGGGGCACAGGCGCGAAACGAGTGGAGATTTTGCCAACCGTGGTGGATGCTACCCGCTACCAGCCCCAATACAATACACAATCGGGTGTTGTTACCATCGGTTGGATTGGTTCCCCATCAACACAGCGTTATCTGGATATCGTTCTTGGTGCCATGTCCCAATTGTGCCAGATGGGCAAGTCAATTCGACTGGTTGTGGTGGGCGGCAAGCTGCCAGTGCAAGCCAATCTACCCATTGTGAACATGGAGTGGAGCGAAGCGGGCGAGGTCGGCATGATCCAGTCTTTTGATGTGGGCATCATGCCTTTGCCTGACAGTCCGTGGGAACGCGGCAAGTGTGGCTACAAGTTGATTCAGTACATGGCTTGTGGAAAACCGGTTGTAGCCTCCCCGGTAGGGGTTAACCAGAAAATCGTCGAGCACGGTATCAACGGCTTTCTTGCTGGAGACGAGGAAGAGTGGGTGGGCTATTTATTACGTTTGATCGAAGATCCATTGCTGCGTACGGAAATGGGAAAGAAAGGGCGTGCCAGGGTGGAGGCAGAATTTAGTCTGGAACTGGCTTCGCCAAGATTACTGTCGCTCATACGTGCTGCAGCCAGCAGATCAGGTCTTGGGTGATCTCCATGATTTACACAAGATAGAACGCAAATTCCAATTTATATACAGCGTGGTGCCAATCTGGGATACCACCACGCATTGCCACTGGATCCTGTAATTGGCCACTGTTCTAGAAACGAGAAATCTGTTTGCCCACGGGCTAAAGAAGGATTGATGGATGTGTGGTATTACTGGCTTTTTGGGGACTTCTTCAAGTGGCTCAGCTGTTGTTGCCGATCGGATGGCATCGGCCCTTTATCACCGTGGCCCCGATGATTCTGGTGTCTGGGTGGATGAACCAGCAGGAGTGGCACTGGCGCATCGCCGCCTGTCTATCCTAGACCTGTCTCCTGCCGGCCACCAGCCCATGGTGTCGCCATCAGGTCGTTATGTAATCGTTTTCAATGGCGAGATATACAACCACTTGGAATTGCGAGAAGCATTGCCAGATGGGAAGTGGCGGGGACACTCCGATACCGAGACGCTACTGGCGGCTTTTGAGTGCTGGGGAGTGGAGGCGTCGCTCAAAAAGAGCGTGGGGATGTTCGCCATTGCGCTGTGGGATCGCGAAAGCCGCACGCTTACGTTGGGACGTGACCGATTAGGAGAAAAACCGCTTTATTATGGCTGGCAGAATGGCGTACTGCTGTTCGGTTCGGAACTCAAGGCATTGCGGGCCCATCCGGCTTTCCAGGGTGTGATCAACCGTGACGCGCTGACGCTGTTTTTGCGGCACAACTATGTGCCCGTGCCTTATTCCATCTACCGCGGAATCAACAAGCTACCGCCTGGGACTTTCTTGCAGGTCAATGCGAGTGCCGCCTTGGCAAGCTCGACTGGGGTTCATCCGGTCAGCTATTGGTCGGTACGCGAAGTGGCGGAGATCGGCCAGGCAAACCTGTTCCCAGGCAGCGATAACGAGGCGTGCGAAGCTCTGGAGGCTGTGCTCGGGCAGAGCATCCGGGGCCAGATGCTGGCGGATGTGCCGTTGGGGGCGTTTCTTTCTGGAGGGATCGATTCAAGTACCGTGGTTGCGCTGATGCAGGCGCAGTCGAAGCGTCCGGTGAAAACCTTCACCCTCGGATTCAATGAAACAGGCTACAACGAGGCGGAGCATGCCCACGCGGTGGCACGTCATCTGGGCACCGAGCACACTGAACTTTATGTGAAGCCGGAAGAGGCGCAGGCGGTGATTCCGCTGCTGCCGGGGCTTTACGACGAACCGTTCGCGGATTCCTCGCAGATTCCTACCTATTTGGTGTCGCGCCTAGCGCGCGAGCATGTGACAGTGAGTTTGTCCGGCGACGGCGGCGACGAACTGTTTGGCGGCTACAACCGCTATTTCTGGGTCCAAAATATCTGGCGGCGACTGGGCTGGCTACCGCAATCTCTTCGCGCAGCGGTGGCTGGAGTGCTGACGACCTTGCCACCGACCACCTGGAATTCGGTGTTCAGGAAATTTGAACGGATGCTTCCCGCGAATCTGCGCTATGCCAATCCCGGCGACAAGCTGCACAAGCTGGCTGAGATCCTGGCCGTGCGCAATCCGGAGGAAATCTATTGGGGGCTGGTATCCCACTGGAAGCAGCCTACACAGATAGTAAAAGATGGAACCGAGCCCCCCACCGTTTTGACCGACGCCAGCCAGTGGGCGAATGTTCCTGATCTGACCCATCGCATGATGTTTCTCGATACGGTGAGCTATCTGCCTGACGACATCCTGACCAAGGTGGATCGAGCCGCCATGGGGGTCTCGCTCGAAACGCGTGTGCCTTTGCTGGATCACCGCGTTCTGGAGTTTGCCTGGACACTACCGCTCACGATGAAACTGCGCGACGGCCAGAGCAAATGGCTGTTGCGGCAGGTGTTGTACCGCCATGTTCCGCAGGAAATGATCGAGCGTCCCAAGATGGGGTTTGGTATTCCGCTCGATGTCTGGCTGCGGGGGCCGCTCAGGAACTGGGCGGAGGAACTGTTGAACGCATCCAGTCTGGAGACGAGCGGTTATTTCCGGGCTTCCCTCATTCGTGAGAAATGGGACGAACATCTGTCTGGGCGGCGCAACTGGTCGTACTACCTGTGGGATGTATTGATGTTCGAGGCGTGGAGGCGGCAATGGCATTGAAAGTCTGCCAACTCTGCGCGGTGGACTTTACGCTAGACAAGTTCCTGTTGCCGTTGGTGGACGGCATGATAGCCGTGGGTTGGGAGGTGGTGTCGGTGTGTTCGGATGGACCGGCTATTTCCCACTTGCGTCAGAGCGGCTATGCCATCAGGACCGTGAACATTCCGCGCAGTCTCAATCCGCTGCGTCTGATGCTGCCTTTCTGGCGTTTGTATCGTTTGTTCCGGCAGGAACACTTTGATCTGCTGCATGCGCATACGCCGGTGGCGGCGCTGATCGGACGTATGGCTGCACGGTTGGCAGGGGTGCCGATGGTGGTTTATACCGCGCATGGGTTTTATTTCCACGACGCGATGCCTGCCTGGAAGCGGCGGCTGTTCGTGGAAATGGAAAGGATAGGCGCCTGGTTTACCGATCTACTGTTTACCCAGAGCAGTGAGGATGCACAAACGGCTGTCGAAGAAAAGTTGCTGCCTCCAGAACGGGTTCTGGCCGTAGGCAATGGTGTGGATCCGGACAGCTTCGATCCAGGTACAAGACGACCGCGCAGCGAGGTGAGAGCGGAACTGGGCCTGCCCACAGACGTGCCAGTGATCGGCATGGTGGGACGTTTGGTCAGGGAAAAGGGTGTACGCGAATTTCTGGCTGCGGCCGAAATGCTGGCGAAGGACCTTCCAAACGTATATTTCTTGCTGATTGGTGAACGGCTGGCGAGCGACCATGCCGACCCGGTGGACGATGCCTTGAGGATTGCCAGCAGCAGTTTGGGGGCAAGGCTGGTTCTGCCCGGCATGCGGAAGGACATTCCAGACCTGATGGGGGCGATGGATGTGTTCTGCCTGCCTTCTTACCGTGAAGGAATGCCCCGCACCATTATCGAAGCGATGATGTCGGGCTTGCCGGTGGTGGCCACCGACATCCGCGGGTCGCGCGAGGAAGTAGTGGCTAACGAAACCGGCCTGCTTGTTCCCGCGCGCGACGCGTCAGCGCTCACTCAGGCCTTCGCCCGTCTGCTGCAAGCTCCGGCCGTGGCGCATGCCATGGGCGAAGCCGGCCGCAAGCGTGCCCTGCGGCTTTACGACGAGCACAAGGTCGTGGCGCTGCAGATTGATACAATTCGACGATTTGCTCGCCAATATCGACTCCTGTGATGCGGTCGGCACACGTGCCGGCGCAAAAAATAGCGATAGGCCACAAGTAAATGCAGATAAGTGTTGACGCATGGGGAGCTCCGCTCGCCGCTTTCCTGCTGTGCTGGTTGACGCTGGCCTGGCTGCTGCGGCGTGGGGGACGCCTGCCGATGGACCACCCCAACGCCCGTTCGCTGCATGCCACGCCGACGCCACGCGTTGGCGGACTGGGCATCATGGCGGGGGTGGGGGTCGCGAGCCTGTGGGGAAGCGACGGCGCCTTGCTGCCGATTGGCCTGGGGGCGTTCGCGCTGGCCACCGTATCGCTGTTCGACGACCTGCGAGGGTTGTCGGTGCGGGTGCGTTTCTCGGCACATTTCCTCGCGGCGGCAGGCTGCCTGCTGGCGCTGGGGCTCACCGGCTGGGCCCTGCTGGTGGGCACGCTGGCGACGGTATGGATGACAAATCTCTACAATTTTATGGATGGCTCGGACGGCCTGGCAGGCGGCATGGCGGTCATCGGCTTCGGTGCGCTGGCGCTGGCCGCGTGGATGGGTGACGCTCATGGACTGGCCGTATTCTGCGCTGCAATTGCGGCGGCGGTGCTGGCGTTCCTGCGCTTCAACTTTCCCCCCGCGCGGGTGTTCATGGGCGATGCCGGATCGATCCCGCTGGGATTCATGGCGGCCGCGCTCGGCATCCTTGGGGCGCGACAAAACGTATGGCCCTGGTTGTTTCCGCTGCTGGTGTTTTCGCCCTTCATCGTCGATGCCAGCGTGACGCTCGCACGGCGGGGACTACGGGGTGAAAAGATCTGGCAGGCGCATCGTTCGCATTATTATCAGCGCGTGGTATTGCTGGGGGCGTCGCACCGCCAACTCGCCCTGGCAGCCTATGCCCTGATGCTGGCGGTTGCCGCGCTGGCATTCGTGTTGCTGATTCTGCCGGTGAGCACCGTTTGGGTGCTTATACTGTCGGCGACAACCTATCTGCTGATTTTTCGCGCTATCGACTGGCGCTGGCATCGATTCCGTAATGAACTTTAATCCCCGCACCGCCATCATCATCCTGCACGACATCCTGGTGGCGGCTTTTGCCTGGATGGGTGCCTACTGGCTGCGCTTCAATCTGGCGATGCCGGCCGAGTTCCAGGCGGCGGCGCTATCCACGCTCGCCTGGGTGGTGCCGTTGCAGGCCGTGGTGTTCTGGCGTTTCGGTCTGTATCGCGGCATCTGGCGTTTCGCCAGCCTGCCCGATCTCAAGCGCATCGTGCTGGCGGTAGGTCTGGCTGCGCTGCTGGTTCCCGTGACGCTGATCCTGTTCCGTGTCCACGCAGTGGTCCCGCGTTCGGTCCTGATTCTCGATCCGTTGCTGTTGGTGATCGTGATGGGAGGCAGCCGCCTGGCCTATCGGGCGTGGAAGGAGCACCGGCTTGCCAGCGTACTGCGTCCGGACAGCAAGCCGGTATTGGTGGCTGGCGCAGGTTCGGCGGCGGATTTTCTGCTGCGCGAACTGGCGCGGAATCCGGCGGGTTTTCACGTGGTCGGCCTGCTGGATGACAATCGCGACAAACAGGGGCGACTGGTGCAGGGCCTTCCTGTTCTGGGTACGTTGGGCGATGTCGCGGCCTGCGCGAAGAAATTGGAGGTGGACGACATTGTGCTGGCGTTGCCGTCGGCCGCGCACGCCGTGCGCAAGCGCATTACCCAGCTCTGCACCGAAGCCGGGTTGAACGTGATGACCATCCCGTCGCTCGAGGACCTGGTGGCGGGCCGGGTGTCGGTGTCCAGCCTTCGTCGTGTCGAGCTTGACGACCTGCTGGGGCGCGATCCGGTGCAGCTCGACGACAGTGGCCTGCACCAGTTGCTGACCGGCCAGGTGGTGATGGTGACCGGTGCCGGCGGCTCAATCGGTTCGGAACTGTGCCGCCAGATTGCACGTTTTGCACCGGCAAAACTGGTGCTGTTCGAGCAGTCCGAACTGGCGCTGTATGCGATGGAGCAGGAGTTACCGCAGAACTTTCCCCAACTGAAAATTGTGCCGGTGATCGGTGACGTGAAGAATGCTGTGTGGGTGAGCCAGGTGATGGCCGAGCATCGGCCGGCCGTGGTGTTCCATGCCGCGGCCTACAAGCACGTGCCGTTGATGGAGAATGACAATGCCTGGGAAGCCGTGCGCAACAACGTGCTCGGCACGCAGGTGGTCGCAGCGGCGGCGCAGGCGCAGGGTGTCGACAAGTTCGTGATGATTTCCACCGACAAGGCGGTCAACCCGACCAATGTGATGGGGGCGACCAAGCGACTCGCCGAGATGGCCTGCCAGGCGATGCAGCAGCCGGGCGGCACGCGCTTCGTGTCGGTGCGCTTCGGCAACGTGCTCGGTTCGTCCGGCAGTGTGATTCCAAAATTCCAGAAGCAGATCGAGGCGGGCGGACCGGTGACGGTGACCCATCCCGACATCATGCGCTATTTCATGTCGATTCCCGAAGCGGCACAGCTGGTGTTGCAGGCGGGGTTGATGGGTGAGGGCGGCGAGATTTTCGTGCTCGACATGGGCGAGCCGGTCAGGATTGCCGAATTGGCCCGACTCATGATTCGGTTGTCGGGTGCGGACGAGGACCGTATCCGCATCGAATACACCGGGCTCCGCCCCGGCGAAAAGCTTTACGAGGAATTGCTTGCCGATGACGAATCCACCCTGCCGACGCCGCATCCCAAGCTACGGGTGGCCAAAGCACGCAGAGCAGATGCTGACTGGTATGCCGAATGCCTGGCCTGGCTTGCCTGCACAGGCCCTTACGATGAGGCGACGGTCAAACGCCAATTGAAGACCTGGGTGCCGGAATATCAACCCCAATCGTCTCCGGCATGAATGCGGTACAACTCGACAGGATCCGGCGTGTCCTGGTCATCAAGTGGAGTGCGTTGGGCGACGTGGTGACCGCCAGCGCACTCATGGAAGACATTGCGCGTGCCTTGCCGCACGCCGAGATCCACCTCAACACGCAGCCCAACTGCAGCGGCCTGTTTGCGCACGACCCGCGTTTTTCCGAGGTGTGGGCGATCGACGTGCGCAGTAAGACTCAGCGTTGGGCCAATAGCCTCGAGTGGCTGAAGAAAGTACGTGCCGGGCATTACGATCTGGTCGTCGACCTGCAACGCTCGGATCATTCCCGTTTCCTGCTCACGCTGCTCTGGCTTACCGGCAGTGCGCCGCGCATCCGCGTCGGCAACCGCGGCGGCCTTCCCTATACGCATCAGCCGGTGCTGCGCGATCCTCGAGCCCATGCGTTTCCGATGATGCAGTCGGTATTGCAGGCGATCGGCATTCCCACGCGCACCTTGCATCCGGTGCTGTATCCCGCACCGGACCGTGCACCGTTCATCGCGCAGTTGCGGCGTGAACACGGCCTCGGCGAGAATGATTACGTCGTGCTGCTGCCCGGGGCGGCTGCCGCACATCCGCTGAAACGTTGGGGCACGCAGCGTTTTGCCGAACTGGCGCAACGGCTGCACCAGCAGGGTATGGAAAAGATCGTCCTGATCGGCGGGGCGGACGAGGTGGATGTCTGCGCTGAAATCGCGACCCTCGGGGAATGGGTGGTCAATCTGAATGGCAAGCTCCAGTTGCTGGATATTGCGCCGCTATGCGCAGGCGCTGCCGCAATCGTCGGCAATGACACCGGCACTGCACATTTCGCTTCGATAGCCGACAGGCCCTTGCTTGTCCTGTGCGGCCCGACCGACCCGCGTCGGGTCAAACCGATCGGGCCGCGGGTTGTCGCGATCCAGGCCGTGTTGCCGTGTATCAGTTGCTATGCCAAAACCTGCAGCAATCCGGACACCCATGCCTGCATGAAAGCGATTACGCCGGAATGGTTGGCGGCGCAATTGCCGAACCTCATCGCCGGCGACCTGAAGGCCGGACAGGACCTCCCCGGCAGTTTGCGCAGTTTCTGAGGCCGACCATGAACAAGCCGCGGCTACGTGTCAAAGTGATCAGTTCCACGCCCACGTCGACCTGGCTTCACCAATTTCCCCACAATGAGCCCGTATGGGGCGAATGCGAATTCATCTTCGAGCGTGAGGCGCGGGATTACGACTGGTTGCTGGTCTACGACGACGTGCCCGCGAGACCGGGGGAGGCAAAGAAAGTCAGCCGCGAGCCGCTGGCCTGCCCGCGTGAGCATACGCTGCTGGTGACCATGGAGCCTTCGTCCGTCAAGATTTATGGCAATGACTACGCGCGACAGTTCGGTGCGGTGCTGACCAGCCAGCCCGAGTGGGCGTTGCGGCATCCCAACCGGATTTATTCGCAGTCGGCGTTGCATTGGTTCTACGGGGTGGGACGGCACCGGACCGTGCCGTTCGACGACATCCTGGACGAATCGCTGCAAGACAAATCCTGCAATGTCTCGATGGTGTATTCGCCCAAGGCGATGCGGCATACCTTGCACTATCACCGTGCGCGCTTCATGCGCGAACTGGTGGAGTTGATGCCCGAACTCGATACGTTCGGCCGCCACAGCGCACGGCCGCTCGACGACAAGGCCGACTGTCTGCGCGCCTATCGTTACCACGTCGCGATCGAAAACTATATCGGCGAGCATCACTGGACGGAAAAGATTGCCGATCCCTTTCTCGGGTTGACGCTGCCTTTCTACTGTGGCTGCCCCAATCTGGAGGCGTATTTTCCGGAAGAAAGTTTTATCCGTATCGACCTCCATGATGCGGCCGGAGCCGCCGCGGTGATCCGCGAGGCGATCGCGAACCGTGAATTCGACAAGCGCCTGCCGGCGATCGTCGAGGCCAAGCGGCGTGTCATGTTCGAATACAACCTGTTTGCCGTGGCCTCACGTGAAATTGCACGCCTGCATCGCGATGGCGCAAAACCGGAAACGGGGGCGGCAATTCTGTCGCGCCGCGCCATGCGCATGTCCAGCCCCGCCACCCTGTTTCGGGACGTGTATGGCAAGCTCCGGGGTCGGCTGCGCCATCTGCCCGGGGCGATCAGCGGAAAATCCTGACCGCTGCGGATCTGTATCGATAGCGTCTGCTTTATTTGCTGCGCGGCGCGTGGGCGAGTTCGGTATAGACGTCGAGCGTGGCTGTCAGCATGCGGTCCAGCGTGAAAGGATTCTGTTCGGGTACGCGAGGCGGGGTATCCAGCCACCGCAGGGTTTTCCGGGCGGCCTGGCCGATGTCGCCGACGGGAACCGCACCTTCCGGCAGGATGGCCGCCAGTTGCTCTTTCACGCCCCCGTGGTCATAGGCAATCAGCGGTTTGCCGAGGCTGAGCGCTTCCAGGCTGACCCGGCCAAACGCTTCGGGTTCGCGCGAGAGCGAATACACAATATCGCTGATGGCCATGATTTCCCGAAGGTCTGCGCGGTGGCTGATGAAACTCAGATGCTGACACACGCCAAGACGTTTGCTGCGCGCTTCCAGTTCGGCCATGAATGCCTGCTTCCTTGGATGGGTTTCGCCCACGATCAGGCCGTGGACATCGGGCCGAATCTTGAGAACGTGTTCCAGCATGTCGATAAAGTCGGTCTGGCCTTTCCAGCGGGTCAGGCGGGCAGGCAGCAACAGGATTTTCTTGCCTGCCAAACCGGGATGTTCCTGCTGCCACTGGCGCATCCAGTCGTCAGGGGGCGTGTAACCCGACGGAAATTGCTCGGGGTCGACGCCCCGATAGATCAGGCGCACGTTTTCCTGCGGCACCTTCGGGTAATTCCTGACGATGTAATTGATGATCATTTTTGAGATGGCGATGACCCGTTCGCCCTTGGTCATGACTGCGCTGTAGGCACTCACCGAATAGGGGCCATGCACCGTGGTGACGAAACGCGGTCGAGTCGACGGATTCATGCCGCGCCAGGCCAGCCAGGCGATCCAGGCGGGCACGCGCGAACGTGCGTGGAGGATGTCCACTTTCTCTTCCGTCAGGAATTTTCGCAGTTTGCCGATGAGCAGCAGCGTCTTGAGCGATTTCTTGCCGATCGGCCAGGTGAAATGTTCGGCGCCGGTTTTCGTCAGGGGGGCAACCAGCCGTCCGCCTGACGATATCACCAAGGCCCGGTGGCCTTGCTTCGTCAAGGCCTGTGCTACTTCGAGTGTGCCGCGTTCGACGCCACCGGATTGCAGGGCGGGCAGTAGTTGCAGGACGGTCAGTTTTTTTTCTTCAGCCATTCAAGAATCCATTCGGCACACCGGTCGGCCTCGGCCAACGGGTGCAGGTTGGGATGGAGTTTGCCGCTCGCGCACCAGCGCACGAAACGGGTAATGCGTTGCGAATCGGCGAGTCGGGCGATCGCCTGGCCGACTCGGCTTTTCGGCTTGACCAGCAGATCGAATACACCGACATCGGCACCTGCCGACAGGGCTTCGAACACCATCGAGGCGCTGTCGGGCGTGACCCACACGATGCCGCATCGTGCAAACTGTGCCGGCAGCCAGTCGGGCGACGTGGCGGTATGCGGAACCACAGTCAGGTTGGAGGCGGGTGGCAGTTCCGCCAGAAATTCGGGCGGCGTGCGGCGCGAGGTGGTGAGCGTCCATTGCGTGTCGGGTGTACGTGCAAGGATGCTCTTGATCTGAAGCTGGATGGCGTCGTCGTCCCATTCGAAATGCGGCGAGAGGCCGCCGATCAGAAGCAATCCATGGTGTGTATCGCGGTTGGCCGCAGCTTGCATCCGGTTCAGGGCGCCTTCCGTCACGAGTGTTCGCGTATCGGCTGCGATGCCGTCGTGTTGGGGCACAATGCAGAGGTCGAACCAGGCGCGCGGCAGGCTCGGTTTCATCAGGACGACGACCTGTCCCCCACGCGCACGTCGTGCCGCCAGTAGCGTCATGTGTGTGGCGTGCCCTGCGCCCACGATCAGATCAGGGGAAGGAAGTGCCTTGCCCGGCATGTGCTTCAGTAGCAACGCCAGCCAGGCGCGCCAAGCCGGCAAGGCAGGAAGCCTATGGGTTTCAGTTGGTGTGGCGCGCGCCAGTGCCTCGGCCAGTCCCAACGATTGATTGACATGCCCCGGTTTACCGTCGCTGACGATCCAGACCGTCAGGGTTGGGCGGTTGCCGGTTGCCTCAGTCAATGGACAACCTTGTCATTCCTGTCAGCCTTTGTATAGATGGGGTCGCACGAACCGATTATTGTTTTCATCGCATGGCGGAAGCAGCGTGGCCTGAGTGGCGCAAAGTGTAAACCATCTTGTCAGGGCGCGCCGAGTGCTTGGGCATGGGAACACCGTACTAGAGCGCGTCGGTCCACCTGCGTTCGCGCGCAGCTTCCCAACGATAGGGTGCGGGGTCGACGGCTGGCATGGTGTTCTCCATCAGGTCGGTCAGGAGCTCTGCCGACGCAGGCGCCAACGTGACGCCATAGCGGTAATGCCCTACGTTGACGAAGACATTGTCGAAATCGGGATGGCGGTCGATGACCGGAAGATTGTCGGGTGAGCCGGGACGCAGACCGGCCCAATGCCTGATGGGTTGAAGTCCTTCCAGGGAAGGCAGTAATTCGACCGCCTCAACGTGCAGGCGCTGGCGTGTGGATGCATCGGTGGTCTTGTCGAACCCGGCGTCTTCCAGCGTGCTCCCAACCAGCACATGGCCATCGCGGCGTGGAATCAGATACAGGCCCTTGCGGTACAGGATCGTATCGAGCGTGCCAGGTTCCTGTTTGAACAGCAGCATCTGGCCGCGGATCGGACGGATGTTGGGAACACCCTTCATGTCGGGTAGCGCAATGCCTGACCACGCCCCGGTAGCCAGGACGAACCGATCCGCCATGTAAGTGTCCTGTGCCGTGTGGACTGCCGCCATATGCCTTGCACGGATCGTGATCGTTTCCACCGTGCTGTGTACATGGATGATCCCACCCAGACGTATCACGGTTTCGCGCAAGGCCGCGACCAGGCGCGGATTGCGTACCTGGGCGATATCAGGCAGCCAGAGGCTTTCGCCTGTCTCTGTGAGTCGGTGTTGCGCCGTCAGAGCATGCGCTTCGCACCAGACAAGTGCCTCGTCGATCCGGGTCTCGCCCGACACCTGCATCCCGCAGCGCCAGTATTCGGCACTGCGTCCACAGCATGCCTCGATGTCAGCCACCCAGTCCGCATAGCCAGCCATCGAGCGCAGCGCCAGCGTGGAGAGCGCTTCGGTGTAATCCCACGGCAGCAGCGGCGACAGAATCCCGCCGCCCGCCCACGACGACTCGGCCCCCACGTCACCGCGTTCCAGCAGCGTGACGCCATGGCCGCGCTTTAATAAAGCCAGCGCTGCGCTGAGGCCGGAAACCCCCGCGCCCAGGACGATGACTGACGTTCCCAGCCCCGCATTGCCTGGTTCATGCATGGGCTGGACCTACGACTAAAGTTGTATAGATGCGCCGTCTACAGCGTGGCAAGCTGACATTCCCATATAAAAAAGCGAGGGAGGGGGAAATGGGACGGCGTGGATTCACACTGGTGGAACTGCTGATTGTGCTGGCGGTGGGGTCGATTTTATTGGCGATTGCGGTTCCAGGCTATGGATTTCTGGTGAATAGCAATAGATTGGCGGCGGTGACCAACGATCTGGTGACAAGCTTGCAGCTGGCGCGATCCGAAGCGGTCAAGCGTGGGGTTCGGATAACGGTTTGCAAGACGTCGAATCCAGCCGGCCCCATGCCCGCCTGTGATTTCACGGCAGGTTGGCATCAAGGCTGGCTGATCTTCAAGGATGAGGGGATACGCGGCGTAGTGGACCCGCAAGATGAACTGTTACGCATCGAGCAGGCCCATTTGTTGAATGGCCCCAGTATTGCCACCACCAACTTCAGCAACTATGTGAGTTATTTGCCCAACGGCATGAGCCAGGGCCCCAACAACCTGGGCAACGGGACGTTCAGGCTGTGCCTTGAACACAGGGAGCGCCAGGTCATTTTGAGCATGACGGGGCGCATACGTCTCGCAGGGGGAAGTTGTTAGCCTCTCGGAATTGTCTCAAGTCCTGTCAGTTCCATGGTGGGGATGGCGTAGCCGTGCCTTCCGGTTTGATTGCCTATTCCCCACTCCTCCCTCCCGTTCAAGTCCCCGCAATCTTTACCGCTAATACGTGCTGGTCTGCTTCTGAAACCTTTCATGCGCGAAAATGCGCCGCCAATCGGAAAAGGGTGGTGCGGGGGTTGAGAGGCAGATAGGGTACGAGTGCATCTTTAGGAATGGGACAGACATGCGTCGCTTGTCAGACGGGTTCACCTTGATCGAATTGCTCGTGGTGATGGCACTGATCGCCATCCTGGCCGCGATCGGTGTGCCTTCATATCAGAATCTGGTGACATCCAACAGGATCAGCGCCGAGATCAACGGGCTCGTTACCCACTTGCAGTATGCAAGGTCGACGGCTGTCAAAGAGGGCCAGAATGTGACGGTCACCTCCAACAACGGCAATAACTGGGAAAGCGGGTGGGTAGTGGCGGATGCAAATGGAACACTCAAGCAGCAGCAGGCGTTCCAGGGCGGCGATACCCTCATTGCGGGCTTGGGAGTCATCACCTACGATCGCAACGGGTTTACGGCCAACGCTACCACGCTGACGCTGCACGATCAGGCCAATAACGTGGCGTTCAGAAAGTGCGTCGTAGTCTCCGCGGTGGGCCAGCTTACGCTGAACAAACAGGGGGCGTGCCCATGATCAACCATGTTTCCCGCCAAGCGGGCTTCACCCTGCTCGAGGTGTTGATTGCCCTGCTGGTGATTTCCATCGGATTGTTGGGGATTGCCGGCATGCAGGCTTTGGCGATCAACAACACCAGTATCGCCCGGGTCCAGAGCCTGGCGGCCCTTCAGGCCGCCAGCCTGGCCTCGGCGATGCAGGCCAATGAAGCCTATTGGACGAATGGTTCGCTGGTGACCACGACCGTCAACGGGGCCGTGCTCGGTGACGCCACCCTGAATGGACAGGCTGTCGATTGCTCGACTGCGGTCTGTACACCTGTGCAAATGGCCAGCTGGGATCTGAAACAGTGGGGAACGGCGCTGCAAAATCTCTTGCCCGGAGGGAATGGGGTGATTAACTGCACCAACGTTGTCGGCACGCCCATCACCTGCACCATCAACGTGATCTGGCAGGAGAAGAACGTCGCACTGAATGCCGCCACCGGAACCGAGGCTGGAGCGCTGGCTACGGGGACAGCCCAACAGCAGACCTATTCGATGGTGGTGCAGCCATGATGAACATCAAGCGCCAGAGCGGTATCGGGTTGGTGGAAATCATGGTGTCCATGGTGATCGCCTTGTTCCTGCTGCTCGGCATCGGGACGATTTTCATCACCACTCGGTCGACTTACGGGGACCAGCAGGGCTTGTCCAATCTGCAGGATAACGAACGTCTGGCCATGTTCATGCTGACCAACGTGATCCAGATAGGCGGTTACTTCCCCGACCCGCTCACCACCACGGCTGCCGCATCGCTTCCAGGCTCAGGAACATATCCTGCTAATCCTTATCCTCTTAATGGGCAAGCGGTGAGCGGTACGGAGGGCGGTGCCGCGCCTGACACGGTCAGGGCCCGCTTCGTGACGGCTTCAGGGGACGGAATAGGGAGCTGCAATGGGGGCGCCAATACATCAGGCGCAAATGTTCTCGTAGACAATGTATTCGACATTAGTGGCAATACCTTGCGGTGCGCGGTCAACGGGGCCAACCCCCAGCCTCTGGTCACCGGCGTGTCGGACATGCAAGTACTCTATGGCGTCGATACCACGGGTTCGGGCTCGGCCACTCAATACTTTACCGCGGCGTTGGTGCCCAACTGGAACAACGTGAAATCGGTCCGCATCACCTTGACCTTCCAGAATCCGTTGGCCGGGCAGGCGGCGAATCCTTTCACCTTTACAAAAATAGTGCCGGTGATGAACAAGATATGAAAAAGCCTGCATTTACCTCTGCCCGGACTGGCTTTGCGCGCTTGCCAGACCCCCATGCAGCGCGACGCAAGGAAGCTGGCTATGTGCTGGTCGTCAGTATGATCCTGCTGGTCGTGCTGACGATCCTCGCGGTCAGCATGTTCCGCAGCTTCGGCCTGCAGGAAATCATGGCAGGCAACCTGCGGGAAAAGACGCGCGCCGTGGATGCCGCGCAAGCTGCGATCAACTACGCGGAATGGTGGTTGACGCAGGGCACCAATGCCACGACCGGCGTCGCGACAGGGGCCTGCGCAGCGGCGTCGACCACCCCTGTCGTGTGCAACACAGCTATCCCCGCCACCGCAACGACCGTCACCCCGTGGGCGGTGGGGGTGAACTACAACCCCAACCCGGCGTATATGGCTATCAATGCTGGTGGAGGCGTGGGGACCTACTTTCGGGCGCCGCAATTTTATATCCAGTACCTAGGCCTGGCATCCGGCGGCACCGGCTCCCTCTACCGCATCACGGCAATTGGCTGGGGTGGCAACTCCGCCGCGGTGGCCGTCCTACAAAGCACCTACATCATCAGTACCGGCGTCAAGCCCCTCACCGGACCTTAAGCCGTTCGACATATCTAGGGAGTACCGCAATGAATGCGAAAAAACTCAAACCGGTTTTTGCAGGTCTTTTGACGTGGCAGGCACTTGCCATGCTTGCGGCCTGCCTGGGCATGTCGCCGGCTCGGGCAGCGGTCAGCTATCTCAACCTGGCGCAGTCGCCGGCAACTTCGGCGGCGCAGAATATCGCTCCCAACCTCATCTACCTGCTGGACGATTCCGGCTCGATGCAGTTCGAGTTCATCGGTACAAAGGGTAATGTTGAAAAATACTACTATGGTTATCCTCTCGGTAGCTCACAGCCCTATCTTTCCAATAAATATACAAGTAGTGGAGGCGTTAATGAATTGGCGCTGTTTCCAACTCTCCCGTTTTCGTCGAGCGATCCCGATGCCGCGCAGTATCGTTCCGCTGCGATCAATCCTGTCTATTACAATCCGGCGACCACCTACACGCCCTGGGCTTGCGCGGGATCCTATCCCGAGAGTTCCACGGGGACGGGTTATACCGTCCCATTTTCGAGTAATCCGGCAAGCATTTCCTGCCATTGGGACAGCAATGTCAATCTGTGGCTTATGTCCGATGCCAATCCCAACCAGGCCTATCTCAACCCGGCTAATCAAGGTGCCGGATGGCGTGCGCTCAATGTCTGGAATGATGGCACCAGCAGTTCGAACAACACCGCCAACAACGGTTATGTCGCCGGAATCACCACCACCTTTGGAAGCAAATCCCGGGACGGCTTCTGGCCGGCGGTCTATGCAAACTACCAGGGAGGTTCGAATGGGAGTATCGGTTCTTACCAGTTCGTCCAGATCTGCCCACCCACTGCATCGCCTACAAGCAACTCCAGTGGCGTCGCGAGCAATAGTACGGTTTCATCCGGAGGCACGACGTATTATCGCTGTACCCCACCCCCCACTTTGCCCACAACGCCGGCAAACAACACAACCTACCTGAATTCATCAGGGGACTATGTTTACGTTGATGCCAGCGGCAACCAGACCGTGCGAACCTATGCGAAGGAGATGCAGAACTTCGCCAACTGGTATCAGTATTACCGTTCGCACAACCTGATGGCGCTGGCGGGTACATCCCAGGCGTTCATGAAACTGCCGACGGATTTCCGAGTGAATTTTGCAACACTCAACGATAACAGCGGGACACCAATTTACACGACGACCAATAACTTTGACACCAGTACGGGCGGGACGAATCAACGGGAAACGTTTCTCAAGACTTTGTATGAGCAGCCCGTTCCAAATTCGGGTACACCCTCGCGTCGTGCTTTGGGAAACGTCGGGAAATGGCTTAAAAACGCCCCGAGCACTAGTGCCCCCTGGGGAATGACGCCAGCCGAGGCGGCGGCTCCGGTCAACAGCGGCTCGAGCTATCTGAGCTGTCGACAGAATTACACCGTGTTCGTGACGGATGGCGACTGGTCAAGCGGCAGTGGCACTACGCCGAGTCCCAGTGTGGGCAATGCCGACGGTAACGATGGCCCCCAGATTACAGGGCCCAACAGCCAGAGCTATCAATATACTAAGGCGGCTCCGTATAAAGACACCTATTCCGATACCTTGGCCGATGTGGCGATGTACTACTGGATGAACGATCTCCAGACTGGCACAGGCATGGATAACAATGTGCCGACCAACGGCCAGGATCCGGGCTTCTGGCAGCACATGAATACGTTTGCGGTGGGCTTGGGGGTGCAGGGTAGCTTGAATTTCCCGGGGGACCTTAGTGCCCTGCAAACAGGTACCAAGTCGTGGGGAGATCCAAGCTCCAGTGTCGGGAACCGGATCGATGATCTATGGCATGCCGGTATCAACGGACACGGTGGCTACCTGAGCGCATCCGATCCGGTCGACTTTGCCAATTCTCTGGCGAGCACCCTGACCAACATCGTAAACGCCACCCAGGCCTCCAGTGCCGTTTCGATCAACACCCAACAAGCCGGCCAGGTCAAATCGGGGACCCAGGCCTACCTGGCGAGTTATCACCCCAGCGGGTGGTGGGGTGAACTGGCGGCGGATCCGCTGGTGGTCAACGGGAGCGGCGCACTGACGATCGGCAGTACGGCGAACTGGAACGCGTCCTGCGTGTTGACGGGCGGCGCCTGTCCGTCGATGGGCACCAATGCCCAGGGGGTCGCAAACGTGAGTGTGACGGTTCAGGGGCCTGCGAGCCGGGCCATCCTCAGCTGGGACGGTAGTCAGGGTATTCCCTTTCAGTGGACCAACCTGAGCGGTCCGCAGCAGACCCTGCTGAACGGCAGCGACAGCCAGGGCGCGATCCGTCTGGATTATCTGCGCGGCGGGCGCAGTAATGAAGGGACCAGCGCCCCCTTACTGCGTGCCCGTTCGAGCGTGCTGGGGGACATCGTCAACTCCAGCCCGGTCTGGGTTGGGCCACCCGCGCTCTCATTTCCCAACACCTGGAGCGACCAGCTCTATACCGCTGCGACCCTCCCGGAAAATTCGGCCAGTGCACAGACCTATGGCACGTTCATGTCTGCGCAGGAGACCCGTACCCATGTTGTGTATGTCGGCGCCAACGACGGGCTGCTGCATGGATTCCGTGCCGGCGCGAATGACAATACCGGCACCTACCAGTCCACCAACAATGACGGTCAGGAAGTCCTGGCCTATCTACCGAACGAGGCCTTGCTTCAGATCAATCAGTACACGGATCCGAATTACAACCACCAGTTCTTTGTTGACGCCACACCGGGCGCCAGCGATCTTTTCTACGGCAACCAATGGCACACCTGGCTGGCTGGCGGCCTGGGGGGCGGCGGCAAGGCGATGTATGTTCTGGACATTACCGACCCGGCCAACTTTTCCGAAACCAATGCAAGCAGCCTGGTGATCAAGGAATTGTCGGCTAGTTCCCTGGTGTGCAGCAATGTCACGAATTGCTACGATGACATGGGCTACGTGTATGGCACGCCGATCATCCGCCGCATGCATGACGGCAACTGGGCGGTCATCTGGGGCAATGGCTACAACAGCCAGAACGGTACGGCCGGCATCTTTATCGCGAGCATCGATGCGACCAGCGGGGCCTGGACCGTTTATGAACTGAATACGGGGTATGGCGCTTCAAATGATCCGACTGGCCAGAACCGGCCGGACGGGATCGCCTACGTGAGTTCTGCCGATCTGGATGGCGACCATGTGGTGGATTATTTGTATGCGGGCGATCTGTTCGGCAATGTCTGGCGCTTTGATGTCACAAGCAACACCGCGTCGACTTGGAGCGTGTCAAAATTTGGCGGCGGAGTGGCTCAGCCTTTGTACAGTTCGACGAATGCCAGCAGCACCCCTCAGGCCATTACCACGGCGATTCAGGTGGTGGCGGTTCCGCAGCCTTCAGGGCCGCCGCGTGTCCTGCTGGAATATGGCACCGGCAAGATGCTGGAGCCCACCGACCAGACGCCCAATCCGGCAACCCAGACGCTCTATGGCGTGTGGGATTGGGATATGGCGAACTGGAATTCCCTGTCGAATGTCCAATATGCCGGCCTGACCGGGGCACAGGCCATTACCCGTTCGACCCTGCAGCAGCAGACCGTTACGGGGACTTATGATGCAGCCGGCAATACTTATAACGGGACCGGGACGGGCTACCGTACGCTGAGCAGCAATACAGTGTGCTGGAAAGGCAGCACGAGCTGCACGCCCTCGACGGCCAATAGCAAGTACGGCTGGTATCTGGATTTGCCGGTGACGGGGGAGGAGGTGGTCTTTAACCCGACCATCGCCTTTGGGGTATTCCTGGTCAACACCTTCATCCCGTCGAGTGTCTCGAACCTGACGTGCTCAAGTCAGCCGAGCTCGGGTTTCACCATGGCTCTGGATCCCGCGACTGGCGGGGCGATGCAGGGGTCGTTCTTTGCGAATCCGTCGGGGAATTTCGTCACCATCAATGGCCAGGTTGTATCCGGCATGGCCCAGAATGCAGTGGGTACGCCCAGTATTGTGACCTATGGCGGCCAACCCTACATGGTCAACCAGACCGCAGGCGGCACTGGTAAGGTTGCGCCCATCAACCCGCCGGGTGGCGGCGTGGGTGGGCGGGCTACCTGGGTGCAGCTGCGTTGATCCGGGTCGAGCGGAGTAATTGGATCAGGGCCCTGCGCCCTGGGAAGGAATGCACTACATGAACAAGAAACCGAAAAATCCCAGGGGTAGGGCTTCGCTCGATGGGCGCGCGTATGCTCGCGAGCGGGGCGTTACGCTCATCGAGGTGATGATAACGGTGGTCATCGTCGCGATATTGGCCGCGATTGCCTACCCATCCTATACGCAATACGTCCTCCGCTCGCATCGCACTGCGGCGAAGACGGCCTTGCATGACATGGCGAGCCGCCAGGAGCGGTTCTTCACCACGAACAATGTCTATGGAACAACGCTTGCTGCCTTGGGCTACCCGGCTGGCGCAAGCGTACCGGTGCCCGATACCAGCAACCACTACTATGATCTGAGCATCAATGCAGTGACAGCAACGACCTATACGCTTCAGGCTGCGCGGGCCGGATCACAGCTTAATGACGCAGAGTGCGGAACGTTCACGCTGGATCAACTGGGTAATCAGGGGATCAGCGGCGGGACAGGCACGGCCCAGACCTGCTGGAAATGACGGGCCGCTATGAGAGCAGTTCTTTCGGCAGCGGGAAGTTAACTTTCTCCTGCAAACCCTGCAGCGGGGCCACTTCGGTGGCCCCGAGCTTTTTCAGGCGATCGATCACCGCTTCGACGAGGATTTCGGGGGCTGAGGCGCCGGCCGAAATGCCAACGCGCTGCTTGCCTTCGACCCAGGCGGGGTCGATATCCGCTGCGCCATCCACGAGGTAGGCCGGCACACCGAGGTTTTCTGCCACTTCCCGCAAGCGGTTCGAATTGGAACTGTTCGGTGACCCCACCACGATCACCACATCGCTTTCCGCGGCGAGTTTCTTGACCGCATCCTGACGGTTCTGCGTGGCGTAGCAGATGTCGTCCTTCTTCGGTCCGGTGATGTTAGGGAAGCGTGCACGCAAGGCGTCGACTACACGCGCGGCATCATCAACCGATAGCGTGGTCTGGGTGACATAGGCGAGCTTGTCGGGATCGCAGACCTGCAGGCTGGCGACATCCTCCGGCGTTTCGACCAGGTACATGCCGCCGTTCGACTGGCCCAGCGTGCCCTCGACTTCGGGATGGCCTCTATGGCCGATCATCACGATCTCGAATCCCTTTTCGCGCATCTTGCTGACTTCGACGTGGACCTTGGTGACCAGCGGGCAGGTGGCGTCGAACACGTTGAGGCCGCGTGCCTCGGCTTCGGCACGCACTGCCTGCGACACGCCGTGGGCGCTGAAGATGACGGTGGCCCCGGCGGGCACTTCCGCAAGTTCCTCGACGAAGATGGCGCCCTTGGCCTTGAGGTCGTTGACGACGAAGGTGTTGTGGACGACTTCGTGACGCACGTAGATCGGTGCGCCGAACTTTTCCAGCGCACGCTCGACGATGGCGATGGCGCGATCGACGCCGGCACAGAAGCCGCGCGGGTTGGCGAGAAGAATGGTGGGGGTCATGGGTGTTCCAGGGTCACAGGATGCGGACGATTTCCACTTCGAATTCGACGGACAGATCGGCGAGCAGGTGGTTGAAGTCGACCTTCACCGCATCGTCGCCGATTTCCAGGATGCGGCCGGCCAGCGTCTGGCCGTTGGGCATGGCGAATTCGACCAGCTGGTCGGCCGCGAATTCCATATCGGTGGGCAGGTCCGTTTTGGGCAGCATCTGGACCAGGTCGGGCTGGCTGGTGCCGAAGGCCTGCCAGGGGTCGAGCAGGAATACGTGGCGTTCGCCGGGAACGAGATCGATCAGCCACTGTTCCAGCATCGGCGCCAGGGTGCCGTCGCCGAGCGTGAGGATCTCCGGGCCGGCGTCGTCGAAGTTGGAGACGATGTCGTTGCCGCCACGTGGGCGTAGCGCATAGCGAAGTTCGAACGTGTCGCCGGCGACAACCGCACGTGCGTTCATGGCTTGCTGGCCGAGGCCTGCTTGCCGCGCAGGCTGTCCCAGATCAGCAGCGCGGCGCCGACGGTGATGGCGGAATCCGCCACGTTGAACGCCGGCCAGGCGAAGCTCTTGTAGTGGAAATACAGGAAGTCCACCACATGGCCGAGTACCACACGGTCGATCACGTTGCCGAGCGCCCCGCCGAGCACCAGCGCCAGCGCGAATGCCAGATGCGCGTCATGGGCGTGGCGCTTCAGCAGGCGCACGATGACCACGGTCGCGACGATACCGACCGTAATGAAGAACCAGCGCTGCCAGCCGCCTGCGTCAGCCAGAAAGCTGAATGCCGCGCCGGTGTTGTGCACCAGTACCAGCGAAAAAAACGGCAGCACAGGGATAGCCTCCTGATAATCGAGCGCGGACGATACCCAGAACTTCGTCAGGTGGTCGAGCACGATCACTGCCAGGGCGATGCCCAGCCATTTGCGCATGGACGGATTCAGCAGATCACGCATGGCCGCGCACCTCGCCACTGCCGGCCAGATTGCTGACGCAGCGTCCGCACAGGCCAGGATGTCCGGGGTCTGCATCGACGTCGTCGCGGTAATGCCAGCAGCGCTCGCATTTCTTCGCGGCACTCGGGGTGACCTCGATGCGATCGGTGGCGGCGGCCACCAGGCGTGCCTGTGAGGTGATCAGGACGAAGCGCAGGTCGTCGCCCAGCGGCGCCAGCAGGGCCTGGGTGGCGGGGCTGGCATGCAGCGTGACCTCGGCCTGCAGCGAGGAGCCGATGCCGCCGGCAACGCGCACCGTTTCGAGTTCCTTCTGCACGTCGGCGCGCGTCGCGCGGATGCGGGTCCAGCGCTCGAGCAGGTCGGCTTCGCCGGCCTGTGCCGGCAGGTCGTGCCAGGTATGCAGGAATACCGAGTCGTCCTCGCCTGCAAGTTGCGTCCACACTTCTTCGCCGGTGAACGACAGGATCGGCGCCATCCAGCGGGCCAGCGCCTGCGTCAGGTGATACAGCGCGTTCTGCGCGGCGCGACGCGCACGGCTGTCGGCGCCGCTGGTGTAGAGCCGGTCCTTGAGGATGTCGAGGTAGAAACCGCCGAGGTCTTCGGAGCAGAAGGACTGCAGCTTCTGCACGATGAAGTGGAACTCGTAGGCGTCGTAATGCGTCTGTAGTTCGCCCTGTAATTGTCGGGTCAGCGCCAGCGCGTAGCGGTCGATCTCCAGCCAGTCCGTCACCGGCAGCGCGTGCGCCTGCGGATCGAAGTCCGACAGATTGGCGAGCAGGAATTTCAGCGTGTTGCGAATGCGCCGATAGCCTTCCACCACGCGCTTGAGGATCTCGTCCGAGATGGTGAGCTCGCCGGAATAGTCGGTGGTCGCTACCCACAGCCGCAGGATGTCGGCACCGTATTGATCCATCACTTTTTGCGGGGCGACGACGTTGCCCTTCGACTTGCTCATCTTGTGGCCCTTGCCGTCGACCACGAAACCGTGGGTGAGCAGGGCCTGATAGGGCGCGCGGCCGTCGGTGGCGCAGCCGGTGAGCAGGCTCGACTGGAACCAGCCGCGATGCTGGTCCGAGCCTTCCAGATAGAGATCGGCGGGATACGCGAGTTCGGGACGGCGCTTCAGCACGCAGGCATGGGTGACGCCGGAATCGAACCAGACGTCGAGCGTGTGGCCAGTCTTGTCGTAGTATGCGGCGTCGTCGCCCAGCAGTTCGGCCGGATCGAGCGCGAACCAGGCTTCGATGCCTTTTTCCTCCACGCGCTTGGCCACAACCTCCAGCAGTTCCAGGGTACGCGGGTGCAGTTCGCCGGTTTCCTTATGGGTGAAGAAGGGCATCGGCACGCCCCAGTTGCGCTGGCGCGAGACGCACCAGTCGGGCCGGTTCCGGATCATCGCCTCCAGCCGCGCGCGGCCCCAGGCCGGGAAGAACTGCGTCGCATCGACCGCGGCCATCGCCGTGTCGCGCAGGCTGCTCCGCTCTCCGCTCCCTGCTCCCTGCCCACCAGCATCCATGCCGATGAACCACTGCCGCGTCGCGCGGAAGATGATCGGCGTCTTGTGGCGCCAGCAATGCGGGTAGCTGTGCAGCAATTTCTCGTGCGCCAGCAGGTTGCCGCTGGCCTCGAGCGTCTCGACGATGAGCGGATTCGCCTGCCAGATGCTCATGCCGCCGACCAGCGGCACGCTGGCGTAGAAACGTCCATCGTCGCCCACCGGGTTGTCGACCTTCAAGCCGTAGCGGCTGCCCACCACGTAGTCGTCGAGGCCATGGCCGGGCGCGGTGTGCACGGCGCCGGTACCGGCATCGGCGGTGACGTGGTCGCCGACGATCACCGGTACCTGGCGTTCCTGGAACGGATGCCACAGCAGCACGCCCTCAAGCGCCTGGCCGGTGGTGTGCGCGATGACTTCGGCACCGTCAGCCAGGCCGTAGCGCGTCAGCGCGGCTTCGCGCAGGCTGTCGGCCAGGATCAGCAGACCCTTGGCCGTGCGCACCAGCACGTACTGAAAATCGGGGTGCAGCGCGACCGCCTGGTTGGCCGGCAGCGTCCACGGCGTGGTGGTCCAGATGACGATCCGGACCGGTTCGGCGATCGACGCAATGTCGAAACGGCGCGCGAGATCGGCGGGGTCGGCCACGGCAAAACCGACGTCGATCGCCGGCGACGTCTTGTCCTCGTACTCGACCTCGGCCTCGGCCAGGGCCGAGCCGCAGTCGACGCACCAGTGCACGGGTTTCGCGCCCTGATAAAGGTAACCCGCCTGCTGGATCTGCCCCAGCACGCGCAGGGTATCGGCCTCGAACTGGAAATCCATCGTGCGGTAGGGATGATCCCAGTCGCCCAGAACGCCGAGGCGGATGAAGTCAGCCTTCTGGCGTTCGATCTGTTCGGCGGCGTAGGCGCGGCACAGTTCGCGGAACTTCGACGGGGGTATGTCCTTGCCGTGGGCCTTCTCGACCTGCAGTTCGATCGGCAGGCCGTGGCAGTCCCAGCCCGGCACGTAGGGCGCATCGAAGCCGCTCAAAGTCTTGGCCTTGACGATGATGTCTTTGAGTATCTTGTTCACCGCGTGGCCGATGTGGATGTCGCCGTTGGCGTAGGGCGGGCCATCGTGCAGGATGAATTTCGGCCGACCGGCCGCCGCCCTGCGGATGGCTTCGTAGCGCTTTTTCTCCTGCCAGCTTTTGACCCAGCCGGGTTCGCGCTTGGCGAGGTCGCCGCGCATCGGGAAGGGGGTGTCGGGCAGGTTGAGCGTGTTTTTGTAATCAGGCATGGCGTCTGGGTTTATTTAAGCTTGGCCAGGAAGTGTTTGGCGTTGTCGACGTCGCGGCGGATCTGCGCAACGAGGCTGTCGAGGTCGGGATATTTTTCTTCGTCGCGCAGCTTGTGCAGAAAATCCACGCGCACGCGGCGGCCGTAGATGTCGGCGTCGAAATCGAACAGATGCACTTCGAGCACGGGCACGGCGTCGGCGCCCTTGACGGTGGGGCGTTTGCCCAGGCTCGCCACGCCGGGCAACGGCGCACCGTTGAGACCGTAGAGTTCGACCGCGAAAATCCCCATTAGCGGCGGACGGTTGTGCTTGAGCTGGATGTTGGCGGTGGGAAAGCCGATGTCGCGCCCCAGCTTGTCGCCGTGCACCACGCGGCCCGAGATGCTGTATGGCCGGCCGAGCAGGCGTGCGGCATGCTCAAGCTCGCCGGCGGCGAGCGCCGCGCGCACCGCGGTCGACGAGGCGCGCTCGCCGGTTACTTCCACCGTAGGCAGAGATTCGGCATCGAAGCCGAGCGCCTCACCCGCTTTCTTCAACAGGGCAAAGTCACCGGCGCGTTTGGCGCCGTACCGAAAATCGTCGCCCACCAGGACGTAATGCGCCTGCAACGTGCGCCCCAGCACCTGTTCGATGAAGGCCTCGGCGGTCAGTGAAGAAAACGCGCGGTCGAAGCGGAATATGTGGAAGCGGTCGATTCCCATCCGTTGCAGGCATTCGGCCTTTTCGCGCAGGCTCGACAGACGCGCGGGCGCCTGCTCGGGCGCGAAGAATTCGCGCGGATGCGGCTCGAAGCTCAGAACGCAACTCGGCAGGCCGCGCACCCGCGCCACGTCCTGCAAGCGGGCGAGCATGGCCTGGTGCCCGAGGTGCAGGCCGTCGAAGTTGCCGATGGTGACCGCGTGGGGCGTGCCGAGTGGACGAAAACCGTGGGTGATGCGCATTGCGGGCGAGGCGCCGAAAAGCGCTTATTCTAGCCGATTCGAACCCTTATTCCGCGGCGCGCCGGACGAACTGGCGCGGGCGGAAACCCATCAGGCCGAGCGCGGCGAAATACAGCGCGATGCCGCCGCCGACCAGCAGCGACAGCCGGAGCAGCCGTTCGTAGGAACGGGCAGCCAGCCACCACTGTTCCTCGCCCATGGCGTAGTAGAGCATGGCGGCCATCAGCGACACTGCCAGCAGCACGCGCAGGAAGTAGGCGGTCCAGCCCGGTTGCGGCTGGTAGACCCCGTGCTTTTTCAGCAGATGCAGCAGCATTCCGGCATTGAGACAGGCAGCCAGCCCGATCGACAGCGCCAGCCCGGCGTGGCCCAGCGGGCCGATGAAGACGAGGTTCATCAGCTGGGTGGCGATGAGGGTGAAGATGGCGACCTTGACCGGCGTACGGATGTTCTGTCGCGCGTAAAACCCGGGTGCCAGTACCTTGACCAGGATCAGCCCGACCAGCCCGAGGCTGTAGGCCACCAGCGCGTGCTGGGTCATGGCGACGTCATGCGCGTCGAACGCACCATAGCGGAACAGCGTGGTGATGAGCGGTACCGCGAGCACCGCCAGCGCGGCCGCGGAGGGCAGCGCGAGCAGCAGGGTGAGCCGCAGACCCCAGTCGAGCAGCTTGGAATATTCGGCCGGCGAATCGTCGGCATAATGCTTGGCCAGGCTGGGCAGCAGGATAGTACCCAGCGCCACCCCCAGCATGCCGGTAGGGAATTCCATCAGGCGGTCGGCGTAATACAGCCACGACACGCTGCCGGTGGCGAGGAAGGACGCGAAGATGGTGTTGATGAGCAGACTGATCTGCGCCACCGACACCCCCAGCGTGGCAGGCGCCATCAACTTCAGGATTCGGTGTACGCCGGGGTCGTTGATGTGCCGCGTGGGACGCGGCAGCATGCCGATTCTCATCATGTGCGGCAGCATCCATGCCAGCTGCAGCACGCCGCCCAGCGCCACGCCCCAGCCCAGCGCCAGCACCGGCGGGTCGAAATAGGGGGCCAGCCATAGCGCTGCGCTGATCATGGCCACGTTCAGCAGCACCGGGGCGAACGCCGGCACCGAAAATTTGCTGTAGGTGTTGAGCACGCCGGCCGCCAGCGCCACCAGCGAAATGAAGATGATGTAGGGGAAGGTGATGCGCAGCAGCGTGACCGTCAGCGCGAATTTTTCCGGATCGGCCCGGAATCCCGGCGCCGACACGTAGGCCACCCATGGCGCCCCCACGATGCCCAGCAGGGCGACGACGACCAGCGTCAGCGTCAGCGCGGTGCCGACCTGGTTGACCAGGGTATGGGTGGCGTCATGCCCCTTGCGGCTCTTGTATTCGGCGAGGATGGGTACGAAGGCCTGCGAGAACGCGCCTTCGGCAAACAGCCGCCGCAGCAGATTGGGAATCTTGAAGGCGACGAAGAAGGCGTCGGTGAGCATCCCGGCGCCGAAGACGCGGGCGATGATGGTATCGCGCACGAATCCCATAATGCGGGAGAGCAGGGTCATGCTGCTGACCGCAGCGAGGGCTTTGAGAAGATTCATGGGGGACCGGGTTTTGCGCGCATTGTGCGGGGCGCCGCGCCGCGCTGCAACTCCATTCGCTGAACACTTGCATTCGCTGAGCACTTGATTTTTTGTCGGGTTGTCCCGTACAATCGCGGGCTTTGGTGAATCAGCCCCGTTTCAGACGAGGCGCCTACTAGATTAATCGCCCTGCGCGAGGCGCGGGGTTCACAGGAGCAGAAATATATGGCGAACTCCGCCCAGGCGCGCAAGCGCGCACGTCAAGCCAGCGCCCAGCGCGACAGCAACATGAGCCAGCGTTCCGAACTCCGCACCGCGATCAAGAAGGTGCGTAAAGCCATCGAAGCCGGCGACAAGGCCGCTGCGCAGCAGGTGTTCCAGGCTTCCATGAGCGTGATCGACAGCATCGCCGACAAGCAGATCGTTCACAAGAACAAGGCTGCACGCCACAAGAGCCGTCTGTCGCAGGCGGTCAAGAGCATGGCCTGAGCGTCAGACGCTCCCGCGGGTAAAAACCCGCACCAAATAAAAAACGCCGCACTCAGCGGCGTTTTTTATTGCCGATTCCACTCAGTCGTTATTCTCGGTGAGCAGTTCGTTGCTCTCGGCAAAGGTCTGCAAAAACCGGTAGGCGTTGGGATCGGTCGCCTTGAGCTTTTTATCCACGACGACGCAGCGGATGCCATCCAGTGTGGTGGGCTGTACATAGGGCGAATAGTTGGTGCGGTTGTTGGGATCGATGACAGCGAAGGCGCCTGCCAGGCGATCGGCCCAGTCGCTTGGGCGAAACCGCGAACCCTTGCTGGTGAGACCGCGGATGATGAAGGGGGAGTTGGCGGTGGCGTCATCCATGGAGTGGGTGGGCGGTGGAAGGAATTGGCGGATTTTAGCATGCAGGGAGAGGGGCGCTGAGGCGGCCTCGCTTGCGCGTTTGCGGCATTTTGAAGATACTGGCGCAGGTACCTGACAAAAACCGTCAACAATTCATCAGGAGGAGAAAATCATGAAAAATCCGCTCGATTCGCTGTGGGGAACGGTCATCGCCGGCTTTGTGCTGACCGCCGTGCTGTATGTCTTTGCCAGAAACTTTCTGAGCTAAAGGGAGCATAGGCAATGGAGAACATCAATATCGTAGCAGTCCTGGCCCGCTGGATCCATTTCATGGCAGGCGTGATGTGGATCGGCCTGCTGTACTACTTCAATTTCGTCCAGGTGGCGGCGTTGAAAAATGCCGCCGCCGATGGCACGGCCGCCGGCATCAGCAAGCATGTTGCGCCGCGTGCCCTGCTGTTCTTCCGCTGGGCGGCTGTCGTAACCTGGCTCGCCGGCGCCGCCCTGCTGGGCCCGCTGTTTGTCGACGCCTTCCTGCTGCGTAACGGCATGGGCGGGATCGGCATCGGTGCGTGGCTGGGCACCATCATGCTGTTCAACGTCTGGGTGCTGATCTGGCCGAACCAGAAGAAAATCCTCGGCATGGTTTCGGCGACCGACGGCGAGAAGAACAAGGCGCGCCGAGTGGCCTTCCTGGCATCCCGCACCAATACCATGCTGTCGATTCCGATGCTGTTCTTCATGGCGGGCGGGTGGTCTCACCGGGCGCTTTTCAGCCTATAATCAAGGCGCTGCATGACAAGCACGGCGGCTTTGGCCGCCGTTTTCTATTTTGCTGTTTCATTCAAGTAGCGCGGCTATTTCAGGACAGCCTGGTTGGGGACTGCCATGACAACACATTTGATGAATACCTATAACCGCCAGCCCGTCGCCTTTGTGCGCGGCGAGGGCGCCTACCTGTGGGACGAAACCGGCAAACGCTATCTCGATGCGGTCGCCGGTGTGGCGGTGAACGCGCTGGGGCACGGCCACCCCAAACTGGTGAAAGCCGTCAGCGAACAGGCGGCATCGCTGATCCATTCGTCCAACCTGTACCGTGTGCTGCGGCAGGAGGAACTGGCCGACAAACTGTGCGCATTGTCGGGCATGGACAAGGCCTTCTTCTGCAACTCGGGCTGCGAGGCCAACGAGGCGGCGATCAAGCTGGCGCGCCTGTATGGCCACGGCAAGGGCATCGAAGTGCCGACCATCATCGTGATGGAGAAGGCCTTCCACGGTCGCACCATGGCGACATTGACCGCGACCGGCAGCCGCAAGATCCAGGCGGGGTTCGAGCCCCTGCTGTCCGGCTTCGCACGGGTGCCGTTCAACGATCTGGAAGCGATCCGCCATGTCGCCGAACACAACAAGAGCGTGGTCGCGGTGCTGATCGAAACGGTGCAGGGCGAAGGCGGCATCAATGTGCTGCCGTCGGAGTATCTCGCCGAATTGCGCAAGATCTGTGACGCGCACGGCTGGCTGCTGATGCTGGACGAGGTCCAGACCGGCATCGGCCGCACCGGCACCTGGTTCGGCTTCCAGCATGCCAGCGTGATGCCGGACGTGATGGCGCTGGCCAAGGGGCTGGGCGGGGGCATGCCGATCGGTGCGTGTCTGGCACGCGGTGCAGCGGCCGAGGTGTTCACGCCCGGCAGCCACGGCTCCACTTTTGGCGGCAACCCGCTGGCTTGCGCCGCGGCATTGGCGACGCTCCAGACCATTGAAGAGGAGAAGCTGCTCGACAACGCACGCGTGCGCGGCGAAGCCATTCGCAGTGGCCTGCGCGCAGCGCTCGTCGGCGTGCACGGCGTGGTCGACATCCGCGGCGAAGGCATGATGATCGGTCTCGAACTCGATCGTCCGTGCGGCGAGCTGGTGGCGGTGGCGCGCGACGCCGGCGTGCTGATCAACGTCACCGCCGACACGGTCATTCGTCTGGTGCCGCCGTTGATCTACGGTGCAGCCGAAGTCGACGCGCTGGTCGCGGCGGTGTCCGGAATCGTCAGAAACTATCTGCAGCAGGCAGCGTGATGCTGAAACATTTCCTGCAATTCAAGGACCTGTCGCGCGACGAACTGAACTATCTGTTCGAACGCGCGCGGCTGATCAAGTCGCGTTTCAAGCGCTACCAGCCGTATCACCCGCTGGTCGACCGGACACTGGCGATGATCTTCGAGAAAAGCTCGACCCGCACCCGGCTTTCGTTCGAGGCCGGCATGCACCAGCTTGGCGGTTCGGCGATCTACCTCAACACGCGCGACACCCAGTTGGGACGCGGCGAGCCGGTGGAGGACGCAGGCGAGGTCATCTCGCGCATGGTCGACATCGTGATGATCCGCACTTTCGAGCAGGAGATCATCGAGCGCTTCGCCGCGCATTCGCGCGTGCCGGTGATCAACGGACTGACCAACGAATATCATCCGTGCCAGATCCTCGCCGACATCTTTACCTTCATCGAGCATCGCGGTTCGATCCAGGGCAAGACGGTGGCATGGGTCGGCGACTCCAACAACATGTGCAACACCTGGCTACAGGCTGCCGAAGTGCTCGATTTCAACGTGCATGTGTCGACGCCTCCCGGTTATGAAGTCGAGCCCGAGCGCGCCAATCTGTACGGCACGGACAATTACGAAAGTTTTGCTGATCCGATGGACGCCTGCCGCGGTGCTGACCTGGTGACCACCGATGTGTGGACCAGCATGGGCTGGGAAGCCGAAAACGACGAACGGCTGAAGGCGTTTGCCGATTGGCAGGTCGATGCCGACATGATGGCGGTGGCGAAATCCACCGCACTCTTCATGCATTGCCTGCCTGCGCATCGCGGCGAGGAAGTCACCGCCGAGGTGATCGACGGCGCGCAGTCGGTGGTGTGGGACGAGGCGGAGAATCGCCTGCACGTGCAGAAAGCCCTGATGGAATATCTCTTACTTGGAAAAGTGGAAAGCTGAATATGAACATTGCGTACTTCAAGGACATGGATTCGCTTTATGTCGAGATCAGTCCTGAAAACCCCGCTCAGGCCTGGGAAGCGCACGAAGGCATCGTGCTCAACCTATCGGAAGACGGCCGCGTGGTCGGCATCGAGATCGAGAAGGCGAGCCTCGCCACCAACCTCGACATCCTGAAAATCGGCGGCTTCCCCGGTCAGGTCGAGATCATCGACAAGAACACATCCGGTTCCACCCACTGAATACCCACACCATGAACGACATCAAGAAAGTTGTACTGGCCTATTCCGGCGGCCTCGACACCTCGGTCATCCTGAAATGGCTGCAGGACACCTATAAATGTGAGGTGGTCACCTTCACCGCTGACCTGGGACAGGGCGAAGAACTGGAACCGGCACGTGCCAAGGCGCTGCAATTCGGCATCAAGCCCGAGCAGATCTACATCGACGACCTGCGCGAGGAATTCGTGCGCGACTTCGTGTTCCCGATGTTCCGTGCCAACACCGTCTACGAGGGCGAATACCTGCTCGGCACCTCGATCGCCCGCCCGCTGATCGCCAAGCGCCTGATCGAGATCGTCAACGAAACCGGCGCCGACGCCATTTGCCACGGCGCCACCGGCAAGGGCAACGACCAGGTGCGCTTCGAACTCGGCGCCTATGCGCTCAAGCCAGACGTCAAGGTGATCGCACCGTGGCGCGAGTGGGACCTGCTCTCGCGCGAGAAGCTGCTGGCATACGCCGAGACCCATGGCATTCCCATCGACATGAAACATCGGCAGGGCGGCTCGCCCTACTCGATGGACGCCAACCTGCTGCACATCTCCTACGAAGGCCGTCATCTGGAAGACCCCAATGCCGAGGCCGAAGAGGACATGTGGCGCTGGACCGTGTCGCCGGAGAAGGCGCCCGACCAGGCCGAGTACATCGAACTGACCTACGCCAAAGGCGACGTCGTGGCGATCAATGGCCAGGCGATGAAGGCGCACGAAGTGTTGGCGAAGCTGAACGAGATCGGCGGCAAGCACGGCATCGGCCGGCTCGACCTGGTGGAAAACCGCTACGTCGGCATGAAGTCGCGCGGCTGCTATGAAACTCCCGGCGGGACGATCCTGTTGAAGGCCCACCGTGCCATCGAATCGATTACGCTCGACCGTGAAGTCGCGCACCTGAAGGACGATCTGATGCCGCGCTACGCCAGCCTGATCTACAACGGCTACTGGTGGGCGCCTGAGCGGGTGGCGCTGCAGACGCTGATCGACCACACCCAGCAGCACGTCAATGGCAGCGTGCGGCTGAAACTCTACAAGGGCAACGTCATCGTCTCCGGCCGCGATTCGAAGACCGACTCGCTGTTCGACTCGACCATCGCCACTTTCGAGGACGACGCCGGCGCCTACGACCAGAAGGACGCGGGCGGTTTCATCAAGCTCAACGCGCTGCGCATGCGGATCGCAGCGAAACTCGACGCACGGAGAAAATAAGCATGTCCCAGTTCGACAATGTCTCGGTTGTATCCAAGGCCAACGTCTATTTCGACGGCAAGTGCGTGTCGCACAGCATCACGCTGGCAGACGGCACGAAGAAGTCGGTCGGCGTGATCCTGCCGTCCACGCTCAGCTTCAATACCGGCGCGCCGGAAATCATGGAGACGGTGGCGGGCGCCTGCCGCATCAAGCTGGCCGGCGAGAGCGAGTGGAAAACCTATGGCGCTGGCCAGTCGTTCAAGGTCCCGGGCAATTCCAGTTTCGACATCGAGGTGGCGGGCGAGCCGTATCACTACGTCTGCCACTTCGGCTGATTGCGCATGAATCAAGCTACTGCGCGTCCCGATTGCAGCGTTGGGCGGTGCTCGCTCCTCGCCGTACTTCGTGTACTGTCTCGTCGCTGTGCGCCGCCCGCCTTGCCCTCGGGCCGCTCGCTACGCTTGCTTCACGCGCAATAGGCCATGACTACTGTCACCGTCGTCAGAAAAGGCGGCCGCATCGCGATTGCGGCAGACACGTTGACGAAATGGGGGGGCGGCAAGGAATCCGCCGCCTATGTGGCGAATCACGAGAAGATCATTCGCGTCGGCGATAGTTTCGTGGCGATCACCGGATCGGCGACCTTCAAGCTGATCCTGGCGGATTATTTTTCCGGACTGGATGCGCCGCCGTCACTGAATTCGGTAGAGGACATCTTCAGCGTGTGGAATGTCCTGCATGGCGTGCTCAAGGAGCACTACTATCTGCAGACCGGCGAGGACAAGGAAGAGGACCTGGAGTCCAGCCGCATGGACGTGCTGATCGCCAATCCGCGCGGCATCTTCGGCGTGGCGGCGCATCGCACGGTGCAGGAATTCTCGAAATTCTATGCCTACGGCAGCGGCAGTCCGTATGCCCTGGGTGCGATGTACGCGGCCTACCGCGCGCCTTCGCTCGATGCCGAGGCGGTGGCACGGCTGGGTGTGATGGCGGCGGCCGAATTCCACGACGAGTCGGGTCTGCCGGTGCAGTCGTTTGTGATGGACGTTGAGGAGTAAACATGCCGAGTTTTGACATCGTGTCCGAGGTCGACAAACAGGAAGTGCGCAACGCGGTCGACCAGGTCAACAAGGAAGTGTCCACGCGTTTCGACTTCAAGGGCTCGGATGCCCGCGTCGAGCAGGCGGACTATGTGCTGACGGTCTACGCCGATACCGAATTCCAGCTCGACCAGGTGCAGGACATCCTGTCGCAGAAGCTCGCCAAGCGCAGCGTCGACGTGAAATGCCTGGACATCGGCAGCGTCGAAAAAGTGTCGGGCAACAAGGTCAAGCGCAGCGTGACGGTGAAGACGGGCGTCGAGACCGAACTGGCGAAGAAGATCGTCAAATGCATCAAGGACAGCAAGCTGAAGGTACAGGCCAGCATCCAGGGCGACACCGTGCGCGTGTCGGGTGCCAAGCGCGACATCCTGCAGGACACCATCGCGCTGGTGCGGAAGAGCATCACCGACTTCCCGCTGCAGTACCAGAATTTCCGCGACTGACGAACAGGAGGCGCATATGGCCAAGGTTCTGGTTCCCCTGGCGGACGGCTGCGAAGAGCTCGAGGCCGTCACCATTATTGATCTGTTGCGCCGTGCCGGCATCGAAGTGGTGAGCGCCGGCCTCAAGCCCGGCGTCGTCAAGGCCAGCCGCGGCGTGCAGTTGGTGCCCGATATGACGCTGGATAGCGCCCTGCAGGACGATTACGACATGGTGGTGCTGCCAGGCGGTATGCCCGGCGCGGCCCATCTGAAGTCGGACCCGCGCATTCTCCGGTTGCTGAAGGATATGGCGGCAGCGGGAAAATATACCGCCGCCATTTGTGCTGCGCCGATGGTGCTCGCCGAAGCGGGCGTGCTTGAGGGCAGGCAGGCCACCAGCTACCCCGGTTTTCTCGACGGGTTGCACGGCGTCACGGTCAGCGCGGCGGCCGTGGTGCAGGACGGCAAGGTGCTGACCTCGCGCGGGCCCGGCACGGCGATGGATTTCGCGCTGGCGCTGATCGAGACGCTGGCGGGGGCCGACAAACGCCAGCAGGTCGAGGCTGCCCTGGTCAGGTCATAGCCCGCCATGTGCCGTCGTTGCTATTATTGATAAACCTATACCAAATACCCAGTCGAACCGGAGACCGCCATGCAGATTCGCGAAATTCTCACCCTCAAAAGTGACACCATCTACAGCATCGCACCTACAGATTCAGTCGCAAGCGCCGTCGACAAGCTGGTGGGCCTGGGAGTCGGTTCGCTGGTCGTGCTCAAGAACGGCGAGATGGTGGGGCTCGTGACCGAACGCGATGTGGTGCAGGGGATGGTCAAGCAGGGCTGCAATCTCAAGGACGCGGAGGTCAGCACCATCATGGTGACCGAACCGGTGGTGGCCAACGCCGAGGACTCGGTCGACTATGCGCGCGATGTGATGACCAAGTCGCATATCGGACACCTGCCGATTCTCGACGGTAACAAACTGCTCGGCATCATTTCCTTTCACGACGTGGCGCGCGCCTGCCTCAAGGAAGCCAATTTCGAGAACAGCCTGTTGAAACGCTACATCAAGCACTGGCCGGAGTAAGCGGCCAATCCAGGCCGGCTAGCGGATCGACTCGATGTCGATCGTCTTTTCCATGACCTTGGGCACGATCAGCGCATAGCCTTGCTGTTGCCAGTGTGCCAGCTCGGTGATGGCATTGGGCACGACTTCGATGAAGTCCTGGAAATCCTCCACCTTGTAGCCGAAATCCGCGGCCGCCTGTCCGCACACCTTGAACTTCACCCCGAGTCCGGCGTAGTAGCGCATGCGATCCACCGCATCCTGGTACTTCGCCTCGTTCTTTTTCGCCACGGTCACGATCTCGTTGCCGTGGATCACGACGACGAGGCTCAGATCTTCGGGCGAATAGTTGTAAGGCGCCTCCAGCAAGGGGTTCATCAGCGAACGCACCCAATAGAGCGCACTGCCGATTTTCTGCGGGTGGTCCAGATAGAACTCGAACACGACCTTGGCGGGCGCATAGGGCGTGGCCACCCACGTTCCCGCAGCAAGCACCGAGGTGGACAGACCCAGGAACAGGCTTGCCAACCCCATCAGAAGCGATTTCATGGTCGCTCTCCTTGCCGGGTGGAGGAGCTTGTTTTATAGGCGCTGAGCGGCGTTTTGCTGCAGGCGCCGGAGCGTCTGGAACAGCTTGAGCCGCGCCGGATCGATTTCGCCCGCCGCCGCCGCTTCCAGGAGGCGACAACCCGGCTCGGACTCGTGCTTGCAGTCGCGGAACCGGCATAGCCCCAAAAATGGACGGAACTCGAGGAAGGCGTGCGCCAGGGCGTTGGCGTCCAGATGTTGCAGGGCAAACTCCTGCAGGCCAGGCGAATCGACCACGGCCGAATCGGCGTCCAGACGGTGCAGACGGGTATGGGTGGTCGTGTGGCGCCCGCTGTCGAGCGCTTCGGAATACTCGGCGGTGACCGCCGCGGCATCGGGAAAGAGCGCATTGATCAGGGTCGATTTGCCCATCCCGGACTGACCGATCAGCAGGGTGGTATGGCCTTGCAAAGCCGGTCGTAGCGGTGCGACATCGGTCAGCGCCGATAATGTGACCAGCGGGTAGCCGATGCAGGTGAGCAGCGTCAGGCGTTCGCGCGCGGTCGGCGTTTCCGGCAGGTCTGCCTTATTGAGAATCAGCAGGCTGGCGATGCCCTGGTCTTCGGCGGCCAGGATGCAGCGCTGCACCAGTTCCATCGAGAAGCTCGGGCGTGCTGCAACCACCACGGCCAGCTGCGTGACGTTGGCGGCGATGGCCTTGGACTTGAAGGCGTCGGAACGATACAGGAGGCTGGCACGCGGATGCACCGCCTCGATCACGCCTGCATCGCCATCGCGCCGGACGTCGACGCGGTCGCCGCAGACCACGCGCAGGTGGCGGCCTTTAACCTGGCAGGGCAGGTCGCCGTCCGGGGTCGCGACGATGAAACGGCGGCTGAATGCGGCGGTGACCTGGCCGGTCAGAGTGTTCAGAATGGGGAGATCCCGTTGCTGGCCGCCTTGAGCTGAGCGGACAGGCCGATCAGCATGAGAGGGGCGCCGATGATTTTCATCCGGTTCATGATTGCGTCGATTCCCCGTTGGACAAGCTGGAAGGCTAAGCGGATGAAAACGCGCACATCTTGATGCTCACATTTCCAGCAGGCTGTCGACCTTGGCCGCGCAGATGAAATCGTTCTCGGAAAGACCGCCGATGGCATGGGTCCAGAATTCGACCTTGACGGTGTTGTAGCCGACGAGCAGGTAGGGATGATGGTCTTCGCGGTGCGATACCCACATCACGGCATTGGTGAAAGCCTGGGCATGGTAGTGATTCTTGAACGTGTATTCCTTGGCGATCTTGATGCCGTCCCGCTGCCAGCCGGCGAGGCCTTTCAACAAGGGCGCAATCTGCGCGTCGGTCAGCGGCGCGACCCCGCCTTCGCAGGGCGCGCATTTCTTGCGGACAAGTTCTTCGACAATGGTGGTCATGACAGGCATCCTTACTTGAATTTGTAATATTGCTGATTGAGGTAGGCGCCGACGTGCGCCTCGTCCTCCGGGAACCAGCCGGCACCGGTGTTGGCATTGCAACCGGAAATACGGGCGGCGAGTTGCTGCGGGGTTTTGACCTTGCGGTCGGCGCGCGTGTAGATCTTGCTGCCGTCGCCGCCGTACATGCTGACATGGCAACTGGTGCAGGCCTTGTCGTGCAGGGCCTTGCCGATCTTGGGGTCGCCCTTGGCAAAAGGCGCGGCATGGACGCCGCCGGTCAGCAGGGCGCCACAGATGAATGCGGTCACGATTTTCATGGGAATCTCCTCTTGCTTGTCTGACCATTATCGTCACTGGCCTGCAATTGCGCCAGCGCCGAATGCATCGTGTGCGAAAATGGCAGCCTGTTTTTCGAAGGAACGTTGATATGGCCCTGAACCCCACGCATCTGCTCTGGCTCGACATGGAAATGACCGGCCTGTCGCCCGATACCGATCGCATCATCGAACTTGCCATCGTCGTGACCGATGCCGACCTCAATACCGTGGCCGAAGGCCCGGTGCTGGTCGTGCATCAACCCGACGAGGTGATGGATGCCATGGACAGCTGGAACAAGGGCACGCATGGAAAATCGGGGCTGATCGACCGCGTCAAGGCCTCGCAGCTGAACGAGGCCGAAGTCGAAGCGCAGATGCTGGAGTTCGTGAAGCAGCACGTGCCGGCCCGAACCTCGCCGATGTGCGGCAACTCGATTTGCCAGGACCGCCGCTTCATGGCGCGTTACATGCCGCAACTGGAGGCGTTCTTCCACTACCGCAACCTGGACGTCAGCACCTTGAAGGAACTGGCCAAGCGCTGGCGGCCAGGCCTGTCCGAAGCATTCAAGAAGTCCAACAGGCACGAAGCACTGGCCGACATCTATGAATCCATCGACGAGATGAAGTACTACCGCGAGCACTTCATCCGCGCGGAATAAAAAAAGCGGCTGGCCGGCCGCTGCAGGAGGAGACAACCGTGAATCTCGTGGAATTATTCTCGAAATCGGCTGGCATCCTGGATGGACCGCCGTAACCGGCGGTTCCGGGCAAGGATCAGGGCTTGATGTAGACGTAACCTTCCTTGGCCTGCAAACGGGCAAGCTCAGCCACGCCGGACGGTACCACCTTGGCTTCCATGATGACCGCGTCAGGGCCCAGTTTGCGGGACATGAGGGTGTTGTTGCAGACGCGGAAATCGACGCCGCGATTCTTCAGTGCGGCAACTTGGGATTCAAAAGCACCCTTGTCATCCTTGGCGTCGTTGAGCAGGAAATCGATACCCTTGCCGTGAGCCACCACGACGATCTTGTCGGTCGGGCTGGCGTTGAGCTCGTTGTTGATATTGTTCATGGCGGCACGGGCGACGGAGGCATCATTGATGTGGTAGACGACTTTTGCCTCGTCGGAGGCGGCTGGGGCGGCGGCTTCAGCCGGGGGAGCGGCGTGAGCCATCGGAGCGCAAGCCAGAAACAGAGCGGCAAGCAGCGGGGTGAGAGTGCGGGTCATTAGAGGTCTCCTGATTTGATATGAATAAACCGGCTTTATCGGGCAAGCCTGTAGGTAGGACGGACCTACTGGAACGCTTATTCCATTCCGGAGCGCGCTTTTTTCTGGAATAAAAGGACTATCTTTCCCGTCAACCGGACATGATCATGCTCAGCCGTCTTTTTTTTGGTCCGCCTCGCCCCGGTATCGAAGCCTTGCGCCCGGTGCTCTACCGAATTGCCTTTGCCTGGTGCCATGACGCCACGCTGGCGGACGATCTGGTTCAGGAAGCCCTCTCCAAGGGCTGGACGCGGCGTGCTCAGTTGCGCGACGAGTCGTCCCTGAAGGCATGGATGGTGTCGATCATGAATCACTGCTGGCTCGATCACTTGCGCAGCCGGCGCGACTTCGACGATGTCGAGGACTGGCAGGACGAACTGGAATCCACGGCAGACACGCCCGATGCCTGTTGCGATCGCGAGCAGGTGATCGCCTGCGTACGCAAGGCCGTGGAACGCCTGCCGCTGGGGCAGCGTCAGGTTCTGACGCTGGTCGACCTGGAAGAATTCAGTTATGCCGAAGTGGCCGGGATCCTGGACATCCCGGTCGGTACGGTGATGAGCCGCCTGTCGCGCGCGCGCGCATCCCTGAAAAGTCTGCTGGGGCCTGCGATGCAACAATCGGCGGCCCAGCCACAGTTGAGGAGGGTCAAATGAAATCCGCTGTTTCGGATGAGATTCTGCATGCGTTCATCGATGGCGAACTCGATGTGGCCGAAAGCGAAACCCTGATCGCGCGGATGCAACAAGACCAGGTGTTGGCGCAACGCATTTGTGCGTTGCGCAGCCTGCGCAGCATGGTCAAGCTGGCGTACGCCGAGCCGCCGGTCATCGACGCCCGGCCGCCCGTTCATCGCCGGCAGTTGATGCAACGCTGCGCATTCGGCTGCCTCGTTCTGCTCGTTGGCTTGAGCAGTGGCTGGGCTTTGCGGGGACTGGCGTGGCAGGCAGGCGTCACACAGCCTGCCGCGGTTCCGGATGGGTATCGGACGGTCAGCCTCGCACGCGAAGCCGATCCCAATCGCATCATCCTGCATATCGACAGTGCGGCACCGGAAAAGATGCGCGCGGCGCTGGATCGGGCCGATCAGCTGCTGGACGATGCGGACCGGCGGGGGCGCGCCATGCAGCTTGAGGTCATAGCCAACAGCCATGGCCTCGAACTCCTGCGCGCCGGTCATAGTCCCTACGCAGAACGTATCGCACGCATGAGGCAGCGTCACGCGAACCTGCAGTGGGTGGCATGTGGCCAGACGGTTGCCCGTTTCACCAGCGAAGGCCAAAAAGTGGAATTGCTGCCGGCCATCCGGACGGCCCCCACTGCCATCGGCGAAATCATTTCCCGGCTCCAGCAAGGCTGGACCTATGTTCGGGTTTAAGCGCGACCCCGTTCTTGCCGTCCTGATGCTGTTCCTGCTGTTGCCCGCCCAGGCGGGCGCAGCCCCGCTGATCAATCGACTCGCCGATCATCCGTCGCCCTATCTGGCGTTGCATGGGCACGATCCGGTGGCCTGGCAGGAATGGAATGCCGCCACGATCGCGCGTGCGCGACAGGAAAACAAGCTGCTGTTCGTTTCGGTCGGCTATTTCGCCTGCCACTGGTGCCATGTCATGCAGCGCGAGAGCTACAAGAACCCGCAGATCGCGGCCTTGCTCAACCGCGACTTCATCCCGGTCAAGGTCGATCGTGAGCTCAATACGGGACTCGACGATGCCCTGCAAACATTTTCCGCACGTCTTCAGGGCGCCGCGGGCTGGCCTCTGAATGCCTTCGTGACGCCGGAAGGCTATCCCGCGTTCACGGTCTTGTATGCGCCTCCCGATGCATTCCGCACGCTGTTGACCCAGCTTTCGGCCCGCTGGAAATCGGACCGGGCCGGCATTCGTCGACTGGCTTCGCTGGCTGCGCCACCGCCAGCACAACGGCCAGCGGATGCACCGCTGACGGCTGCGCGGAGCGAACAGGCCTGGGAACGCTTCATGACCGGCGTGTGGCAGGAGGCGGACAGTCTGCATGGCGGTTTTGGACAGGTCAGCAAATTCCCCATGGCGCCGCAATTGAGCGCCTTGCTGGATCGCCAGGCGCAGCAACCTGACGCCAGGCTGGGCGAATTCTTGCGTCTGACATTCGACCAGATGGCGGCACGCGGCATGCAGGACCATATTGGCGGCGGGTTTTTTCGCTATACCGTCGACCCCGACTGGGACACGCCGCATTTCGAGAAAATGCTCTACGACAATGCGCAGCTGGCCGTGCTGTATCTGCGCGCCGCGACGGTATTGGAACAACCCCGTTATCGCGAGATCGCCCGCAGTACGCTCGGGTTCATGCAGGATGAATTGCGGGATGCGCGTGGCGGCTTCTACAGCAGCACGTCGGCGGTCGACGCGACCGGGCGCGAAGGCGCCACGTATCTGTGGACACCCGATGAACTGAAACGGCGCCTGCCGCCCGCGGTGTACGCGGCCGCGCAACGGGTGTGGCGCCTCGATGCGCCGCGCAGTTTCGACGCGGGCTACCTGCCTGCGGAATATGTTCCCCCCACGGCGGACGAGCGCTCGTTGCTGGCCGAGGCCGTGCATATCCTGTATCCCGTGAGGCGCATGCGCAGCCTGCCCAAGGATGACAAACTGAACGCCGGCCTGAACGGTCTCGCGCTGTCGGCGTTCAGCCAGGCCAGCCGGCTCGATCCGGCCTACCGCCGGGAGGCCGACCGCCTGCAGCATTTCCTCTTGACGCGGCTGGTCAGGGACGGCCGGCTGGTGAAAGCGATGGCGCATGGCCAGGTCCTGCCGGATGCGGAGCTGGAGGATTACGCCTATGTGGTGCAGGGCCTACTCGACCATGCCGATGCCACGGGCAACGCACAATCGCGCGAACGGGCTCGGCAGCTTGCCCATACTGCCTGGCGCTTGTTTTGGCATGCGGAGGGCTGGAAGCGCGAGGCACAGCCCTTGCTGGCGACCTTGCAGGCCGAATCGGCGCTGGACGACGGTGCGCTGTACTCACCCTCCGACGTGCTCATCCTGGCCAGTCTGCGCGTACAGGATCCCGTTTTGAATCAGCAGGCGCGCCGTGCCGCGCGGTGGCGCCTGCCGGCCATGGAGCAGGATCCGTACGCCTATCCCACGCGTACGCGCGTGCTGGCGCATGTCCAACCGGACTAGTTGATCTCGGGCTCGGGCGCCTGCGTCGATTCCACCGTGCGCTGTATGGGGCGCCGGCCGACCTGGATTTTCAGATTCAAGGTCTGTTGTTTGCGCGCGACGGTCAGTTGTGCGTCTTCGCCCGGTTTCAGCGCGGCAATCAGATTGAGCAGCGAAGCGGAGTCGGCCACCGTGCGGCCGTTGACGGCCAGCAGGATGTCGCCTGGACGGATGCCGCCGACGTCGGCCGGTCCCCCTTTCAGCACGCCGGCGATCAACGCGCCTTCCGCGCTTTTCAGGCTGAACGATTCAGCCAGTTCGGGGCTCAGGTCCTGTACTTCGACGCCGACCCAGCCACGCGTCACGCTTCCGGATTTGATGATCTGCTCCATCACCTTGCGGGCGATGCTGACCGGAATGGCAAAGCCGATGCCTTGCGAACCGCCGGTCCGCGAATAGATCGCGCTGTTGATCCCGACCAGATTGCCGGACGCATCGACCAGTGCGCCCCCCGAGTTGCCGGGGTTGATGGCAGCGTCAGTCTGGATGAAGTTCTCGAAGGTGTTGATGCCCAGATGGGTGCGTCCGAGCGCGCTGACGATGCCGGCCGTGACGGTCTGGCCGACGCCGAACGGATTGCCGACCGCCAGCACCCAATCGCCCACCTTGAGACTGTCGGGTTCGGCAAAGGTGATCGACGGCAGATCGCTGGCATCGATTTTCAGCACCGCCAGATCGGTTTCCGGATCGGAACCGACCACGCGGGCGGGTACCGTCTTGCCGTTGGCCAACGCCACCTGGATTTCGTCGGCGGCTTCAACGACGTGCTGATTGGTGAGGATGTAACCGTTTGGACTGATGATCACGCCCGATCCCAGGTTGGAGACTTCGCGTGGGCGCGCGTCCAGCCGGTCGCCAAAAAAGTACCGGAAGATCGGATCCTGCAGGGCAGGGTGGGCCGGGCTGCTGACTTTTTGCTGCGTGAAGACGTTGACCACCGACGGAATCACTTTCTGTGCCGCCGGGGCAAAGGATTCGACGGGCGTGGGTGTGCGGCTGGCGGGTTGCGCAGCCTGCTGGATGGTCAGGCTTGGCGCTTGCGCTTGCCAGCGCAGAAGATCGGGTTTGAACAGTGCAATGATGAACAATACGCCAAGTGCCACGGTGGTGGTTTGAGCGAAGAGCAACCAGAATTTGCGTATATGCATTTCGATTAAATTCAGAGACTTGGCGTAATTTTGCGGCGGGACGATTATAGCCCAGCGCGAGTGGCGATTGAGTCTTTGCTGCGACGGGCTTCCGGTGAGGGCGGCAATTTGGTTAGAATGCCGGTTTTATCGCAACACGTTCAGGTTAGGGAAACATGAGCCAGGAAGCCGATGGGCAAAAAGTGGACACACGTAAACGAAAATTCCTGATCGCCGCGACCAGCGCCGTTGGAGGGGTCGCCGTGGCGGGAGTGGCTGTGCCGCTGGTGATGAGCATGCTGCCGAGCGCGCGCGCCAAGGCTGCAGGCGCGCCAGTTGAGGTGGATATCAGCAAGATTGAGCCCGGCATGCTGTTGACGGCTGAATGGCGCGGCAAACCGGTGTGGGTCGTCAATCGCACCAAAGAAATGCTCGACCTGATGGCCAAGCATAACGACAAACTGGTCGATCCCAACAGCGAGCAGCCCCAGCAACCCGAGTACTGCAAGAACGCCACGCGCTCGATCAAGCCGGAATTCCTGGTAGTGGTCGGCATCTGCACCCACCTCGGTTGTTCGCCCACCTATCGCAAGGAAGTCGGCGCAGAAGACCTGGGTGCAGACTGGCCGGGCGGTTTCCTCTGTCCCTGCCATGGTTCGCGCTTCGACCTGGCCGCGCGCGTATTCAAGAACGTACCGGCCCCGACCAATCTGGTGATTCCGCCTCATCAATACCTCAGTGCCGGCAAGATACAGATCGGTGTGGACGCAAAAGGAGCCTAAAAGAATGTCTGCCCTGCAAAAAATGATGGGTTGGGTCGATGACCGCTTTCCCCTCACCGCCACCTACAAAGCGCATCTGTCCGAGTACTATGCGCCGAAGAACTTCAACTTCTGGTACTTCTTCGGCTCGCTGGCGCTGCTGGTGCTGGTGATGCAGATCGTCACCGGCATTTTCCTCACCATGAACTACAAGCCGGATTCGATGCTCGCCTTCGCATCCGTCGAGTACATCATGCGCGACGTCGACTGGGGCTGGCTGATCCGCTACATGCACTCCACCGGCGCGTCGATGTTCTTCGTCGTCGTCTACCTGCATATGTTCCGCGGCCTGATGTACGGTTCCTACCGCAAGCCGCGCGAACTGATCTGGATTTTCGGCGTGCTGATCTATCTGGCGCTGATGGCCGAAGCCTTCCTCGGCTACTTGTTGCCGTGGGGCCAGATGTCCTACTGGGGCGCGCAGGTGATCGTCAACCTGTTCTCCGCCGTGCCCTTCGTCGGCGAAGATCTGTCACTCTGGATTCGCGGCGATTACGTGATCTCGGATGCCACGCTCAACCGCTTCTTCGCCTTCCACGTCATTGCCCTGCCGCTGGTGCTGATCGCACTGGTTGCGGTGCACCTGGTCGCGCTGCACGAAGTCGGGTCCAACAACCCCGATGGCATCGAAATCAAGAAAAAAAAGGATCCCGTCACGCACATTCCGCTCGACGGCATTCCCTTCCACCCGTACTACACGGTGAAGGACATCGTCGGCGTGATCGTCTTCCTGATGGTGTTCTCGGCAATCGTGTTCTTCGGGCCGACCATGGGTGGCTACTTCCTCGAATCCAACAACTTCATCCCCGCCGACCCGTTGAAGACCCCGCCGCATATCGCGCCGCTGTGGTACTTCACCCCGTTCTACGCAATCCTGCGCGCGGTGCCGCCGATGTTCGGCTCGCAGTTCCCCGGCGTGGTGGCGATGGGCCTGTCGATCGTGCTGTTGTTCTTCCTGCCCTGGCTCGATCGCGGCAAGGTCAAGTCGATCCGTTACCGTGGCCCGATCTACAAGTTCGCCCTTGCCCTGTTCATCGTGGCGTTCGTTGGCCTCGGCTACCTCGGCCTGCTGCCGCCGTCCCCGGTCGCGACGATTCTGGCCCAGACCTTCTCAGTGATTTACTTCTTGTTCTTCCTGTTGATGCCTTGGTATACCTCGATTGACAAAACCAAACCGGAACCGGAAAGGGTGACTGGCTAAATGAAACGCTTGAAAAAAATTCTTTTCCTGCTGGCGGCAGTTCCCGTCATCGCCTGTGCGTCGGAAGGCGGACCTCCCTTGGACAAGGCGCCGGTTAACCTGTCCGACCATGCGTCCCTGCAGCGCGGCGCCCGCATATTCGTGAACTACTGCCTCAACTGCCACAGCGCCGCCTCCATGCGCTACTCGCGCATGCAGGATCTGGGGCTGACCGAAGATCAGATCAAGGAAAACCTGATGTTCGCGGCCGAAAAGCCGGGCGAAACCATGACCGTCGCCATGGACAAGAAAGAGGCCAAGGGCTGGTTCGGCTCAGCCCCGCCCGATCTCAGTGTGATCGCGCGTGCGCGCGGCTCCGACTGGCTGTACACCTACCTGCGCAGCTTCTATCGTGACGACTCGCGTCCCACCGGTTGGAACAACGTCGTTTTCGACAAGGTCGCGATGCCGCACGTGCTGTGGAGCCTGCAGGGTGAAATGGTTCCGGTCATGAAGAAGGAAGGCGAGCATGAAGTCATCGAGCGCCTCGAACTCGCCAAGCCCGGCAGCGTGACCCTGGCCGAATATGACGCCATGGTCGGCGATCTGGTCAACTACCTGACGTGGATGGGCGAGCCCGCCCAGCTCGAGCGGAAACAGCTCGGACTGATCGTGCTGGCCTTCCTGGCGTTCTTCTTCGTGGTGGTCTATTACCTGAAGAAAGAGTTCTGGAAAGACGTTCACTGAACCCGGCCTAGCCGTTCGCCAACAGCCGGACTGTGTCCGGCTGTTGGCGTTTTAAGCCTTAAACACACGCAATACGTGCAACACGAGAGGGAGCCCCCGCCATGATGACCCTGTATTCCGGCAGTACCGACCCGTACAGCCATCGCTGCCGCATCGTCCTGTTCGAAAAGGACATGGATTTCGAAGTCATCGATGTGGACATGCACAACAAGCCGGAAGAAATCGCCAGCATCAGCCCGAGCGGCAAGATGCCGGTGCTGGTCGAACGCGACCTGATCCTGACCGAGTCCAACATCATCAACGAATACATCGACGAGCGCTTCCCGCATCCGCAGCTGATGCCGCCGGATCCGGTCATGCGCGCCCGCGCCCGCCTGGTACTGTTCAATTTCGAGCACGACCTGTTCACCCACGTCAATACGCTTGAGCATAGCCTCGGTAAGGCCTCGGACAAGGCGCGCCAGGAAATCCGCGACAGCCTGTCGCAGCTCACGCCCATCCTCACCAAGCAGAAGTACCTGATGAACGACGAGTTCTCCATGCTGGATGTGGCGATCGCCCCGTTGCTGTGGCGTCTCGAGCACTATGGCATCGAGTTGCCGAAAGTGGCTGCGCCGGTGCTCAAATACCGCGAACGTCTGTTCAGCCGCCCGGCCTTCATCAATGCGCTGACGCCTACCGAAAAGGCTTTGCGCAAGTAAGCGGAAAAAGGACCAAGGACAGCGCAGGTGGCTGAGATTTCAACCAAACCGTACCTGATCCGCGCACTGTACGAATGGTGCACGGACTCGGGCTATACGCCGCAGCTGCTGGTGTCGGTCGACGCGCGCACGCGCGTACCGCCTGGTTTCGTCAAGGATGGCCAGATCGTGCTGAACGTCAGCGCCGGTGCTACCCGTAATCTTACGCTGGAGAATGACTGGATCCAGTTTTCCGCGCGCTTCGGCGGTGTTTCGCATGAAATATCCATTCCGGTAGACCGGGTCGCGGCCATCTTCGCGCGCGAGAATGGGCAAGGCCTGCATTTCGAGCCGGTCGATGCGCCCGTGCCGCCCGAGCAGACGCCGCCGCCCGTAGCGGACGAATCATCCGCCCCGCCCAGAGGCAAGCCCTCGCTCAAAGTCGTCAAGTAATCGCTCAAGGCGCGCGGCATCGCTATAATGTCGCCCGTCGCCGCTTTAGCTCAGTTGGTAGAGCAACCGCCTTGTAAGCGGTAGGTCGTCAGTTCGATTCCGACAAGCGGCACCAATTCAACATCCAATAATGTCCAGCAACACCCTAAAGCCCGCGTAAAACCGGGCTTTTTGTTTGCCTGTTTGTCCGGCAAGGTTTAGGATGATCCAAAGAGATACCCCCTCACATGGGGGTATCTAAGGGGGTATGCCCCCGGGATCAAAACCACATACCCCCAAGTTGGATGAAAAATGGCTCTTAGCGACACGAAAATCCGTAGCACAAAGCCGTCGGATAAGCCCTTCAAGTTAGCGGACGGTGGCGGCTTGTATCTACTGATTACCCCTGCTGGGGGTAAATTGTGGCGGCTCAAATATCGTTTTGAGGGAAAGGAAAAGCTGCTGGCGCTGGGGGCATACCCTGATGTGGGCCTCGCCCTTGCCCGAGAGCGCCGGGATGCGGCCCGCAAGCTGTTGGCGGACGGTACTGACCCCGGAGCACATCGCAAGGCCGTGGAGGCCGACAAGGCGCGCATGGCTGCAAACAGCTTTGAAGCTGTTGCGCTGGAATGGCACGCAATGAAATCGAAGAAATGGGCACAGGTGACTGCGGATAAGGCGCTGGTCCATCTGCGCACCTATGCCTTTCCTGAAATCGGGCACCTGCCCATTGCCACCATCAAGGCGTCAGTGTTGCTGGATATGCTGCGCAAGGTGGAAGCCAAGGGCATCGCCTACACTGCAACTCGCATCCGCGAAATGTGTGGGCAGATATTCCGCTACGGTGTCGCAACGGGTAGGGCAGAAGACAACCCGGCGGCGCATCTTGTTGGAGCGCTTGCCAAGCCAGGCACTACACACCGCCCTGCCATCACAGAGCGGCGCGAATTCGGGGCTTTCCTGCGTGATTTGCGAGCCGCTACCCGATTCGATCCTACTACGCGCTATGCAGCTTATTTCGCCATGTTGACGATGGTGAGGGCGCAAGAATTCCGCTTCGCTCGATGGGAGGAAATCGACCGGGACGCACAAGAGTGGAAAGTCCCGGCCACCCGCATGAAGGTGGGTAAACAATTGCCGGCACACACTGTTCCGCTGTCATGTCAGGCGCTGGAACTGTTGGATGAGCTATACGGCTTGACTGGGCACACGCCTTATCTTTTCCCCAAGGCCAAGGGCTATGGCGAGAACGAAGTCATATCGGAGAACACGGTCGGCAAGTTGCTCAACAATCTGGGCTACCAAGGCCGGCAGTGCGTGCATGGATTCAGAGCCTCAGCGCGCTCAATCCTCAGTGAGCAGGGCTGGAGCGTAGAAGCGATGGAGCGCCAGCTGGACCACAAGGAAGCCGATGGCACTGTCGCAGCCTATGCACGGAGCCAACACCTACCCGAGCGGCGCCGCATGATGCAAGCTTGGGCGGATACATGTGACGCGCTGGAAACTGGTGCGGACGTAGTGCCAATCCACAGCCGTCAGAATCCCTGATCTCTAGCCCAGGTACCCGTAAGAGCCTTCAACGTTCGACTTAGGCACAGTCCTGCTTAGATGAGTTTTTCGATTCCACCGCTTACTCCGTTCGCAAGCTTCCAGTGCTTTCTCTCATCGATGCCAAGCTTTCTGCTGGCAAAGAGGATCGCGAGCCTTAGCATTGGTGACGCTCCTACATAGTCATCTTTTATAGCGACAGCTTCTGAGCGGTTGCCGGATGATTGAATCGCCAGTGCAGCGTGGCGTTTGATGACCTCTGACGTTGAGCCGGTATAGAGAGCAACGATGTCTTTCGCGTGGTTCCATGCCGGTGACGACGCGAATATATGAAGAATCCACATCGCGTAGTAGGGAGGTGGGGGGTTTCTCTTGCTCTTGAGTGGCCGAAGCAGCTTGGTAGCGATACGCTTTTGTTCTGTTCGGGTCAGATCGGAGAAGGACAAAACGTATTTCGATATCTGCTCGGCTACTGGATACAACAACTCTGCGTTGTCGATCACAAGTTCAAGAACCTCGCGCTTGAGGGCAGGCGGGGCTCCTGGGATGCGTGGAAGCTTCGTGAGAGCATATACAACGGCCTCATAGTCGACGAGGGCTGTATCAGCCAGGGAGGCCTCGAGCATCCCTTTGATGTCGGTTCCTTGAAGCACAGCAAGTACTCCCTGAATTTCTTCCTCGTCAGGTTCTTCGTCGTCATCTTCACCTTCATACCCAATGGTGAAGCCACGGAACATATTCACAACAGTGTCACGATCCGTTAACTGCTCTTCATGGCGATATAAGACTTCGTTCTTGTAAATGTCGATTGGAAGAATCTTTGTTTTCGCAGACTGCAGCGTTAGTCCGTGATTAGAGAAGAGCCATTCACCCAAGGCAAAAAGAACGGACTGCGCCTCGTATTCGGTCTTACAAAAGATGTTGTAATCATCTACCCACCGTACAAAATTAATTCCTTGACTCTGCAGGGTGGCATCAACATCGATCAGTACTGCCTCTCCAAGAAGGCGCGAAGCATAAGGGCCAACGGGGATGCCATAGCTGTTTCTTCCCATCAAGCTTCCGATAAGCTTTCGTACCAGAACACGGGCAACATCTCTCACGCGCTGGCTTGTGGCAACGCTCTCAATGACGTTCTCAAGCCTATGTTGATAAATGCGCGGATAGAAATCGGCAATATCTGCGATTGCGACGAACTTGACTTTCTCGTTCTCGGCCTTGGTATCCAGTTGTTTACGATAGGCCTCATAAGAACCTTTGGCCCCATAGAGAACTTGGGGTCTTGAGATATCTGATCTGTAGGAAAAGACGCGCTGGGCCTTTAACGGCACGCGGTTCGCTTCGATGTCGTTCTTCGCAATCAGGACTAATGCCGTATAAATCAATAGGTCTTGAGGGTGAAGCATGTGCATCACACGAATGTTTGCACGACTTTTTGGCGCAAAGACCCTCATTAACTTAAGGGGCTCGTAGGTATCGAGATCGATCTTCTCGAGGATGTCTCTAATGGCAGGCCAGTTCGCCGTGACAACATCCCACTCCGGTGGATCTGGGAGCATCGTGCTATAGCCATGATGATTTATTGCTGCGAGCGCGTTATCGAGTTCAATGCTAGTCAATGTAAACATAGGAGAGTGCAGTTGGCGTGCATGCGAGAAGGGCAGGTGACGGTGTAAAACTCTGCCGCATGCCCATGTGATTTGGCTATCTCTTCAAATCCACGGGCACGCGTCATGAGCTCGGCTCGCCGGATTCGTGGATTCGATACGGTTACATCTGAAAGCTCGGCCAGACTCTGGCTGTATCCGGAATCGTTTACCGCCTGCATGGATTCGAGGATGCGACGGTTTCGCCTGTGTTGCTGGCGCTTGCGTCCTAGTGTTTCATCACTGGCATAAATGCCCGCCTGAACCTTGACTAATCCGACTTGAATAGCGGCGGCTTCAATATCTCGCCCGTGGCGGCTGCGTAGTTGCCTACGCCACCACCTACTATCCCTATCGGTAACGCGCCGAATGAATCCGGTAACGGTATAGGGTGTTTGCCCCACTCGGATGCGCGGTTCTTTCTCTGTAACGGTATCGGTATCTGTAACAGAGGCAGCGTCCAGCCCGTAACGGTTACAGATACCGAGAAGCAGCCTGAGAATTTCATCTAGGCATCCTGGATAGAGCCCCAATGCTTCCCGGCATCGATTGCTTGCCTGTTCCGCTTCTGATACCAGTTCGTCATCGTTCCAGGCAAGCGCCATGCTGGCAGGCTTGAACCTGTCCCGCATGTCCAGCAAGAAGAGGTTGGCTTCGCGTTGTCCCTGGGTTTCGTAACGAACGCGATATGTCTTGGCTACCGCTTCCGCAATCTTGCTTGGCCATTGCTGGAAAATCTCACGCCGGAAACGTCGATCATCACCATCGCTGTCATCCAAATGCCAAACGATGCGCTCTGCCTCATTGGCCAATTCTGTCGGTGGGCACGCACGCTTTGCCGGCCGCATGGCTTAAAAGGCCCGGCTAGGAGCTGATTTGCGGGCCGCTTCGAGTGTCGCCACCAGGGCGCGAATTTCTGTATCGACCATGCCTGCGATGCGCGCGGCATTCAGAGCGGAAACCTCAGACGCGGGCCAGCCCACGGAGCGCGGGCCTAGCTTTACCGGCTTGGGCCAGAGACCTTGCTGAATGCGAAGGTAGATCGTTGAGCGAGAAGCGCCGGATTGGGCTTTGACGGCAGGAAGCCGAAGGATTGCGTTAACCATGTTGACACCTCTTTGGTGCTGTTGAACATGGTTACGGATTTAATAGCGCAAGTGGCTTTGAAAATAGGCGCAGAGGGTCGCGGGGACTCGGTGTGGACTCGGCTGAAACCCGCGCCCGTATTGGCCCGGAGTGGGCGCGGGGAATTACTTGCGTGGGCCAGTCGGAAGGCCGTCGGCGCGTAGGATTGTCGCCATGACTTCGGCGGTTCGCCTAGCGACTTTCTCTCCAATTAACCATTCGATAACTTGCTCGTTTGTCGGTGCGCTTGAGAGGTCGGCGGGGTCGTATTTTTTCCAAAAAAGGTCGGCAGCGTGGGCCAGCTTGCGCAGTAATTCGGTTTCGTGGCGTCCCCATGGCCAGCCAGTGATTTGAAGATTCATTTCCGGCTGCCAAGGGAATCCTTCAGGAAAAGCTAGCCCGGTGGCATTTGCCCAGGATGCAAACACCGTCAAGTCGATTTCGCTTTCTTCAAGCTGTTCCGGGTCGAGTTTGTCGGGCCTTAATAAGCCCGCGCCAATGCCGGTTTTAGCAAGGCCAAGCAGCGAATTGAATTTCGGCGGGGGTTGGGTGAACAATGTATCCAGTTTGCCGGTCGTGCTGACGCTTTGAGGGACGGTGCTTGAAGGCCTGGGGCTTTCAAGTCTGGAGGGCTCAAGCTCGCACAATAGGGCGACGGCCTGCCACAGCTTCGCTTTGTGCTTCCTCTCCCATTGTCGCCAGTCGGGCCGGGGAATTGCCCAAAGGACGGAATCATCGCCCGGGTTGTTGGAGGTGTTCATGGTTGCATTCAGACGGTGGACAGCAAAGCGATGATACCCGCGCGGAGCGGGGCGAAGAGTTTGTCGGTTGCATGCGGTGGATGGGGGTATATATGGGGGTATCACGTCTATTGATTTGGCGTGATACCGCGCTGAATAAGGCGTACGTTGTTAATTATGGGTCAGACAAGCGCACCACATACACGTTGAAAGACCCGCCGAGCGCGGGTCTTTCAACGTGTATCGGGATGGCGCGCGGCTTGCCCTATTCGATTCCCAATCGTTCGAGCCGGTAGCGCAGGCTGCGGAAGGTGACGCCGAGCAGCCGGGCAGCGGCAGTCTTGTTGTAGCGCGTCTGTTCCAGTGCTTCGAGAATGGCGGTGCGTTCCATCTGGTCGAGATAGTCCTGCAGAGGATATTTGCTGCCGGGTGCGGCGCCGGCAGCCGGCAGGGCAGGCACCAGATTGAGGTCGGCGGCGTTGATGTGTCGACCTTCGCACAGCGCAAGCGCGCGCTCCAGCGTGTTTTCCAGTTCACGTACGTTGCCGGGGAATGCATAGGCGCAGAGCGCCTGTTCCGCATCGCGATCCAGCTTGACGTCGGCCCCTCCCAGCTTGTCGAGCAGAAAACGCGCCATTTCCGGGATGTCCTTGGCGCGGTCGCGCAAGCTCGGCATGACGAGATCGATCACGTTCAACCGGTAATACAGGTCCTGGCGAAAGCGGCCTGTTTCCACGAGCGCGGACAAATCCTGGTGCGTGGCGCTCACGATGCGGACGTCGATGGGCTCCTCGGTCGTGGCGCCGACCTTGCGGACCTTTTTTTCCTGCAGCACGCGCAGCAGCTTCACCTGCATCGACAACGGCAGATCGGCCACCTCGTCGAGAAACAGGGTGCCGCCGTTGGCTGCCTGAAAGAAGCCGTCGCGGTCGGCGTCGGCCCCCGTGAACGCGCCCTTTCGATAGCCGAAAAATTCGCTTTCCATCAGCGTTTCGGGAATCGCGCCGCAGTTGACCGCGACGAAGGGCTTGCCGGACCGGTTGCCGAGACGATGGATCAGGCGTGCCGCGAGTTCCTTGCCGCTGCCCGATTCGCCTGCGATATGCACTGGCGCCTGGGTCCGTGCGAGTTTGGCAATGCGTGCACGGATGTCCTGCATGACGGCCGATTGGCCGATCAGTTCACGGCTTGGATCGTCTGCCTGCGCGGATTCGGGAATCGCCAGCGCGGATTTGACCAGCGTGCGGAGCTGGTCGAGCGCCACCGGTTTGGCCAGATAATCGAATGCGCCCGCTTTCAGTGCGGCGACGGCGTTGCCGGCATTGCCGTAAGCGGTGATGACGGCCACCGGGACCGGCAGGGCCAGTGCGCTGGCGCAGGCAATCACGTCCAGCCCTTCGCCATCGGTCAGTCGCATATCGGTCAGGCAGAGATCGTAATGTGTCTGCCGCAGTCGGGCCTGCGCCTCGGCAACGCTGACGGCGCGATCGGTTTCCAGTCCCATCTTGACCAGGGTCAATTCCATCAGATCGAGCAGGTCGGGTTCGTCGTCAACCAGCAGAATGCGTGGAGAGGCCGCCATGATCACTCGCCTCCGCGCAGGGCGAGGCGGAAACGCGCGCCGCCATTGCCGGGAACGTAGCTCAGCGCCGCATGGTTGGCCTCGGCCAGTTCGCGTGCCAGGAACAGGCCCAATCCGGTACCCTGCGCATCCGTGGTGAAGAAGGGCTCGAAAAGCTTGTCCTGGTGTTCCGACGCCACACCGGGCCCGTCGTCACCGATCTCGATCTGCATGTTGCTGCCCTGCATCTGTGCGCCGATGCGGATGCTGCCCGCCTGCTTGCGGCTGAAACGCCAGGCATTGCGCATGAGATTCCACACGATCTGGCGTAGATGGTCGGGGTCGAACTGGAAATGCAGGCTGTCGGGCATGTCGATTATGACGGCGTCTGCCGGGATTTCTTCAGTCTGACGCAGCTCGTCGACCAATAGGCCGAGCGCTGCGGCATCGAAACTGACCGGGTGAAGCCGATCGCGCCGATTGAGTGTCAGCACTTCTTCCACCAGACGATCGAGCCGGCGTGCATTGTTCTCGATGATCCCGGTCAATCGAGCCTGAGTGGTATCGTGCGTTTCCTCCCCCAACAGTTGCGCGGCATGGCTGATGGCTGACAGCGGGTTGCGGATTTCGTGTGCGATGTTGGCAGTGAGTCGTCCCAGCGCAGCCAGCTTGAGCCGCTGGGCCGCCTGTTCGGCCTGGCTTTGATCTTCCAGCACCAGCACGCGGCTGTCGTCCGGTGTTTCCAGCGGGATGCAGCGCACCCGCAACTGTGCGGCCGCGGTGTTCAAGGTGAACGTTGTTCCGGGCTGCATCTGCTGCGACATACGCGCCAGTTCGGGCGAGCAGTCTTCCAGGCGGGTGATGCCCGGGACCGCCGCTGCCGTGATACCGAGCAGTGCCAATGCGCGCGGGCTGGCGTGTCGTATGATGCCGTCGCCGCGTATAGCCAATAGGCCGTCGGGCGAGTTTTCGATGGCCACGGCATTGATGCGGTTCAGCAGGGCCAGTTCGCCTGCCTGCTGCTGCGCCAGTCTTTCCGACCGGAGCGCGCGCAGGGTCAGTGCATGCGCCAGCAAGCCGATGGCGAAATATCCTGCGCATAGCAAACCGACCTGGAAAAAACTGTCCATCCCCTGGCCGCCGCCCAGAATGCTGAAGCCGTGCTGCAGCAGAACGGCGATCGATGCCATGGCGGCATAGAGCAAAGTCAGGCGTCCGCTTCCGACCAGCCCGCCGGAAGCAATGGAAATCGCCAGCAGCAGGCCCAAACCGCTTGCCAGTTGCTCGCTGGTCGACATCATCAGCATGAACAGCACGATATCGGCCGTGATGTGGGCGGTGAGCTGGATCTGGAATCCCGGCCAGCGTGCGCGGATACCCAGCACGAACAATGCCGCGATCATCAGATAGGCGAAGGCATAGCTCTGAAAACGCCCGTTTGCGCTCTGGCGGAACAGATCCGACGTGCTGAACAACAGGCCGCTGAACACCAGCGCGGCGGCCAGCGTCAGGCGATACAAATTGAAGTAATCGAGACTGCGCCAATGGGACGCGAAATAACCCGGCGTGGTCGGGCGCGGCATAGACGTTGCCGCTGCGTTCATCTCTTGCCGAGTTGCCGGTGTTCGGGTGTACAGAAGAAATCGCCGCCGGAATAAATGGCCTCGCTGCGCGGCAGGTTCACGCCACAATGCGCGCACTTCACCATGTCTTCGACGGTTTTTTCGCGCGCGGATGAGGGCGGCTGGCCGAGCGAACGCTGGTAGGCACGAAACAAGGCCAGCACGATGAAACCAATCGCGATCAGCAACAGAATCTTGAACACATCCTCTCCCCCGAAATGGCGTTCAGCATAGCACGGAGGCGCCACGGCACGTTCTCTGGAGAAGGCGGTGAGTCGGGCGGTGGGGCGGTGTCAGACAGATGGGAATGCGTGTGATGGGATAAAGCGGTTCGGCTAGCCGCCTGCCCCAAAGGACACACCGCATATGCAGCAGATTGATAAGTCATCCCTATCGGCAAGCTACGTTGTCGGGGTTTTTTACAATGGGGTTTGCGCCATTGCAGGCGCGCCTGCCGCAACCATGAAAAGCAGCACGCAAACAAGGGTGTGCAGGCGTGAATGATCGGCTGGCATGCATATTGCTTTAATCGTTCTAGCTAAGCGGATGTTTTTTTGCAGTTTTTTTACCTCTCCACCCGGTATCAGCCCGTTCGGTGGCTGGAGGAGGAAAAGCGGTACGGGCACCCTTAAATGAAACATACACAAAACGTACATAAAAAAAGCGCATTGTTTCGGCTCAGGCTGACGAGCGATAGGGAGATACACCGCAATGTTGAATATCGAATTGGAGGAAGCATCATGAAATTTTTTAAACGCACCGCCGCCGTACTGGCGTTGTCGGCTGCCATGCTGAGCGGGCCTGTGCAGGCCGTTCCGGTCACCGTGGTGGGCACCACGGTCAGCTTCACGTTCGACAGCGCGCTCAGCGGGCTATTCGGCGTTCCCATGGTGACGGGGGATGCGCTGTTTTTCACGCCCACCACCTATAAGGCCCAGTCTTTCAACGGTACCGGGTTTGCCTCGGCCAGCCAGACCTTCAACGTCACGGTCAATGCCAATCCCGGTTATCAGGTATCGGCGGTCAACCTGACCGAAGACGGCGATTACTACAACATCGGCGCAGGCTCCAGCGTGGCCGTCGGCGGCAAACTCTATGTGCGCGATCTGGCGTCGCCTCTGACGCCTGCCGCCAGCAGCAAAATCAAGTCGTCGCTCCCGCTGACCGACATGACCAGCCTAGTGGATTTCGAAACCACCGACTGGACCTCGCATGCAAACGTCGCGATTCCGGCCGGATGGGGTGGAACGGGCGGCATCGTCAGCGGCGTCAACGTCACCCTCGAAAACATCCTGCTGGCCAACAGCCTGTCTGTCGGTGGCGCAGCCTTCATCGAGAAAAAATTTGCCGGCGTGGCCATCGTGACGACGCCCGTGCCGGAGCCGCAGGCGTATGCCTTGTTCATCGCCGGCTTGGCGTTGATTGGCTTCATGGGATGGCGCAAGGGCCGCATCGCGATCTGAGCGTTGGACTGTTTTGTGCGAAACGGCCTCCTCGTGAGGCCGTTTTTTCGTGCGAAGGCCGACGGACCAGATCAGGCCCAGCCCGGCTAAGTCAGCGGCATGAACTCGGGCATGTCGTGACTGTCGGTTTTCTTTACACTTCAAACCAAATGAATGAACGAACGGTGGGTTCCGGATAAAAAACATCGGGTAAACAGTATGGTACGAAGCTTTCATAGGCGTGGTACGTATTTTGCGTAAACGGCTGGGGGCACAATGAACAATAAATAAAATTGGCCCCCATTCCATTTCATGCACGCGATGAAATGGCCTTGCAGCTTGATGTTGGAGGAGGAGAGTGTCATGAGGCATATGAAAGTTTTGGCGGTTGCACTATTGGCCGTGTCCGGGATGGGGATGCATACCGCCCAGGCGGCATCCAACTGGGCGGGGACGGCCGATTACACGCAGGCCCCCGGCAGCATCGGGGATGAGGATGTGGTGGGTCCGTTCGACACCTATGACGCGGGATCCGGCGTCGTGCTCCTGAAATCAACCGGAACGACGGGGTCGGGGTCAAACCTGGTTTCAAGCTTCAATGGGTTTTACCAATCCTTCATCACCAACCATGAACTGGCCGGAACGGTGGCGGCAGCGCCCAATCTCAATTCGACTTATGAATTGACCGCGGTGGCCAGCTTTACCGAGAGCGTGACGGCCGCCGGCGCGATCAGCGTCACGGGCGGCAGTTTCGCGATTTATCTGGATACCAACCCGAACCGCAATTTCAATACGGATACGGGGTTTACCGATGGCGACGCGATTCTGACCGGCAACATCATCGGCGGGACCGGAGTTGCCGACCCCGGCTTCTCGCTGGGCGTGACCAATATCACGATCGCCGTCACGAGCTTCAATGCTGCCGTGTACCAGCCTCCAACGATCGCATCGGGCGGTGGGGTCTTCACGCTCCAAATGAACAACCCTTATGACGCCAGCTTCCTGAACCCGATCACCAGCGTAATGGGCAACAGCGTAGCTTCGGGCGATCTCAAGTACGCGGCGGACGGGTATATTGCGCTGGCGGTCCCCGAAGCCAAAACCTATGCCATGATGCTGGCCGGTCTTGCGCTCGTCGGCTTCATGGCCCGGCGCAACGCACGCCTGTCCGTTTGATTGCTGCGTTGCTTCCGGCTCGCGGCTTCCGCAAGGAAGCCGTTTTCATTGAAGATACTTTAGGAAATGCTGAACAAGTCCTTCGACAAGCTCAGGACGAACGGCAACTGTTTGATTGCGTTCGTGGTGAGCTTGTCGAACCACACAGCAAACCAACTTGTTCAGCGTTTCCTTTACGCGCGGGCAATATCGTGACATAGGGCGAGAAGGGCCGTGCAGTTTCAAGTTCCGGCAACATTGGCCCGTTACTTTTGTTGGTTGAACAATGCGCCTGCCCTGGCATTAGCCGGCGGGCCGCCTGATAATGACACGCTTGTCTGCCCCCGGGACACACGCATCGACGCTAAGCATTTGGAATAATGACAAACCATAACCAGTGGCTGTTCCGGCAGCAGCTTTCCGTCGTATCGCTGACCAAAATCCTGCTCGATCCCTTCGTGGCCGTGTTGGTGCTGATCGGCTGCGCACTCTATTTCGGCGAGACCTTCAATGGGCCTTATCCCATTCTGGCGCTCATCGTCTTTACACTGACCTTCCCCGGCAAATGGCCCGAAGTGACCTTGCGGGCTTTCTGGAACGAAGTCGTCATGCCGTGGTTTTTCCTGTCCGGCCTGATCCTGCTGTTCGGTTATTCCACCGGCTATCTCGATTTCTTCCCGCCCGACCTGGTGATGGCCTGGATGCTCGTCACCCCCATCGCCATGTGGGTGGCGCACCGCGTCGTACGCAAGATACTGCCGCGCCTGCTGCTGCTGGAAGGCGGCCGCCGTCGCGCGCTCATCGTGGGGGCCGGGCACCTGGGAACCGAACTGCGCGGCCGTTTTGCCAATGACAGTGCGCTGGGGGTCGACGTGGTCGGCTTTTTCGACGACCGCACACTCGAGCGTACCGAACTGACCGACCCGGCCAAACTGCTCGGGCGGCTGGCCGACATCCCCGAATACGTCAACCGCAATGGCATCGACCTGGTCTACATCACCTTGCCGATGGCCTCGCAGCCACGCACGCTGAATCTGCTCGACGCCCTGCGCGACACCACCGCGTCGGTCTATTTCGTGCCGGACATCTTCGTGTCCGACCTGATCCAGGCGCGAGTCGATCATATCCACGGCATGCCTGTGGTGGCGCTCACCGAATCGCCCACGCTGGGCGTCAGCGGCATCGGCAAACGCATCAGCGACGTCGCCATCGCCAGCCTGATCCTGCTGGTGATCTGGCCCGTCCTGCTCATCCTGGCCGTCGGCGTCAAGCTGTCGTCCCCGGGCCCCATCATCTTCAAGCAGCGCCGCTACGGCCTCGACGGCCAGGAAATCCTCGTCTACAAATTCCGTTCCATGCGCGTCTGCGACGATGGCGACACCATCAAGCAGGCCGGCCGCAGCGATCCCCGCATCACCCGATTCGGATCCTTCATCCGCCGTACCTCGCTCGATGAACTGCCGCAGTTCATCAACGTCCTGCAGGGCCGCATGAGCGTCGTCGGCCCGCGTCCCCACGCCGTCGCCCACAACGAGCAGTACCGCAAGCTCATCAAGGGCTACATGCTGCGCCACAAGGTTAAACCCGGCATCACCGGCTGGGCCCAGGTCAACGGCCTGCGCGGCGAAACCGAAACCCTCGACAAGATGCGCGCCCGCGTCCAGTACGACATCGACTACATGCGCAACTGGTCGCTGGGATTCGACCTCATGATCATCGGGAAGACCATTGCTGTCGTCTGGCGGGACCAGAACGCGTATTAGCGATTACAGGCTGGAAAGCGCACCCGGACCATTAGCGGGTCCGAACGTCCTTGGCTGGGCCGCTCTGATGTTCGGGCTGCTCGATCTGCGGTCTTTATAAAGTCAAATCACGAATCCCCGGATGGGGCGGTGCTTTCATGGAATGGCCGGCAGTATCCGACTTGGAAGCGAAGTGGCGCATTGCCTTGCCAAGCACAGGGGGCGATATATCGAGTCTGACTCCGTCTGTGAAAGAGCGCGCGGATCGACTTACACGTAAGGCTTGGTTGAAATAACGTACAAGTTTATTTTATTGACACATCAGAAATACTAATCAATATGTATTTGTCGATAAATTTTACACATAACGATTGGCCGTTTGTTTTTAGTTAACACATTGATTTTAAAGTACAATTACATGTTTTTTCTGATTAACCTGGTCTGTTCGTGTTATTTGAGATGCTTTCCTTCATTCCTGATTAAAAAATTTGTCGGAATTTTTTACACGACTGGTTCGAACCTACCAGGATGCCTACCAAAAACAACTAAATTCAAATCTTAAATGCTTGATTGTTAAGTCCATAAGTAAATATGACTCAAAGCTGGAATGGGCATTGCTAAGTGAGAGTCGCCGCTAAGGGCATTATTCGGTGAAGAGTATTACACCGTGTGGCAGGAGGATGTAGTTGTTTGATCGATCGATACTTAATCTACATGAGGAGATTTATAAAATGAAATTCACAATGACTAAAATTGCTGCAGGTCTGATGCTGTCGGCGGCTGCTTTTTCCGCTCAGGCGGCGGTTAGCTCTGGAGCGTTTACATTTGTCAATGGCCTTGGTAGCGCTAGCTTCACCAGTGGCCAATTTGGCAATACGGGCGCTGCCGCCAGTGGCTTCGGGGCCGGCAATGAGTTCCGCATGATTAGCCCCGCAAATGCTGTAGGTGGCGGCGGCCAGAAAAGTACCATTAATGGGGGTGAGGTCTGGTCATTTGATGCCACTCAAATGACGGGCGTGGCCGGTACTGGGGTTGTTGGTGGAGCTGCAAGCAGCACGCACTGCACGGCAGGCGGCTGTCCTGGTCTGGATCAGGGTGCTTCCTTCTTTGGCCCGATTTTCGGTTTCCTGGCACCGTACGCGGGCAATACTTCGGGTCTGACCCCGGCTTCGGTCGCTTGGGGCGGTTTGAGTGATGGTGTTGCCAGCATTGGGGATACGTTCAGTATCGCCATGCCTTTGGCAGAAGCGCATTGGGGTGGTTCGCGGTTCCCCATGGCCAATGTCACCTTTAACGGCAAGATCGTCGGTGCGGGTGGCGCGTTCAACATGACGGCCGAGCACCTGATCACCGTTGCGGAAGATCCGGATGCGGCTGGTTTCTCTGGTTGGACTGCGCAGTGGAACTACGACGGTAATGTGGCATTGACGACGGCTGCCCCCGTTCCCGAGGCTTCCACCTACGGCATGATGCTGGCCGGTTTAGGCCTGGTTGGTTTTGCCGTCCGCCGCCGCAAGCTGGTGGCCTGATTGATTGTGGCTGTAAAGCCGCTTTGATCGCCCCGGCCTCACAGGCCTAAGCAATGAACAATACGGCGGGGAAACTCCCGCCGTATTGTTTGTTTGGTCCCGGAATTTGTGGGGTTTAGGTAACAAGTCGGTTTTTGTGATTCCTGTTTATCCTTACCCCTTCGTGGGCGCTGGTAATATCGCTCTGTTTTTAGAGCGGAAGTGAACACTTCCACATATTTTAATAAGACTTCCCGGAGGAGATTATGCGTTTCTCACTGAAATATGCTGCGCTGGTCGCTGCCTGCATGGCAGCTTTCCCAGCCTATGCAACGAATGGCTATTTTTTGCCAGGAAATGGCTTTCGCTCGCAGGGTATGGGTGGCGTCGGCATTGCTTATGGCCGTGATTCCTTATCAATAGCCTCCAATCCGGCCAACATTGTAAACACTGGAATGCGGGCCGATCTGGGCTTCGGGATTTTCAATCCTGAACGACATGCCGCAGTAGGTTCTGATGTAGGCCAAGCTGCTGTTTTCGGCGGGGCTTTTCATGGTTCCGTGGAAAGCGACAGTAAATATTTCATCATGCCTGAAATGGGTATGACCATGCCGCTTACGGATAATCTTCATGTTGGCTTTGCGGTTGTCGGAAATGGCGGGATGAACACCAACTATTCTGACAACTTTTTCTCGTTTTTCGACAATACGCCGCCCAGAGATCACAAGCTCGGTGTGGATATGATGCAGCTAATTGTGCCTATTACTGTGGGGTACAAGGTTAACGAGCATCATGCAATTGGTGTCTCGCTGAATCTGGCTGAGACCCGATTCAGGGCATATGGATTGGATGCCTTTACCCAGTTTGCTATTAGTTCCGATGATGGTCATATGACCAATCAGGGTTTTGATTACAGCTACGGCGCTGGTTTGAAAGTTGGCTGGTTAGGTAATTTTCTCAATGACAAAGTCACATTGGGTTTGGCATACACATCCAGAACCTACATGACCAAGTTTGATAAATATCGCGGCCTGTTTGCTGAACAAGGTGATTTCGATATTCCAGAAAACTATGGCATAGGCATTGCCTTTAAGCCCAAGAAAAATATCGTGATTGCTGCCGATGTGTTTCGCATTAATTACCACGACGTTGCTTCAGTCGGTAACAGGGGACCAGGTACGCCCTATACGTCCCTTGGGATACCTGCTATCCAGGATCATTCCAAGAATCTTGGTTTAGACAACGGTATGGGTTTTGGATGGAATAACCAGACTGTATATAAGTTGGGGGTGCAATATGGAATTAATCAACGGCTTCAGGTTCGCGCTGGGTACAACTATGGCAAGAGTCCAATTCCCAACGACCAACTCACATTTAATACGCTAGCGCCAGCTACCGTTGAAAAGCATTACTCAGTGGGTTTCACATACAAGGCCAATGAAAATCTTGAGGTGACAGGGACGTATCTGTACGCGGCTTCTCATAGTCAACATGTCCTTAACAATCAGAACATCCTCGGTGGAGTTGAAATAGACATGCACCAAAATCTATTCGCTATGAGTTTGGGCTGGGTACTGGACCCCGGGCCGCACTCACAGGAAGAATATGGTAATGGCGACTGGGCAGGCATCAATTTCGATGGCTGGTACGCCGGCTTGGGCTTTGGGCAGTCGCAGTATCGCGATGTCAGTTCATATATCGATGCAGAGGTCGCGTCTGGTGCCACCCCGGTTTCGAGTAACAACCGCACAGAGGGATGGAAAGCCTACACAGGCTATCAGTTCAACAAGTACCTTGGCGTAGAGGGCGGTTACGCGAATCTGAACGACATGTCGAATAAGTCGACCAAAGGCGCCAATACCTACCTGACCAACGTTGACACCGACGCCTGGACGCTGGCGGTTGTTGGAACGCTCCCTGTGACCGGCAAGTTTTCAGTGACCGGCCGGTTGGGTGCGGCTTACATGCTCAGCGACGTCAAGACCCAGTTGAATACAAACACTTCGGTGACCAAAGGTGATGACGGATACGAGCCCTACTATGGCGTGGGTGTCAGCTATGCGTTGTTCGATAACCTGGATCTGCGCGCTGATTGGGAGCGTTTTGACAGAAAAGATTTGAACATCGACCTGCTGACTGCGGGCGTAGCAGTGAAATTCTGATCACGGATTATCTGAGATGCCAAGCCGGGGAGTTCCCCGGCTTTTTTGTCAGATTTGTCTGAAAATGCGAAGCAATCATTAAGTCTGACGTGAAACCTGCATAAAATCGCATGCACTATGCATTCAAATTTTTTGGCGTTTTTAAGTACCTTGCGTGTGATTGGCCTTATGCCATCCGGCAACGTGTTGCTGTAACATTCGTACCACATAATTTCCAATAATCCGGACTAAGAGGAAAACCAACATGCATGGTTTGAAGAAGCTGTATCTCCCGTTGCTGATCGTTGCCTTGATAGCAGGCTGCGGCGACAAGAAAGACGGGGCGGCAGAGGAGGGCAAGCCCACCCAGGTGGCGGCCAAGGTCAACGGCACCGAACTGACGGTGTCGCAAGTGAACTACGCGCTGCAGCGCATTCCCAATCTCGACAAGGACCAGTCCAAGGCGGCTTCGCTGCAGGTGATCCGTAACCTGGTCGACCAGGAAGTGCTGGCGCAGAAGGCGCAGTCGGAAAAACTGGATCGCGATCCTGTCGTGGTGCAGGCGCTGGATGCGGCGCGTCGCCAGATCATGGCTGAAGTCTATATGACCCGTAAGCTGGGCACGCCGGCAGAGCCGACCGATGCCGAGGTGACGGATTACTTCAACAAGCATCCTGAACTGTTCACCAAACGCAAGATATACCGCCTGCAGGAACTCTCGATCAAGGCGCCCAAAGAAAAACAGGAGGCGATTCGCAAACAGCTGGCCGACTCCAAAACGCTGAACGATTTTGTGGCCTGGCTGAAAGACGAAAAATATCCGGTGCAGGCATCGCAGGGTGTGAAACCCGCCGAGCAATTGCCGCAGGCGATCCTGCCCAAACTGGCTGAAATGCCCGATGGCCAGGCGATGATCGTGAATACGCCGGAAGGCCTGCTGGTGATTGTGTTGGCGGATTCGCAGGTTCAGCCTGTGACGCTGGAGCAGGCCAAGCCGGCCATCGCACGCCTGCTGCAAAACGAGGCGCGCCAGAAGGCGGCCAAGGCCGAACTCGACAAGGTGAAGGCAGAAGCCAAGATCGAATACGTGGGTGAGTTTGCCGATGCCGGCAAGGAAGCACCGGCTGCGGATGCCACTCCGGCAGCGCCTGCCGAATCGGCTGCAACCCCAGCCGCACCTGCTGCTGACGCCGATGCGATCAGCAAGGGCGTCTCCGGCCTGAAGTAGCAACAGTTACAAGATTCAGGTTGCAAGATGCAAGACAGCGTGTGGTGAAGCCACTCGCTGCTTTCTTGTGACTTGCAACTTGTAACTTGAACCTGCCTCCCTATGGTCCCCATTTTCGTTCGCAGCCTGCCATTCGGGTTGTATATCGCCTTGCTTGTGCTGGAAAGCCTGCTGCCCGGCTGGGCGCCCGGCTTCGACGTGCGCTGGCTTTATCCGGTGAAAGCCGGGCTGGTTGCCTTGGCGCTGGCGGTGCTGTGGCGCCATTACACCGAACTCCGGTCGTATGGCCTGCCGTTCAGACATCTGCTGTTGGCGCTGGCAGTCGGCTTCGGCGTGCTGGTGCTGTGGGTCAACCTCGACGCTGCCTGGATGCTGATGGGCGAGGCGGGCAAGGGCTACAACCCCACGGACGAAACCGGCCGCATCGACTGGCTGCTGGTGGCATACCGCATCGCGGGCGCAGCCTTGGTGGTGCCGATCATGGAAGAACTGTTCTGGCGCTCGTTCCTGCAGCGCTGGGTGAAACAGTCTGACTTTCTGACACTCGACCCGGCGCAGATCGGTTTCAAGGCGCTGCTTGTCGCCAGTGCGCTGTTTGCCGTCGAACACCTGCAATGGCTAGCCGGCCTGGTTGCCGGGCTGGCGTATGGCTGGCTGTATATCCGTACTCGCAACCTGTGGGCGCCGATCATTGCGCACAGCGTCACCAACGGTGCGCTAGGTGCCTATGTGGTGACCACGGGCCACTGGAGTTTCTGGTGAGGCGGATTGCGCTGCATAAAGGCCAGGCAGGCAGGCAGGGGGGCAAGCCCCCCACCGTTCGGCCTGAGCCTGTCGAAGGCCATGAGTACCCTACGTCCCTGACTATTTACCCTTCGACAAGCTCAGGGCGAACGGGATCAGGATTGGAGCGTGTCGCGCGGATGGCTGCATACCCTTCGACAAGCTCAGGGCGAACGGTATTCGGGCTGGATGGTTCGACTCAAACGAATTCTGGATACGTCCAGTCCCCCACCGTTCGGCCCGAGCCCTTCGACTGCGCTCAGGATAGACCTGTAGAAGGCTTCAATCCCGCGCCTCCCTCCACCGTTCGGCCTGAGCCTGTCGAAGGCCGTGAGTACCTTACGTCCCTGACCATTCACCCTTCGACAAGCCTGTCCAGAGCAGCGTCGAAGGGCTCAGGGCGAACGGGATTGGGGCAGGGTGGCGCAGGGCGGTTGGGTTTTGGATTGGGCGGTTCGGCAGGAGTGGGCGTCAAAACAGTCCGCGCCGGATTGATCACCGTGCTGGGCGCTATGCTCGCGATGCCCGTACACGCGCATGAAGGCGACACCTTTCGTCCGTTCGTTTCCTACGGGACTTTTTTCGACAGCAACCTTTTCCGGCTCGCCGACAACGAAAGCCCGGGTACCTCGCGTAGCGATCGATACAGCGTTCTGAGTGCCGGGCTGAACGTGGACTGGAAGCCCGGCCGCCAGGAAATCGTCGCCAGCGCGACCAAGACCCGGGTGCGCTACAACCGCAACACGATTTACGACTCCGATGGCAATGATTATCAGGCCACCTGGAACTGGCGTTTGGGCAACAGGCTGAGTGGCAATGCAGGGGCGACCCAGTCGCTCAGCCAGAGCAATTTCGACAGTGTGGGCCTGGTTAATAACCAGGTGACGCGCAAACGCCGCTTCGGCCGCGCCGAGTGGGAGTTCCACCCCCGCTGGCGGATAGGCGGCGGCGTCGAAACGGCAGACTACGCCAACAGTGCACCATCGCTGGTTTCGCAGGATGTCCAGCAACGGACGCAGGATGTCGTCCTGACCTATCGCACGCCCAAGGGCAGCAGCTTGCGTGCGCAAGTGCGTAGGGTCGATGCCGAATACCCTAATCCGCAAATCCTGGCTTCGGTGTGTTCGTTTCTGTTTTTCTGTCCGCCATTTCCCATGAACCCTACGGATGTGGCAGACAATAGTTACAAGCAAACCGAATACAACCTGCTTGGCGACTGGAGTGCATCCGGCAAATTGAAGCTGCGCGGTCAGCTTGGTTGGGTGGATCGCCAATATAAGAATGTCCTGCGTGGCGATTTCAGCGGCCCTCCGCCACAACTCAAGGAGCGTCCGGATTTCAATGGCCTCGCAGGCCGAATCTCGGCAGATTGGTATGCCACCGGTAAAACCTTGTTGAGCGTATCGGCCTATCAGGAACTGGGCGGTGCGTCGGACATCAATGCCAGCTCAGTGCTGAAAAAAGGGGCGAGCGTAAACGGCGTGTGGCTGATACGCGAAAAATGGCGCCTGAATGCCGGCGCGACTTTCGAGAACCGCGATTTCAAGGGCGACCCCGGTACAACACAACTGCAACGCAACGACGATACCATCAGCGAATCGCTCTCGATCAGCTATATGCCGATTGAAGCTGTTTCGGTGGATGTCGGCGTCAGCGCGGGACGGCGGGATTCCAACATCTCTGTCGAGGATTACCAGTTTCACATGCTGTTTGCCAACGTGAGGGCCGATTTCTAGGGGGCGAACGCCGAACGGTTGCGGGTATGGGTTTTGCATGGCAGACAGGCTGGACCGGGTGGGCAATTCTGACCATGGACACGGTTAGAATGACCGCTTGCCGACGACAGGCAAGTAAAACTGGTTTGTACGGCAATCGCCCACAGGGCGGATGCCGCAAGGATAACAATCAATGAGGAGCGCGGCTGGCCACACAGGCTGCCGTCAATTGGAGAGAGCAATGAACAGGTTGTGGCGTAGTGTATGGATGTTGTGCGCGTTGCTGTTGACGGCGCCCGCGTGGAGCGCGGATAACGATTACCGGATGGGCACGGGCGATGTCCTGCACATCACCGTGTACGGGCAGCCCGATCTCACCACCGATGCGCGTGTGAGCGAGACCGGCACCATTACCTTTCCGCTGATCGGCGACGTCAAGATGGCGGACATCACCCCGGCCCAGGGCGAGAATGAAATCGCGCAGCGCCTGAGCAAGGGCGGCTTCATCATCAAGCCCTTCGTCACCCTCAACGTGGTGCAATACCGCAGCCAGCACATCTCGGTACTGGGTCGCGTCAACCGCCCCGGCCAGTACACGCTGGAAAAAATCAGCCGGGTGACCGATGCGCTGGCCCTGGCCGGCGGCATCATCATCGACGGCGCCGACACCGTGACCCTGGTGCGCACGCGCGACGGCAAGACCAGCTACCACGACATCGACATGGTCGCCCTGTTCAAGCCGGGCGGCGAAGCCAGCAACGAACTCATCCAGGATGGCGACATCGTCAACGTGGCGCGCCAGCCGATGTTCTACATCTACGGCGAAGTGCAACGCCCCGGCGCGTTCCGTCTGGAACAGAACATGAGCGTGGTACAGGCCCTGTCCTTGGGCGGCGGGCTCACCCAGCGCGGCACCCAGCGCGGCATCAAGATCCTGCGCCGCGACGATAAAGGTGCGATGCAGGAACTGGATGCCCAGCTGGCCGACCCGGTCAAGAAAGACGACGTGATCTACGTCAAGGAAAGCCTGTTCTAAGGAAGCCGCAATGAACTTCACCCAATTCCTGCTGATTCTGAATGCACGCAAGGGGATCATCCTCGGCGTGCTGTTGTTGACCGTTGCTGTTACGGCAACAGTGAGCCTGCTATTACCCAAGCAATACACGGCAACCACCACGCTGATCATCGACTCGAAGAGCAAGGATCCATTCTCCGGTCAGTTGATGCCGTCCCAGATGTTCCCCGGCTACATGGCTACGCAGGTCGATGTCATCCAGAGTTCGAATGTCGCGCAGAAGGTTGTAAGCGAACTGAAACTGGCAAGCAGCCCCGGCACCCACGAGCAATTTATGGAAGCGACCGAAGGCAAGGGAAACATCAACCAGTGGCTGGGCGATTTGCTGTTGAAGAAGCTGAGCGTGGAGCCCTCGCGCGAATCCAGCATCATTTCCATCGCATTCACCGGCTCCGATCCACGATTCTCAGCAGTCATCGCCAACGCTTTTGCCAAGGCCTACATCGAAACCAGCCTCGATCTGCGTGTGGAGCCGGCTAAGCAAACCGCCGCCTGGTTCGATCAGCAGATTATCGAATTGCGCAAGAATCTTGATGATGCTCAGCAAAAACTCACCGCATATCAACGTGAAAAAGGCATCGTCGAATCCGACGAACGGCTGGACGTGGAAACCCGCCGCATGGGTGAACTGGCCAGCCAGATGGTGGCTGCGCAATCGGCGGCATTCGATGCCGGTTCGCGTACCCGCGACAGCGGCAGCATGCCGGAAGTGATCAACAATCCGGTCGTGCAAGGTCTCAAGGCGCAAGTGTCGCAAGGGGAAGGCAAGTTGGCCGACCTGGCCAAACGCGTAGGCGTGAACCACCCGGATTATCAGCGTACTCTGGCCGAGGTGAACAGCTACAAGGCCAGGCTTGCCAACGAACTCAACACGGCAACGCGCGGCGTTGGCGCGACTGCCGGAGCAGCGCGCCAGCGTTACAACGAACTGAGTACAGCCTTCGCCAAGCAAAAAGCCAGCGTTTTGGCGCTCAAGCAGCAACGCGAAGAAGCGAGCCTGCTCGCGCGCGACTTGGACAATGCCCAGCGTATCTACGATGCCGCCCTGCAGCGTTATGGCCAGAGTCGTATGGAGGCTCAATCCACGCAGACCGACATCGCCGTACTGAATTCGGCCACACCGCCTCTTGAAGCGTCCAAGCCGCGTGTGATCCTGAACATCCTGCTGTCGTTATTCCTCGGCACATTGCTGGGTGTGGGAGTGGGCTTCCTGGTTGAGTTGCTGGATCGTCGTGTGCGTTCGGGGCAGGACATCGCCACGGGATTGGACATTCCAGTGCTGGCCGAAGTGACGAAAAGAGGTCGCCGCCTGGAAGCGCTGCGCCGAATCTTCCGCCGCAACCGCCCCGCCATGGCCTGACCGCCGTCACCCTCACACCGCATAAGCCGAGGTCTATATGAATTCACTCACCAGCGCCAGCGAACAGGGCAGCATCGTCGAAGCGGCCGCAACCAGCATCCGGGCCGAAGCCAACATCGGCAAACTGCTGCAGGATGCCGGCAGGCTCAAGCCGCAGGACATGGAACGTGTACTCAAGCTGCAACAGGAACAGAACCTGCGCTTTGGCGAAGCCGCACAAAGACTCGGCCTGGTGACCGAGGCCGACATCCAGCAGGCGCTGTCCCAACAGTTCGAGTATCCCTATATCCCCGCCGCTGAGGCCAGCCTGAGTCCCGAACTCACCGCTGCCACGGCACCATACAGCAAGGAGGCCGAGGCCTTGCGCTCGGTTCGCTCCGAGTTGTTGCTGCGCTGGTTCAACGAGGGACGACGCAAGACCCTGGCGATCGGCAGTACGCGTGCCGACGAAGGCGCCAGCTATCTGGCTGCCAACCTGGCCGTCCTGTTTGCACAGATGGGGCGCAAAGTGTTGCTGATCGATACCAACATGCGGCAGCCGCACCAGCAGGAGGTTTTTCATCTGGGCAACGGTATGGGCCTGTCCGATCTGCTAGCCGAGCGCGTGCCGTCGCTGCAGGTGCACGCGGTCAAACCCTTCCATACGCTGGCCGTGCTGCCCGCCGGATCGCCGCCACCCAATCCGGCCGAACTGCTGGCACGCCCCACCTTCGGCGCGCTGCTGGCCGGCCTGGAAACCAGCTACGACATCATCCTGCTGGACACCGCGCCGTCGCAGCTCAGTTCGGACTTCCAGCTGGTTGCCGCACGCGCCGGCGGCATGCTGATTGCCACTCGCCGTAACGTCAGCCGCCTGGCACCGCTGGCCGAGCTGAAAGAAAAAATCCTCTTCACCGGTGCGCAAGTCGTAGGCGCTGTCGTCCTGGATTGATGCGATGAACACGCTTGCCTCGCGTGCGTCGGTGCTCGACGCGCTTGCTCCGCTCAGAACCTGGTGGCCCGTCGTGCTCGGCCTGTTGGTGTTGTACGTGCCAACCTATTGGATGTTGGCACACGGGATATGGAATTCGGAAGAGCAGGCGCATGGCCCCATCGTGCTGGTGGTTGCCCTGTTCCTGATCTGGCAGCGTCGCGCGGTATTTTCGGGTGACGCAGGCGTTTTGCCCACCCGCGCCGAGGTCGCCACCGGCTGGACATTGCTTGTCGTCGGTTTGCTTGCCTATGCGCTGGGGCGGTCGCAGGACATCCTGCTGTTCGAGGTCGGTTCGCAGATCCCGGTCATCCTGGGTGCGCTGCTCATCACGCTGGGTAGCCGCGCCGCGCGCGCCTTGTGGTTCGCCTTGTTCTTCCTGGTCTTCATGATCCCGCTGCCAGGATTCATCGTCGATGCCGCCACGGGTCCGCTCAAGCAATACATTTCGGTGATTGCTGAACATGTGCTGTATGCAGCTGGCTATCCGATAGCGCGCAGCGGCGTCATGCTGACTGTCGGGCCTTACCAGTTGCTGGTGGCCGACGCCTGTTCCGGCCTGCATTCCATGTTCAGCCTGTCGGCCATGGGGCTGCTGTATCTGTATCTGATGCAGCGCACCAGCATCACGCGCAACCTCATCATCATGGCCGCCATCCTGCCGATTGCCTTTGCCGCCAACGTGGTGCGCGTGATGGTACTGGTATTGGTGACCTATCATCTTGGCGACGAGGCCGGACAGGGTTTTCTGCATGGCTTTGCCGGCATCATGCTGTTCGTGATCGGCCTGCTGTTTTTGTTCGTACTGGATTGGCTATTGGGTTTCATCTTCCCCGACCGTCCACGCGCCCATGCGCAGAGCTGATACAAGGAGACCAGAATGAAACTCATCAGCTTCAGGCATCTCGTCATCGGTCTCTGCATGTTTGCAGCAGCGGGCATGGCACTCGCGCTTAAACCAACCGTCAGGATAGTGGATAGCGAACCAAGACTTGATCTTGAAACCCTGATTCCCAAAGCCTTCGGCGACTGGAAGATCGATGAAACCATCGTGCCCCTGATCTCCAATCCCGAGCAGCAAGCGCTGATCAAGAAGATATACAACCAGACGCTGACGCGCACGTACGTCAATTCAAATGGCGAACACATCATGCTGTCCATTGCCTATGGCGGCGATCAGTCCGACAACATGGCCGTGCACAAGCCCGAAATCTGCTATCCCGCCCAGGGATTTCAGATTCTCAAGAATCCGACTATCGGTTCATTTGCCACCGGCGAAGGAAGCATTCCCGTCAAGCGTCTGGTCGCCACCCAAGGGCAACGAATCGAACCGATCACCTATTGGACGACTGTGGGCGATACCGTTGCCGTGAATGGATTGAAATGGAAACTCCAGCAATTGAAATACGGCCTCACAGGAAAAATCCCCGACGGGCTGTTATTCAGGATTTCCAGCATTCAGGCCGACGATACCAAGGCTTATCATATTCAGGACGCATTCACGCGCGACCTGCTTAAGGCGATGTCGCCCGACGGCCGGCAGCGCATTATTGGCCATCCGGCCGCAGCCAGCTGATTCGCGCTCCCGTTTAACCCGTTTTGTCTATTTCATTACAACCCGACACCATGACCAAAAAAGCCCTCATCACCGGCGTCACCGGCCAGGACGGCGCCTATCTCGCCGAATTCCTGCTGGGCAAGGGCTACGAAGTCCACGGCATCAAGCGCCGCACCTCGCTGTTCAACACCGACCGCATCGATCATCTGTATCAGGACCCGCACGAACAGGGCCGCCGCTTCATCCTGCACCACGGCGACCTCACCGACAGTTCCAGCCTCATCCGCATCATCCAGCAGGTCCAACCCGACGAGATCTATAACCTCGCCGCGCAAAGCCATGTGGCCGTCAGCTTCGAAGAGCCCGAATACACCGCCAACTCCGACGCGCTAGGCGCCCTGCGCATCCTCGAGGCCATCCGCATCCTCGGCCTGGAAAAGAAAACCCGTTTCTACCAGGCCAGCACCAGCGAACTCTTCGGACTCGTCCAGGAAATCCCCCAGAAGGAAACCACGCCTTTCTATCCGCGGAGCCCTTACGCCTGCGCCAAGCTCTACGCCTACTGGATCACCGTCAACTACCGTGAAGCCTACGGCATGTATGCCTGCAACGGCATCCTGTTCAACCACGAATCCCCCATCCGCGGCGAAACCTTCGTCACCCGCAAGATCACCCGCGCCCTGGCTCGGATCAAGCTTGGACTGCAGGACTGCCTGTTCCTCGGCAACATGGACGCCAAGCGCGACTGGGGCCACGCCAAGGACTACGTCGAAATGCAGTGGCTCATGCTGCAGCAGGACCACGCCGAAGACTTCGTCATTGCCACTGGCGTGCAGTACTCGGTCCGCGACTTCGTCAACGCCGCCGCCAAAGAGCTCGGCATGGACATCCGCTGGGAAGGGCAGGGCGTCGATGAAAAAGGCTATTGGGAGAATCGCGCAGATTTTCACCCCTCACCGCTCACCCCTCACCCCTCACCGATTGTCGCCGTCGACCCGCGCTATTTCCGTCCCACCGAAGTCGAAACCTTGCTGGGCGACCCCAGCAAGGCCAAGGACAAGCTGGGCTGGACGCCGAAGATCAGCTTCGACGAACTGGTGGCCGAGATGGTACGCGAGGATCTGAAAGCCGCCGAGCGCGACGAACTGGTGAAGAAGCATGGCTACAAGGCTATGGACTATCACGAGTAAGGATGGAACACGGAGGGGGCGGTAGGCTAGCTGGTAGTCCGTTCGCCCTGAGCTTGTCGAAGGGCAGTTTGTGTGAGGTTGTAACTTGAAACCCGATTCGAAAATCTATGTGGCTGGACACCGCGGTCTCGTCGGTTCGGCCCTCATGCGCACCCTGCGCGACAAGGGCCACACCAACTTCGTCACCCGCACCCACGCCGAACTCGACCTCACCAGCCAGGCTGCGGTCGACGCCTTCTTCGAACGGGGAAAGCCCGACTATGTGTTCCTCGCCGCGGCCAAGGTCGGCGGCATCCACGCCAACAACACCTACCCGGCCGAATTCATCCGCGACAACCTCGCCATCCAGATCAACATCATCCACGCGGCATATCAGAACAACGTCAAGCGTCTGCTGTTCCTGGGGTCCAGTTGCATCTACCCCAAGCTCGCCCCGCAGCCAATGAAGGAAGAACACCTGCTGACCAGCGAACTGGAGCCGACCAATCGCCCCTATGCTCTGGCCAAGATCGCCGGCATAGAAATGTGCTGGGCGTACAACCGCCAGTACAAGACGCAGTATCTGGCTGTCATGCCGACCAACCTGTATGGCCCCGGCGACAACTACCACCCTGAGAACTCCCACGTCATTCCCGCACTGATCCGCCGCTTTCACGAGGCCAAGCTTGCCAATGCACCGAGCGTGACCGTGTGGGGAACCGGGACGCCCCGGCGCGAATTCCTGTACAGCGAAGACATGGCCGATGCCTGCGTCTACCTGATGAGCCTGCCGGATGAGCAATTTGTTCCCTTGCTGGGGCAGGATCGCAACGACGGCCTGGCGCCGCTGATGAACATAGGCGCGGGTCACGATCTCACCATTCGCGAACTGGCCGAAATGGTCAAGGGTGTGGTGGGATATCAGGGCATGATCGAATTCGACAGCACCAAGCCCGATGGCACGCCGCGTAAGTTGATGGACGTGGGCCGATTGAATGCCATGGGTTGGAAAGCACACACTGCTATGCAAAATGGTCTGGCTGTTGCGTATCAGGATTTCATCGCATCGAATGCATACTCATGAACCTGATGACTCATCCGCACAAGTCGGCCATGTATTCCCGCCTGCAACACGTATAGGCCATGTTCCTGTTCTCGCGACTTAACCCACTTGCTGCTGTTGCCGACCAGGCATGGCTAAGTCTGCTTAATTTCTCGATATCACTGGCCTTTATCTGGGGCTCCACAAAAACGGAGTATGGCTATTACATTCTGTTGATTGCGCCCTTGGCCCTGACCCAGAGCATCCAGAGCGCCATCGTCAATTCTCCCCTGGCTACTTTTCTGCCCGCTGCAACGGAAACTGAAAAAAAGAATATCCAGACGACAGCCGCTTCGCTGCATATCTATCTGGCCTTGACGTGTGGCTTGCTGGGATTCCTGGGCTTGTTAGCCTACGGGTTGCTAACGCACTTCCATCTCAGCGCATTGCTTATGGCGGGCTTCACGCTGGCAATAATCGGAACCATTGCGCGTGAATCGCAGCGTTCCTTTGCTTATGTACAAGGGCAGGGAATTCGCGCTCTTGCAGGAGACCTTGTTTATGGCGTAGTTCTTCTGGTGGGTATTGGTTTGGCGATAGCAGGTTCCAGCTTGTCCGCTGGCATCGTATTGCTGCTGACCGGCATTGCCGGGCTTGTGCCCTTGCTCGCCAAGCTCACACAGTTCGAAGGCCTGCAGACCCATGTCGCCCCCCTCAGACAGTTTTGGTCGTGCGGTCGCTGGGCGCTGCCTTCGGTCATCGTCACCTGGGTCAATCTCAGTTCGTATCCTTATTTCGCAGGGAAATCGTTGGGTCTTGTGATGGTGGCAGACATTGGCGCAGCAAGGCTTTTTCTCATGCCGATAGGACTGCTGATGACCGCATGGGCCAACTGGTACCGACCCAGGATCAGTCACTGGTTTGCAGCTAACGACATCGATGCGATCAGGCGCATCACGTATAAGAGCCTGCTTGCTGGGTTCGCGCTCTTGGCTATGCTGGGTGTTTTTTTGTTTGCCGCCTATCCATTGCTTGAGCACTTTTTGGGTGCGCAATATCAGGGTTTGCGGCCGTTGGTACTCATGTGGTTGCTGTTCTTTGCGATCGGCTTTGCCCGAAATGTCTATATGGCTACGCTCATGGTCGATGCAAACGGCTACAAGATTCTTCACCACATCACGTGGCTCGCACTGGCTTTGTCGCTGCCAGGTTTCATCCTGCTTTCTCAGTATGGCGCGCTTTGGGTTGTGGGCGTCCTGTGTGCCGTCGAATTACTTCAAGTGCTAATGGTTGTTGCCAAAGCCAGACAATATTGGGGAAGGCCACAGGCTGAGGGCATATCGCCATGCTGCAATTAATCTATGCCTATGTTTCGGGGTTGGGGCCCTATGTCGCTGTCGCACTGGCGCTGGGTATCGGAATACCGTTTCTGCTGTTGGTTACCCAGCCATCTCGCTGGCTGGTGGTGTTTGCTGTGTTGTTCCTTGACCTTGTTCCGTTTGGTGGCGGGGATCTTGCAGGCGCGTCCGAAGGGAGCTTGTTCAGGCAGATTGGTTGGGGTTCGGCTTTTATGGTTGCGCTTTTCTTTGCTCTGCGTAGCCGAGGAAAATTTACCGTACCGTGGAGTTGGGTGCCGGTGCCTTACCTGTTGTTGCTGGCTTATGCGCTGGTGTCAGTCATGTGGTCGGCCGAGCCGATTGTCTCTGCCAAACGTGCAGTTCAGCTTTTGGGCGTGCTCTTCGTTGCGCTAGCGCTGGTACGGCATCGCCGAGAGGGCAGTCCTTTTGGCTTGTTTGCCTGGCCTGGCCTGTTTTTCCTGTTGCTGGGTGTTCTTGCCATTGCTTCACACAATCTGTCTTTCGACCCGGATGGAAACTACAAAGGCTTCACGTTCACAAAGAACGTTTGGGGCCAATTCGCCCTGTTGATGGCGATGGTCTACATGTTTCTGGCACTTAGCAAAAACAAGCCACGACTAAATTGGTGGTTGTTTGCGTTTGCATCTGCCTCGTTGTTTGCTACTCGTAGCGCCACAACAATCACCATCTACGTTGCATCGGTTTCCATCGTGCTGCTCTGGTACGCTTCAAAACGCTATGGTAATAAGCTTCAGATAGTCGCATTAGCCACTTCGATCGTGGGTGTGACCACTATGTTCGGCTATTTCCTTTTGCAAGGGAATCTGCCTCTTGAGGCTTTGTTGGAAATCAGTCTGGGCTCGGTGGGCAAGGACGTCACCCTCACTGGTCGAACCGAGTTGTGGCACATGATGGGCTACGAAATCGCTCGCCATCCCTGGCTGGGAGCAGGTTATGGAGGATTCTGGATGGGCCTTGAAGGCCCATCATTCACGATCGTACAGATGTTCAGTTGGCGTCCGGGGCAGGCACACAATGGCTATATCGATGTCGTGAACGAAATGGGCTACGTGGGATTGGTTCTCCTGCTGATAGTGCTGGGATCACATCTGCGCAATATCTACCGGATCAATCAGCGCGGCGAAGGTCTTATGGCGGTATTTCATCTGGCCATCCTTGCTGCAGTCCTATTGCTGAATGCGTCCGAGACTAATTTCATGAGAACGACGCATTTGTGGTGGATCATTCTGACTACCTCGATTATTGGTGCGCACGTACACCTATACCAGAAAGAAGATGCCCCGAAGCAATCCACAGTGCCCGCCGATCTGAAAGCCGCAATACAGCCATGAAATTCAGCCGAGCCGCGACCCTGCTGGTGTACATGTGTACGGTGCTCAGCTCAGGTGCACGTGGCGGAGACGTTGAACTCATCATGCAACCTGTTGCTATCTCGTCGCAGGGGGATGTGAGCGTGTTTGCCACGCCCATCGATGTGCAGAATGGCCGGGTTGCAGTTGCCTTTGTGACCGATGCCGATGCCAGAACCACCCCAGGTTATCTCAACACCGTGGTGAGAGAGGGCGAGAAAGTTGATAACGTCTGGCAATGGGAAAGCACAACGCTGGATACCAACACGCTGCTTGACCCCTATCACACTCAGCCTTCGCTGGCTTTTGATCGCAATGGCTACATCCATGTGGCCTACAACATGCATAACCTGCCTTGGCAATACGCCATCTCGGAGCAGCCTTACAGTGTCGGCGGGTTTGTGTTTCATGGGCAGACTGTGAGCAAACGCGAACTCGACGCCTTGCGTCTGGAAAACAAGACCCATTATCCCGACAAGGGCAGGGCGCTGATTCCCGGTAACCAGATTACTTATCCTGCTTTTTTCAAAGACCGGGTGGGCGATTTGTTCGTCAGCTATCGTTATGCCATACGCCCGGCTCGGAATTGGGATGCACGTTCCAGAGCCGAAGGCATCGCCCGGTACGATACCGTAACCCGAACTTGGATATCTGTAGGCGGGTTGGTAGGCTTGAAAAGCGGCGATGTCGTGCCTTATGAGTCGGGGGCCTCGGTCGCCACCGCCTTCGCCTATGACGAGGGTTATGTGCCTTATCTCGTTACCCTGGCGTTTGACGGCGACAATGCCATGCACGCCATTTGGACTTGGTGGGACAAACACAGCGGACAAACTGGGGCGGTGAATGTCTTACCCAGTTACCGCAAGATTGCAGATATTACAAAGCCGACTGCTGTTGTCGGAGCATCCACCGATCACATCCCAGGCTGGTCTCCCGCCACACGGTTCGACACTGCAAAATCCATTGCCATCGCGGCCAATGGCGATGTGCTCGCCATCCTGGAACCAGAAGGCCAAAACCGCAAACTCATCCGCAGAGATCATGCAACGGGCAATTGGGGCGCACCAGTCGACACCCCTAACAGCGCTTCAAAAATTCTGGTGGATCGAGATGGCAACGAATGGCTGTTTGCTTCCGGTTTGAATTTATTCAAACGTATATCGGGCGGCGATTGGTCGCGGCCTTTTCGCATCGGTCAGGGGCTATGCGATCCCAGGCCAGTATATTCGGAAGCCGAGAACAGCTTTTACATCCTGGCCAAAACCTGCCCCGATCGGAGTCAGGCTGTGGTGTATCGCTTTCCCCTGGATTGACGATGGGAAACTTGGTGTTATTGGTGCCGCATGGTTTCCAGCCCAGCTACGAAAAAGGGTTTGCCAATGGTTTGGCTCGGAACGGTCTCGAAGTAGAGCTGATTGGTTCAGATCGGACGCCTGCTTCGGATATCGATAGCTCGGTGAAAGTATTCAACTTGCGCGGCAGTCAAGACCCAAGCCGGCCCAGGTTTCAGAAGGCGCTGAATCTTCTGAGCTACTTGGCAAAATTAGGGCGCCATCTCTTGTTGAGCAAGGCTCAGGTTTTGCACCTCAACGGCATGTTGCTGGGGGGCACGGGGTGGGCCGCTCTAATTGAGTGTCATCTCTACAAACTGGTTGCCAGAAAATTTTTCCTAACCGTTCACAATCTTCTTCCACACGGTAACGAGTCAGAAGAAAAAAAAGTGGAATTGAAGAGACTCTATGCTGTGCCGGACAAGCTCGTTGTCCATACAGAGAAAATGAAACGTGCGCTCATAGAGGAATACGAAGTGGCGCCCGAGCGAGTTGTGGTCATGCACCATGGGGTAGACGAGATACCCAAAGCTGTCAGTGCCCCCGAGCCTGGAGTCGCTCTTAGAGTTCTGATATTTGGCGGCGTGCTGCCATACAAAGGTATCGATATTTTTCTGAAAGCGCTGGCCTACTGCAGCGCTTTCCCTGTTACCGCCCAAATCGTTGGTGAATCAAGGAATGCACAGTATGCAAAAGAAATTAGAGGCTTGATCGATCAGGTTTCCTTGCCCCACCGTGTCGCCTGGATTCGGGGCTTTGTCCCTGAGTCCGAGGTCCAAGGCTACTTTGAGTCTGCTGATGTTGTCGTGCTTCCATACAGGCACATCGATCAAAGTGGTGTGTTGTTCACGGCATATCGATTTGGCGTGCCCGTTGTTGCTTTCGATGTGGGTGCATTCAAGGAATACCTCCCACCGTATGCTGGATTGCTTGTTACCGAGAAATCACCGGAAGCACTTGCTGAGGCGCTCAGTAGATTTTATACGGCACGTTCGGAATACAGCCGAGAAGTAATTCTGAATTTCGCGGATTCATATTCATGGGAAAAAACGGTTCGCACACTCATGCCGCATTACGTGGGATGAATAATTGACGGCAGGGGTAATCGTGCGCTACGAACTGATTGGGGGATAGGATGGAAAAGAATTACGAGGCGCTGAATCTGACTCAGCCCGAAAGCGAAAATGATCCTTTTACGGAAGATCGCTATCGCCAATTTTACAAATTTCTACCCATGGGTGCACGCAGCGTACTCGATATCGGCTGCAACACTGGAAGAGGTGGTAGCGTGCTTAAGAAATTGAATAGCAGCCTTCTCATTTATGGTTTGGATGCTGTTCGTGATCGGCTGGATCGCTTACCCCAAGATGCATACGAGCGAGGAGTACATGGCTTCTCCACCAAAATTCCGAATGAGGATGGCACGTATGATGTGGTTGTGGCAGGCGAGTTCATAGAACATATCTATCAGGCGGATGTCGACCAGACTTTGGGGGAAATTTTTAGAGTTCTGAAGATTGGCGGGCGCTTAATGCTGACTACGCCTAATCCCTATGACTTCAAGAGAAAGTGGCGTGGACATTCGATTCTGGGTGGCGCTCATGTTTCGCAACATTTCCCGGACGCATTGAGAATTAAGCTGAGGATGTGTGGGTTTAGTAATGTCAAAATTTACGGTAGTGGAAAAGTCAGCCGTTATTTGGGGATGCGCTTTCCGACATTGTCCATTTACGGAAGCTATCTTGCGATTGCGGATAAAAAATGAGCCATGCACTAAATATGGTTAATGTATGAATATTTTGTTATCAGCGTTTGGCTGCGTGCCCAACTCAGGCAGTGAAGGTGGCGTTGGTTGGCGCTGGGCAATTGAATTGTGCCGCACACACAAAGTGATGATGATCACTGATGTTACTAGGCGTGGTGCGATTGAAGAGGAGTTGGAACAAAATCCGCAACCAAATCTGCGGGTCGTTTATTTTCGGCCTAGGTGGCTCAGTTCGATCCCACTAAATTCGACTACTGCACAACTACTTTATTCCGCTTGGCAGTTTGCTTTACTTCCATTTGCAAGAAATCTGCATCGTTCAGAACACTTTGATTTGGCAATGCATCTAACTTACGGTGTATTTCGCCACCCTTCTTTTTTGGGATACCTTGGTATCCCATTTATTTTTGGCCCATTAGGTGGAGGGGAGGATGCTCCATTTAGGCTTAAACGCTCAATTTTTGGCCGCGAGAAATTAAAGGAATATTTACGCACGCTCATTAACAAAGTGGTTCTAGTTGACCCTTTTCTTTGGATGGCTTATGCGAAAGCAACACTGATTTTGGTTAAGACAGAAGACACCCGCCAAGCTTTGCCATGGCCATTTCGAAAACGTGCCATTGTCTACGCAGAAATTGGGATTGATCCTATACGGGGCATTATTCCGACTGTCCGACGGGACGATGAGCCTCTGCGAGTTCTGTTTGTCGGGCGCCTACTTGGATGGAAAGGTGCCCATTTGGCTATACGCGCTGTCGCCGAAGCTTTGAGTCGCGGCGTGGCTATAGACTTTACGCTGGTAGGTAGAGGTCCTTACGAGGATGAGTTGAAACGTGTCGCCAAAGCAGTCGGAATATCGGATCGAATTCATTGGGTGAGCTATATCCCCCAAAAAGAACTATTTCCCCTATATCGAAAGATGCATTGTTTCTTATTTCCAAGCCTACATGATTCGAGCGGGAACGTAGTGCTGGAGGCGCAAGCAAACGGCCTACCTGTGGTATGCCTAGATATAGGTGGACCAGTTACATTGGTGTCCGACGAAACGGCCATAGTTGTTCCCACTCAAGGTCTTGATGAGGCTGCACTTGTCAATCTACTTGCGGATGCTCTTGAACAAATGGCCACTAATGAAGGACGTAGAAATTTGATGTGTCAGCGTGCGCTAGCAAGCGTCGGCGAAACCATGACCTGGGAAGGTCGTGTGAGAGGAGTTTTGCAGCTTCTGGAAAACAAGGGAGTGACAAGTGGCACTATCTGATAAATACGATCAATTTTATAGAACCGATGGTCAGGCGCAGCGGATCAACGACTACCCAATCCTGAAATGGCCGCGTAATCGTGTGGAAGCGATAGTCGCGGTGGAGGGAACAGGCGAATCAATCATGGATATTGGCTGTGGTGACGGCAGCCTGCTTTACCAATTTCGTAACCGCTATAGCCATCTGATTGGCTTAGAATATTCAGCCGAGCGTCTTCGCCAGGCTGAGGCAAATCTTGCAGCGTTAAAGTTCACACCGGTGCAAGGTTCGGCGGAGGACATGACTCAACTGGCAGACAACAGTGTGGATCGCATCATCACTGCGGATGTGATCGAGCACATCCCGGATGTATATGCTGCCGCACACGAGATGTTTCGCGTCTTGAAGCCAGGTGGATGGTTAGTCATCAACACACCTAACATTGCATTCATCAAGAAGCGCATGGTTCTGGCGTTGGGCAGATTTCCGTCCACGTCACAGCCCAATGAGGGACTGGGGAGCGATGTACTGTTCGATGGCGGTCATCTGCACTATTTCACCTATCGTTCGTTGCGCTTGGTGCTGGAGCGCGCCGGATTCGAGATGGTTCGCCCGATGGGGTTTGGCCGTTTTGGTGTTTTCCATAGCCTGAAGCCTTCGTTGACGAGCGGCGGAGTGCAATGGGTGGCGAAGAAGCCTGCGTGAGAATGGCAGCGTTGCGCATTCTGTTTGTCCACAACGCCTATCAGCAGCGGGGTGGCGAAGACTCAGTGATGGACGACGAGATCCAGCTGTTGCGCGACCACGGACATGAAGTGGAACTGTACCGGCGCGATAACCATGACATCGAATTCATGGGAAAGCTGGCTGTGGCACGGGATACCTTGTGGTCTTCACGAACAACGCGTGACATCGAGGCAGTCCTGAGCCGCTTTCGACCGGATGTGGTCCACACCCACAATACGTTCCCGCTGATTTCGCCTTCGCTTTACTGGGTGTCGGCCAGGCGTCATGTGCCTGTCGTGCAGACCTTGCATAATTTCCGCCTGCTTTGCCCGCAGGCGATGCTTTTGCGCGAGGGCAGGGTGTGCGAGGACTGCGTGGGAAGAGTGCCCTGGCGTGGCGTGGCACGACGCTGTTACCGAGAGTCATTGCCTCAATCGGCCGCGCTGGCCTCAATGCTTATATTGCATCGTGGATTGGGGACTTATACAAGCAAGGTGACGAGATATATTGCGCTGAACGATTTTTGCCGTGACGTGTTCGTTCGGGGAGGACTGCCGGCAGAACATTTGCGTGTGAAACCGAACTTTGTCGCAGATCCGGGTTTGGATTCGGCTGAGCGAGCGGGTTTTTTATATGTCGGGCGATTGTCTTCCGAGAAAGGCATCGCCACGTTGGCCGCTGCGCTGGCCACAGTGTCTGACGTGCAGTGTGAGGTGATCGGGACAGGGCTGGAAGAAGGGGCGATCGGTTCGCTGGCGAACGTAAAAATGGCAGGCTGGCAGCAAGGTCCCTATATCGTCGAGCGGATGAAATCCAGCTTGGCTTTGGTGATGCCCAGTCTGTGGTATGAGAACTTTCCACGCACCCTGGTTGAGGCGTTTGCCTGTGGGTTACCCGTTATTGCCAGTCGGCTGGGAGCGATGGCTGCATTGATACGGGATGGTGAGACCGGCTTGTTGTTCAATCCGGGCGATGCGGGCGACTTGGCAGCAAAACTGGCGTGGGCGCAGGCGCATTCGGATGCGATGCGTGACATGGGCGAGGCCGCACGCAAGGAATACGAATCGAAATATACGCCGCAGAGGAACCTGGAAATTTTGCAGGCTATTTATCGCGAGGCCATAACGGAAGCAGCAGCAGATGAACCTGACAACGAATAATGAACAGGGGCACAACATGAAACGGGTGCTTTTCATCACTGATCGGGTGATGCACTACCAGAAGGAAACCTATAAAGCGCTGGAAAAGCAATTGCAGGTGCAGGACATTGAGCTTTGGTTGTTGTCAGGACGGGATGCCAGACACGCAGTGGGGCGGGTCGGAATCAAGGAGCCTGTGGTGTTAAACGAGGCCAAGTACGATTTTCGGGAATATCGGTTTGGTACCTATACCTTTCGCCGTTATTTCGGTGTTGTCAAAAAAATTGCCGAGATCAGGCCAGATATTGTGATCAATGCAGCCCATTCGGGAAACTGGTCGCATTGGAAGATAAGTGACCAGAAATATCGGCTTGGCTTCAAATTGATGTCCTGGTTGTGTGGTTATGAGTTCCACCCCGGCAAACTGAAAGGCTTTTTGCTCGATCGTTTTATTCCACGCTACGACTATCACCTCGCCTACCACTCCAACGCACGCGATTACGCCATGAGCCACGGTGCGCGTGCGGATCAGGTGACGGTGATGCACAACACGATCAACGAAGAAAAGATTGCAACCTTGCCCAAGGCCGAGGCACGCGCATTAGTGGTTGACAAGCATCCCGAAATCGGCGACCGCAAGATCATCCTGTTTGTGGGCGCGGTGCTGGCGGAAAAGCGCATCGAGGTGATCTTGCAGGCGCTCGACCGGATGCAGCGCAAGGATGCGGTGCTGGTGCTGGTGGGCGATGGCGAGCATCTGCCTGTGATCCGACAGTTAAGTGCGGGGCGTGACGATGTGGTGCTGACGGGGTCGATTGTGGAAGGTGTGGGGCCGTATTTCGATGCGGCAGAAATGTACGTGCTGCCGGGTACCGGCGGGTTGGGGATCAACGAGGCAATGGCGCATCGCCTGCCGATCGTGTCGGGGTTTGCCGATGGCAGCGCGGACGATCTGGTGGTGGATGGAGAGAACGGCTTTCGCTTGCGTGAGAACACGCCCGAAGAGCTGGCCGAGAAGATGGCAAGGATTCTGGATTCGCCGGAGTTAGTTGCCCGCATGGGTGAACGTTCACGCGAGATGATTACCGGCAAGTTTGCCTTTCGTGAATTTATCAACCGCATTGTGACCGAACTGACGAGGCTGGCCCGATGAAAACACTCTATCTGGTGGCGGGCGCACGCCCCAATTTCATGAAGATTGCGCCGATCGTGCGGGCGCTGGAATCCCACGGCGGCCTGCGCTACAAGATCATCCATACCGGCCAGCACTACGACCGCGAGATGAACGAGGTGTTCTTCGAGGAATTGGGTATTCCGGCACCGGATGTGTTCATGGGGGCGGGCGGCGGCTCGCACGCGGAGCAGACGGCGAAGATCATGCTGGGCTTCGAGCAATTGTGTCTGGCCGAGCGGCCGGATGCAGTGCTGGTGGTGGGCGATGTGAATTCGACTATCGCCTGTTCGATCGTGGCGAAGAAGATGCACATTCCGGTGGCGCATGTGGAAGCGGGCCTGCGCAGCGGCGACATGGCGATGCCGGAAGAGATCAACCGCATCGTCACCGATTCGATCTCGGACTGGTTCTTCGTCACCGAACCTGCCGGGGTGGACAACCTGCTGCGCGAAGGCAAGGGCAGGGAGAAGATCCATTTCGTGGGTCACGTGATGGTGGACAATCTCCTTTACCAGCATGACAAGCTTCAGCAGGTGGATATGAGCGTGTTCGCGACGGCGGGCTACAAGGCGGGACAGCCACGTTACGGTGTGGTGACCTTGCATCGGCCGTCCAATGTCGACCACGCGGAGACATTTACTGGCATTGGAAATTCGCTTCGCGAAATCAGTGAGTCGCTGCCGCTGATTTTTCCGGTTCATCCGCGTACCCGGGCCAATCTGGATAAATTCGGCATCGATCTGGGCGATCGGGTGACGCTGACCGGCCCATTGGCCTATATGGAGTTCCTCCACCTATGGAAAGATGCTGCGGTCGTGATGACCGACAGCGGGGGGTTGCAGGAGGAAACCACCGCTTTGGGCGTGCCTTGCTTCACCCTGCGTGAAAATACCGAGCGGCCGGTGACGGTCGAAGAAGGGACCAATGTGCTGGTAGGCACGCGACCCGAGAATATCCTGGCCGCATTTGCGGGCCTCGGTGAGGCGAAAACGGGACGCCGACCGGAACTGTGGGACGGCAGGGCAGCCGAGCGGATCGTGGCGATCCTCGCAACTGATCTGGCGAAATGCTGAGCGATGTCATTCAAGCGAACCGTCGCCTCGGTGCTCGATGCCCACATAGATGCCTTGTCGTGGGGTGACGCAATTAGTCGTTTGCTCGGCTGGGCACATGCACGCGAAAGTCGCTATGTGACGATCTGCAATGTGCATGTGGTGGTGAGCGCATGGCGTGATGCGACCTACCGTGAGGTGATCAACGGATCGGACATGGCGACGCCAGACGGCGCCCCGGTGGCGTGGATGCTGAGGCAACAAGGATTTGCCGGGCAGTCGCGCATCAGCGGACCGGATCTGATGTGGGTATTGTGCGAGCGCGCGGCGAATGAAGGCGTGCCGATCTATTGCTACGGTAGCACCGAGGCAACCTTGGGGCTGCTGAAAGGGCGCTTGCCGGCGGCATTTCCCGATTTGCAGATGACGATGGAATCGCCGCCGTTTCGCGCACTGACGGCAGAAGAGGATGCCGCAGCAGTAGCCCGGATCAATGACAGCGGCGCAGGCATCGTGTTCGTCGGACTCGGCTGCCCCAAGCAGGAACGCTGGATGGCCGAGCATAGGGGACGCGTCAATGCGGTAATGATCGGGGTAGGGGCTGCCTTTGATTTCCATGCCGGCACGGTACAGCGCGCGCCGGCATGGATGCGCGACAACGGTCTGGAATGGCTGCACCGTCTGGTATCGGAGCCGAGGCGATTGTGGAAACGTTATCTGGTGACGAATACCTTGTTCATCCTGGGCGCGGCGCAGCAGCTATTGAGGAAGTGAGTTCAGTATTCGGGGCAGGTGTCAGGACAGGGAGCCTGACGCAAGTTCTAACAATTGGTATTGGGGAGCGATCATGACAGTTGTTGCTGTTGTCGGCCTGGGTTACGTCGGCTTGCCTTTGGCAGTCGAATTCGGCAAGAAATTCAAGACGATCGGTTTCGATCTTTCGGAGTCAAAAATCGCCAGCTATAAGAACTATTGTGACCCCACCGGGGAGGTCAGCACGGCAGACCTGAAGGCGGCAACCCGCTTGAGCGTCAGCACCGACCCCAGCACCATTTCCAGGGCTGACTTCATCATCATCGCCGTGCCCACGCCGGTCGACGAAGCCCACATTCCCGATTTTTCCCCGCTGGTCGGCTCTTCCACCACGGTCGGCAAGCACATGAAGAAGGGCGCTACCGTGGTCTATGAATCCACGGTCTACCCCGGCGCGACCGAAGAAGTCTGCATTCCCCTGCTGGAAAAACACTCGGGCATGAAATGGAAACAGGATTTCCATGTCGGCTATTCGCCCGAGCGGGTCAATCCTGGCGACAAGGAACGCACCATCACCAAAATAGTGAAGGTCGTGTCCGGCGATGATGGTCCCACCTCCCAAGCGGTCGCCGAACTGTATGCCTCGGTCATCACCGCCGGTGTGCATCGCGCCAGTTCGATCAAGGTCGCCGAGGCGGCCAAGGTGATCGAGAACACCCAGCGCGACCTCAATATCGCCCTGATGAACGAGCTTGCGCTGATTTTCGACCGCCTTGGTATCGACACCCTGGAAGTTCTGAAAGCCGCCGGTACCAAATGGAATTTCCTGCCGTTCCGTCCCGGCTTGGTCGGTGGCCACTGCATCGGAGTGGATCCCTACTATCTCACCCACAAGGCCGAGATGCTGGGCTACCATCCGCAGGTGATTCTTGCCGGCCGCAAGATCAACGACGGCATGGCAGCCTATGTTGCGCAACAGACAGTCAAGGGCATGATCCACAACGGCGGAACAGTGAAGGGCGCCAAAGTCATCGTGCTGGGCCTCACCTTCAAGGAAAACTGTCCTGACCTGCGCAATTCCAAGGTGGCCGATCTGGTAAAGGAATTAAAGGATTTCGGCTGTGACGTTGCCGTTCACGACCCCATTGCCGAATCGCAGGAAGCCGAGCATGAATATGGCATCCGCCTGACCCCTTGGGAGCAATTGCCCGGCAATGCCGATGCCATCGTTGCGGCGGTGTCGCACGCGGAGTATTTGGCTATGTCCTTGGCTGATCTGACCTCCGGACTGCGCAAAGGGGGAATCTTTACCGATGTAAAGTCAGCCTATGATCAGGCAGCCATCAAGGCGGCCGGGTTTAATATCTGGCGTTTGTAGACTGTTATTGGGAAATTAATGTGATCTTGGTTACAGGCGGCGCCGGTTTCATCGGCGCCAATTTCATTCTGGATTGGCTGCGGGTCAACGATGAGCCGGTCGTCAATCTCGAAAAACTCACGTATGCGGGCAACCTGGAGAACCTGGCCAGCCTGAAAGGCGATCCGCGCCATGTCTTCGTGCAGGGCGACATCGGTGATCGCGCGCTGGTCGCCCAACTGCTTGCCAGCCATCGCCCGCGTGCGGTCGTCAACTTCGCGGCCGAATCGCATGTCGACCGCTCGATCCACGGGCCGGAAGACTTCATCCAGACCAACGTGGTCGGCACGTTTCATTTGCTGGAGGAGGTGCGCGGCCACTGGATGAGCCTGCCGGAAGATGAAAAAGCTGCGTTCCGTTTTCTGCATGTGTCTACCGACGAGGTCTACGGTTCGCTGGGGCCGGACGATGCGCCGTTCACCGAGACGACGCCGTTTGCGCCCAACAGCCCGTATTCAGCCAGCAAGGCGTCGTCCGACCATCTGGTGCGCGCGTATCACCATACGTATGGCTTGCCGGTTCTGACGACCAATTGTTCGAACAATTACGGCCCCTACCAGTTCCCGGAAAAGCTGATCCCGCTGATGATCCTCAATGCCACGCGCGGCAAGACGTTGCCGATCTATGGTGACGGCATGAACGTGCGCGACTGGCTGTACGTCACCGATCACTGTTCGGCGATCCGCACGGTGCTGGAAAAAGGAAGATCGGGCGAGACTTACAACGTGGGCGGCTGGAACGAGATGCCGAACATCGAGATCGTGAAAACGGTATGCGCGCTGCTCGACGAGATGCGTCCCGACCCGGCCGGCCCGTATGCGCGGCTGCTGACCTATGTGAAGGATCGCCCCGGCCACGACCGCCGCTACGCCATCGACGCCAGCAAGATCCATCGCGAACTGGGCTGGAAGCCGGCCGAAACCTTCGAGACGGGCATCCGCAAGACGGTGCGCTGGTATCTGGACAACATGGCGTGGGTGGATGGAGTGGTGAGTGGGGAATATCGGAGGTGGGTGGATGTGCAGTATGGGTGAGTGGTAAGTGGTGAGTGGTGAGTGGTGAGTGGTGGGTACGATTCGCCACTTACTACTCACCACTTACCAAAAGATGAAAAAGGGGGAACGGTGGGAAGCAAACCGCATGAGCAGCTTGAGGCGTGGAGGAAATCGATGGAATTGGTTGAAGAGATTTACCGCATGACCTCAAATTTCCCTGCACAAGAACAATATGGGCTTGTATCGCAGATGCGCCGTGCCGCAGTTTCCATTCCGAGCAATCTCGCAGAGGGTGCGGCCAGGGACGGGAATCGGGAGTTTGCCCGCTTTCTAAGCATTGCTCGGGGCTCATTGAGTGAGTTGGATACTCAGTGCCAGATTGCCATGAGGCTTGGCTATTTCAAACAAGGTCAGGGACAAGCCGAGATTCTGCTTGAACGAGTCGGCAAATTGGTGTCTGGCCTGCACAAAAAAGTGAAGGAAACCGAATAATGATGCCCGCGTCCCACTCACCACTCACCACTCACCACTCACCCAATACCGCTCCCCGAAAAGGCATCATCCTGGCCGGTGGCTCCGGCACTCGTCTGTATCCGGCGACGCTTGCTGTGTCCAAGCAGCTGCTCCCGATTTACGACAAGCCGATGATCTATTACCCGCTCACTACGCTGATGCAGGCCGGGATTCGGGACATCCTGGTCATTTCGACGCCTCAGGATACGCCGCGTTTCGAGCAGTTGCTGGGCGACGGCCGCCAGTGGGGAGTCAATTTGCAGTATGCGGTACAGCCTAATCCGGAAGGACTTGCCCAGGCGTTCATCATCGGGGCGGATTTTGTGGGGAATGGCCCCAGCGCGCTGGTACTGGGCGACAATATCTTCTATGGCCATGACATGGCGAAAGACCTGTGTGCAGCGAGCGAGCGGGAAACCGGCGCGACGGTGTTTGCTTATCGCGTGCACGACCCGGAACGCTATGGCGTGGTGGATTTCGATGCCACAGGAAAAGCGGTCAGCCTGGAAGAAAAACCCGCTCGACCCAAATCGCATTACGCAGTCACCGGGCTTTATTTCTATGACAAGCAGGTGGTCGACATTGCCCGCAACCTGAAGCCCTCGCCGCGCGGCGAACTGGAGATCACCGATATCAACCGGCACTACCTCGAGTCGGGTGAGCTTAATGTGTCGATCATGGGCCGCGGTCATGCCTGGCTGGATACGGGCACCCATGAATCGATGTTGGAGGCTTCGCTGTTCATCGAGACGATCGAGAAGCGACAGGGCTTGAAGATCGCCTGCCCCGAAGAGATTGCCTATCGTCAGGGATACATTACGGCGGAGCAGGTGGCGAAGCTGGCTGAACCATTAAAGAAAAATGCCTATGGGCAATATTTGTTGAATATGCTGAACGAACGGGTTTTCTGAGACGGTGAGTTGGGAATGGTGGGCAGCAAGCCGAAACCGAGTCCCACTCCCCGCTCACTGCGCACCAAAATGAATATCATCGAAACCCCTCTCCCCAGCGTCCTTATCCTTGAACCCAAGGTGTTCGGCGATGCGCGTGGCTTCTTCCTGGAAAGCTGGAACAAACAGACGTTTGCGAAATGCGGCCTCGAAGCGGATTTTGTGCAGGACAACCATTCGCGCTCAGCCAGGGGCGTATTGCGCGGGTTGCATTACCAGGTCAACGAGCCGCAGGGAAAACTGGTGCGCGTGGTGAGCGGCTCGGTCTTCGACGTGGCGGTGGACCTGCGCAAATCCTCGCCGCATTTCGGACAATGGGTCGGCTACGAGCTCTCGGCTGAAAACCAGCGCATGATGTGGATCCCGCCCGGGTTTGCACATGGTTTCCTGGTGTTGTCCGATAGCGCCGATTTCCTCTACAAGACCACCACGTACTACACCCCGCAGTGGGATCGCGGCATCCGCTGGGACGATCCGCAGATCGGGGTGGCATGGCCGCTCGAAGGGACGCCTGTGCTATCCGCCAAGGACCAGGTTCAACCCTTGCTCAGGGATGCGGAGGTCTACGCATGACGACTGTTCCCCGCTCCCCGCTCCCCGCTCCCCGCATTCTCCTGACAGGGGCCCGTGGCCAGGTCGGCTGGGAACTGCGGCGCACGCTGAGTTGCCTGGGCGAGGTGGTTGCACTGGACTCCCGGTCCATGAATCTGGCCGATGCCGATGCGGTACGCCAGACGGTGCACGAAATGGCACCGAACATCATCGTCAACCCGGCTGCCTATACCGCCGTGGACAAGGCCGAGAGCGAGCCGGAACTGGCGCATGCGGTGAACACCGTTGCGCCGGGCATTTTGGCTGAGGAGGCGGGCAGGCTGGGTGCGCTGCTGGTGCATTACTCCACCGACTATGTGTTCAACGGCACCGGCAGCACGCCCTGGAAAGAGGACGACGCCTGCGATCCACTCAATGTGTATGGCGCAACCAAGCTGGCAGGCGAACGCGCCATTCAGGCCGCCGGCTGTCGCCATCTCATTTTCCGCACATCCTGGGTTTACGGTGCGCGCGGCAGCAACTTTCTGCTGACCATGCGCCGCTTGATGCGGGAGCGGCCGGAACTGAAGATCGTCGCCGACCAGATTGGCGCGCCGACCTGGTGCCGTGACCTGGCCGAGGCCACGGCGCAGGCGCTGAGCCAGATTGCCTCGCCCATGTTAGCCGCGAATCAAGCCGAGCCCTGGGGCATCTACCACATGACCAATGCCGGAGAAACCTCGTGGCACGGGTTTGCCGAGGCGATCCAGGCAATGGATGAGTTCGACGAAACGTGTGCGCCAGCCCACCTGCGACCCATCCCCAGCAGCGATTACCCGACCCCGGCAAAACGGCCGCTCAATTCGCGTCTGAACAACGATAAACTGAAACAGACATTCGGTATAAGCCTTCAGGACTGGCATGCGGCGCTGGCGCTGTGCCTGGGTTAACAATGATGGCGGCGACATGTATACGCCTTGTCAAAATATATCCATATCAGTATATTTCATCCCATGAGGCCCATTCGATTCCTGGGTAATGCGCTCAAATGCCTGCGGGAGTTTCCGGAGGATGCGAGGCAGGACGCAGGCTATCAACTGGACAAGGTGCAACGCGGCGAACAGCCGGATGACTTCAAGCCGATGCCATCGATTGGCAAAGGGGTTGAGGAAATCAGGATTTGGGACGATGTGGGTACCTATCGTGTGATCTATACGGCGCGCATGGCGGATGCCGTGGTCGTTCTTCATGCGTTTCAGAAAAAGACACAGGCAACATCAAAGCGCGACATCGATTTGGCAAAAGAGCGCTATGCCCAACTGACGAAAGGTCGAAAATGAGCAAGCCGGAAACGTACGACAGCGTGTGGGATGCTCTTGCCGATACCCCTGAGCAGGCAGCTAACCTGCGGGCGCGGGCGGAGCTGATGCAGCAAATCGCCGAGATCGTGAAGGAAAGTGGCTGGACGCAAGTTGAGGCGGCTTCGCGGTGCGGTGTGACGCAGCCACGGATGAGCGATCTGCTGCGTGGTCGCGTGTCGCGCTTTTCTCTTGACGCGCTGGTTAATATTGCGACGGCAATCGGTCGTCGGGTCCACGTCGAGCTTGAAGCGGCTTGACGACACGCTCGTTCTGAATCCGGCGAGGGATCAGCCGTTAACCGGGTGGCGAACGACTACAACAAGGGAGACATCTTGAAAGTTCTGTTGACCGGCGGTGCGGGCTATATCGGTTCGCATACTGCAGTGGAATGCCTGGCAGCTGGGCACGAGGTGGTGGTGTTCGACAACCTGTCGAACAGCAGCGTGAAATCGCTGGATCGGGTGGCGCAGATTGCCGGCCGTCCGGTGATATTTGTGCAGGGCGACATTCGCGACCGGGCGGCCTTGCGCGCGCTGTTCGCCGATCACCGCATCGATGCGGTGGTGCATTTCGCCGGACTGAAAGCGGTGGGCGAGTCGGTGGAAAAACCGCTTCTGTATTACGACAACAATATCGCAGGCAGTATCGCGCTGTTCGAGGAAATGGCGGCGGCTGGCGTGAAGGCGGTGGTGTTCTCGTCGTCCGCCACGGTGTACGGCGATCCGGCGACGGTGCCGATCACCGAGGATTTTCCGCTGTCGGCGACCAATCCCTATGGCCGCTCCAAATTGTTCATTGAGGACATGCTGCGCGATATCGCGCTAAGTGATCCGGCCTGGAACATTGCGCTGCTGCGCTATTTCAACCCGGTGGGCGCGCACGAATCGGGCCTGATCGGCGAAGATCCGCGCGGCATCCCCAATAACCTGATGCCCTATGTGGCGCAGGTGGCGGTGGGCCGGCGCCCGCATCTCAACGTGTTCGGCGGCGACTATCCCACGCCGGACGGCACTGGCGTGCGCGACTATATCCATGTGGTCGACCTGGCGCGCGGGCATGTGGCGGCGCTGAACAAGCTGCTGCAACTGGGCGGGGTGCAGACCTGGAATCTGGGTACCGGGCGCGGAGTGAGCGTGCTCGACATGGTGCGTGCATTCGAGGCGGCCAGCGGCAAACCGGTGCCGTACCGGATCGTGGCGCGCCGTGCCGGCGACGTGGCGCAATGCTGGGCCGACCCGGCCCGCGCGGCGCGCGAGCTGGGCTGGCGGGCCGAATACGATCTGTCGCGCATGTGTGCCGATGCGTGGCGCTGGCAGGCCGGCAATCCCGAGGGCTATGCCTGAGGGACATAGGCTCAGGAGACAGGATTCGAGTAGCAAGTAATGGGTAGGATGGACGATGTGCGGGCCTTGTCGTCCCGGGCTATGCTAGGCGCATAATTACTGAAATTCATTTGATTCTGGAGCGGGCCATGACGCAGGGACTCGATCGTATTACCCAGCAACCTGAGATGATGGGCGGCAAGGCTTGCATTCGAGGGATGCGTGTCACGGTTGGCATGGTTGTGAGTCAGGTCGGTACTGGACGCAGCATTGAGGAAATTCTCGCCGACTATCCTTACCTGGAACGCGAAGACATCATGCAAGCGCTGCGCTATGCCGCGTGGCGTGCCGAAGAACGCGAGGTTATGCTGGCCAACGCATGAAAGTGCTTGTGGACATGAATCTGTCGCCGCGCTGGGTGGATATGCTAAACGGATTGGGTCTGCAGGCTACCATTGGTCGGCAGTCGGGAGAGTCAATGCACCTGATTCAGAAATCATGGATTATGCAGCGGCAAACGATTACATCGTGCTTACTCATGATCTTGATTTCAGCGCGATTCTGGCCGCAACACATGGCGAAAAACCAAGCGTTGTTCAAATCCGCGCAGAGGATGTCAACCCGGACAGGATTGGCGCTCAGGTCGCTGCTGCATTGCGCCAAATGGAGTTAGAACTGCAGGAAGGTGCTTTGCTGACGGTTGATCCCAATCGCACACGTTTGCGTCTATTGCCGTTGCTTCGCGCTTAATTTCTCTGGTGGTTAATCTCAGTCCGGTCGGCCTGCTGGACACGCGTTATCGTTTCCCGAACACCCCGCGCCCGCGGAAATACTGCACGCCCAGCCAGCCGCCGAACAATCCGCCGAGGTGGGCGAAGTGGGCGACGCCCGCATCGGTGCTGGTGAGGCCGAGGACGAGTTCGACAGCGCCGTAGCCGAGCACGAAGAGGCGCGCCGGGATGCGGATGAAAGGCAGGAAGATGATGCTGACGACGCTGCGCGGGAAATACAGCGCATAGGCCAGCAGGAGGCCGAACACGCCGCCCGAGGCGCCGATGACGGGGCTGCTGCTGTGCAGGAAATAGCCGGAGACGGCGATCTGCGTCATCGCGGCCACGACGACGCTGAGCAGGTAGGTCAGCAGGTAACGCAGGTCGTTCCAGCGCCTTTCCAGTTCGGCACCGAACATCCACACGGCGAACATATTGAATCCCAAATGGGTCAGCGAGCCGTGCAGGAAGCTGTAGGTGACCAGTTGCCACAGATGGAACGCGCCGCCCGAGCCCGGCGGCCACAGGCCGAAGATGCGGATGATCTCGGGGCCGGTGACGAGTTCGAGCACATAGACGAGAACATTCAGCAGGATGAGGGCGAGTGTGATCGGCGGCATGAGCGCAGTTTCAAGTTTCAAGTTGCAAGGGAAATCATCAGACAGGCTCCCAGTGTTGCAGTTTGAGTTGCAATGACTGCTGGCCATTGAATTCGTTCGGCATGAGCGCGTAGACGGCGCGGATGCGGTCTGGCAGCGGGTCGGCCTGGAAGAACCGCATGGCGTCGAACGAGGTCTCCCCGCGCGCCAGCTTGAGTTTCAGATGTTTCTCGCCGACGACGCGCTGCGCCACGACATCGAAGGTGGCGGTGAACAGCGGCGCAGGAAAGCCCTGCCCCCAGACCGCATGGTCGAACTGCTCGGCGAGCTCGTAGCTGTGTTCGGCGAGATCCAGTTCGCCGTCGGTTTCGATCCTGCCATCGAGATCTGCCGGGTCGATCAGTTCGCGTACCACGGCCTCGAATGCTGCGCCGAACTCCGCGTGGCGCCCGGCGGGAATGCTGAGCCCGGCGGCCATGGCGTGGCCGCCGAATTTGACGATCAGGCCGGGGTGGCGCTTGTCGATCAGGTCGAGCGCGTCGCGCAGATGCAGGCCGGGGATGGAGCGGCCGGAGCCTTTGAGCTCACCCGCAAGGGGTAGGCCGGTGGGTCCCCGCTGCGACTGCAGCGACCCTCCCGCTCCTCCGCTCTCGCTTTGGGCCAGCACGATGGTGGGGCGGTGGAACTTGTCCTTCAGGCGCGACGCCAGGATACCGATCACGCCGACGTGCCAGCCAGACTGAAACGCCGTGAGGCTGTGGCTGTCGTCAGGATTGAAGGTGGCGAGGATGGCGAGCGCCTCCTCCAGCATGTCGGCCTCGACGTCGCGCCGCGTCCGATTGAGCGTGTCGAGCCGCTGCGCCAGCTCCTGTGCGGCGGCGGGGTCGTCGGCCAGCAGGCATTCGATGCCGAGCGCCATGTCGTCGATGCGGCCGGCGGCGTTCAGCCGCGGGCCGAGCATGAAGCCGAGGTCGAACACGGTGGCGCGCGCAGACTCGCGCCCGGCAGCGCGGAACAGCGCGTTGACGCCGGCGCTGGCCTTGCCCGCGCGCATGCGCGCCAGCCCCTGGGCGACGAGGGTGCGGTTATTGGCGTCGAGCTTGACGACGTCGGCCACCGTGCCGAGCGCGACCAGGTCGAGCAGGGCGCGTAGGTCCGGTTCGGGCGTGTCGGCATAGGCGCCGCGCTGGCGCAGCTCGGCGCGCAGGGCCAGCAGCACGTAGAACATCACGCCGACCCCGGCCAGATTCTTCGAGCCGAAGCCGCAACCCGGCTGGTTGGGATTGACGATGCAGACAGCGGCCGGCAACGCGTCGCCGGGCAGATGGTGGTCGGTGACCAGTACGGGGATGCCGAGGGCGTTCGCCGCCGCCACGCCCTCGACCGCAGCGATGCCGTTGTCCACCGTGACCAGCAGGTCGGGCTGTCGTGCGGCGGCGAGCTTCACAATGTCAGGGGTGAGGCCGTAGCCATGTTCGAGCCGGTTGGGCACGATGAAATCGACCTGCGCGCCGAGCAGGCGCAGGCCGCGCACGCCGACCGCGCAGGCAGTGGCGCCGTCGGCGTCGTAGTCGGCGATGATGAGCAGGCGCTTGTGGTCGCGAATGGCGTCGGCCAGCAGCGCGGCGGCGCGTTCGATGTGCAGCAGGCCGGCGGGCGGCAGCAGCTGCGGCAGGCGGTGCGCGACTTCGTCGGGATGGCTGACGCCGCGGGCGGCATACAACCGCGCCCAGACGGGGGCGAGCCCGGCCTGTTCGAGGGCGGCGCGGGCGTCGGCGGGACACGAACGGATGGTGATGGACGGCATGACGGGATTGTATTGTCAGACGGGGTGGCCGGGCGAATCAGGGATTCAGAATCTGGTGAAGTGCCGATTCTGTCCGCCGCGGACACGGAGTACCATCGTGCCATGAGCCATTTACTTCCGCTTTCCCGTGTGGCCAAGCTGGTCGGCCAGCCGCGTCACGCGCTGCAGGAGATGATTCGCGGCGGTGTGCTGGCGACCTTTGACGGCATGGTCGAGCTCGACGAATTGCTGCGCGTGTTTCCCGAGGTGAAGTGGGACGACGATGCCGAATTTCGCCGGGTCCAGGAAATCAAGGACAAGGCGTTCGCCAAGCGGGTGCTGGAGCGTGCCTTGCCCGACAAGGACGTGCTGGTGGCGCGCCTGAACGCGCTGGGCGACGACTATGCAGCGGCCAAGGCCTTGCTGCTGCATTACGGCAACGTGATGACCTGGCTCGACGAGAAGATCGACGAAATCGAAGAAGACCAAAGCGCGGAAACGCGCCATGCCCTGCATACCTTGCGCGCATTTCTACTGCGCAATCTGGCCGAGGTTCCGCCGGATGCGGTGCAGGCGCAGGCGACGATTGCGCAGGAAAGGATATTCAAAATCATGTCAGCCCATGTGACCATCCAGCCCAGCGGCCACGAGTTCTACGTGGAGGGCAACGACACCTTGCTGGAAGCCGCGCTGCGCAATGGCGTGTCGCTGAATTACGGCTGCAGCAACGGCAATTGCGGCGACTGCAAGGCACGTGTGCTGTCGGGCGAGGTGACGAAGGTCCATGCGCACGACTATGTTCTGAAAGAAGCCGAAAAAGAGGCCGGGATGATCCTGCTGTGCGCCTATGCGCCGGTCAACGACGTGGTGATCGAAGCCAATGTGGCGGGCGCGCGCGACATTCCGGTGCAGCAGCTCACCGCCAAGGTGAAGTCGATCGAGGTGTTCAATCCGCACATGGCTGCGCTGCATATTCTCGCGCCGCGCAGCCAGCGCCTGCGTTATCTCGGCGGCCAGAGCGTCGACGTGTCGATCGACGGGGTGAAGGGGCGCTATGCCATTGCCAGTTGCCCGTGCGAGGATCGCCACATCGAGATCCAGATCCCGCGCCGGGCGGACGATGCGTTTGTCGAGAGCGTGTTTGGCAGCTTGAAGGCCAATGACGTGGTGAAGGTGGAAGGACCTTTCGGCGAATTCGTGCTGGACGAGGACTCGCCGCGTCCGGTGATTTTCCTCGCTTTCGGCGCGGGCTTCGCGCCGATCAAGAGCCTGATCCAGCATGCCATGTCGCTGGAACTGGCTGAGTCGATGGATCTGCACTGGCTGGCCGACGAGGCCGGCCATTACCAGGACAACCTGTGCCGCGCCTGGACCGATGCGCTGGATAATTTCAACTACCTGCCGCATGCGTCGACCGACGACCTGGAAGCCGTGCTGCAAGGCATTGTGACGGATTACCCGGATCTGCATCGCTTCGACGTGTATGCGGCGGGGACCGCGACGCAGCTTGAACAGGCGCGCCGGCATTTCGTGGCGGAAGGTTTGCACGAGGCGCGTTGGTTCTTTGGCGTGCTGGATACCTGAATGAGCCGTTCCCTGCGCTATCTGTGGCCGTTTCCGGTCACCCTGTTGGGCGTATTGATTGCGCTCGCCGCACGGGGGAGTGGAGGCGCCATGCGGCAGGTGGAGGGTGTGCTGGAAGCCGCGGGCGGCTGGCCGGCATGGGTGTTGCAGCGCGGTTTTCCGTTCAGCGGACCGGTCGCGGCAATCACGCTGGGACACGTCGTGCTGGGTGTGTCATCGAGTGCCCTGGCTGCGACGCGTGTGCACGAGCGTGCGCATGTCAGGCAATTTGAACGTTGGGGTGTTTTGCTGCTGGTGCTGTATCCGCTGGCCGGGTTGCTTGCGTGGCTGCGCGGCGGCAATCCCTATCGCGACAATCCGTTCGAGCGCGAGGCGCGAATGGCGGAAGCTGCAGACCGGGGCGTATCCGGGCAATCCCGGCTGGCCGGGAATCAGTCGACGGGGCGGTGAGACGCTTCGCCTGGGTCGCCGGTATCGGGGTCGATCCAGTCGGAAATGCCGATCTCTTCTTCGGCCTCTTCTACCGTTTCGCCAGGTTCGTAGTCGCTGTCGGCGTTGTACTCCATGTCTTGTACGGCTTCCAGCAGGCTGGCGAAGGGGCCGTATTCCTCGCCGGTCATGGCATCGATCCAGTAGCATCCATCCGGTCGCTCGATGATGCGGGTGTGGTCGTATTCAGCAGGGGTCTCGGGTATGGCAGGTTTCATGATGCGTCCTCCGTGCCTTGACTATAGGGCGGGAAGCCGGGCAGGGCAAGCGTCAGGCTGTGCGCCCGAGCAGCGCCAAGCCGATCAGGGCGCCCATCGTCAGTGCCAGGTGCAGCCAGCTCCATAGCCGAAAATGCCGTACCAGCGCGGTGACTTCGCGGTTGGCGATCAGGAAGGGGCGGCCATGCGACGGTTTGCGCACGAGATGAATGCCGTCTTTCAGGCGGATATCGAGATGAGCCCGGTCGACTTCGTCGGATGCGGCCTGGCGCGCGCGCTCCCACTCGTCGAGGCTGATTTCGCCGTCGCGGTCGGCGTCAAAACGCGCTAGCAAGGCGGTCTTGTCGGTCTTCCATTCGGCCAGCAGCGTCGCGAGATCGGCCTTCTTGTCGAGCACGGCATTGGGGCCGCCCAGGGTTACGTGGTCGCCGATCACGTAAATGGTGTCGCCTTCGATCAGCGTCCATTCTGTTTTGCGATAAGCGCCCGAGGTCGAGACCTGTTTGCGCGAAGTAAGAATTTCCGCGCCGTCGGGATCGATGAGCACGCTGCCGCTGCCGTCGTCCACGCCGAACGTGTCATGCGATATCCCGGATTCGACGTATTCCCAGCGGTCGCCGTCCTTGCGCTCGATGCGGTAGCGGTACCACAGGCAGGGCAGGCCGTTGACCGGGCTGATCAGCTTGTCGCCCGGCGGCTGGCTGCCGCGTCCGACGAGCTCGATGTAGCCTTGCGGGGCCGAGGCGATGCGCGAGGTTGGCGTATCCGCCACGGTGCGATAGCGCTTGAGGTTGGCAAACCACGCCCAGAAACTGGTCAGCCCGACCAACGCAAAACTGATTTGCCAGCCTAGATGGGAATGCAACTGGAAGCCGAGCAGCAGTATGGCCAGATTGCCGCCGCCCAGCGCAAAATTGGCGTAGTCGTGCCGCCATTCGGCCGTCCAGCGTACCGGAAGCATCAGCGGTCGAAGAGCTGCTTCAGGTCAACGTCTTTCTTTTCCTCGGCAGCGAAGCGCAGCAGCGGAAACTGGCGAAAGGCGAACAGGCGCGCCACGAGGGTGTCGGGAAACTGCTCCACCCGCACGTTGTTGACGTTGACCGAATCGTTGTAGAACTCGCGGCGGTCGGCAATCGCGTTTTCCAGCCCGGTAATGCGCGCCTGCAGATGCAGGAAGGTTTCGTTGGTCTTCAGTTCGGGATAGGCCTCGGCGACCGCGAACAGATTGCCGAGTCCCACGCGCAATGCGCCTTCGGCCTGCCCCAGCGCGGGGATGTTCTGCGATTCCCGTGCGCTCGCGACCTGGCTGCGCGCGTGCATCACTTTTTCAAGCGTCTCCTGTTCGAACTGCATGTATTGCTTGCAGGTTTCGACCAGCTTCGGCAATTCATCATGGCGCTGCTTGAGCAGGATGTCGATATTCGACCAAGCCTTGCCGACGTTATGCTTCAGCGTGACAAGCTGGTTGAAGATGAAAACGCCATAGACTGCCGGAAGTGCGAGCACGATGAAGAAAAGCAGGAGGCCGGGCATGGTTGCGTTCCAGAAGATGAGATCGCAGAAATAGCGGACGACAGCCGTTTAACTTGAGCGGACGTCAGATGCGCGCGGCGAGAATGCCCGCGATTTCAGCGTCGGTGAGCGCAATCGGATTGGTTTTCATGCTGCTGCCGCGGCTGTTGGCCACGATGCGCGGGATATCGGCGGGTGTCACGCCGAACTGCGCCAGGGATGGAAGCTGAAGTTTGCGTGTCCAGGCGTCGAGCGTATCGATCAGGGCGGCGTGTGACGCAGTCTGGTTCAGTTGGCCCTGCTTGCTCAGCAGGCGCCCCACTTGTGCATATTTTTCCAGCGCCGGGTGATTCGCGTCGCGTGCCTGCAGCGCGTCGATATTGACGCGTGTGGCCTGCGCCACCAGCGTGCCGCACGCGACGCCGTGCGGAATCGGGAAGAATGCCCCCAATGGCGCGGCCAGGCCGTGCACCGAGCCGAGCCCGACCTGCGCCAGTGTGATGCCCGATACCAGCGCCGCGTAGGCCATGCGATTGCGCGCCGCAGCATCGCCGGCATCGGCATATAAGGCCAGCAAGCCGTCGCGGGCGGCCTTCATGCCGCCCCAGGCAAGCGAATCGGTCAAGGGCGCGGCGCGGCAGGAAACATAGGATTCCAGCAACTGGGTGAAGGCATCCATCCCGTTCGCCGCAGTCACGGCGGCGGGGCAGGTGGCGAGGAGATCGGGATCGACCAGTGCAACTTCGGCCACCAGTTTTTCGTCGCGGAAGGATTTCTTGAAGCCATCCGCGCCCTGTACGCTTAATACGGCGTTCTTGGTCGCCTCCGAACCGGTGCCGGCGGTGGTCGGTACGGCAATGAACGGTGTGGCCGGACCGGCGTACGCGAGTTCGGGTCCCACGCCTTCCAGGTGGTCCATCACCGAGTTGCCGGGCTTGAGCAGACCGGCAATCGCCTTGGCCGCATCCAGCGCGCTGCCACCGCCGAGGCCGATGACCACGTCAATGGATTCCGGGCGTAAGGCGCGCACGGCCTCATCCACCATCAGCGGAGAGGGTTCGCCCGGAACAGCCAGATGCAACCAGGCAACCCCCTGCGCCTTCAGCCCGTCCGTCACGGTTGCCCAGAATGGCGAGTTCTTCAGCGAACCCGCGCCGGTCACCAGCAAAGCACGTGTGCCGTAGGTGCGGGCAATGGCCGGCAACTTGCCGAGCACGCCGGGACCGAACTCGATGCGCGGCAGGCGCGACAGGGAAAAATCGGAAATGTACACAAGCGGACTTCCTATCGACAGCGACGCTGAATGGTAGCGAGTTTGCCGACACATTGTCTGCACAATAAGTGTGCATGGTTTCCGGCTGTTTCGCGCTGTCCGCCGTTATCCTCATCTTGGCCTGCGGTGGCATGGCTCATTCAGTCGATTGAAAACATTGGGAATGTTGCCAATGGAGCTCGATGGGCTTTGTCATAAAGCCCGCAAGTGTTGACGGGGCCAAGCACGCTTTGCTATAGTTCCGCTTCTCGATTGACGCGGTTTCATTTGCGACAGGCGCGGGGTGGAGCAGTCTGGCAGCTCGTCGGGCTCATAACCCGAAGGTCGTAGGTTCAAATCCTGCCCCCGCAACCATTTCGAAAATAAGTGTTGACGTTTTATGTGATCTACGTAGAATGCGCACCTCTCGAAACGGCAACGCAGCGAAAGCGAAGTCAGTAAGAGATTGATCTTTAACAATTTACAGCCGATAGGTGTGGGTGTTGTTGCGGTAGTTGGGCTGACTTAGGTTGGTCTGACAGCTAGCATAAATGCTCACACTTGAATGAAGCGTCGTTATTAATTTAGCGGCGTGAGTTTGAGTT
>JAIBEL010000043.1 GCA_019459285.1 Rhizobium sp. | reverse complement strand
AGATGGTGATGCCTGGCGACAACGTCAGCATCAAAGTCTCGCTGATTCAGCCGATCGCCATGGACGAAGGTCTGCGTTTCGCCATCCGCGAAGGCGGTCGTACCGTCGGTGCGGGTGTCGTGGCCAAGATCGAAGAGTAAGGCTCAATAATGCAAAACCAGAAAATCCGCATCCGCCTGAAGGCGTTTGACTACAAACTGATCGACCAGTCCGCGCTCGAAATCGTGGAGACGGCCAAGCGTACCGGCGCCGTGGTCAAGGGCCCGGTCCCGTTGCCGACCTCGATCGAGCGTTTTGACGTGCTCCGTTCCCCGCACGTCAACAAGACGTCGCGCGACCAGTTCGAGATCCGTACCCATCGCCGTCTGATGGACATCATGGACCCGACCGACAAAACGGTCGATGCCCTGATGAAGCTGGACCTGCCGGCTGGCGTTGACGTCGAAATCAAGTTGTAAAAAGCGGGCGGCTTGGGTATACTGCCGCCCCTTCAGTTGTACCAATAGTCGCCGGTCAATTGTAATCGGCACCTAAAACCCTTGTCCGTGGCTTCGGCTGCCGGCTTGAGATAGGAAATACAAAGATGAGTATCGGGCTCGTTGGCCGCAAGGTCGGCATGACCCGCATTTTTACCGAGAGCGGTGCGTCCGTTCCGGTAACCGTGCTGGAAATGTCAAACAATCGTGTGACGCAGGTGCGCACGCCAGAAAACGACGGTTATTCCGCTGTGCAGGTTGCCTATGGCAGCCGCCGCAATAGCCGCGTCAATAAATCTGAAGCTGGACATTACGCTAAGGCGGGTGTGGATGCAGGCGAGTTGCTGCGCGAATTCCGCGTGCCTGCCGACGTTGCCGCCCAGTATCAGCCGGGCGCTGCGGTTTCGGTCGAGTTGCTTCAGGCAGGGCAGAAGGTGGATGTTACCGGTGTGACGCAGGGCAAGGGCTTTGCGGGCACGATCAAACGCCACAACTTCAAGTCGCAGCGCGCCACCCACGGCAACTCGCGTTCGCACAATGTGCCGGGCTCCATCGGCATGGCGCAGGATCCGGGTCGCGTGTTCCCGGGTAAGCGCATGTCCGGCCATATGGGTGCGGTGACCTGCACCAAGCAGAACCTTGAGGTTGTGCGTGTCGATGCGGAGCGTGGGTTGGTGCTTTTGAAGGGTGCCGTTCCGGGTTCCAAGGGTGGTCATGTCGTGGTGCGCCCGGCAGTGAAAGGGGGTGCCTGATGGATTTGTCTGTCATTAATGAACAAGGTCAGCATGTGACCAGTGTTGCCGCGTCCGACGAGACTTTCGGTCGCGACTACAACGAGGCGCTGGTGCATCAGGTAGTGACTGCATTCCAGGCGAATGCGCGCAGCGGCAACCGCGCACAGCAGACGCGTGCCGAAGTGACGGCCTCCACGCACAAGCCGTGGCGTCAAAAAGGTACTGGCCGTGCACGCTCCGGCCGTACTTCGAGCCCGATCTGGCGTGGGGGCGGTGTGACCTTTCCCAACAAGCCCAACGAGAACTTCACCCATAAAGTGAACCGCAAGATGTATCGCGCCGGTCTGGCGACCATCCTGTCGCAGCTGGCACGCGAGGGTAAGCTCAAGGTGGTCGAGAGTTTGGGCATCGATTCCCCCAAGACCAAGCTGCTGGCTGGCAAGCTCAAGTCGATGGGGTATGGCAAGGTCATGATCATTGCGGATAGCGTGGACGACAACCTGTGGCTGTCGTCGCGCAACCTGCCGAACGTCTATGTGGTCGAGCCGCATCAGGCCGATCCGTGGAGCCTGGTGAAATTCGGTAACGTGCTGATCACCAAGGCGGCGGTCAAGCAATTTGAGGAGATGGTGTGATGGGTGCGATCAGTCAGGAGCGTCTGCTCAAAGTCATTCTCGCGCCGGTGATCTCCGAAAAGAGTACACGCGTGGCCGACAAGCTGAACCAGGTTGTTTTTCGTGTGTTGCCCGACGCGACCAAACAGGAAATTGGCGCAGCCGTTGCCAGTCTGTTCAAGGTTGAAGTGACGGGTGTGCAAGTGCTGAACGTCAAGGGCAAGGTCAAGCGCTCCGGTCGGGTCACGGGTCGCCGTGACAACTGGAAGAAAGCGTATGTCACCCTGAAGCCGGGTCAGGACATCGACTTCGCGTCCGGTCAGTAAGGGAGAAAAACATGGCACTGATTAAAGTCAAACCCACCTCTGCCGGCCGCCGTGCGGTCGTCAAGGTCGTTACGCCCGGCCTGCACAAAGGCAAGCCGGTCGCAGCCCTGCTCGAGCCGAAAAAGCGCGGATCGGGCCGCAACAATAACGGTCATATCACGGTTCGTCACAAGGGTGGCGGCCACAAGCAGCATTACCGCGTGGTGGATTTCCGCCGTAGCAAGGATGGCGTTCCTGCGAAAGTGGAGCGCCTGGAATACGATCCCAATCGTTCCGCGCATCTGGCCTTGCTGTGCTACGCCGATGGCGAGCGTCGCTACATTATTGCGCCTCGCGGCGTTGCGGTGGGCGCCCAGCTGGTGAGTGGTGCGGAAGCGCCGATCAAGGCCGGCAATTGCCTGCCGCTGCGCAGTATTCCAGTCGGTAGTACGGTGCACTGCGTCGAGATGATGCCGGGCAAAGGTGCACAGATTGCGCGCTCGGCCGGTACCTCGGTCCAGCTGCTGGCGCGCGAAGGCAGTTACGCCCAGTTGCGTCTGCGTTCCGGCGAGATCCGCAAGGTGCACGTCGATTGCCGCGCCACGCTCGGCGAGTGCGGCAACGAAGAGCACAGCCTGCGTTCGATCGGCAAGGCCGGCGCCAATCGCTGGCGCGGTATCCGCCCGACGGTCCGCGGCGTGGTGATGAACCCGGTGGATCACCCGCATGGTGGTGGTGAAGGTCGTACCGCGGCCGGTCGCCATCCGGTCAGCCCGTGGGGCACCCCGACCAAGGGTTATCGTACCCGCAGCAACAAGCGCACCTCCAACATGATCGTCCGCCGCCGTCACGCGCGCTGATTGAGGTAGAAAGATATGGCACGTTCAATTAAAAAAGGCCCCTTTGTCGATGGGCACCTGCTGAAAAAGATCGAAGCCGTTCGCGGCTCGAACGACAAACGTCCGATCAAGACCTGGTCGCGTCGCTCCACCGTGTTGCCCGATTTCATCGGTCTTACGATTGCGGTGCACAACGGTCGTCAGCATGTGCCGGTGTTTGTGACCGAAAACATGGTTGGCCACAAGCTGGGTGAGTTTTCCCTGACGCGTACCTTCAAGGGCCACGTTGCGGACAAGAAGGCGAAGAAATAAGGAGCGCATGATGGAAGTTTCTGCAATTTTGCGTGGTACCCGCCTGTCCGCACAGAAAGGCCGTCTGGTTGCTGACCAGATCCGCGGTCTGCGCGTGGAAAAGGCGCTGAACATTCTGGCCTTCAGCCCGAAAAAAGGCGCCGGCATCATCAAGAAGGTGCTCGAGTCGGCAATCGCCAATGCCGAGCACAACGAAGGTGCCGACATTGATACCCTGAAAGTCAAGACGATCTATGTCGATCAGGGCTCTGTGCTGAAGCGCTTCACCGCCCGCGCCAAAGGCCGTGGTAACCGTATTAGCAAACCGACCTGTCACATCACCGTGACGGTTGGCGATTAAGGAAGCGGCATGGGACAAAAAATACATCCGATTGGGTTTCGTCTTGGTGTTCAACGCATCTGGACGGCCAAGTGGTACGGTTCGAACCGCAACTTCTCAAGCACCCTGCTTGAGGACATCAAGGTTCGCGACTACCTGAAGAAGAAGCTTGCCCATGCTTCGGTCTCGAAGGTGCTGATCGAGCGGCCTGCGAAGAATGCGCGCATCACGATTTTCAGTGGCCGTCCTGGCGTGGTGATCGGCAAGAAGGGCGAAGACATCGAAGTGCTGCGCGGTGAACTTGCGCGCCTGATGTCGGTGCCCGTGCATGTGAACATCGAAGAAGTGCGCAAGCCGGAAACCGATGCGCAGATCATTGCCGATGGCATCGCGCAACAGCTTGAAAAGCGTGTGATGTTCCGCCGCGCCATGAAGCGCGCCATGCAGAATGCCATGCGCCTGGGTGCCCAGGGCATCAAGATCATGAGCTCGGGCCGTTTGAACGGTGCCGAGATCGCGCGGACCGAGTGGTATCGCGAAGGCCGCGTGCCGCTGCATACCCTGCGTGCTGAGATTGATTATGGTTTTGCCGAAGCGAAGACGACCTACGGCATCATCGGAATCAAGGTGTGGGTCTACAAGGGCGATGCGCTGAATCGCGGCGAACAGCCTGTGGCCGCAGAACAGGAAAAGCGCGGCAAGAAATCAGGAGTGAAACATGCTGCAGCCAGCTAGAAGAAAATACCGCAAGGAACAGAAGGGCCGTAACACCGGCCTCGCAACACGCGGTGCCGATGTGAGTTTTGGTGATTTCGGCCTCAAGGCCGTCGGCCGTGGCCGTTTGACTGCGCGCCAGATCGAAGCTGCGCGTCGTGCGATGACACGTCACATCAAGCGTGGCGGCCGTATCTGGATACGTATCTTCCCGGACAAGCCGATTTCGCGTAAGCCGGCCGAGGTACGGATGGGTAATGGTAAGGGTGCGCCGGAATACTACGTCGCCGAAATCCAGCCGGGCAAGGTGTTGTACGAGATGGATGGCGTGAATGAGACGCTGGCGCGCGAGGCGTTCCGCCTGGCAGCGGCCAAGCTGCCGATCGCGACCACCTTCGTAACCCGCATGATCGGGAGCTGAGTGATGAATACGAAAGAAATGCGCGGCAAAAATGCCGCAGAGTTGAAGCAGGAACTGGAATCGCTGTTGCGTGCCCACTTTGCATTGCGTATGCAGGTAGCGACCCAGCAGTCGAGCAAGACAGCTGATCTGGGCAAGCTGCGCCGCGATATTGCCCGGGTCAAGACCATTATGCGCGAGAAGGCGGGTCAAGCATGACTGAAGTCAAGAAGATGGTGCGCACGCTGACTGGGCGTGTGGTGAGCGACAAGATGAACAAGACGGTCACGGTCCTGGTTGAACGTCGGGTCAAGCACCCGGTCATCGGTAAGGTAATCCGTTTGTCGAAAAAGTATCACGCCCACGATGAAAACAACGAGTTTCACGAGGGCGACATGGTGCAGATCGAGGAATCGCGCAAATTGTCGCGTACCAAGGCCTGGACCGTCAGCAAGTTGATCGAGCGCGCCCGCGTTTAAGGCTTGCGTGAGGCAATCAAACCCGGTATAGTGCCGGGTTTTCCGGTTGGTGCGCCGGTTTTGAACCCGGTTCGCTGACTCAAGCAATCCCGCCATGGGCGGGAGTTCTCCCGAACGGGTTCCAAAACTGGCCGCCGCTGTGGTGGATAAAGTTGGAGGCAATTAAATGATTCAGATGCAGTCCGTATTGGACGTGGCAGACAACACCGGTGCACGCTCGGTTATGTGTATCAAGGTGCTGGGCGGCAGTCATCGTCGTTATGCAGGTGTGGGCGACATCATCAAGGTCAGCATCAAGGATGCTGCGCCGCGTGGCCGTGTGAAAAAGGGCGACATCTACAATGCCGTGGTGGTCCGTACCGCCAAGGGCGTGCGTCGTCCGGATGGCTCGCTGGTGCGCTTTGACGGCAACGCTGCGGTGTTGCTGAACAACAAATTAGAGCCGATCGGCACCCGTATCTTCGGGCCGGTCACCCGTGAGTTGCGTACCGAGAAGTTCATGAAGATCGTCTCGCTTGCGCCCGAGGTTCTGTGAGAGGGAATCATGGCACGAATTCGTAAAAGCGATCAGGTGATCGTCCTGGCCGGAAAAGACAAGGGCAAACGCGGCATCGTGCTGCGAGTGCTGGATGATGGCCATGTGGTGGTTGAGGGTGTGAATCGGGTCAAGAAGCATCAGAAGCCGAATCCCATGCGCAACATCCAGGGCGGGATCGTCGAGAAAGAGATGCCGATTCAGGCTTCGAATGTCGCATTGTTCAATGTCGGCACGCAGAAGGCGGATCGCGTGGGTTACAAGATGCTGGAGGACGGCCGCAAGGTGCGGGTATACAAGTCCAATGGCGAAATGGTTGACGCTCAGGGGTGATCATGGCGCGTTTTCAAGAATTGTATCGTGAGACGGTGGTGCCCAAGCTGGTAGAGCAGTTTGGCTATAAGTCCGTCATGGAAGTGCCGCGTATCCAGAAGATCACCCTGAACATGGGTGTCGGCGAAGCGGTTGCGGACAAGAAGGTGATGGACCACGCGGTGGCCGACATGCAGAAGATCGCGGGCCAGAAGCCGGTTGTCACCAAGTCCAAGAAGTCGATTGCCGGCTTCAAGATCCGCGAGAACTATCCGGTCGGCTGCATGGTGACCCTGCGCCGTGCCCAGATGTACGAATTCCTGGACCGTCTGGTTACGGTGGCCATGCCGCGTATCCGCGACTTCCGCGGTATTTCGGGCAAGTCCTTCGATGGTCGTGGCAACTACAACATGGGCGTCAAGGAACAGATCATTTTCCCCGAGATCGAGTACGACAAGATCGATGCGTTGCGTGGCATGAACATCACGATCACCACCACCGCCAAGACTGATGATGAAGCGCGAGCCCTGCTTGCCGCCTTCAGTTTCCCGTTCAAGAATTGAGGTAGGCATGGCCAAGTTATCCTTGATCAATCGTGAAGAAAAGCGCGCGCGCATGGTGAAGAAATATGCCGCCAAGCGTGCCGAGCTCAAGGCCGTCATCGCCAATGTGGCGACCAGCGACGAAGATCGCATGGCGGCGTACAAGACGTTGCAGGAACTGCCGCGTAATTCCAGCCCTGTGAGGCAGCGTAACCGCTGTCAATTGACGGGCCGTCCGCGTGGCGTGTTCAGCAAGTTTGGCCTGGCACGCGGGAAGCTGCGTGAGTATGCGATGCGGGGCGAGATCCCGGGCATCGTCAAGGCTAGCTGGTAAGGGGTAGACGATATGAGTATGAGTGATCCCATCGCGGACATGCTGACCCGCATCCGCAATGCGCAGGCGGTTGAAAAAGCGGCTGTCACGATGCCCTCCTCCAAGGTCAAAGTGGCGATAGCCAAGGTGTTGAAAGACGAAGGCTACATCGAGGATTTCGCTGTTCGTGGCGAGGCCGGCAAGCCTGAGCTCGAGTTGCAGCTGAAATATTACGCGGGCCGTCCGGTCATCGAACGCATTGAGCGCGTCAGCAAGCCCGGCTTGCGCATCTATAAAGGTGCCGAAGACCTGCCGCGCGTCATGAACGGCTTGGGCGTGGCAATCGTCTCGACCTCGAGCGGCGTGATGACCGACCGCCATGCGCGCGCCAAAGGCGTGGGTGGCGAAGTTCTGTGCGTGGTTGCGTAAAAGGGAGCGGATATGTCACGTGTAGCCAATAATCCTATTACGTTGCCGAAGGGTGTCGAAGTGACCTTGGGTGGCGCCATCTCCGTCAAAGGCCCGCTGGGCAGCATGAGTCGGGCAATGTCGTCCGATGTGACGGTCGCGCTCAATGATGGCGTGCTGACCTTTGCGCCTGTCGGTGCAAGCATTCAGGCGAACGCCATGGCGGGGACCCTGCGCGCGCTGGTCAACAACATGGTTCAAGGCGTTTCCAAGGGGTTCGAGAAGAAGCTGACGCTGGTTGGGGTCGGTTATCGTGCTCAGGCCCAGGGCGATGCACTCAATTTGACGCTTGGTTTCTCGCATCCGGTCGTGCACAAGATGCCGGCTGGCATCAAGGTTGAGACCCCGACGCAAACTGAAATTGTGATCAAGGGCATTGATCGCCAGGCTGTTGGGCAGGTGGCCGCGGACGTGCGCGCATACCGTCCGCCGGAGCCCTACAAGGGTAAGGGCGTTCGCTATAGCGACGAAGTGGTCATCAAGAAAGAGACCAAGAAGAAGTAAGGCTTAAGGACAGATAATGAACACCAAGCAATCACGGATTCGCAGAGCGCGCAAAACCCGCGCCAAAATCGCGGCCGTCAAGGCGATTCGCCTGGCAATTCACCGCACCAACAGCCACATCTACGCCCAGATTATCTCGGCGGATGGCGGAACGGTCATGACCAGCGCGTCCTCGAACGACAAGGAACTGCGCGCTCAATTGACTAACGGTGGAAACGTGGCCGCCGCGGCGGCTGTAGGCAAGCGCCTGGCCGAGAAGGCCAAGGGCTTGGGCATTGAAAAAGTGGCTTTCGACCGAGCCGGCTTCAGGTTTCACGGGCGTGTAAAAGCCCTGGCTGAAGCGGCCCGCGAAGGCGGTTTGGCATTTTAACGAGGCAGAATCAAGATGGCCCGTACAGCACCTACAAGTAACGAAGAGCGCGGCGACGGCTTGCGCGAAAAGATGATTTCGGTCAACCGCGTCACCAAAGTGGTGAAGGGCGGCCGGATCATGGGTTTTGCGGCACTGACCGTGGTGGGCGATGGCGATGGCGGTATCGGCATGGGCAAGGGCAAGTCCCGCGAAGTGCCGGTGGCCGTGCAGAAGGCCATGGAAGAAGCGCGTCGCAAGCTGGTCAAGATCAGCCTGAAGAACGGAACGTTCCATCACACCGTAGTGGGCCAGCATGGCGCGTCGCGCGTCCTGATCCAGCCGGCATCCGAAGGTACCGGCATCATCGCCGGCGGTGCGATGCGCGCCGTGTTCGAAGTCATGGGCGTGCAGAACGTGCTGGCCAAGTGCCTCGGTTCGACCAATCCCTATAACGTCGTGCGTGCCACGATCGACGGCCTGATGAAGATGTCCACGCCGTCCGAGATCGCGGCCAAGCGCGGCAAGTCTGTCGAAGACATTGCGGGGTAAGCCATGAGCGAGCAGAAGAAAATCAAGGTGACGCTGATCAAGAGCCTGATTGGCACCAAGGCGCCACATCGCGCCTGTGTGCGGGGTCTGGGCCTGCGTCGGATGAACCATACCGTTGAAGTGCTGGATACGCCGGAAAACCGCGGGATGATTACCAAGGTTGCCTATCTGGTGAAGTGCGAGGCTTAAATGGAACTGAACAATATTAAACCGGCAGACGGCGCCAAGAAGGACAAGCGCCGCGTGGGTCGCGGCATCGGATCGGGCTTGGGCAAGACCGCAGGTCGTGGCCATAAAGGTCAGAAATCCCGTGCAGGCGGTTTCCACAAGGTTGGCTTTGAAGGCGGCCAGATGCCGATGCATCGCCGCTTGCCGAAGCGCGGCTTCGTCTCGCTGACCAAAGCGGATACGGCACGCGTGCGCTTGTATGAACTGGCCGCAGTGGGCGTGGATGAGATTGATTTGCTGGTGCTGAAGCAGGCGGGTATCGTCAGCGCCGGCGCCAAGTCAGCCCGGATTTATCTGGCCGGCGAAATTGGCAAGGCGATCAAGCTGAGCGGTATCGCGGTGACCAAGGGTGCGCGCGCTGCGATCGAAGCAGCCGGCGGCAGCGTCGCCGAATAAGTCAGCGAGGACTCCGCTTTGGCCACGCCCAAAACCGGCTTGAACAAATACGGCGATCTCAAGCGTCGCTTGCTGTTTCTGCTTGGCGCCCTGATCGTTTACCGGATCGGCACCTTTATCCCGGTGCCGGGCATCGATCCGCTCGTGCTCGACCAGGTGTTCAAGTCGCAGCAGGGCGGCATCCTGGGCATGTTCAACATGTTCTCGGGCGGTGCCTTGTCGCGTTTCAGTGTATTCGCGCTAGGGATCATGCCGTATATTTCGGCGTCGATCATCGTGCAAATGATGACCAGCGTGTCGCCTCAACTGGAGGCCCTGAAAAAAGAGGGTGAGGCCGGCCGTCGCAAGATTACGCAGTACACTCGCTACGGAACCTTGTTCCTGGCCGTGTTTCAGGCCTTGGGTATAGCCATTGCGCTGGAATCGCAGGCAGGCCTCGTGCTGGATCCGGGCTTGGCATTTCGTGCGATTACCGTGGTCACGCTGACCGCTGGCACGATGTTCCTGATGTGGCTGGGCGAACAGGTGACCGAACGAGGCCTGGGCAACGGCATCTCGATCATCATTTTTGCAGGGATCGCCGCGGGTTTGCCGCACGCGATCGGCGGTACGTTGGAGTTGACGCGCACGGGTGCGTATTCGATCCCGCTCGTGCTGATGCTGTTTGTTGCCGTATTGCTGGTGACCGCGCTGGTTGTCTTTGTCGAGCGTGGCCAACGCAAGATTCTGGTCAACTATGCCAAACGTCAGGTTGGAAAAATGGTGGTGGGTGGCCAGAGTTCGCACTTGCCGCTGAAGCTGAATATGGCCGGGGTGATTCCGCCGATTTTTGCCTCCAGCATCATTCTGTTCCCGGCCACGTTGGCGGGCTGGTTCGGGAGCGGTGAGAGCATGAGTTGGCTGAAGGACATCGGGGCAACCCTGTCGCCTGGCCAGCCGGTATACGTACTGTTGTATGCAATCGCGATCATATTCTTCTGTTTTTTCTACACGGCCCTTGTGTTCAATTCCAAGGAAACCGCAGATAACCTGAAGAAGAGCGGTGCATTTGTGCCGGGCATCCGTCCGGGTGAGCAGACGGCGCGTTATATCGACAAGATCCTGACCCGGCTGACGCTGGTGGGTGCGATTTACATCACCTTGGTGTGTTTGCTGCCCGAGTTTCTGATTTTGAAATGGAATGTTCCGTTCCACTTTGGCGGAACGTCCCTGCTGATTATTGTGGTGGTGACCATGGATTTCATGGCGCAGGTTCAGGCATATGTGATGTCGCACCAGTATGAAGGCTTGCTTAAGAAGGCCAATTTCAAGAACAGCTTGGCGGGGCGCTGATGTCTAAGGAAGATGTCATTCAGATGCAGGGTGAAGTGATCGAGAACCTGCCGAACGCCACCTTTCGAGTCAAGCTGGAAAACGGTCATGTGTTGTTGGGTCATATCTCCGGAAAAATGCGCATGCATTACATCCGCATTCTTCCGGGCGACAAGGTGACGGTGGAATTGACGCCGTACGATTTGACCAAAGGCCGGATTGTTTTCCGGGCCAAATGATTTTTAGCCGGCAGCCTCTGCCGGTGGATGAATGGAGAAAACCATGAGAGTGCAGGCTTCAGTCAAGAAAATGTGCCGTAAATGCAAGGTTGTGCGCCGCAAAGGCGTAGTGCGCGTGATCTGTGACGATCCGCGCCACAAGCAGCGCCAGGGCTAAACTGGCAAGTTTGTATTCGAGTCAACCCAAAGATGGGTTGACGTGTTATAATTTTTTGTTTTGCGTTCGGAGCTCTGCGAATGGCTCGTATTGCTGGGGTTAATATCCCGAATCATCAACACGCGGTTATTGCGTTGACCGCCATTTACGGCATTGGCCGGACCACGTCCGGCAAAATTTGCGACGCGACGGGGGTTGCCCGTACGTCCAAAATCAAGGACCTGTCCGAAGCCGAAATGGAGCGCTTGCGTGAGGGCGTGGCCAAGTTCACGGTCGAGGGCGATCTGCGCCGTGAAATTACCATGAACATCAAGCGCCTGATGGATCTTGGCTGCTACCGCGGCTTCCGTCATCGCAAGGGCTTGCCGGTTCGCGGTCAGCGCACCCGTACCAATGCGCGTACCCGCAAGGGCCCGCGCAAGGCCATTAAAAAGTAAAGGTTAATCATGGCTACTAAAACAGCAGCGCGCGTACGCAAAAAGGTCAAGAAGAATGTCGCGGAAGGTATTGCGCATATTCACGCCTCGTTCAATAACACCATCGTGACCATCACCGACCGCCAGGGCAATGCCTTGTCGTGGGCGACGGCTGGCGGTGCGGGCTTCAAGGGCTCGCGCAAGTCGACCCCGTTCGCGGCGCAGGTTGCGGCCGAGAATGCCGGCAAGATGGCGCAGGAATACGGTGTCAAGAACCTGGAAGTGCGCATCAAGGGCCCCGGCCCGGGTCGCGAGTCCACCGTGCGTGCGCTGAATGCACTGGGTTTCAAGATCGTCGCGATCTCGGACGTGACCCCGATTCCGCATAACGGTTGCCGTCCCTCCAAAAAGCGTCGTATCTAATTACCAGGGAAAATCATGGCTCGTAATCTTGATCCCAAATGCCGCCAGTGCCGTCGTGAGGGCGAAAAGCTCTTCCTGAAAGGCGAGAAGTGCTTCACTGACAAATGCGCGATTGAACGTCGTGCCTATGCACCTGGCCAGCATGGCCAGAAGAGTGGTGCGCGTCTGTCCGGTTATGGTGTGCAACTGCGTGAAAAGCAAAAAATCCGCCGCATCTACGGCGTTCTCGAAGGCCAGTTCCGGCTGACCTACAAGCGTGCGGAAAGCCGCAAGGGTGTGACCGGTGAAAACCTGCTGTCCATGCTCGAGTCGCGTCTGGATTCGGTGTGTTACCGCATGGGTTTTGGCGCGTCGCGTACCGAGGCGCGTCAAGTGGTCCGCCACAACGGCATCACCGTGAATGGCCGTCGGGTCAATATCCCGTCGTATCAGGTTCGTGCAGGCGATGTGGTCGAGGTGGTGGATAAGGCGAAAGCCCATCTGCGTATCAAGGCGGCGGCCGAAGCGACTGCGGCGCGCGGTTATCCTGAGTGGGTCGAGGTCGATGCGAAGGCGCTCAAAGGCACTTACAAAGCAGCCCCGCAACGTTCGGAACTGCCGTCGACCATCAATGAGTCGCTGGTGGTCGAGTTGTACTCCAAATAAGCTGAGACGGTCTTAAGGAAACGCACTTTATGCAAAGCGCTACGGAATTTCTCAAGCCGCGTATTGTGGAGGTGGATCGCGCCTCCCCGCTGCACGCCAAGGTCATCATGGAACCCTTCGAGCGCGGCTACGGCCACACGCTCGGCAACGCGCTGCGTCGTATCCTGTTGTCTTCCATGGTCGGTTATGCGCCGACCGAAGTGGCGATCAGCGGTGTCGTTCATGAGTACTCGACCATCGAGGGGGTACAGGAGGATGTCGTCGACATTCTGCTGAATCTCAAGGGTATCGCGTTCAAGATGCATGGCAAGGCCGAGGCGATCCTGAAGGTGTCCAAATCTGGCGAAGGCGTCGTCACGGCGGGTGATATTGAGATTGGCCACGATATCGAGGTGCTGAACCCTGATCACGTGATTGCCCACCTGACCAAGGGCGGCAAGCTCGACATGGAAATCAAGATCGAGGCGGGCCGTGGCTATCAGCCGGCGACCTCGCGCAAGGTTTCGGAAGAAACCCGCGCCGTCGGCTCGATCCTGGTCGATGCTTCGTTCAGCCCGGTGCGTCGTGTGGCTTACTCGGTCGAAAGCGCCCGCGTCGAGCAACGTACCGACCTCGACCGTCTGGTGATCGACATCGAGACCAATGGCGTCGTCGAGCCGGAAGAGGCTGTCCGTACTGCCGCGCGCATCCTGGTGAACCAACTGTCCGTCTTCGCCGATCTGGAAGGCACGCCGGCCGAGTCCGAGTCGCCGCGCTCGCCGCAGGTCGATCCGCTGCTGCTGCGTCCGGTTGATGATCTTGAGCTGACTGTGCGTTCGGCCAACTGTCTGAAAGCCGAAAACATCTATTTCATCGGCGATCTGATCCAGCGTTCCGAGACCGAACTGCTGCGCACCCCTAACCTGGGCCGCAAGTCGCTGAACGAGATCAAGGACGTGCTGGCTTCCAAAGGCCTGTCCTTGGGTATGAAGCTTGAAAACTGGCCGCCTGCTGGGCTTGAGCGTCCCTGATTTACTGAATCGAAATCAAAATAAAGTGCGGGTCGCCGTGGCTGGTGACCTAGCCCAAGAATACTGTCTGAAAGGAATAAGCCATGCGTCACCGTCAATCCAACCGTAAACTGAACCGTACCACCAGCCATCGCCTGGCCATGTTCCGCAACATGAGCGTATCGCTGCTGAAGCACGAAGTCATCAAGACCACGTTGCCGAAAGCCAAGGAACTGCGCCGCTTTGTCGAGCCGCTGATCACGCTGGGCAAGGAGCCCAGCCTGTCAAATCATCGCCTGGCATTCGACCGTCTGCGCGACCGTGACATGGTCGTCAAGCTGTTTGGCGAGCTGGGTCCGCGTTACAAGACGCGCCCTGGCGGTTACCTGCGCATTCTGAAATATGGTTTCCGGAATGGCGATAACGCGCCGATGGCGCTGGTCGAACTGGTCGATCGCCCCGACACCGATACGGTGGCGGTTGACGTCGAGTAAGGCGTCGTCGATATATCGATATAAAAAGCCGGGCTATCCCGGCTTTTTTCATGTCCGGACCGGTTGCAACAGACCGGAGTCGGGATCTTCCGAGTAGGCTTGCCGCCAGTTCGGTTCGTCAGGCATAGTCTTCCTCTCCCTGTCGAATTGGAAAGCACGTGATCGTTCTCTTCACCGATTTTGGAACCCGGGATCCCTACGTGGGGCAGGTCAAGGCGCGTCTGGCCGAGCATGCGGCCACCCAGCAGGTGGTGGATCTGCTGCATGAAGCGCCTGATTTCAATCCCCATGCGGGCGCCCATCTGCTTGCCGCGTTCGCGCCTGTTTTTCCGCCGGGATGCACGTTCCTGGCGGTGGTGGACCCGGGGGTGGGCACGCCACGCCATGCCGTGGTGGTACAGGCGGGCGGACGCTGGTTTGTCGGACCTGACAACGGACTGTTGTCCGTCATCGCTGCGCGTCATGCCGATGCCCGGTTGTGGCGCATTATCTGGAAACCCGAGGGTGTGTCTCCGACCTTTCATGGGCGCGACCTGTTTGCGCCGATCGCGGCCGAGATTGCGCGCGGCGACTTCCCGGCCGATAAACTGACACCGATCGATGCGCTCGACGTGGAATTCGACGCAGGGGATCTGGCGCGTGTCATCTACATCGATCATTACGGCAACGCCTGGACCGGCGTGCGCGGGGTGCCGCAGAATGCGCATGTCAGCGTGGCAGGTGAACGGTTCCGGCACGGCGAGAGTTTCGGGCTGGTCGGCAAGGGCGAAGGATTCTGGTTCATCAATAGCGTGGGGCTGCTCGAACTGGCGGTCAATCGCGGAAGTGCCGCCACGACGCATAGCTTGGCGGTCGGCGACCCGGTCCAGGTGCAACGCCTGAACTGAATCGTGTTTTGCAAGCCGTCAACCCAGACCAATCACGAGCGCACGGTAATCGTTGACGTTGGTGCGGGTGGGGCCGGTGACGATGAGATCGCCCAAGGCGGAAAAGAAACCGTGACTGTCATGCGCGGTGAGCCGTCCCGCGGCATCGAGTTCCTGCGCGCGTGCACGTACCAGGGTGTCCGGTGTGAGCAGGGCACCTGCATTGTCTTCGCTGCCATCGATTCCGTCCGTGTCGCAGGCGATCGCCCAGGCAGGCGTCTCGCTCAGGGCGAGCGCCAGGGCCAGCAGATATTCGCTATTGCGGCCGCCCCGACCGTGCCTGGGCTGCAGGGTGACGGTGGTTTCACCGCCAGAGATGAGGGCGAGCGCCTGCCGGCGTGCCAGCGCATGCACCAGCGCGGCGTGCTGACGTGCCACGCTTTGTGCGTTGCCCCCGACCTTGTCCGAAAGCAGCACAGCGGGGACCCCGTGCTGTTCGAAATATCGGACTGCAGCCATCAGACTGCCATGCGCGCTTGCGATCACACGGTTTTCCATTCTGGCGAAGCAGGGAGCCCCGGGTTTGGGCGTATCCGGTAAGTGGCCTGCGGCACAGGCTTCAAGATGGTGCCGGACGCCTTCCGGCGGTGTGATCTGTAACCGCTGCAATTGTTCGAGGGCATCGACGCAGGAACTGGCGTCGGGCGCGCAGGGGCCGGAAGCGATGGAACCTGGGTCGTCGCCGACGACATCGGAAATGATCAGTGCCAGTCCGTGGGCAGCCTGGGCCGCTTGCGCCAACTGGCCGCCCGACAGGCGGGTGAGATGCTTACGCACGGTGTTGATGTCGTGAATGCTTGCGCCGGCATGTAGAAGGGCCTTGGTCACCTGGCGCAATTCCTTCAGGGTCACGCCTTCGACTGGCGCGGCGAGCAGGCTGGAGCCGCCGCCCGAAATCAACGCCAGCAGGAGATCGTCCGGACCCAGTTGACGACTCATGTCCAGCATGCGCAGGGCGGCCGCCTCGCCGCGTCCGTCGGGCAGCGGATGACTGGCTTCGACGACCTCGATGCGGCGCGTGGGTAGACCGTGCTGATAGCGTGTGACGACCAGTCCGGACAGCGGCGCGTCAGTGGGCCAGTGGGCCTCGACGGTAGCCGCCATGCTGGCAGCGGCTTTCCCGCCACCGACCACCAGCGTGCGGCCGCGCGGTGGCGAAGGCAGATGCGATGGCAGGATATGTCCGGGGTCGGCCGCGGCGACCGCGGCCTGGAACGAACCTAGCAGCAGCGAGCGTGGATCCATGTGATGAAATCGAAAAGGCGAGACTGAATTGTAGGGGCGGCATTTTGAGATGAGGCCCGCCAGATTTCAAAATAAAAACGCCCAGGAAGCCCTGACCGTTGAGCGCCTGGATTATTCCTTGGCTGCGTCCTTGGCCTTGTCCGCACCTGCAGATGCAGCGTTGGCAGCGCTCTGCTTGACGTGCCCCTTCAGAACGATTCGTCGTCGCGCAGGTAGCGCCATTGTCCAGGCGGAAGCTCTCCCAGCCGTACCCGGCCAATGCGCACCCGCTTGAGCCCGACGACTTTCAAGCCGACCAGTTCGCACATGCGGCGGATCTGGCGTTTACGGCCTTCCTTCAGGATAAAGCGCAATTGGTCGGCATTCTGCCAGCTGACTTTGGCCGGGCGTAATTGACGGCCGTCGAGCGACAGACCGTGGTTCAGTTGCGCGAGCCCCATGTCATCCAGATGCCCGGACACCCGAACGAGGTACTCCTTCTCGATCCCGGAATCCTCGCCGATCAGTTGTTTGGCGATGCGCCCATCCTGCGTGAGCACCAGCAGGCCGGTGGAATCGATGTCGAGCCGACCGGCAGGCGCCAGGCATTTCAGGTGAGTCGGGTGGAATGCCTGGGAGGCGCGCCCATCCTGCCATTGCGTATCCGGGCGGATCAGGGTCACGGCCGGCTGGTAGCCTGGCTCGGGCTGGCCCGACACGTAGCCGACGGGCTTGTGCAGCAGAATCGTGACGCGTTGCTGCTGTTGCGATTGGGCGACGTTGTCCAGTCGTATCGCGCAATCCGGGTCGACCTTGGTGCCGAGTTCGCTCACCCGCTTGCCGTCGACGAAGACGAGTCCTTTTTCGATGTAGCTGTCGGCTTCGCGGCGCGAACAGAGCCCGCGCTCGGACATCAGTTTGGACAGACGGACTGGTTCGGCCATCTCAGTGTTTGGACAACACAGGCTGCAGGTATTGGCCGGTGTGGCTGGCCGGGTTGTCGGCCACGGCCTCCGGCGTGCCCTCGGCGATGATCAGACCGCCCCCGGCGCCGCCCTCGGGGCCGAGATCGATCAGCCAGTCGGCGGTCTTGATGACATCGAGGTTGTGCTCGATGACGACCACGCTGTTGCCAGCGTCGGAGAGGCGCTGCAACACCTTCAGCAACAGGTCGATATCGGCAAAATGCAGACCCGTGGTGGGCTCGTCGAGGATGTAGAGCGTACGGCCGGTGTCGCGCTTGGACAGTTCGAGTGCGAGCTTGACGCGTTGCGCTTCGCCGCCCGACAGCGTGGTGGCCGATTGTCCGAGACGGATGTAGCCGAGGCCGACGTCGAGCAGGGTCTGGAGTTTTCTTTTCACCACGGGCACCGCGGCGAAGAATTCGTGCGCCTGCTCGATGGTCATTTCGAGCACGTCGCGGATGGTCTTGCCCTTGTACTGCACTTCCAGTGTCTCGCGGTTGTAGCGTGCGCCATGGCAGACGTCGCAGGGCACGTAGATGTCGGGCAGGAAGTGCATCTCGACCTTGATCACGCCGTCGCCCTGACAGGCTTCGCAGCGCCCGCCCTTGACGTTGAAACTGAAGCGACCGGGTCCGTAACCGCGCGCACGCGCCTCGGGCACACCGGCGAACAGTTCGCGGATCGGCGTAAACAGGCCAGTGTAGGTTGCCGGGTTGGAACGCGGGGTGCGGCCGATCGGCGACTGGTCGACATTGATCACCTTGTCGAAGAATTCCAGGCCGTGGATCTCGCCGTGCGGCGCGGGCTCGGCACTGGAGCCATACAAGTGGCGCGCGACCGCAGTGTAGAGCGTGTCGTTGATCAGCGTCGACTTGCCCGAACCCGACACGCCGGTGACGCAGACGAACAGGCCGACCGGCAGATTCAGCGTGACATTTTTCAGGTTGTTGCCGCTGGCGTTGGTCACCACCAGTTGCCGTTCGGGGTCGGGCTGGCGGCGTTTCTTCGGGATGGCGATGCGCCGGCGTCCGGACAGATACTGTCCGGTGAGCGAGTTTTCGCTCAGGCGGATCTCCTCGGGCGAGCCTTCGGCGACGACCTCGCCACCGTGCACGCCAGCACCGGGGCCCATGTCGACCACATAGTCGGCAGCGCGGATGGCATCCTCGTCGTGTTCGACCACCAGCACCGAGTTGCCGATGTCGCGCAGATGCTTGAGTGTCGCCAGCAGGCGGTCGTTGTCGCGCTGGTGCAGGCCGATCTAGGGTTCGTCGAGTACGTACATCACGCCGGTGAGACCGGAGCCGATCTGAGACGCCAGGCGGATGCGCTGCGACTCGCCGCCCGACAGCGTGTCGGCGGAGCGGTCGAGCGACAGGTAGTCGAGTCCGACGTTGTTCAGGAAGCCGACGCGGGCGATGATTTCCTTGACGATCTTGTCGGCGATCTGCGCACGGTGGCCTTCGAGCGTGAGGTGCTCGAAAAACGCCAGTACCTGTTTGAGCGGCATTGCGCTGACCTGATAGATCGGCACGCCGCCGACCATCACGTGGCGCGCTTCCTCACGCAGTCGCGTGCCCTGGCAGGACGGGCAGGGCTTGTTGTTCTGGTACTTGGCGAGCTCTTCGCGCACGGCCATCGAATCGGATTCGTGATAACGCCGTTCCATGTTGGCGAGCACGCCTTCGAACGAATAACTTTTCGTCGTATAGCCGCCGCGCGGTGCCAGTGTCTGGAACGCGATCGCTTCCTTGCCGCTGCCGTTGAGGATGACGTCCTGGATGCGTGCCGGAAGCGACTCCCATGGCGTGTCGAGGTCGAAGCCGTAATGCATCGCCAGGCTTTGCATCATCATGTAGAAGAACTGGTTGCGCTTGTCCCAGCCCTTGATCGCGCCGGAGGCCAGCGACAGGTGCGGGAAGGCGACCACGCGCGCCGGGTCGAAAAAGGTGATCTGGCCGAGTCCGTCGCAGGTGTTGCAGGCGCCCATCGGGTTGTTGAACGAGAACAGGCGCGGCTCCAGTTCGGGCAGCGCATAGCTGCAGATCGGGCAGGCGAACTTGGCGGAGAACAGGTGTTCCTTGGCGGAATCCATCTCCACTGCCAGCGCGCGGCCGTCGGCATGGCGCAGCGCGGTCTCGAAGCTCTCGGCCAGGCGTTGCTTGGCATCCGCACGCACCTTCAGGCGGTCCACGACCACCTCGATGGTGTGCTTCTTGTTCTTGTCGAGCTTGGGCACGGCGTCGATCTCGTGCACCTTGCCGTCGACTCGCACCCGCACGAAGCCCTGTGCGCGCAGTTCGGCGAAGAGTTCGAGATTCTCGCCCTTGCGTCCCACCACCAGTGGCGCGAGGACCATCAGTTTGGTGTCCTCTGGCAGCGCGAGCACCGCGTCGACCATCTGCGACACCGTTTGCGCTGCCAGCGTAATGCCGTGCTCGGGGCATTGCGGGTCGCCGACGCGGGCGTACAGCAGGCGCAGGTAGTCGTGGATCTCGGTGACGGTGCCGACGGTCGAGCGCGGGTTGTGGCTGGTCGCCTTCTGTTCGATCGAGATCGCCGGGCTCAAACCCTCGATGAGGTCGACGTCGGGCTTTTCCATCAGCTGCAGGAACTGCCGCGCATAGGCTGACAGCGATTCGACGTAGCGCCGTTGCCCCTCGGCATACAGCGTGTCGAAGGCGAGCGAGGACTTCCCTGAACCCGACAGCCCCGTGATCACCACCAGCTTGTTGCGCGGCAGATCGAGGTTGACGTTCTTCAGATTGTGGGTGCGGGCACCACGGATGCGGATGAATTCCATGAGTCAGGGTGCGTGAGGCGTAATTCGCAACCTGCTAATATAACGGACTTCACGAATTCGCCGAATTCCGCCGTGGCTCAAATCGACCTTTCTGAAAGCATGACCCCCGCCGAAAAGCGCGCAACATCGGGTCTGGCAGCGATTTTCGGTCTGCGCATGCTGGGCATGTTCCTCATCCTGCCGGTGTTTGCGCTGTATGCCGAACACTTGCCTGGCGGCGACAACCACACCCTGGTCGGGCTGACGCTCGGCATGTATGGCCTGACCCAGGCATTGCTGATGATCCCCTTCGGCATGGCGTCCGACCGCATCGGCCGCAAGAAGGTGATCATTTTCGGCCTGATCCTGTTTGCGATCGGCAGCTTTGTCGCCGCGTCGGCAAGCGATATCTACTGGACGATTTTCGGCCGCGCTATCCAGGGCGCCGGCGCGATTTCCGCCGCCATCACCGCCATGCTCGCCGACCTCACCCGCGAGGAACACCGCACCAAGGCGATGGCGCTGATCGGCTCCACCATCGGCCTCACCTTTGCCGCGTCGATGGTGGCGGGGCCGGCGCTCAATCACCTCATCGGCGTGCCGGGGATTTTTGCGCTGACCGGCGTGCTGGCGCTGGCTGCCATCTGGGTGGTAAAGGTCTGGGTGCCCGATCCCCTGATCAGCCATTTTCATGCCGATGCCCAGGCCAACCCGGCACGATTGAAAGACGTGTTGCATGACGCCCAGTTGCTGCGCCTCGACTTCGGCATTTTTGCTTTGCATGCTGCGCAGATGGCGATGTTCGTGGTGGTGCCGGTGGCCCTCAAGAACAGCGGCTTGCCGCCGGCCCACCACTGGATGGTCTACCTGCCGGTGCTGCTGGGCTCGTTCCTACTGATCGTGCCGGCCATCATCTATGGCGAAAAGCACGGCAAACTGAAACCGGTGTTCATCGGCGCGGTGGCGCTGATGCTGCTGGCCCAGTTGGGGCTCGCGTTCGGCATCGGTCATTTCTGGGGCATCGTGGGGGCGCTGTTCTTTTATTTCGCCGCCTTCAACCTGCTCGAGGCCAGCCTGCCGTCCTTGATCTCCAAGCTTGCCCCCGTGTCGGCCAAAGGCACCGCGATGGGCGTGTACAACACCGCGCAGGCGCTGGGGCTGTTCTTCGGCGGCGTATTCGGCGGCTGGCTGGCGCAGCATGTCGGTTTTTACGCCGTGTTCCTGTTCTGTGTGGTCCTGATGGCGGTCTGGCTGGCGCTGAGCCTGTCGATGACCGCGCCGCCCGCGATCAAGACCCGCATGTTCCGCGTCGGGACGATGCCTGCGGAGCAGGCCGCGCTGCTGAAAACGAAACTGGCGGCGGTGGCCGGCGTGGTGGAAGCCGTGGTGCTGGCCGAGGAGGGCGTGGCCATGCTCAAGGTCAGCCTGCAGGGCTGGGATGAAGCCGCCGCCCGCATCCTGCTGGAAGCCACGGGCGCCTGACAGGCTGGCCTGATAGAATCTGCAACACGACAACGCTTACATCCAGGGGAAAACATGGCATCCGTCAACAAAGTGATTCTGGTCGGCAACCTCGGGCGCGATCCCGAAATGCGCTACCTGCCGAGCGGAGAGGCCGTCGCCAACCTTGCCATCGCCACCACCGACAAATACAAGGACAAAACCGGTCAGATGGTCGAGCAGACCGAATGGCACCGGGTCAGCTTCTTTGGGCGTACCGCCGAAGTATGCGGGCAATACCTGAAGAAAGGCAGCCAGGTCTACGTCGAAGGTTCGATCCGCACGCGCAAGTACACCGACAAGGAAGGTATCGAAAAATACGCCACCGAAATCCGCGGCGACCGCATGCAGATGCTGGGCGGGCGCAGCGGCGGCGGCATGGCCGACATGGACGACGGTTCCTTCAACCAGGCAGCACCCGCAAGCGCCCCGCGCAGCCAGCCGCGCAGCAGTGCACCGGCCGCCGCGCAGCGTCCGGCCAGCAGCGGCTTCGACGACATGGACGACGATATTCCGTTCTAGCCAGGAACTTTTGTAGTTTGTTCACAACAAGCCTGTAACCCTCGTGGTTGCAGGCTTTTTTATTGTTTACAGAATTTCTCGTGGCGGCTGGATTAACAGATACAGCGTAACTTCGAAAAGCGTAAACAAGGTTACTTAAAGTAACTGATGTAACGGCTCATTTTTTCCATGTATATTATTTACGTGGAGTTGGGTGTGACGACCCACCGCTTGCGCGGCCGAAAGGCCCATGGTGAACACGTTTTAAATAAACTCTGCAGCTTTGAATAAAATTCATAGTAGTTGAGGGCATGTAAAGGGTGCCCGTGGCCGTTGTGACCACAAACTGCGCTTTGTAATGCAAGCAACATGGCGCTCCTAAACGACTTATTTTGTCGAGGAGCGCGTCATGCATTGTTGTTTTGCATTTTCTTCGGGTTTGCCCCCTAAAAAAATATCCGTACTCGTTGCTGCCTCACTGCGGCACGTTGCCTATTGGCTGTTCGCGGCGCGCGTAGCCTGTAACGAATGTGCATGGAGGGCCGAGTAATGTCCCGAAATCCATACGTCGTTGAAATCGTGGTTCTCCAGTCCGGGGAGCGGCTTCCGATGCTGCGTTCCCGCGTCAGTGGGATACCTCTCTTTGAGCCGACGCTTTACGCATTAACAGAGCTTCGGGCGAGAAGCCGTGCTGCGGCTACCATCCAACAGGCCTTGCGGGCCGTCATGACGTTGTATCTGGCCCTCGACAGGCTGAAAGTCGACCTTGGCCAGCGGCTTGATGAAGGCAGGCTCTTGGTGTTGGGCGAGGTGGAGGAGGTTGTTCGGTGCTGCCGAGACCACCTTGAGAGCTGGGCGTTTGTGGACTCATCGGACGAATCGCGTCAATCCGCAAAAGTGGTTTCGCTGGAAAAGGCGCGCATGCGCTCTTCCGATGTGGCTTTAACTGGAGTGGACCCAGCCACCGCGGCTCTCCGCGTCCGCTATATCCGTGGATATCTGAATTGGCTGGCAACGGACCGCCTTCTGAAGTTGGGTCGCAACCATCCCAACTACGATGCACTGAAATCGACGGCTGTAACTGTCTGCCACGCCATGGATGAACGCGTTCCGCCGTCCGGGCATCGCAATACGGTTAATCAACGGATGGGCCTGACCCCGGAGATGCGGTCCCGGCTGAAGGAGGTGGTTGAGCCAACCTCCGCGGACAACCCATGGACGGGGACTCATGCGAAAGAACGCAACTCGCTCATGGTCAAGTGGCTGCATTCGCTCGGGCTTCGCCGCGGGGAGCTAGCGGGTATTCGAACAACCGACATTAATTTTCAAAAGAACGAAGTGCTCATTCGGCGACGTGCGGACGACCGGGGTGACCCTCGCAAGCATCAGCCAAACGCTAAGACGCGCGACCGCTTGCTTCCATTGTCCGAAGACCTGGCGTCATTGACGCACCGGTACATAACCGGCAGTCGACGAGCTCTCAAGGGCGCCCGCAAACACGAATTCCTGTTCGTGGCCAATGGGTCCGGCGCTCCTTTATCCCTGTCATCTGTAAACAAAATATTCGTTGCCCTTCGACGCAAGTGTCCTGACCTCCCGGAGGACCTGACCCCGCACATCATGCGATACACGTGGAATGACATCTTTTCTGAGCTGATGGACCGGAAGCAGGTACCTGAAGAAAAAGAAAAAAAGATGCGCTCACGCCTGATGGGTTGGTCGGAGACATCAGGCTCAGCAGCTACCTACACTCGCCGGCACATTCAGGAAAAAGCGAACGAAGCGAGTCTGGCGCTCCAGGAAAAACTGATTAAAGGAGGTCAAGATGAAGCGTGATTTCCCCAAAGCCACAGCGGTAAGCACAGCCATTCCCAAGCTTCCTTCTTCGGCTCGTACGCGAGGCGGGGTGACTTTCGACCCCACTGCTGATAACTGGGTGTTCCGGGATGGGGTAAGGGATGTTTCGCTCTACTTTACGTTCGCACCAAGTCTATCCGATGAACTCAGACATTCCTTTAAGGCGGTCTTGCTTTGGTATTCAGAAAACGCATCCGCGAGTCATTTGCAAAACATGCACTCACATTTTGTGCGGTTCGCGTCCTTCCTTGCATCCACGAGCAGTGAGCAAATCGACTCGGTTACAAGCATACACATACTGAACTACAAAGCGTCACTGACAAAAGACAAAGCTTCGTATCTCGGAGCCCTTTCCGGCTTCATCAAAAAATGGCATGGGCTGGGTTATCCGGGTGTTACCGACGACGCTGTATCCGTGCTTAAAGAGTTGCGTATCAACGGAAACGCAAAGGGGGTTGCGGTTCTGACAATGGACCCGCTCTCTGGACCTTTTACCCAGGTTGAGGTGGAGGCCCTTCGGACCTCATTGGACAGCGCTTATGCGGATGGAGCTATCGATGAAGATTTGTATTTTCTGGCGAGGCTCTTCATGGCGCTGGGGCAACGGCCTTCGCAGTACGCCGCGTTAAAAGTCTGCGATATTTCGGTAGCAAAAAATGATAAGGAAGAGCTCGACTATACGCTCCAGATGCCAAGGGCGAAGCAGAGGAACCAACACCTCCGATTGGAATTTACTCCACGACAGTTGAAGCCGTGGTTGGGTAGTCCGCTGCTCGAGTACTGCGAACGAGTGCGGGCGAATTTCAAGGTGTTGCTGGGTGACCCGGGCCAAGCTCCGATGTTTCCATATATGTCGTCTGAGAAGTTTCCTTTCGGTTACGAATATCACCATACAGGTAGAAGCTTGTCGCGTGCCCTGACAGAGATGCTGAACAAACTCAAAGTATTCTCGGAGCGCACCGGCAACTTACTTCATATCATGCCAGTTCGCTTTCGCCGGACGGTTGGCACAAGGGCCGCACAAGAGGGACACGGCGAGCTGGTCATCGCAAAAATGCTGGACCACTCGGACACCCAGAACGTCGGTGTCTACGTTGCGTCAGTCCCTGAAATAGCCGCACGTATCGACAAGGCTGTCGCTATGAAACTGGCGCCGCTCGCGCAGGCATTCATCGGTCGCCTCATTCAGGATGAATCAGAAGCGACCCGGCATGATGACCCATCCAGCCGAATCATTGACCTTCGTATCGACAGAAGTGCGCAGCCAATGGGCTCATGCGGCCAATACTCGTTCTGTGGGTTCTCTGCTCCAGTTGCCTGCTACATCTGCAGACACTTTGAGCCGTGGCTGGACGGTCCGCATGAAGCAGTTTTGGCACACCTTCTATCCAAGCGTGACCAATTGCTGAAAACTACCGATGAGCGGATGGCGAGCATAAATGACAGGACCATTCTTGCCGTGGCGCAGGTGATTCAGTTGTGCCAAGCGTCACTGGCGAAGGAGGACTCGTCAAATGGCTGACATCATCCACTTCATACCACGTGCCGAACTCGATGCTGAGGCTAACCTGCAGGGCTTTATCGATGCCTGCAAGACGCAACTAACAGCATTCGGGTCTCAGATTAGATTTGATGACAACGTGTGGGATGTCACCGACACCGTGAAGCTCAAGGGAAAAAATCACGCCATTCGTCTAGTGTTCAGTACCTGGGAAACCGTCAACGACAACCCCCCCGCCTCCATGCCTGAGCCGTTTTTGTCGTTCGCCAAGGCTTATATCCGCTATCAGCAGGCACTGCGACCAGTGGTCAGCCTAGGGAACAGAATTACAGCTCTCCGCGCACTGGAAGCGGCCCTCTCCGAAATGGGTAGAGGAGTCAGCGTCACATCGGTTGGGCCAGAAGTGTTGAATCGTGCTGCTCAACTCATCAAAGAGAAATTTGCTGACAGAGTTGGCTACCGAATCGGCGGACAGCTAGAAATGATTGCTGACTTCTTGGCTGACAAGGGTTTTATATCCGTGCCGACCGTGTGGCATAACCCCATACGACGGCCGCACGACACGGCGCGTGTAGGTAAGGAGTTTGATGAGGAGCGGCAAGCGAAGCTCCCATCCTCCGCGGCGCTCTCCGCCCTTGCGCATGCATTCCGGTTGGCTACCGAGCCTACAGATGTTCTTGTGTGCTCGGCCGCAGCAATTCTGTGCTCTGCCCCGGACCGTATCAATGAAGTTCTGTCTCTGGAGCTTGATTGCGAGGTGAGTCAGAAAATACCCTCGACCGAGGAGGTCGCATACGGACTCCGCTGGCGGCCATCCAAGGGGGCACCGCCGATGGTGAAGTGGATTGTCGCCTCCATGGCGGATGTCGTCAGGCAGGCGTTGGCGAATATCAGGAAGGTTACTGAGGATGCCCGAGCCGTAGCCAGGTGGTACGAAAAGCATCAAGGACAAATTTACCTGCCATCGCATCTTGAACATCTACGTGGCCGTGAAAGCTTGTCCATGTCTGAGCTGGGGGACGTGTTGTTTGTAAAAGGTGCAGGTCGAGTAACGGTGCGTGGATGGTGCATCAGCAACGGCCTCAAGATGGTGAAAAGCAACGGCAAGCTGTCCGTTGCCTTCAACGACGTCGAAGCCGCAGTGCTGGCCCTCCTTCCGCGTGGATTCCCGGAGGCCAATAGAGAGAGCTGCCTGAACTACAGCAACGCATTGTTCTTGATTCAAAGAAACGCGTTTCACGCTGACAGGGCCACTTATCGCTGCGTGATAGAGCTAGTCGAGCAAGGCGATATTTACAGCAGGCTCGGCGCCAGGTCGAATTCCGGCATCAAGTCGATTTTTGACCGGCTAGGCTTCACTGAGGATGACGGCCGGCCTATTCGCATCACCTCGCACCAGTTCCGCCATTACCTGAACACCCTGGCACAAGCCGGTGGGCTGAGCCAATTCGATATTGCGAAGTGGTCAGGCAGGAAGGACGTGGGCCAGAACAAGGCTTACGACCATATGTCTGACCGCGATGTCGTGGCCAGCTATCTGGAGGATGCTGAGGAAGAGCACACGGACGGCTCGCTCGCGATGCCTAGTCGCGCGCCATTGTTTCCAAGGGACGAGTTCACCCGTTTGAAAATTACGGCTGCCCACACGACTGAATTTGGGTACTGCATTCATGATTTCACGATGCATCCTTGCCAGACCCATCGGGATTGCGTCAACTGCGACGAGCAGGTATGTGTCAAGGGCGATGAGTTTCGTGAAGCCAGTATCCGACGCCACCGCGAGGAAACACGCGAACTGTTGGCGGCCGCTAAAGCCGCAAACGATGAGGGCGATGCGAACGCAAACCGGTGGGTGGAGCATCAGCAGAAAACGCTCGAGCGCCTGGACCAGCTGTGCTCGATATTGGAAGACCCCCGCGTCCCGAAGGGGGCTGTCATTCAGCTTTCCGGAATTGTGCCAGCCTCGCGTTTGGAACAGGCGGCGCAGGGCCGAAAAGCACTGGAGGCGGCTCAATCACGTACCAGGCGGAGCAATCGAGCGTTGCCATCGCCAACTGATGTGGAGGGGGAGGAGTGATGGTGCGCAAAAGAGCTAAAAACCTGACGGATAAGGATATCGCGGACATCGTTTCAATCCTGGATGGCTGGTCTGGAAAACTGAGTTGGGACTTGCTCATCGAAGCAATCGAGCAGCGCAGGCGCGTCACGTACACACGGCAGGCGCTCCACAAGTACGAGCGAATCCAGCACGCGTTCTCGTTGCGCAAGAAAGCCCTCTCGGATGACGCAGGGACTGTTCCTGAGGTGGAGTCACCTGAGCTTCAGGCAGCACTTGAGCGCATCGCCCGCCTGGAGGGCGAGAACGCTCGCTTAGCGGCTGAAAACCAGCGACTGCTCGAGCAGTTTGTAACCTGGGCCTACAACGCACATACACGTGGTCTGGATAACGCGTTCCTCAGTAGGCCGCTGCCTCCGGTCGACCGCGACCAGACATTCAGGCCAAAGGTAACGAGGGCAGCCAAGCGCTGAATTGGGGGCTGAAATGGCTAGCGGCAGACAAATTGCAGAAGAGAACGTACAGACGTTCAACACATGGCGAGCCAGCAAGACAGATGATGATTTCCGGGCCATGGCGAGCCGGGGCGTCCTGTCGCGCAAGGAGATTTCCAAGGAGTGCGGGTTCGCCAAGTCCGTGCTCGACCAAAACCCTCGCATCAAGGCTGCGCTGAAAGGGCTGGAGGAGGACTTGCGCGCTCGTGGCGTGCTGCCGCCAGCGGTCTCACGGTCACCCGATGAGGTCGCTAAGCCGCTGATGCGGGAGCCTGGAAAACTTAGGGCAGCCCTCGATGCCGAGCGCCTGCGCCGCCTGGAACAGGAAAACGCCAGTTTGCGAGCCGAGAACGTGGAGCTGAAACGAGCGCTTGAACAGCATTCCATGCTGCGTGAGGCGCTTGCGCTGACGGGGAGGCTGCCGCGTTGACGCTCGAACAGACCCTGCGGGTTACCGCTATCCGCAGCCAGAATCCGAAAGGCTTTGGTGGCTGCATCTTCTCCGGCAAGGCCATCGACGACCAGGGGCGAATTCAGGATGCTGGGGCTTACTACGTCGTCAAGGCGACACGCACAGCCCTCGGTGGGGTACAAGTACAGCCAGGGCAGTGGTGGAAGGTGTCTGGAGAGCCCTCCAAGCGTTTTATTGAGGTGAATGGCTATCAGGTATCGGAATGGCAAATCGACGCCTCCAGCGCCCTCCTGACGCGTCCAGCGGGTGAGCACATCATCGCCTTCATGGCTGACAATCCTGCCTTTGAAGGTGTCGGCCGGGTCAAAGCACGAAAGCTGTGGGAGACGTTCGGCTCGCAACTCTACGACATCCTGGACTCTGGCGATGTTGATGCCCTGGCCACCGTGCTCACGCCAGCCAGCGCGAGTCTGGTGGCCTCGGCATGGGCGCAGCAAGGTGACAGCCGCACACTGCAATGGCTTCAGGCCAAGGGCTTCGATTTGGCACTCGGCCGCAAGGTGTTGCGGTTCTTCGGCCCGGAAACCGATGCCAAGCTGGAGGAGGACCCTTACCGGCTGCTGAGTTTCTGCGGGACGTGGAAGCAGGTCGATACGCTGGCGTGCTCGACATTTGGCGTGGAGGAAGCCGACCCGCGGCGCCTGCAAGGCGCGATAGAGGAGGCCTGCTATCGGCTATTCGTTGCCGGCCATACCCTGGCTTCCGAGGCAATGCTGATGAGGTTTCTGGAGGCTGTTCTGGGAACGCAGAGCAGCGGCTTTCGCTGGCGTGCGCTCATTCCGGCTGCGCTTTCCCAGGGGTTAACAAATGGCAGTTTTGTTGTCAGCCCTCGCGGCGTGCAGCCATTGGGCCCACTTGTCATGGAGGCCATGGTTGCCCAATCCGTTGCGGAGCGACTTCTGCCGGGGCAGGACCCGCAGTTGCTGTCCTTCGACGCCATAAATGCTGTCATAGCGGACTACGAGACGGTTGAGGGCATCGTGCTCAATACGGAACAACGCCTTGCTGTGCAGACCGCTGCAGCCAATGCCGTGGTCCTGGTCACGGGTGGCGCTGGCGTGGGCAAGACGACTGTGTTGAAGGCTCTGTACGAGGTCTACGACCGTGCCGGCGTCCGAGTCATTCAGGTGGCGCTGGCCGGCCGTGCAGCGAAGCGGATGCAGGAAGCGACGGGCAGGTCGGCTTCCACCATCGCTAGTTTTCTGCGCGGGTTGCGGGACGGCGACCTGCGTGGGCCTACTGTGCTGGTGGTCGACGAGGCGAGCATGGTGGACATCATCACCATGAGTCGCATTTGCGAGGCGCTGCCTCAGGAGGTTCGTCTGGTGCTCGTGGGTGACCCGAGTCAGTTGATGCCAGTTGGCCCTGGACTGGTGCTACATGCTCTCGCCAGCGTGCCGGGGGTGCCATTGGTCGAACTCAAGGTGGTAAAGCGCTATGGCGGCGAAATCGGCGCCGCCGCAACGGCTATACGCGAGGGAATATGGCCTGATTTACCGGCGGATGAAGCGGCTGCCATTTCCTTCATTTCGGCTGGGGCTACTTACGCCGACTCACTCGCTGCGACAGTTCTGGAACTCTACGAGCAGGACCCCGAAAACACGCAAATCCTTTCCTCACGACGCAATGGACCGGATGGCACTAAAAACCTGAATGCAATTTGCCAGACTCGTTTGACGAGTGGCGCCAAGCCGCTGATGGTGTGGAGCCATGAGCATGATGCCCATGTGCATACGGGCATTCATCTAGGCGACCCATTGCTCTGCACGCGGAACATGTGGGACCGTGGCTTGCAGAACGGGTCGCTTGGCACTGTGGTGCAGATTGAAGATGAGCCCCGGCAGCTTCTGGATGATGCCGGCAATAACGCGGGTATGGCTATCGCGTGGGTGGAATGGGACGACGGTGTACGGCGGCCCATTGTAGAGGAGATGCTCGATGACCTTGAGTTAGGCTACGCCATCACTGTGCATAAGGCGCAGGGCTCGCAGTGGCCCCGTGTGATTGTGCCGGTGACAGGGAACAGGCTACTGGACCGGACTCTCGTTTACACCGCGGTGACTCGGGCTCAGCAACAGGTCATGCTGGTGGGGGACGAGCAGGCTGCTCGCAAGGCGGTGGCGGGATTGCCGCGTGCACATCATCGGCAGGTTGCTTTGGGGTACGTTCTTCGACAACTGCTGGAAGGCAGCGCAGCCGATTGACTCGGCTGGCCGTGCGGCCAGCATGATTTGGGTCGTTTCGGAAATTCTTTAGCTGCTTTCGCAGAACTACATCGTCCGACCTGTGGCCTACCGTAACGTAGAGTTGAGTGCCGTTACTCTGCAGCGAGTTCCCATTGCTGCTTCGCATCTGCAACGGCAGTCTCGATATCATCAACCGTGAGGTCGGTAAACCTCGGCAGCGTTTGTACGGCATGCCCGAGAAGTTCGACCGTAATGTCGAGTAGCATTGTAATCACTTCGGGCGCGGCTGCATCCCGATACCGAAGAATTGGTTGTACGTCTGCATGTCGGGCAATAAGGCTCGTCATGTTTGGATGGATGAAGCCGCACAGAACCCGGTACGTGACGTACTGCTCTATGAGCCCCGCCTTGTCCAGTTTGTCCCTCGTCTTCAGGCCCTTGTTCACTTTCTCAGCGAGCTCATGCTTTACCTGCTCAGCCTGCTGCTTCCAATATTCAAGCTTCTGCGTGACTTCATTTTCCTGCCCGGGGAGGGCGGCATATTCTCGAAATAGCTTGATGTTTTCGGCAGCATTCTCGTAGTGAAGCTGGTTTAGATACGCAGGCTGGTTGGTGAGATTAACAAGGTCTGCGAGACCTTCCAGCATTGAGCGGATGGGTCCTGGTGCGTGCGTTGCGAAACCGTTATCGATGAGACATAGGGTTGCGTGAAACTGTTCGAAAATCGTGAGGCAAAGGGTTGCGGCTATGCGTGCTTCGCCCGAATCGTTAACACTGGCCCGGTATATCAAAACCTCAAATGGGTTAATAAGCTCACGCGCCACTTTTAGCCTTCGTCGTGTATCTGGCACGCTCCACACTCCCATGTCTTTTGCTCTCAGATAGTATTCGCTTGCTTCCCTAAGGGTTCCTTTTTTGACCCTGCGCAGCTGTCCGGCGTGGTGCCCGCTGTCTCTGACTTTGTCGCAACTCGGCCTTTTGAGCTTCAAGTATCTCAAGCGGTCCCGGAGTGTCCGGTTCGGGAACGAGGTTCTCGAGGTGGTCAAGCAGGTCGAGGCCTCGGAAAATCGCCACCAAGTTCTGCAATGTGGTGCCTCCCGTCTTCTCGAAACGCTTCAGCGGGGTGAGGCCTACGCCACTTTTTTTGGACAGCGCAGACTGCGTCATGCCGGCCCCGCGCGGCGACAGGCGCCAAGCACGTAGCGAATGCGCGAGTCGTAGCGCTATTTCCCGGTCAGTGAGATGATTAAGTGGCATAGTCTAATATTAGACTCTTATATCCACTTTTAATAGAGAAGGGTCTAATAGTAGACCTATTGCTCACTTGGGCGGGCTATCGTTGACGGAGGGGGCTCAGGTTAGGCTAAAAATTGCACCGTAGAGCCTCTGCAGTGACCGACGCTCCTTCTGCCCAATCGGTGTTGCTCGACACGACGAAGATTCCGTTACCACCTCTGCGGGCAACCTCGTTTAGCGCCTTGTTCATCGCATTGCTCGGCTTGTTAGGACCAACCCGCTGCTCGGTGCTCACTACGCCAAGCGACCGGCAGAGGCGTTCCTTCTGGTTGGCGGTGACTACTTGAACTTTCTCCGCTCCGGATTCAAGAGACGTCGCGCAACCTGCGATGAACAAGATACCAACTAGTGGCAGGAAGTTACGGAAGGGACGGTCCATGGTCGGTTTTGATTTAAGTGATGCCTAATGTTTGGGTTAACTTGGCGGCCAGTCAGAGTGAAGTGGTAGATGCGCTCGTGCCGACTATTTATGGCACGGCCACGCGAGAATAAATGACGTAATGGCGATATTCGCCGCCGTGCGGTCAGTGGCTTCAGGGTGCTGCGCAACATACCTTGAATATACGTTTGCCAATTGAACATCAGAAACAGCGGACCTATCAGATGGGCACCATACAAATGGAAGGTCATCAAATTTGCTGACATTGTGAAGAAGCCCATAAGCAATCGCGCCTTGCAAGTGCCCCTCAAATACACCCCGCAAGAGAGCCGCACAAGCGGACAGTGGTTGCGGATTTGCCAAGTAGTCGCGGCACGACTGCGCGAGTTGGTTTCCAGTAAGTTGTGGCTCCGATGCACTTGCGTGCGACACGGCGCATAAAAACAGTGCAGTAATGAAAGATAGTTGTTTCATGTGTTCGTCCCCCCTTATTTTTAATGGCCTACATAGTGGATGAAACAACAACGATGTCGACGCTGGCCCATACGGTTTTTATCAAACCAGAACCAAATTCCACCTGGCGCTGCTAGAAGCAGTAATAGCTTCACGATGAGTTCATGGTGTTGCCATCCAAAGCGAAACTTGGTCAGAGAAAGGCATAGACCTTCCTGTACTCTCCTCTAATTGTTTTAGCGCCATAATATAATGGCTCCGAACATAGGGGATGTTAATAAGTCGGGCGAAAAGCGCGGGATGTTTACGTGCCGGGGTGGGGAAAGGCTGGAAGAAGCTCGTGTTTACTCACTCACACCGTGTTGTTAACGGAATTTCTTCGGCATAACCGTTTTGATTTAGGCATGTAGGATGGCCAGCCGTTAGCCCTGGAATACATAAATAAACAGGGTGGATAGGGAGACGGTGCGCGAGCGCACCGGTATGCGGTGATCAGCAGACCACACACGACATTCAGGGGATGGACGGGCGCACTATTGATGGGCGCCGTTTTAGCGGGCGCCCAGCAGGCGGGGGCGGCAGTGACCGAATCCGACTTTCTCGACGATTTGCCGGTGGTGCTGTCGGCGTCGCGCTTGTCCCAGCCGGTGAGTGAGGCGCCCGTTGCCGTGACCGTCATCGATCAGGAGATGATTCACGCGTCGGGGTTTCGCGACATCCCCGACCTGCTGCGTCTCGTGCCGGGTTTCTCGGTCGCCTATACGCGCGACAACACATGGGCCGCCGGGTATCACGGCCTGGGTGACGCGTTCTCGCGGCGTTTCCAGGTATTGGTCGATGGGCGTTCGATATACAGCCCTCATTATGGTGCGGTGAATTGGACCGATCTGCCGCTTTCCATCGACGATATCGAACGCATTGAAGTGGTACGCGGGCCCGATGCCGCGATCTACGGCGCCAATGCTTTCGCGGCGGTCATCAACATCATCACCAAGATGGCGGCGCAGGTGCCGGGTGAATTCGTTTCCTTGCAGATTGGCGAACAGGGCATGCGCGGCGCGACGGTTCGTCATGGCGGGGGCGACGGCGCATTGCGCTATCGCCTGACCGCCTCGACCCAGCAACGCGATCGCTTCGAGCGTGACATCACCAACAAGATAGCTGACGGGGCCGGCGACAACGGACAGTACTACGAGTCCAGCAAGACCTCTTTCCTCAATGGGCGCATGGATTGGCAACTATCCGCGAATTCCGATGCGATGGCGCAGTTCGGCCTGTCCCAGGGCAACTGGAACGCTGGTCGGAGCGTCGTCAGTCCGACCGCCATCCTGGAGCCCCAGCAGCAGGACGCACGGGCGATGTATCTGCAACTGGCCTATCACAAAGTGGAGTCCGCGCGCCGCGAGTGGCGGTTGCAGGCCTACTACGCCCAGAACCGCTTCGATGCCAACGCGCAGGCGGATTTGACCGCTCTGGGTATCGGCGCGGTGAATGTCGACCAGTATCTGTTGCAGACACGCAGCAACATCGAGCTGCAGGTGAACGAGCAATGGCGCCCCAATCTGCGCGGGGTGTGGGGGGGTGAAGTACGCCAGGAAACCGTCACCAGTCCGCAGAATTACAATTCCGGCAGGCAATGGAGCGGCAACCTTGCGCGCGTGTTCGGCAATCTGGAGTGGCGCCCGCATGAGCGTGTGCTGTTGCAGGGCGGGGCCATGCTGGAACACCATTACTTTACGGGCATCGATGTTTCTCCGCGTGTCGCAGCCAATTTCACCCTGACGCCCGGGCACGTCATCCGCCTGGGGATTTCGCGTGCCTATCGTTCGCCCACGTTCTTCGAGGAGAAAGGCAACCAGGTTTATGTGTTGCAATCCGGCACCGTGGCCGATGTGGTAACGGTGCCGTCTGACGGCCTTGCGCCCGAACGGGTCCTATCGCGCGAGATTGCCTATGTGGGATTCTGGCATCCGGCCCGGCTCGAAATGGATGTGCGGCTGTTCCAGGACAAGATCGACGACTTCATCGGCCAGGACAAGTACGACTTCGACCCTTCGGATGATGGCGGTATCCGGCCCAACGAATTCAAGTATGCCAATATCGGCAGCGCCAGATCCCACGGCGGCGAGCTCCAGCTGCGTTGGCGGCCCGTGCATGCGCTCGATCTGAGCGCGCACTATTCACGCGTGTTCCTGGAGGCGCATTTTGGGGGGGCTGGCATCCACAACGTCATCAATTTCAACAAGGACGTCCCCGTCTCCGCGCCGCGCAACACCTGGGGCCTGCTTGCCAGCTATCGTCTGGATCATGGCTGGGAAACGAGTATGGGCGTGTGGCGCAGCGATGCCATGAAATGGCTGTCCGAAGGCGACCTCACCGCCGCCTACAATCGCATGGACCTGCGTGTGGCGCGGCGCTGGAAATGGCAGGGACGCGACATCGAAGCATCGGTGGTCGGGCAGAGCCTGCTCGGCAATTACCAGGAGTTTCGCGATACCAATATTTTCAGCCGCCGCGTCTATGGCAGCCTCAGTCTGGGCTGGTGACGGGCTGTTCCGGGGGCCTGGCCGGATGGGCCTGCGGGGGATTGGCCCCCACTGTTTGGGGACTTGTGTCCATCTGGGTATAATTCCGCAACTTCTTGATTGTCGGAGAATTTTTATGCCGATTTATGCCTACAAATGTGCTTCCTGCGGTTTCGCCCAGGATGAAATGCAGAAAGTGTCCGATACGCCGCTGACGGTGTGTCCCTCCTGCGGCCAGGCCGCCTATGCCAAGCAGGTGACGGCGGCCGGTTTCGCACTGAAGGGGACCGGCTGGTACGCCACCGATTTCAAAGGCGGCGACAAACCTGCGGAAACGAAGGTCGAGGCGCCTTCGCCCGCCTGCGGCACCGGCGCGTGTCCGGCGTGTAACTGAGGAGGCTGGAAACCGGGAAGCGGACGGTGCGAGCCGTCCGCTTCTTCGTTTTCGATTGAATTGCACGTATGAAGCGTTATTTCATTACCGGCCTGCTGATCTGGGTGCCGCTGGGAATCACCCTGTGGGTGCTCGATCTGCTGATCGGCACCATGGATCAGAGCCTATTGGTGCTGCCGGCCACATGGCAGCCCGAGGCCTGGCTGGGGATGCGGATTCCTGGCCTGGGCGTGATCCTGACGTTGCTGATCATTATGCTGACCGGCGTATTCGGCGCCAATTTCTTCGGGCAGAAGATCATCGACTTCTGGGAGCGGCAATTGACCCGCATCCCGGTGGTGAAAACCATCTACGGCAGCGTCAAGCAGGTGTCCGACACGCTTTTGTCGGGCAGCGGCCATGCCTTCCGCAAAGTGCTGCTGGTGCGTTACCCGCATCCGCAGGCGTGGTCGCTGGCGTTTCAGACCAATCTGCCGGATGAAGTGGCGCGCATGCTGCCGGAGGAACACGTCGCGGTGTTCATTCCCACCACGCCGAGCCCGGTCAACGGATTTTATTTTTATGTAAAAAAAAGCGAGGTCGTCGAGCTGGATATGCCGGTCGACCGCGCATTGAAATACATCGTCTCGATGGGCGTCGCCTCCAGCGAGTCGGGGCGGGGCAGTCACTAGGAAAACCACTATGCGTACACATTACTGCGGCGCCGTCACGGCCGCCGACATCGGCAACACCGTCACCTTGTGCGGCTGGGCGCACCGCCGGCGCGACCACGGCGGCGTCATCTTCATCGACCTGCGCGACCGCGAAGGCATGATGCAGGTGGTGATCGATCCCGATACCCCTGAGGCCTTCAAGCTGGCCGAAGACGTACGTTCCGAGTTCGTACTGAAGATCGAGGGCCTGGTGCGGCCGCGTCCCGCCGGCACCGAGAACCCCAACATGACGACCGGCATGGTCGAATTGCTGACCAAAAAACTGGACGTGCTGAACCCCTCGCTGACGCCGCCGTTCCAGATCGACGACGACACCATCAACGAGAACATCCGCCTGCAGTACCGCTACCTCGACCTGCGCCGCGAGCCGATGCAGAAGAATCTCAAGCTGCGCTACCGTGTGTCGAAAATCATGCGCGACTACCTCGATGTCCACGGCTTCATGGAGGTCGAAACGCCGATGTTGACCCGCTCCACCCCGGAAGGCGCGCGCGACTACCTGGTGCCGAGCCGCGTGCACGACGGCATGTTCTACGCGCTGCCGCAGTCGCCACAACTCTTCAAGCAGCTCCTGATGGTGGCCGGCGTCGACCGCTACTTCCAGATCACCAAGTGCTTCCGCGACGAAGACCTGCGCGCCGACCGTCAGCCCGAGTTCACCCAGGTCGACCTGGAAACCTCCTTCATGGGCGAAGAAGAGATCATGCACCTGGTCGAGGGCATGATCCGCGACATGATGAAGAAGGCACAGGACATCGACCTGCCCGCCGCCTTCCCGCGCATGACCTACGCCGAAGCGATGCACCGCTACGGCTCCGACAAGCCCGACATGCGGGTGACGCTGGAAATCGTCGACGTCGGCGATGCGATGAAAGATGTTGCCTTCAAGGTGTTCTCCGGCCCGGCCAACGATCCGAAAGGCCGCGTCGCCGCCCTGCGCATTCCCGGTGGCGCAGCTCTGAGCCGCAGCGAGATCGACGGCTACACCGAATTCGTCAAGATCTACGGCGCCAAGGGCCTGGCCTACATCAAGGTCAACGACGTCAGCCAGTTGAACGAAGCCGGCCTGCAGTCGCCCATCGTCAAGAACCTCTCCGAAGCTGCGCTGCGCACGGTGATGGAACGCACCGGGGCGGCGAATGGCGACCTGATTTTCTTCGGCGCCGACCGCGCCAAGGTGGTCAACGACGCACTTGGCGCGCTGCGGCTGAAAATCGGCCACGAGAAGGGCCACGTCGACGGCCGCGCCTGGGCGCCGCTGTGGGTGGTCGACTTCCCCATGTTCGAATACAACGAAGACGAGAACCGTTGGGACGCGCTGCACCATCCTTTCACCGCGCCGAAGGACGGCCACGAAGAATGGCTCGCCACGGATCCGGGCCGCTGCCTGTCCAAGGCCTACGACATGGTGTTGAACGGCTGGGAGGTCGGTGGTGGCTCGGTGCGTATCCACCAGCAGAATGTGCAGGAAAAGGTGTTCGCCGCGCTGAACATCGGCGAGGAAGAACGCCGCGAGAAGTTCGGCTTCCTGCTCGACGCGCTGCAGTATGGCGCCCCGCCACACGGCGGCTTGGCGTTCGGGCTGGATCGATTGGTCACGCTGATGACCGGCGCCGAGTCGATCCGCGATGTCATCGCCTTCCCCAAGACCCAGCGCGCCTCCTGCCTGATGACCAACGCGCCTAATGTGGTGGATGAAAAGCAGCTGCGCGAACTGCACATCCGGCTGCGCAACACCGCGCCCACGGAGAAGGCGGCGGGATGAAATTCGCCGACACCCTGAAAGCCCTGCCCGAGTTCTCGGGCGAGAAACTGGTATTGAGCGACTCCGCCGGCGCCGAGGTCGCGACGATCGCCAACGCGCCCGGCACCGCCGGGTCGTTCCGGGTATATGCCTACCTTCTGCAGCAATACGGCATGATCAATGCCGAGGCCGCGGCAGAAGCCCTGGCGATTTTCGCCGAACATACCGAGGACGCCAGCCGCCATCCCGGCAGGCACCCCAATATCGACCGTTTGATCGCCATTCTGGCGACCGGCATTCCGCTCAACGCCCGCATCGTTTGATCGTGCATAAAATCCCCGTCTCGGTGCTGGTCGTCATCTACACGCAGGACGGTCAGGTACTGCTGATGGAACGCGCCGATGCACCGGGCTTTTGGCAATCGGTGACAGGCTCGCAGGATGAAGGCGAGACCCTGGAGCAGACCGCGATCCGTGAGGTGCGCGAGGAAACCGGGCTCGACGCCAGCCAGTTCGAATTGACCCCCTGGGACATCGAAACCCGCTACGAGATTTACGAGCGCTGGCGCCATCGCTATGCGCCAGGCGTAATGCACAATACCGAGCACGTGTTCGGCCTGCGTCTGCCCAGGCCGTTGCCGGTGGCGCTGGCGCCACGCGAGCATTTGCGCTATGTGTGGCTGCCATGGGACGCGGCGGCTGAACGCTGTTTCTCATCCAGCAATGCAGCGGCGGTTCGCCTGCTGCCCACGCGCCTATAATGAATTCATGGTCTCTCCGCTGCATATCGCCAGTTACAACATCCATAAGGGCTTGTCGCAATTCAACCGGCGCCTGACGGTGCATGAACTGCGTGACCGTCTCGGCACGCTGGGAACCGATATCGTGTTTTTGCAGGAGGTGCAGGGCAGTCATGGATTGCGCGCCAGCCGTTTCCAGCACTGGCCCAACCGGCCCCAGCATGAGTTTCTGGCCGGCCAGGTCTATACCGATTTCGCCTATGGCAAGAACTGTATCTACGACACCGGCCACCACGGCAATGCCATCCTGTCGCGCTACAAGATTCTCACTTGGGAGAACGAGGACATCTCCGCCCATGCGTTCGAGAGCCGCGGCATGCTGCATTGCGAGGTCGAAGTGCCGGGCATTGACGTGCCGGTGCACTGCATCAACGTGCATCTCGGCCTGACCGAACGCGGGCGCAAGCGCCAGCTGGCGATGATCGTCGCGCGCGTGCGGGCCATGGTGCCGGACAATGCGCCCTTGATCCTGGCAGGCGATTTCAACGACTGGCTGGTGCGTACGGGACGGTTTTTCGAGGACGAACTGGGTTTGGTCGAGGTGTTCGAGACCCACCACGGCAAGTCGGCGCGCAGTTACCCTTCCATCTTGCCCATGTTCCAGCTTGATCGCATCTATGTGCGGCGCTTCAGTATCCAGGCGGCCCAGGTTCATACCGGCAACGCCTGGCATCGCATTTCCGACCACGCCGCCCTGACCGCCTCGCTCAGCCCGGCCTGATGACCGCGCGCAACCGTTTAAACCCATCCTTCTTTCGTGGCGTCGAGCCGGTTTCCGGTAACCAGTTGCGCCTGCTGCAAAGCGGGGCCGAATTCTTTCCGGCATTGATCGCCGCGATCGAAGCCGCACGCGACGAGATCCACCTCGAAACCTACATTTTCAACGCGGATTCCTGTACCGCTGCCGTGCGCGATGCCCTGATCGGCGCGGCGCGGCGCGGCGTGCAAGTGCGTGTGCTGATCGATGGCGTGGGCTCGCGCGACCTGCCGGCCGACTGGCTCGACGCACTGAAAACAGCCGGCGTCAGTATGCGGGCCTATCGTCCTTTGGTAGGCAGCGGCTGGCGTTCCAATCCGAGGAGCCTGCGGCGGCTGCATCGCAAGCTGGCGGTGATCGATGCCCGCATTGCCTTCATCGGCGGCATGAATCTCATCGACGATTTCGAGCCGGAACATCTCGCGGCGCCGCGGCTCGACTACAGCGTGGAAGTGCGCGGGCCGTTGCTTGTCCCCATCCACCGGAGCGTCCGCCATCTATGGCGGCTGGTGGCCTTCACGCAGTTGCAGGGACGCGGGCGCACGGCCGCCATCGAAGCTTCCTGGCCGACCGATGGCCACGTGCGTGCCGCCTTCGTGGTGCGCGACAATTTCGCCCACCGCCGCGACATCGAGCGTGTCTATCTTGCCGCGCTGGCGCTGGCGCGCGATGAAATCGTCATCGCCAATGCCTACTTCCTGCCGGGACGCCGGTTCAGGAAGCTGCTTAAAAAGGCCGCCGCGCGCGGCGTGCCGGTTCACCTGCTGGTGCAGGGACACACCGACCATCCTTTTTTTCAAACCGCCGCACGCGCGCTCTACCGCGACCTGCTCGCCGCCGGCGTGAATATTTACGAATTCAAGGCGAGTGAACTGCATGCCAAGGTGGCCGTGGTCGACGGCCATTGGGCGACCGTGGGCTCCAGCAATATCGATCCGTTCAGCTTGTTGCTGGCGCGCGAGGCGAATCTCGTCGTCGACGATGCGGGATTTGCGCACGACCTGCGACAGCGCCTGCAGCAGGCGCTCGACCAGTCCGTTGTGCTCGACCCGGCCGACTGGCAGCGCCGTTCCTGGCTGCGGCGCATGATGTCCTGGCTGGCATACGGCGGCGTGCGGCTGATGGTGGGCCTGGCTGGCGCCGGGCGGCTCACCTAGGGAACGCTGAACAAGTTGATTCCGTTCGTCCTGAGCTTGTCGAAGGACGGGTGTTCCGTGCTTCCCTAGCTGCGCTGCCGCGCCAGAAAGCGGTCGAGTTGCCGGGCAAACGCCTGTCGGTCCGCCGGCGACAGCGCAGCCGGCCCGCCAATGTCCACCCCGGCGCCGCGCAGGCCTTCCATGAAATCGCGCAGTCCCAGCCGTTCGCGGATGTTTTCGGCGCTATGGCACTCGCCCCGCGGCGACAGGACGAACGTCCCTTTCTCGATCAGCGCAGCCGCCAGCGGAATGTCCGCGGTGATCACCAGATCGCCTTCCGCGACCTCTTCCACGATGTGGCGGTCGGCCACGTCGAAACCCATCGGTACCTGCCGCGCGCGTATATAAGGTGAAGGCGGTACGCGCAGCAGACGGTTGGCCACCAGTGTCAGGGGTACGTGCATCCGTTCTGCTGTGCGGAACAGGATGTCCTTGATCACGGCCGGACAGGCGTCGGCGTCCACCCAGATGTGCATGGCGCGTTCGGTTTACAGCCGGGCCGCCTGGAAGGTGTCGCACTGCCCCGGATCGCCGCCCTGCATGCCGCGGCTGAACCAGCGCATCCGCTGGGCCGACGAACCGTGGGTGAAGGATTCCGGCACTACGACCCCCCGCGCTTGTTGCTGCAGGCGGTCGTCGCCCACCCCGGCTGCGGCAGCGAGCGCCTCCTCGGTGTCGCCCGGCTCCAGAGCATGCCGCGCCTGGTTGGCGTGGTAGGCCCACACGCCGGCAAAGCAGTCGGCCTGCAGTTCCATCCGCACCTGCAGCGCGTTGCCGGCGGCTTCGCTTGCGCGGCGGCGCGCTGCGTTGACCTTGTCCGAGATGCCCAGCAAGGTCTGCACGTGGTGACCGACTTCGTGCGCCACCACATAAGCCTGCGCGAAATCGCCGGGCGCATCGTGGCGTTTGGCCAGGTCGTTGAAGAAGCGCATGTCGAGGTACAGCTTGTGGTCGCCCGGGCAGTAGAACGGCCCCATCGCCGCTTCGGCGAACCCGCATGCCGACTGCACCGCGCCGGAATACAACACCAGCGTGGGCGGCGGGTAGGGCTTGCCTGACTCCTTGAACAACGCGCTCCACACATCTTCCGTATCGGCCAGGACCACCGACACGAAATCCTTCAGCTTGTCCTCTTCCGGGCTGGACGGGACAGACTGGTGCGTTTCCTGTGGCGGCGCCAGACTGCCCGTCTGATTCAGGATCACCGACGGATCCACGCCGAAATACATCGCCACCAGCGCCAGGATGATTGCCCCGATGCCGCCGCCGGCCAGCCCGCGGCCATTCACGCGCATGCCGCGCCGGTCTTCGATGTTGTCGCTACGGCGGCCGTTTTCCCAGCGCATGGCTTTCTCCGGTGAGGTGGGTGGGTTGGCTTATTGTAGCCATGGGCGCTTCGCCATGACTGCGCCAATATACACAGGCTTTGCGCCACGCCATCCGTTGCGCTGATGCAACAAAACAACACTTTTCGGTCTGTGTGACAGAAAAAACAACAGCTTTTCTTGTCGGCGGGGACGGAGTCTGGATAATCGACCTCGTCCCCTGGCACCTGCCTGTGCAGGACAGCTCTGCAGAGCTTTCAAACATTTTCTAATAGGAGATTTGCAATGCAAAAGAAACTGATCGCGCTGGCACTGGCTTCCGCCTTTGCCGCTCCCGCCTTCGCTGCGACATCCAACGTCGACATCAGCGGCCAACTGAACCTGTCGGTCGACTACCTGGATTCCGACACGGTTACCAACGGCGGCAACGTCGGCGTCTCCAGCAACGCGTCGAACATCATCTTCAAGGGTAGCGAAGATCTGGGCGGCGGCCTGAAGGCCCTCTGGCAGATCCAGACCTACTTCAGCACCGGCGGCACGGGCAACACCGATTCCACCAACGGCGGCGCCCCTGACGGCGTCAGCTCCGGCAACACCTTCGTCGGCCTGGGCGGCGGTTTCGGTACCGTGATCCTCGGCAAGAACGAATCTCCGGTCAAGATGCTGAGCCGCAAGACGGATTTCTTCGGCAACCAGATTGGTGACTCGCGTAACCTCACCTCTGTGGGTGGTACTAATAGCGCGGGCTTCGACACCCGTCCCAACAACCAGGTTGCCTACACCACGCCGAGCATGAGCGGTTTGTCCGGCACGGTGGCTTATTTTAGCAACATGAATACTACTGCCGCTGTATCTGGCACAGCGTCGGGCGACGCGACCGACAATAGCGTCGACGGCTGGGCAGCTGCCGGTAACTACGAGAATGGCCCCCTGATGCTGGGTCTGGGGTATGAGACGCACAACCTTAGCAACGCGAACGCTGCGCTGAGCGACGAGAAAGTCTTGCGCTTGGCGGCTGGTTATGCCATCGGCAACTTCAAGTTCACCGGCCTGTATCAGAAAGCTGACGACATTGCTGGCATAAACGGCGCCGACCGCAAGGTCTGGGGTCTGGGTGCCGGCTACAACATGGGTAACATCCTGCTCAAGGCCCAGTACTATGACGCTGGCGACCTGAACAGCGTCAGCAACACTGGCGCTCAAATGTACGCCATTGGCGCGGACTACAGCCTGTCCAAGCGCACCAAGCTGCAGTTTGCCTATGCTGCTACCGACAACGACAGCGGCGCCGCTTTCTCCGCCTTCGGCGGCGGCCATGGCGACAACCCCTATTCGGGGGCTAACGCTACTGCTGGCGCCAATCCCACCGGCTTCTCGATGGGTGTGGTCCACAACTTCTAATCTGGCTCAAGCCACTTAGTTGTACTGAACGGGCTCCTTCGGGGGCCCGTTTTTTTGCGTGTCGCGAGTGCCACTCTGCTTATAATGGCGCCCCTGCCTGGGCCACTTTCAATCTTGGGCCTGTATCCCACTTGTATGGAATCCTTCGTATGAACCCATTCGAGGCAGACACCAATCGCTTGCAGGCGCTATTCCAGGCAGGTCGTTATGCCGAGTTGGAGGCGTCGGCTCAGACTTTTCTTGCACGTCAGCCGGGCGCCGGCGGGGTCTGGTATCTTCTAGGTCAGGGCTATCTGGCACAAGGGCGGTTGCAGGCGGCACGGCAAGCTCTGGAACGGGCGAGCATACTGTTGTCGGGCCAGGCGCCCGTCTGGTCCGTTCTGGCAGCCTGTCAGAATGCATTAGGTGAGCGTCAGGAGGCTGCCCGCTGCTTTGAGCATAGCCTTGCGCTGGATTCCAGTCACGCGGAAATCTGGGCCCATGCCGGACGCAATGCGCTGGAGTTGGGGCGGCACAAGGAGGCCGAGCGCTATTGCCGCCGCGCGCTGGCGTTACAGCCGGGTATGGCCGAGGCGCAATACAATCTCGCTCATGCATTCAAGGCACAAGGGCGTATCGACGAGTCGCTGGGCGCTTTTCGCCGGGTACGGGAACTCGCGCCTGCTGTCGCCGAGGCACATAATGCCGTCGCCCTAGGGTTGCTGGAACTGGGGCAGGCTGAGGAAGCGCTAGCTGCCTGCCGGTGTGCACTTGAGCTTAAACCTGGCTTGATCGATGCCATGGTCAATCTCGGCAGCGCATTGAGTGCGCTTAGATGTTATGAAGAAGCGGCCATGGCGTATCAGGATGCGCTGGAACAGAATCCGGATCTGGCTGAGGCGCACAGCAATCTCGGCAATGTACTTTGGGAACTTGGCCGTCCCGAGGCTGCGCTCGCCGTCTATCGTAGGGCGCTGCAACTGAAGCCCGATTTCGCCGAGGCGTCTCTGAATCTGGGCAATGCCCTGAGCGATCTGGGCGAACTGGATGAAGCGCTCGCGGCCTACCGAAGGGTGATGGAACTGCAGCCGGGTCTTGTTGAGGCTCACTATGGTGCAGGCAATGTGCTCAGGCGCCTGAAGCGTTTCGACGAGGCGATCGCGGTTTTCCGCAAGACCGTGGAACGGTTCCCCTCTGTGGCCAGGGCCCATACGCAACTGGGGATTGCACTGCAATCTGCGGGACGCAATGAGGAATCCGTCGCAGCCTATCGACATGCCATTCAACTGCAGCCTGAATTCGTCGAACCCTATCACAAGCTTGCCGACTGCCTGGGAAGGATGGGGCGGACCGGCGAGGCAGTAGGGGTTTATCGTGATGGTTTACGTGTGGTTGCCGACGACCCAGGCATGTGGAGCGGTCTGCTTTTCATGCTTAATTATCGGCAGACAGGGGGAGCGGGGACAGAGCTGGCAGAGGCGCGGGCTTATGGCGAGAAGATGGCGAGCCAAGTCGTGCCGTTCGTGCATCACCACAATACGCCCATACCGGACCGGCGACTTCGCATTGGGTTGGTGTCGGGGGACTTCGGTGAGCATCCGGTGGGATATTTTCTGGAGGGAGTCGTGGAAAACCTCGATGCGGCTAGCGTCGAATTGTTTGCTTATGAAACCTTCAAGCGCAAGGGTGAGCTGAACCAACGCCTACGCCGTTCCATCCCGCATTGGTACGTTGCTTCGCCGATCGGGGTGACGGATGAGATGCTCGCCAATCAAATCCGAACGGATGGTATCGATATTCTCATTGATCTGGCAGGGCACACGGCACACAACCGGTTACCCGTTTTCGCCTGGAAGCCGGCACCGGTTCAGGTGACGTGGTTGGGATACTTGGGCACCACAGGGCTTGAGGCGATGGATTACCTTCTCGCCGATCCCTACGTGCTTCCTCTGGGAGAGGCAGACCAGTTCACCGAGACCCCTTGGCACCTGCCTGAGAGTTATATCTGCTTCTCGCCGCCGGAGACTATGGTCGAGGTGGGGCGCTTACCCGCATTGAGCAACGGCTATGTGACGTTCGGAAGCTTCAATAATTTGAGCAAAGTAGGTGATCCGGTAGTGGCCTGTTGGGCGCAATTGCTACAAGCCATCCCTGGTAGCCGTTTATTCCTGAAAAGCAAAGCCTTGGCTGGGGATGATGTGCGTAAGGCAGTGATTGAACGCTTTGCAAGGTTTGGGGTTGGGGCCGACCGTTTGCAGATGGAAGGATTGCGCGCTAGCCGTCAGGAGCATTTTTGTGCCTACCAGCAGGTAGATATTGCTCTGGATACCTTTCCGTACCCAGGTATCACTACCACGATGGAGGGGCTATGGATGGGAGTGCCCACCCTGGTTTTGAAGGGAGATCGGTTCCTTGGCCATCAAGGGGAAACCATCCTGACCAATGCTGGACTACCCGAGTGGATAGCGGAGAACAGAGATGACTATGTGGAGAAGGCTGCGGCCTATGCGCGCGATTTAGAACACCTCGCAGCCCTGCGTACACGGCTGCGAAATCAAGTGCTTGCATCGCCCTTGTTCGATGCGCCGCGCTTCGCGCGCCATTTTGAACAGGCCTTACGGGGAATGTGGCAGGTGTGGTGCAATGAAGAAAAGTGACTCTAGCGGCCAGATGTAGGCGATCAGTCTTCCACCACCTCGAAATCGTGCGTGATCTCGGCCACCTTGCCGAGCATGATCGAGGCCGAGCAGTATTTCTCGGCGGAGAGTTTCACGGCCTGTTCGACGCGCTTGGGATCGAGCGCCTTGCCCGTGACGGTGAAATGGACGTGGATTTTGGTGAATACCTTGGGGTCGGTGTCGGCCCGTACGGCGGACAGGTCAGCGACGCAGTCGGTGACGGCTTGGCGGCTCTTGCGTAGGATGTGGACGACGTCGAACGCGGAGCAGCCGCCCAGCCCAAGCAGCAGCATTTCCATTGGCCGCACGCCGAGGTTCTTGCCGCCCGAATCGGGTGGGCCGTCCATGACGACGCTGTGGCCGGATTCGCTCTGGCCGACGAAACTGACGCCTTCGATGAGTTTGACGCGGGCTTTCATGGGGTTCCTTCAATTAAGGACCGTTGCCCTTCGACAGGCTCAGGGCGAACGGGGTTTGTTAGAAATTGGCCCGGAGTTTGTACCACAAAATGCCGAGCCATTCGTGCAGGGCGAAGGTGCTGTCACGCAGGCCGGCAGGCGTGGGCAGGATGTCGAGAATGGAGTCGAGTCGCGTGCTGGAAAACTGGATGCCGGCAGGAATGACGTTGAGCCCCTGGGCTTCGAACAACGGGACGGCGCGCCGCAGATGCCAGGCATGGGTGACCAGGACGATACGTCGAACGCCGGCACTGCGCAGCAGCCGGGCTGACAGGCGGGCGTTGTCCCAGGTGGTGAGCGCAGCGTCTTCGACCCACTGAGGCGAGGTGGCGTATTCGTTTTGCAGGATGTGCTGCATGATGCGACCTTCGGATAAGGTGCCGCCGCCGGGTTTGCCGCCGGTGACCAGGATGGGCAGGTGGCTGCTACGGTGGAGAAAGGCGGCGTAGCGCAGGCGTTCCAGGCTGAGGCCGTTGAGCGTGTCGCTGCCATACTCGGCTGCATCGTGCCGCCGCCCGCCGCCGAGGACGACAATGGCCTCGGCGGCCTGCAGTTGGCTCGGGATGATCGGGGTGCTGATTTCCAGGCTTTTTTGCAACAGGCCACCCACCCAAGGGGTGGACAGGGCATAGAGTGCAGTGGTGGACAGCAGGATAAGAGACATGGCCAGGCGGGGGTGACGACGATGGACAATAAGCCCGACGACCAGCAGGATCACCAGCGACAATGGAGGCAGCAAGGCCAGGGCGATCAGGTTGGTGGCAAGCCAGGCGGTCATGCGGGGATTGTATGTCAGTCCGGCGGGCTGTCCGCAGACAGTGTTTGACTTTGTTCCGGATGGGCGGTTAAAATGCCCGGCTTTCCGAGATTGTCCTCTGTGCAGAGGTTGGGTCATGAAAACCTTTTCCGCTAAAACGCATGAAGTCAAACGCGACTGGTTCGTGGTTGACGCCGATAACAAAGTGCTGGGTCGCCTGGCTTCCGAGATTGCCCGCCGTCTGCGCGGCAAGCACAAGCCCGAGTTCACGCCTCACGTCGACACCGGTGACTACATCGTGGTGGTCAACGCCAGCAAGATGGTCGTGACCGGCAACAAGGGCCTCGACAAGAAATACTATCGCCACTCCGGTTACCCCGGCGGCATCTACGAAACGAACTTCGACAAGATGCAGGAGCGTTTCCCGGGTCGTGCGCTGGAAAAAGCGGTCAAGGGCATGCTGCCCAAGGGCCCGCTTGGCTACGCCATGATCAAGAAAATGAAAATCTACGCGGGCGCGGACCATCCGCACGAAGCCCAACAGCCCCAGCCCCTCGACCTCAACGTTAAGGCCGCATCATGATTGGTAATTACAACTACGGTACGGGACGTCGTAAATCGTCGGTTGCCCGTGTATTCATCAAGGCCGGTAGCGGCAAGATCGTCGTCAATGACAAGCCGGTGGATGAGTATTTCTCGCGCGAAACCGGTCGCATGATCGTGCGTCAGCCTTTGGCGCTGACGGACAATCTGAGCCGCTTCGACATCATGGTCAACGTCTCGGGTGGCGGCGAATCGGGCCAGGCCGGTGCGGTGCGCCATGGCATCACCCGTGCGCTGATCGATCTGGATGCCGAAATGAAGCCCACGCTGAAGGCCGCCGGTCTGGTGACCCGCGATGCACGCGAAGTCGAGCGCAAGAAGGTCGGTTTCCACAAGGCGCGTCGCCGCAAGCAGTTCTCCAAGCGTTAATTGCTCCGACTGTTTGGCAAGAAAGCCGCCTTTTCCGGGCGGCTTTTTTTATGTCTGTCAGCGCGCGTGTCTTACAATTAAGTCATTCTTCGCCTCCTTAATCGGGCGCATTCTTCGCAAGGAAAAACACCATGATCAAAGTCGGTATCGTCGGCGGAACGGGTTACACCGGGGTCGAACTGCTGCGCCTGCTGGCGCGCCATCCACAGGTGGAACTGAAGGCGATTACGTCCCGCAAGGAAGCCGGCATGCCGGTGGCCGACATGTTCCCCAACCTGCGCGGCCGGGTGAAGCTGGCGTTTTCCACACCGGAAGAAGCCGGGCTGGAAAACTGCGACGTGGTGTTCTTCGCTACCCCCAACGGGGTAGCGATGCAACAGACGCGCGCGCTGCTCGACGCCGGCGTCAAGGTGATCGACCTGGCGGCCGATTTCCGCATCAAGGACATCGCGGTGTGGGAGAAGTGGTACAAGATGGAGCACGCCTGTCCCGACCTGGTCGCCGAGGCGGTGTATGGCTTGCCCGAGATCAATCGCGACAAGATCAGGGGTGCGCGGCTGATCGCCAACCCAGGCTGCTATCCGACGGCAGTGCAACTGGGTTTTCTGCCGCTGCTGGAGGCCGGCGCGGTCGACACCGGCTTCCTGGTGGCGGATGCCAAGTCGGGCGTGTCGGGCGCAGGGCGTAAGCCGGAAACCCATATCCTGTTTGCTGAGGCGGCCGACAACTTCAAGGCCTACGCTGTCGGTGGCCATCGCCACTGGCCGGAAATCAAGCAAGGGCTGGACAGCTTTGCCGGCAAGGCGGTGGACTTCACCTTCGTGCCGCACCTGACGCCGCTGATTCGTGGCATCCATGCCACCCTCTACGCTCGCATCAGCGGCGACATCGACCTGCAGGCCCTGTACGAGAAGCGCTATGCCGGCGAGGCCTTTGTCGACGTGATGCCGGCCGGCGCGCATCCGGAAACCCGCTCAGTCCGCGGTGCCAACGTCTGTCGCATTGCGGTGCATCGGCCGCAGGGCGGCGACACCGTGGTGGTGCTGTCGGTGATCGACAATCTGGTCAAAGGCGCGGCGGGACAGGCGGTGCAGAACATGAACATCCTGTTCGATTTGCCTGAAGATATGGCGCTGGGCGATGTAGGCATGCTGCCCTAGCTGGCGGAACTCCGCGGCCCCAGCAGGGTCTTTGCTTGACGCAAGCCGGGTGATGCGGATAATCACCTCACACGTTTTCAAGGAGCATCATCATGAATGCAGCAACCGAAATGGAAGTCCCGCTGATCTTCACCGATAGCGCGGCCAGCAAAGTTAAAAACCTGATCGACGAGGAAGGCAACCCCGATCTGAAACTGCGTGTGTTCGTGTCGGGTGGCGGCTGTTCGGGCTTCCAGTACGGCTTTACCTTCGATGAAGCGCAGAATGCCGATGACACCGTGATGGTGAAAAACGGCGTCACCCTGCTGGTCGATTCGATGAGCTTCCAGTATCTGGCGGGCGCTGAAATCGATTATTCGGAAGGTCTGGAAGGCGCGCAGTTCGTGATCAAGAACCCGAACGCCACCACCACCTGCGGCTGCGGCTCGTCGTTCTCGGCCTAAGTTCTTCCAAAGCAAAAAAAAGCGGCCAAGGCCGCTTTTTTTCATTAGGACATCGCGGCCTTGGCCGCTTTTTTTTTCTGGTACGGGTTTCAGGCCGGGTAAATCGCCCCCAGGACACGCTCCCCGCGCGCGCCGGTGACCGCAGGCAGATTGCCTGGCGCATGATGCAGCGCCTGCCTTGCCAGCCAGGCGAAAGCGAGCGCTTCAACCCAGTCTGGGTCGAAGCCCAGCGTGGCGGTGGTTGCCACCCGGATGCCTGGCAGGTGGGCGCCGATGCGTTGCATCAGCGCCCTGTTATGTGCCCCGCCGCCGCAGACATAGAGTTCCTGCGCGCCTGTGCATTCGCGGTTGACTGCGTCAGCGAGGCTCATGGCGGTGAATTCGAGCAGGGTGGCCTGCACGTCGGGTGGCGCGAGCGCTTCATCCAGACTGCTTAGGCTGGCGTCCAGCCAGTCCAGATTGAACTGTTCGCGTCCTGCGCTCTTGGGTGGGGGGAGCTGCAGGTAGGCGTGCCTCATCAATACCGTCAGCAGGCCGGAGTGAACGCTTCCGCTGGCGGCCCAGGCGCCATCACGGTCGTAATGGACGCCGCTGTGGCGCTTGATCCAGGCATCCAGCAGCATGTTGCCGGGACCGGTGTCCCAGCCACGCACGGAACTGTTCACTGGCAAGTCGGTGATGTTGGCGATACCGCCGATATTCGCGATGACCCGGTGGGCCCCCGGGTGTCTCAGGACCTGGGCGTGAAAGGCAGGAACCAGCGGCGCCCCCTGTCCACCCGCCGCAATGTCGCGGCTGCGGAAGTCGGCAACCACCGCGATCCCGGTGAGCTCGGCCAGTAGGGCCGCATTGCCAATCTGCAGCGTGTAGCCGTCCGCTGGGCGGTGGCGCAGGGTCTGGCCGTGGCAGCCGATTGCCCGCACCCTGCCGGCGGTGAAGCCGTCAAGGAGCGACTTGACCGTGTCCGCGTACAGGCGCGCCAATTCATTAGCGGCGAAGGCGGCGAGGTGGATCTCGTCGGGTTGCGGCGTATGCAGTGCCAATAGCCGTGTGCGCAGAGCATCCGGGTAAGGCAGGTAATGGGAGTGAAGGAGCCGGACTTGGCCGGCAAGCCCTATTTCGGCGAGAACTGCGTCGACACCATCCAGGCTGGTGCCGGACATGAGGCCGACATAGTGTTCGGCCTCATGCGTATGCCCTGGGTTCAATCGAGTGCGGCAAGATTGGTGCCGCGCAGAAGCCCGAGTTTGTCAGACCAGTTTGCAGTCTGCTGCAGGAAGCGGGCACGCTGTGCAGCAGCCAGCGGAGGGGACCCCGGCAGTTTGACCGACAAGGGATTGTAGGGCGTGCCTGCAATCCGGACCTCGTAATGCAGGTGCGGGCCGGTTGCGACGCCGGTGGCACCGACGTAGGCGATGATATCGCCCTGGCTGACGGCGCGGCCACGGCGAATCCCGGGCGCGAACGCGCTCAGGTGGCCATAGTAGGTTTCATAGCCGTTCTGGTGCCGCAGAATGACGAGGTTGCCGTAGCCGCCTTTGCGTCCAGCGAACTCCACAGTGGCGTCGCCAGTGGCCTTGACGCGGGTACCGGTCGGCGCGCCGAAGTCGACACCGGTATGGGCACGGGCGTAACCCAGCACAGGGTGCATGCGGGAACTGCTGAAGTTGGAGGTGACGCGGGAGAACTCGAGCGGCGAACGCAGGAAGCCTTTCTTCAAGGACTCACCCTCGGGCGTGTAATAGCTTTCGTGTCCGGATGTGTCGCTGAACAGCACCGCGCGATGGACTTTGCCAGCATTGACGAATTCGGCCGCCAGCAGCTTGCCGGTGGAAACGGGTTCGCCGTTGCGGTAATTGACCGTGTAAATGACCGAGAACGTGTCGCCGCGACGTAGATCCTCGCGGAAGTCCAGGCTGGTCGAGAAGGTTTCGGCCATTTTGTCGGCGATCTTGTCGGGAATGCCCGCGCTGTCGGTCGCGCCGTAGAGCGACGACACAATATGGCCAGAACGCATGACTACACGGGTTTCGATCTGGTCGCTGCTGTCCTGCGCGATATAGCTGTCGCCTTGATGGAGGACGGTCAAGGCGGGGCCGTCGTGGCGTTCAAACCGGATACTCAGCAACTGGCCCTCCGGCGTGGTGGTTGCTTGAATATGCTTACCGGCCCGTATGTTGGTTGCCAGTTGACCGACTGCATCGGTAGCCAGCAGGCGCTGGATTTCCAGGGCGTCGATTTTTAACCGGGCCAGCGCGCTGGCGATCGTGTCGCCCGGCTGGATCACGGTTTCCCGTTCAAACGTACCGCTGTTGGCCGCGCCAGCCAAAGACGGAAGGGTGATCGCTTCGGTGATTGTTTCGGGAGTGATATTCGTGGTGGTGGTGTCGGGTGCCAGACCAAAGGCGGCAACAACGCCAAAAAGCGGCAAGCTGGAGAGAGCAACCAAGGTCCGCAGGCTGAAGCGGCGTTCCGCTCCCGTCATGCGATAGGTTAAGATTCTCAGTTTGGTGAGCGGCATGGACCGTTTCCCTTCCGTAATCGATCCGGGAGTCTACCACAAATGACCCCGATGATATTTGTTCAATCTAAACAGTGGCTTGCGTGCTCAGCGCACCGCGTTGAACGCAATGGTATTCATGTTTTACGGTCAGGTCCGGACAAACTTGACCTGTACTGGAAAGGTATTTGATGCAGGATGCGTTGCAGGAAATCAAGCGTGGGGCGGACGAACTGCTGGTCGAAACGGAGCTGGTCGACAAGCTGAAAACGGGCCGGCCGTTGCGGATCAAGGCGGGATTTGACCCCACGGCACCGGATTTGCATCTGGGGCACACGGTGCTGCTGAACAAGTTGCGTCAGTTTCAGATGCTGGGGCACAAAATCATTTTTCTGATAGGGGATTTCACCGGCATGATCGGCGACCCTACGGGCAAAAACGCCACGCGCCCGCCTCTGACTCGAGAAGCGGTGGCCGAAAATGCCAAGACCTATCAGGAGCAGGTGTTCAAGATCCTTGACCCGGCCTTGACCGAGGTGCGTTTCAATTCGGAGTGGATGGAAAAGCTGGGCTCGGTCGGCATGATCCGGCTAGCCGCAACCCATACCGTGGCACGCATGTTGGAGCGGGATGACTTCCATAAGCGTTACACCAGCCAGCAACCGATCGCAATCCACGAGTTTTTGTATCCCCTGATCCAGGGCTACGACTCGGTTGAACTGAAGGCAGACGTGGAATTGGGCGGCACTGACCAGAAGTTCAACCTGCTGATGGGCCGCGAGTTGCAAAAGCATCACGGGCAGGCCCCTCAGTGCATCCTGACCATGCCGCTGCTGGAGGGTACGGATGGCATCAACAAGATGTCGAAGTCGCTCGGCAATTACATTGGAATCAACGAGCCGCCGCAGGAGATATTCGGCAAGCTGATGTCGATTTCCGATGACCTGATGTGGCGCTACATCCAGTTGCTGTCGTTCGAGCCGCTCTCGACCATCGAAGGCTGGAGGCGACAAGTGGGTGAGGGCGCCAACCCGCGCGACATCAAGGTGCGGTTTGCGCAGGAAATCGTGGCGCGCTTTCACAATCAGGCGGCAGCGGTCCAAGCGCTGGCCGAATTCGAGGCGCGTTTCCAAAAGGGGGTGCTGCCTGACGAAATGCCTGAAATCAGTCTGTCCGGGATCGATGGCGTTCTGCTGGTGCCGCAACTGTTGAAGCAGGCCGGACTGGTCTCGAGTACTTCGGACGCCATCCGTCAGATTGCAGGCGGTGGCGTGCGGCTGGACGGCGAACGCGTGGCAGATAAAGGCGCGGCGGTGCCGGTGGGGGCGACGGTTGTGGCGCAGGTCGGCAAGCGAAAATTCGCCCGCGTCACAATTATTTAAAATTAATTTGCCGAAACTGTTGACGGATGGTTTTAGCTCTGTAGAATGCGCACCTTCTCGAAACGCAGCGAGAAACGCGAAAAGCGAGACCTGCTGCTAATCGATTGATCTTTAACAATTTACAGCCGATAGGTGTGGGTGTTGTTGCGGTAGTTGGGCTGACTTAGGTTGGTCTGACAGCTAGCATAAATGCTCACACTTGAATGAAGCGTCGTTATTAATTTAGCGGCGTGAGTTTGAGTT